>JBOGKE010000078.1:0-102477 GCA_050745265.1 Terriglobia bacterium
AGCCGAAGGCGACGAAGGATCTCTGTAGCCCCCGGCTTCACAAATTCAGAGATGTTCCGCTCCGCATTGTCGAAAATCGCGGCCGTTTTGATCGCCGTGCTCTCGCCGCAAGTTTTCGCTCAAAGCCCTGCTTTGACCGCGGACGCCATTATGTCACGCGTCGCCGCCAACCAGGATCGAAGCAGCGCGCTTCGCAGTAAATACGTCTACCACCAGCACATCCATGTTGCTGCGCGCAAAACGAACGGAAAGCTGATGTGCGGGGAAACCATGGATTATCGCGTGGTCCCGGCGCCCCAGGGTTCGAAGAGGAAACTTCAGCGCCTCACCGGCCGCTACTGGCACAAGGGGCGGTACGTGAGCTTCAGTCAGCAGCCGAACCACAAAAACGAAAACGAAAGCATCGACTGCGATGTCGCATACGGGCTGGGCACGGGTCTGACGGGCGGCCACTCAAGAGACGGAATCGATCAAGATCTGTTTCCCCTCACGACGGACCAGCAGAAGAAATTTCGCTTCGCGTTTTTGGGCGATGAGGTTCTGGCAGGCCACGCGGTCTACCGGATCACCTTCCGGCCGAAGCAAAAGAAAGATTACGACTGGTCGGGCGAGGCGGACGTCGACATGCAAGCGTTTCAGCCGGTCGACGTCTTCACCAAGCTGTCGCGAAAGCTGCCCGTGGTGGTACGTGCGTTCCTCGTGTCGCTTCCCGGCCTCGGCTTCAGCGTGCAGTACCAGCGCGAGCCGGGTGGAGTGTGGTTTCCGGAGAGCTTTGGAACTGAGTTCCGTTTGCGCGCCGTCATGTTTTACAAGCGGGAGTACACGATCTCGCTCGAGAACTCTGGCTTCGAGCGCACCCACGTCGAGACACGGATTGAGCTGCCCCCGCCCAATTAAACGCAGCTACCTAGCGTCAAAATCCCGCGCAATTACGGTCCCTCCGGCCCATCGAGTTGGACTACCTGCGCGAGTACTTCCCCAGCGTTCCGTATCCCCCGGCCCGGTTCCCGAGATCAGCAGCATCGAGTGCTCGCAGGGGCGACTCAACTTCCGTGAATACATTCTGTTCAATCCTCACGCAAAGAAACAACCAGCGGCTGGCCGGGACCAACCGTCACCTCGTCGCGCAATTGGATCAGGTAATCGCGCGCGCTTCCCCGCACCGCGTGCGCCAGAGTCCGCGCCCCCAGTTTGACGGAGGAAGAAGCTGGTTCTGCTCGCTCTCGCGCCAGCGCAAGCGAGCGGATTGCCAGGCTACCGCGTATCACCGAGAGCGTGACGCGTTGGCTGCGAGGGCTGATCGTCTGCGTCAACGAGCCCCAGGCGCTCGCCGCCGACCAGAACGAAGAGTATGCTTCCGGCCGAAACCGCGGTTTCGCCGTTAATTGTTTTTCCACGCCATCGTAGCGAACGCCGCTCAGCGCGAAGAACGCACCCCAGCTCGCCATCGGCCGCGTGTAGTGGTAGCCGCACTCGGCTTCATCCCACGGGTTCCTTTTTTCGCCGTCAAAACGCCGCCGGGCGCTCTCGACGAGTTCAACACCTTCGGAACTCATGTCCAGATAAAACATCAGCGCCGCGACCGCGTACTCGATTCCACTCCACACTTCGGCAAAATACGGGAATGGAGTTCGTGGCCGCTCGCCGCGCGGATAGGTGCAGACGACGAGGCCGGCCTCGTTGTTCAGCGCGTAGGTGCGCTGAACCGAGTCGTGATCCGCGAGACTTCGCTTGAAATTGTATTTGTAAATCGAGTGCTGTGTTTTCAGAAGATGGTCGCGATCGGCCAGGAGTTCCAGGCCAGCCAGGGCGGCGTAGTATTGCCCTACGAGTTGGTCGGCGAGGCAGCCCTCGCCCAACTGAAACGTCGGATGCTCGGTGTCGGTCGGCCCGGCGCCTTCCATGAGACCTTTCGCGATCTCGTCGCGCCGGATCGAGCCGGTTTGCTGGATGTAGTACTCACCGTTAAAGAGATGGGCGTCCATCCACAGGCTGCCGCGCTCGAAAAGAGTACGACATCGTTGCGCGACATCCGCGTCCCCGGCGGCGGCGGCCATTTCCCCGGCAGCCCGCAACGCGCCCAGATACCAGAACTGGCACAGGGGATTTGGCCCGATGAACTCGACGTCATAGGTATTGTGCTGCGCGCCTTCCATCACGCCGTCGCGGTTCGCGTCCCAGCCGCCCGGAATCCAGCAGAATTCGATCGCTCTCTTCGCGCCCGGCCATAAGCTTCGGAGCCATTCGGTATCGCCGGAAAGCCGCCAGTCGAAATAGAGCTTCATCAGGCAAGCCATCTGGCCGTCGGCGGCAGCCACGCCAAAATGCTCGATGCCGAAGGGCAGGAGCTCGCGATAGTCCATCCGCCCCTCGGCATCAGTAAGAAAACCGAATTGCTGTTGCCGCATTGAGCGAGAGAGCTCGGGGAACAGGCTCTCGATTGTCGCCTCATAGGCGTAGACGTGCGTGCAGCTTCCGAAGCAGCAGCCGCTATGGTCATTCGATCCCTCGAATCCGTGGAACGAGCCGTCGCGAGTGCGGAAAACCGTCGGCGTCACCAGCGTCGACAGGTTCGCGGAGGCGGCATCCTTTACCGCTGCGGGCAGCGTCGTCTCGCGCATCACCGCTACAAACTGCCGGGTGGCGCGTTCAAGCTCGGGCAAGCGCTCTGAGGCGTGGATTGCCGCGGCCCAGGCGTCGGCAAAGCGCGTGCAGTAATAGTTGCCGAGCAGATCGTTCTCGTGGCCCTTCGGCGCGTTCCAGCCACAGCGCGCAGGCGTGCGGTTGGGGAAATGCCAGCTCAGGAGAAATGTGAATTCAGCCTGGCCTCGCGCCGGAATCTCGCGCCCGAGACACAGCGCGCCAACCGCTGTCCGCGCGGAAGATTCGGGGCCGAGCCTCCCGTCCGCCGAGAAATCTTCCCAGAACAGCAGCGGGCTTTCCCACCATCGCGCGCTCGGCCAGCCGCGAAGATAGGTCACATTCCCGTCGCCGATCCCAAGCACGCCGAGCGCAAAAGAGCCGGCCAACGGGTGCGCGGATGGAAGGAAGGGGTTCCGCATGAACAGGCCCTCGATCCCGCGCCCGGATCGATGCTCGTTGACGCGCCCATACGAGCCCGTGAAGTCGACCCCATGCGCCGCTTCCCTGCCGACGGGGTTTTCGATGCTAAAGGCTATGGAGACGGCCGCCTTCACCGCCTGCGGGTTCACCACCGTGTAGCGCAGGAGGGCAATAGGCAAGCCCGAATCATCGGCATCGAGAGGAATGAACGGGGTGAAGGCTTCGAGGCTGATCCGGACGGCGATCTCGGGGTCCTCGAAATCGACGCGCGCCAGCGGAAACTCTCCCGTGAACGTGCAAGAGAGCAGACGCGGCAGGCCCGGAACATTCGCGGCCCCGAGGCCGGAAGGGCCTTCATAAGGCGGAAGGATGCGCGCCTCAAGAACTTTGGCCACAGGCTTCCGGTTTCCGCAGGCCACCCATAGGCAAGGAAAGGCGTAGCCGGGCGAATTGCCTTTGTCGGGCCGGTTGAAAATCCACCACTCTTTCAACTCGCCCCGTCCGCCCAAGCCGATGCTTCCCGAGCCCACGCCGCCCAGCGGAAACGTGATCATCTTCCGCCGCGGCCCGGTGAACTTTCGCGGATATTCGACGAGTGCAGCCGGGACCGCTGATCCCGTTTCCTCGGCCTGATCGGATGCTCCTGCGAACGCGCCCGCCGCCCGGCCTGCCGGCAACGTTGCCGCCCCGGCGCCAAGAGCGATTGACTTGAGGAATCGCCGCCGGCCCTTCAAACGTCTTGCGCCTGTACCAGATTTTTTCATGATCTGCGGCGCCGTTCAAGAATTCGGCGCGGCAAAAGGAGCGTCAGTGAATCGCCCCCGCCGCTCATCGCGCGAAGCGTTGCACATTATACCTGCGGTCCAGGACCATTTCACTCCAATGTACTTGTTGATTGCGGTCAGGGCCACAGTGACAGCCAACTCCGAGTTGCCCGGGTCGCGGCGCGTGGTCCGACGGCGGACCGTCCGTTTACAAAATTGATCGACGTGAACGCGCTGGCGAGGAAGCTCGTAAGCTTAGCTCATTGCAGGCAGGAGCGGTCGAGTTCGATGCCGAGCCCGACCCCGTCCGGTACGCGGGCGCAGCCGTTGCCAAATTTCAGCTCTGTACCGACGTGGCGGGTGTGGTAGAGCGGGCCAATGATGTCGTGGCAGACGCGTTGAGAGAGGTTCGGGATTGCCACGGCGAGGTGCAGCATCGCCGCTGACCCGAATTCCCATTCGAGGTTGCTGCCAATCGTGCACTCGAGACCAGCGGCCGCCGCGATCACCGCAATCTGAAAAGACCGGGCGATGCCGCCGTTCTTGCCCGGGTAGATGCTGACGATATCGCAGGCGTCGAAGCGTATCGCGTTGATGGCGTCTTCGGCTGTGAAGATCGACTCATCGAGCATGATGGGAATACGAGTGCGCCGGCGAAGGCGGGCGGCAGAACGGAAATCGCCGCGGCGGACCGGCTCCTCAATCACGTTGATCCCAAGGTGCTCGAGGTGCGGGATTGCCGCCAGCGCCTCATTTTCCCGCCACCCGGCGTTTGCGTCCACCCCGACCGGGAAACCGTCTCCGAGCGCGCGCCGCACCGCCCGCACGCGTTCGATATCGCCTGCCACGTCTAAACCAACTTTCACCTTCACAGCCCTGAGACCCTGGGCGGCTGCGCTTTCAGCGACGTGAGCAGCCTTTTCCGGCGTGAACGCGCCAATCGAAAACCGGAGTGGAATTTCGGGCGAGCGCCGCGGGCCGCCCAGCAGGATTCCGGCTGGAACTCGGAGCGCCTTGCCGGCGAGATCGAAGAGGGCCATTTCGAGAGAGGCCCTGGCGAAAGGATTCCCGACCAGTTCTCGATCCATCCGCGCGCTAAGGTCCGAAATGTGCAGCGGGTCCCGCCCGAGCAAGGCGGGCGCGAGAATCTCCTTGATCGCCGCCAGCGCGCCCGCTTGTGATTCTCCGCTCCATCGCGGGCCCGCATTGGCCTCACCAACGCCTTCGAGTCCACCGTCGGTTCGGATGATCGCGATAGCGCAGTGCGAAAATTTGTGCTCTCCCAACGAGCTGGCGATCGCCAGCTCAGGATTGATTTGAATGTTGACGGGATAAGCCTCGATAGACGTAATTTTCAGGCGATACCTCGCTCGTGGTTAACGTTTCTGCGGATCCGCCGCCGCAGATCGTACCGGGACCAGTATTGCACGGTCGCAGGGGCGCTGTAACACAGATCGCGAGAAACGGTCGTCGTCCTTCAACGGGCTGAACTTTTTTAGGCGCCACCCTACTCTGCGCGTTGACGGGGCTGCGCCGCGTCATTATCCTTGCAATTCGGAATCACACACCCGGATATCTACGGTCCTCATGCATTCAATTGACTGGATCATTGTGGCCGCGTACTGCGTGCTCCTGATCGGAGTAGGGTGGTATTTCCGCCGCCGTGCGTCCTCGGGTGTCGAAGGCTTCTTTTTGGGCGACCGAACTTTGCCTTGGTGGGTGATCAGCTTGTCCGATACGGCCGCTTACACTGGGGGCGGCCAGGCGTTCGTCATGATCTTTTTCCTGGGCGGATTTGCCGGAATCTGGCTGATCGCCTGGGTGAGCTGGGTGATCTGGATGCCGCTGGTCGCGGTGCTTTGGGCAAAGATGTGGCGGCGCCTCGGAGTGGTCACGACCGGGGAATTCATCGAGCGCCGCTACGGAGGGCGCTCGGCCCGCCGCTACCGAAACGTTTTTGCGGTTTACGCGTGCTTCGCATGGGGCCTCGTGGCGCTAGCTTACAGCGCCGCATGGATGGCGGCAACGCTCGCGCCCGTGCTGGGCTGGACAAACGGGCAGGTGCTGGCCGTCTTCGGCTCGGTCGCACTGATTTACTTACTCCTTTCGGGCTTTCTGGCGGTAGCCTACAACGACGTCATCCAGTTTGTCGTGCTCATGGCAAGCAATATCGCTTTCGGTGCTCTGCTGGTGGAGAAGGTGGGCGGACTCAGCCACGTGTGGAGCCGGGTCGCTGCGATCCGGGGCCATAGCTTCCTTCAGCCGCTGCCTTGGGGAGATCACCTCGGCGCCATCTCGATTGTCGCGCTTTGCCTGCAGGGTCTCTTCTTCGCCGGTTCTCCTTACGCTGGGGAAGGCTACACGGCGCAGCGATATATGGCGGCGAAGAGCGAGCGTCACGCGATCGCCGGCCAGATTGCGAACGGCGTTTTCTCTCTGGTGGTAAGGCTGATTCCGTTCTTCCTCATCGGCCTCGCGGCCGCGGTGATTTACGCACCCGGCGCCGTCGCCGTGCCGGCGCGCCTGTGGGGCGATCTGGTGAAGAGCGAAGCCCCAAGCGGCCTCTTCGGACTTTTGCTCGTCGGTGGACTGGCCGGCTACATGGCCGGGATCTGCGCCCTCGCCAACTGGGCCGCCTCTTATCTGATGAACGATCTCTACCGGCTGACGCTGCGCCCGAAAGCCAGCGCGCGCGAGTATGTGACGATGAGCCGCGTCTTTTCCGGCGCTCTGCTGGTGCTGGCGCTCGCGTGGGGCGCCGCGATCGACCCGAAGCAGCTCGACGCCTGGGTGCTCTTCATCAACTCCGCGCTGGTCGTGTTTCCTTTGCCCCTGGCGTGGCTGAAATGGTTCTGGTGGCGCACCAACGTTTTCGGCGACCTTGTGGGCGTGCTTGGGGCCCTACCGGCAGGCTACGTGGTATGGTTCGGGTCGGATGCCGTACTTTCTCGATCGTTCCGGAATTGGTTTCGCGGCCTGACTCACTGGAATCTGAATGGCCTGGTTCCGGCATTCAGCGATCTGAATCGGTATCCTTTCTGGGCGGGCTTCGGCATTCTTTTCATCCTGGGCTGGATTTCGATCCTGCTCGCGACGCTCCTGACGCGGCCCGAGCCGCCCTCCGTGCTTGAAAGTTTCTATCGGACGGTTCGTCCCATCGGATGGTGGAAGCCCGTCCGGGCCCGGCTGCGTGAGAGCGCCGCGGAAGAGGCTCGCGTCCGCTCCCAAACGAGTCGCGACCTGCGTGCCTGCGCGTGGGGCGTTGGCCTCTACTTTGCGCTGGTCGTGTCGTTCTTCTCCGTGATGGGCGGCCATCTCCGCGAGGCAGGGATGACGGCGTGCCTCGCCGTCTTGACGGGAATCTTCTTCATTCGGTCTACTCTGGGCCGCGAGACCGCTGAGCAAACGGGAGGCTAGGAAAATGGTTCGCGGCGGGCTGGAACTGGAGGGCAGGACGGCCGTCGTCACCGGGGGCGGCAACGGAATCGGGCGAGAGATCGCGCGAACGCTCGCGGGCGCGGGAGCTCGCATCATCTCCGTCGATGTCGATGCCCGCGCTAACACCGAGACGGTGAGTTTGATTCGCGAGAGCGGAGGTATTTGTCAGGCGATTGAAGGCGACGTTTCCCGGGCCGGCGACGTGGAGCGGGCATTCGACGCCGCGCAAGACCTTGGCGTGCTGGTGAATAATGCCGCCGCGGTGACGGGAGACGGGCGCCTTCACGAGCTCTCCGAAGAGAATTGGGATCGCGTTCTCGACACCTGCCTTAAGAGCGTTTACTTGTGCAGCCGCGCGGCGCTCGGGAGGATGATTCCACGGCGCTCGGGCACGATTGTGAACATCAGCTCGGTCAACGCTCTCACCGGAATTCATTTTGCCGCTTACACCGCGTCTAAAGGGGCTATTCTTTCGCTGACTCGGCTGCTGGCGCTCGAATACGGGCCCTCCGGGATTCGCGTCAATGCCATCTGCCCGGGAACCATCATGACTGAAAGCTCGATCCGCCATTATGCAGATCGCCCGGCGGAGAAAGCCGGGCTACTGGAACTCTATCCCGGCGGCGCTTTCGGAGAACCCGCCGACATCGCTGAGTGCGCTCTCTATCTCGCCTCGGATCGCGCGAAGTTTATCAACGGAAGCTGCGTCGTGGTCGACGGCGGGATGAGCGCGGTGCACCGGATTGAGGCGCTGCGGTCGGAGGATTGACACCCGCGCGCGGAAGCTCGGAGCGGATGATCGTTCCCCGCGGTTCGCGGTTATCGCGGGAACGGTAACCGCACCCAGCGCTGGCGTTTGTACATTTGCAGGCCCGAAGGGCCGCTCTAGCACAGCCCTGGGCAAAGCCCAGGTGGTGATCAGGTCCGCTCCCGGGCCGCTGAGCCCTGAAAGGGCGATCCAAAACTCCGGTAGTACGCCCCTTCAGGGCTTCAACTCTGAAAACGGGCGCCTTGGACCCAGGCCGCTGGCCTGGGCTGGGCTAGGACGCCCCTTCGGGGCTCAGTTGCCTCTCGTCTCCGAGATGGTAATGTAGAAACTCCAGTGTCGCTTGAAAGCCCGGCGCTACATTGGCGTATAGGATTGGGCGAGCGGCGAATCTCGCAGCTGCTCCTGCCCCCGCTCCAGAATCCAAAAACGACTTGAGGATGGAGAAGCGTGCTGATTGGATTTATCAGTGACGAGCGTTACGTCGCGGTGCCGGACGCGCTGGTGCAATTCAACAGCGAGCGCCTCCCAGAGCCTGTTGTAGTGCGCTCAACCCCGCGAGGGGAGATTTACGCGGACCTCAAGCCCGCCGCCTACGAAGTGACGCTGGCAAGGGACGGTTTCGGATCGAAAACCGTCCGGGTCAAAATCGGCGCGGCAGCCCCGTGCCAGTTTCGTCTCCTGCGCGACGGCTTGCTCGGCTACATGTGGCCGAAATGGTCGAAGAGCGGTGAGAGCGCCGAGTTCCGGGTTCATTCCATCGAGGAATACCAGCTTTCTCTGTGGCGTTATGGCTCGAAGAAACAGTTCGTCCGCATGATCGGCTGGTACGATGAGCACGGCCCTAGGGCAACGATGCAGATCACGCCGGAGGGCGACTACACGCAGACCGGCGTCCAATGGAACCGAGTAGGGTACGTGAGCGCGCAGCACGGGCAGATGCTCACCGCTCCGGAGCGATCCGGTCTCTACTATCTCCATGCCAAAACGCTCTCCGGCGGATTCTTTGCGTTTCCGTGGATCGTGGCTCCAGCGAAGCCCGAGGCGCCTATTGCAGTGCTGGCTTCAACGAACACTTGGAATGCGTACAACAATTTTGGCGGGCGCAGCAACTACATCAACCCCGACGGGCTGCCGGGCGCCCCCGTCGTCAACGCTCGTCAGGATCTTCTGCGCTATGGCGATCCGGCACCCTACGGCGTCTGGAAACCCGTCGATTCGCACTATCCGCCGCTCTCCTTCGATCGTCCGGACCTCTCAAGTCACGTGCCCGAACAAACGCAAGTTACCGACCCGGTTATGGGCCGCCTCGCGTGCGTCTCGACTCCCGGCGAGTGGCGGTTATTCGCATGGCTCGAACGCGGCGGGTTCAATTACGATCTCTACGCTGAGGCTCACCTTCACGCCGGCAGCCTGCCGCTTGAAGAGTATAAGGCTCTGATCATCGCGGTGCATCCGGAGTACTGGACGCGCGAGATGTTTCGACGGGTGAGGAAATGGGTGTTCGAAGACGGTGGGCGACTCATGTACTTGGGAGGGAACGGAGTTAATTGTGAAGTGACGCTCTCGGACTGCGGCGCCATGCGATGCCTGACGCATCTCAAAAGCCTCGGCGAAGGCAAAGTGGGTGACATCGAGCATCCGGGCGATATCTTCGAAAGCCGCATGCACCGTACCT
Source organism: Terriglobia bacterium (assembly GCA_050745265.1). Lineage (GTDB taxonomy): Bacteria > Acidobacteriota > Terriglobia > UBA7540 > UBA7540 > RH2-MAG17b. The sequence continues at coordinate 9,710 of JBOGKE010000078.1, forward strand.
TCGCACCGGAGGCGGGTCTGCTCGGCGTCGCCTATACCGAAAGCGGAGTGATGACCGCCGCTCCGTACCGCGTTATCGACAGCTCCCATTGGGTCTTCGCCGGAACAAGCCTTAAGAACGGCGATCTATTCGGAACCAGCTCACTCCATGAGCGCATTCCCGGCGGAGCGTCCGGCCACGAAACCGACAAACGAAGCGCCTCTTCCCCGGCCGGAACGAAGTTGCTCGCGAAAGGTTTGAACCCGCAGGACGGAGGAGCGGAAATCGTATGGTTCCAAACCGAATCAGGCGGCGCGGTGTTTTCGGTTGGATCGATCACTTACGTCGCCAGCCTGCTGGTCGATCGGCACGTTTCCCAGATCACTGCCAATGTGCTTTCGCGGCTGTTGCGTTGATCTTGTGGAGCGGGTTGAGTCGGCTGCCTCGGCGGCAATTCCCGGCGTTGCCTAACGACTAAGGGCGAACGACTCCGTTTATCAGGTGTTTCTCCGATGGTTCGCGCGCGGTTCTTCGGCCTAGACTGCGGCAGGGCGGTATGCGCATCGCGCATCGCGCATCGCCGCGCCGGAGCGGAATTCCGGCAGGGGAATTGCCGGCGGGAGGTTACGTGACACAGAGCGTCCTATGCGGTTTGCTTGTGATCTTTGCGGCTGCCCCAGCGCGGCCGTCCGTATGGAAAGCCGGCACGGTGACGTCGATGAAGGTTGCAGACTGCACTCCGACCACGAACGCGCCTAAGGATAAGGAGATGCCGTGCCATGAGTACGTAATACGCGGCGCAACCGTCACCTACCGCGTCCGCACGACGCAGCAGAGGGTCACCGTGACGCTGCCCCCCGGGCAGAAGGTGGAGTACCACGCCTATGGCAGCAAAATGGACGTTCGCGTCCCCGGGGCAAAGCGCGGCCACTCGCAAAGCTGCGTGATCATTTCGCACTGGGAGAACTCTCCCGAGAAGCGCTGACCTTGGGCAGACAGTTTACTTCAACGGGTGGGACAACAAGGCTCCGCTCACCCGCGGCTTCCGCTGTCGGGCCAACGTCTTTCGCCCGCGCCGCGGGCTGAGTTTGTCGAAGGATCCCTGACTCAGGACACTCGAGGTGACGATTCTTGGCAGCGGACGGGTTGGGCAAGTCATGGCTCAAGAGCAAGGAAGCGTTTGCATCGGGCAAAGCAATTACACCGCGAACGCTGGTGATTTGCGTTTTCGCTGTCGTCGTGGGCGTGGTCTCGGGTCTGATCGCGCAGGGGCTGCTGCAACTGATTTATCTCTTCACTAACGTTTTCTTCGCAGGGCGCTGGTCCTTCAAAGTTGTCTATCCTGATCAATTCCATCTGGGTCCTTGGGTCGTTTTGATCCCGCCGATTGGCGGCTTCATCGCCGGACTGATGATCCATTACTGGGAGCCCACGCTGAAGGGCCACGGAACGCCCCAGGCGATGGAGGCGGTTCTGATCGGCCACAGCATGTTGCGGAGGCGAGTTGGGATTTTGAAGCCCCTCGCCACCGCGTTGACCATCGGCACCGGCGGCCCGTTCGGCGCGGAAGGTCCGATCATTCAAACCGGGAGTGTTTTCGGATCGATTCTCGGCCAGGTGCTGCGGCTGACGCCTTACGAGCGGCGCGTTTTGCTGGCGGGAGGGGCCGCGGCCGGATTGGCGGCGACGTTCATCGCTCCGCTCTCGGGAATCCTGCTTTGCATTGAGCTGTTACTGTTCGAATTCAGTGCCCGCTCGTTCATTCCCGTCGGACTGGCTTCGGCCGCGGGGACGGCGGTGGCCGTGCTCATCCGCGGCGACAAGCCCCTTTTTGGGGCTCGACCGTGGGCGCTCGCGCACATGGGCGAGATCTGGCTCTTCGTTCCCCTCGGCGTTCTGATGGGGCTGCTTTCGGTGGCGCTGATTGGGATCATGTTCTGGATCGAAGACATCTTCGATCGTTTTCCCCTCAAGCCCGCCAGCATCTGGGCCCCGACCGCCGGGGGCTTCATTATGGGAGCAATCGGCTATTTCTTTCCTCATGCCTTTGGCACCAGCTATGACACGATTGGCGCCATCCTCAACGACCGATTCCACGTCGCCAAATCGCTCGAAGTCTCGGGCGCGAAATTCTGGGCGCTTATTTTCTCGCTCGGGTCGGGCACGACGGGAGGCGTTTTTGCGCCCTCGCTCGTCATCGGCGGAGGTTTTGGCTCGGCTTTCGGCGCGCTGTGCCACCACTTCCTCCCCTCATTCGCCGCCGACCCGAGCGCCTATGCGCTCGTTGCGATGGGCGCGCTGTTTGCGGGCATCGCGCGCGCTCCGCTCACGTCGATTGCGTTCATGGTGGAGCTCAGCCGAAACGTCCATGCGATTATCCCGCTGGTGGTGGCGTGCTTCATTGCCGACCTCCTGTGCCGCCTGCTGAGCGTCGATTCGATTATGACCGGCAAGCTTCACAAGCGCGGCCTGCTGATCTTTCAGGACTATTCAGCCCCCGTGCTGATCGGATCCCACATCGGGGATGTTGTGGAACGCCGCGAGCCGCTTTCCACCAGCCTCACGCTCAGCGAAGCCGCCGAGAAGGCCTCGCGGCTGAACGCCGACACCTTCTCGGTGGTCAATGCCCAGGGGGAATTGACGGGAGTGGTTGAGGCGCACGACCTGCTGCACGAGCACCGCGATCGCGCCCTCACCGTAGGTGACGTTGTGCGCGAGGATTACGTCCTCGTCGAACCGGGTGAACACGTGCAAGATGTTGCTGAGAAGATGTTGTTCGGGCGCGTGGAACACGCGGTGGTCGTAGAGGCGATGGACCGGCCCGTGCCGCTCGGCGTCGTGCGCGCAACCGACTTGCTGCGGCTGCAGCGCCGGCTGCGTGAAAAGCACCTGCTGCTGCCCTGAGCGCGGCGGCGGAATGGCCGGGGCGCCAACATTAGAAATTGCTAGCCTTATTGATTCTAAAGCATCAATAGGCTTCGTTCCGCGAGTTTTGTGTTCTCGCGCGCGTTCCCACTCCAATTGTCTGAGCCCGACGTGGAAACGATTATACCGTGAGTCACCAGACGCCCATGAGACGCACGGGACAGATGAGACAGTTTTTGCCGCCCCGGCAAGGTTAGGGAACGGGCCGAATCGGTGATGCGGCGGATGCTCTGTTCGCAGCCTGCAACGTAAGGAAAGGGCAAAAGGGCCATGCGGCCCAGAGGCAGGGGTGTCGCAGCGCTCGGTCGACTCGTCTCGCTCGCTGCGCGAGACCAGAGAAAGACTCTTGACTTACGCCGTCCCTTTCATCGATGCGCCACCCGATACCAATCTGCCTTCGGCGTCGTACTGGGACGGCTGCGCCGGGCCGTTCGCCAGGTCGCCCGCCGCGTTGTAGCTAAGGATGGGATCGCCGTCTCCGGCGGGAGTGAAGGAGAATGGTGGCCGCGGGTTACTTCGTGACGCGGCCGCTTCGAATGCAGGACGTGCAGACTAGGAGCGATCGTCTCGCGCCGTTCACCAGCACGCGAATGCGGCGAAGATTGGGCTTCCACCGCCGTGCAGTCACGTTATGGGCGTGACTGATCCGGTTTCCGGAGACCGGGCCTTTACCGCAGATTTCACACGCACGAGCCATAAAGGGGACCTCAAATACAGATTGCGCCTCAACCGCAAACCCCGAGTATAACAGACGCCGGCGCTGATTGGCAGTGTCTGTGCCCTGCGACTGCCCGACCTCCCCGCTCACGTCGCGCCGGCAAGCCTCGGGCCTCGTCTCCGATCTCACCGTGTCGTCTATTCTATAGTAGAAGCTGCTGCTCAGGAGAATCGCGAGCGAGGTTGAAGCCCGATGGCAAAAGACCCGGTGTGCGGCATGGAAGTTGACCCCCGCAAGGCGGCAGGCCGGAGCAATTACCGGGGCGCGACGTATTATTTCTGCTCGGGCGGATGCAAACGTAAGTTTGAGGAAAATCCCGCTCAGTTCGATGTAAAGAACGCGCAGAACCCGCCGGCCTCATTGAAGACACGTCCTCCGTCCACTCCCGGCGCTGGTCACTCTGAAACCTTTACGGATCCGGTCTGTGGTATGACGGTTCGGCCGGATCGGGCGGCCGGCAGCTTTGTGTACAAAGGCGCGACTTACTATTTTTGCAGCGCCGGCTGCCTGGAAAAGTTCAAGAAGGCTCCGGCGGCGTATACCGCACCCTTGGCACACGGGCGCGCCGCAGACACTTCCCCCGCGGCCACGCGAGATGAGTACAGGTGTCCGATGGACCCCGAGGTGCGGCGAACCGAACCGGGCGCATGCCCCAAGTGCGGCATGGCGCTTGAGCTGGAAATACCAAGCTTTCGCGCAAGCCGCGCCGAATACACCTGCCCCATGCACCCCGAGATTGTGCGCGCCGCGCCGGGATCGTGTCCGATTTGCGGAATGGCGCTCGAGCCGCGAACCGTGGCTCTTGAAGAAGCGCCGAATCCTGAGCTCAAAGCCATGGCGCGCCGTTTCTGGATCAGCTTGGCACTCACCGTGCCGGTGCTCGTGCTCGGCATGTCTCACGGGCTACCCGGAATACGGAACGCCCTTTCGGGCCGCGCGATCATCGCGATCGAGCTCGCACTCTCGACGCCGGTGGTGCTCTGGGGCGGGTGGCCGTTTTTCGAGCGCGGCTGGGTCTCTGTCGTCAACCGCAGCCTCAACATGTTTACGCTGATTGCAATCGGCACGGGCGCCGCCTACTGGTATAGCGTGACGGCCGCCGTCGTCCCTGGAATTTTTCCCAGCGCGTTTCGAGATTCGCACGGCAATGTGTCGGTTTACTTCGAAGCGGCCGCCGCCATCGTCACGCTGGTCTTGCTGGGGCAGGTTTTGGAGCTTCGGGCGCGGAGCCAGACTTCAAGCGCACTTCACGCGCTGCTGAGCCTCGCGCCCAAGACAGCGCGAGAGCTTTACGAAGACGACCGCGAAGAAGACGTTCCGTTGGATCAGGTCCTCGCCGGCGACCGTTTGCGGGTGCGGCCCGGAGAAAAGATTCCCGTCGACGGCGTGGTGCTGGACGGAACGAGCTCCGTGGATGAATCGATGCTCACCGGTGAACCGATCCCGGTGGAAAAGGCGGCGGGCAGCCAGCTTGCCGGAGGCACCGTGAACGGTACGGGAAGACTTGTGATGCGGGCCGAACGCGTGGGCAGCGAGACGCTGCTCGCGCAAATTGTGCGCATGGTGAGTGAGGCCCAGCGCAGCCGGGCGCCGATTCAGCGCCTCGCGGACCTCGCGGCGTCGTACTTCGTCCCTGCGGTTATCGCGGTGGCGGCGATCACATTCGTGGTCTGGGCTCTGGCAGGCCCCGAGCCGCGCCTCGCGCACGCGCTGGTGAATGCGGTGGCGGTACTGATCATTGCCTGTCCCTGCGCCCTCGGACTGGCCACGCCGATGTCGATCATGGTGGGGACGGGGCGCGGCGCCACGGCCGGCGTGCTCATCAAGAACGCCGAAGCGCTGGAAGTCCTCGAGAAGGTCCGGGTTCTCGTCGTGGACAAGACGGGCACCATCACGGAAGGTAAGCCTCGCTTGGTCTCGATCAAACCGGTTGCCGACGTCGGCGAATCCGAATTGCTGCGTCTTGCAGCGAGCCTCGAGCGCGGCAGCGAGCATCCTTTGGCGACGGCGATTGTCGACGCTGCTCGGGCGCGAGGTTTCGAACTCTCGGAAGCCGCTGATTTTCGCTCTCTCACGGGCAAAGGAGTGATCGGAACCGTAGCAGCCCGGGCGGTCGCCCTCGGAAACGCGAAGCTTCTGGAGGAGCTCTCGATTGGTCCGGGAAGCCACATCGCCGAAGCCGAAGCGCTTCGCCAGGAAGGCCAGACCGTGATGTTCGTCGCTGTGGACGGGCAGCTCGCGGGGCTCCTTGGGGCCGCGGATCCCATCAAGACTTCGACACCGAAGGCGATCCAGGCGCTCCATGAAGATGGCATCCGCATCGTGATGCTCACCGGAGACAACCGCAACACCGCGGAGGCCGTCGCCCGTAAACTCGGGATCGATGAAGTGATCGCGGACGTGCTTCCGCAGCAAAAAGGCGAAGCGGTGAAGAGGCTCCAAGGCGAGGGACATGTTGTGGCGATGGCGGGTGACGGAATCAACGATGCCCCGGCGCTGGCGCAAGCTTCGGTCGGAATCGCGATGGGAACCGGGACCGACGTGGCGATTGAAAGCGCCGGGATCACGCTGGTGAAAGGCGATTTGTGGGGGATTGTGCGCGCCCGCCGGCTAAGCCGCGCAACGATGCGGAACATCCGGCAAAACCTGTTTTTCGCCTTCGTCTATAACTCGCTCGGAATTCCGCTCGCCGCTGGGGTGCTTTATCCATTCTTCGGCCTTTTGCTGAGCCCGATTATTGCGAGCGCCGCAATGACATTCAGTTCCGTCTCAGTCGTTAGCAATGCGCTGCGGTTGCGGCGCGTTCGGTTGATTTGACGGACACGCAAACGCAAATCGCGCGCCGCATTCCCCCGCACCCGGTCGCTTGGCGCGCGATGAAAACGCTGAAAAGCGGAAAGTCGGGATACTCGGAGGGCGGCGTGCAGGGTTACCCACGTGCGATTTGCGCCAGAGGTATATTGCTGATAGAGTTTTTTCGATGAAGCGCCGGGCGCTTAGAATCGCGGTTCTCTTGTGGCTGGGGTGGTACCTGTCCGGCCCGGTTTGCGAAACGATTGATTTTTGGGATCCGCCGCGGGCGGAGGCACACGATATCGAGCGGAACGCCGGCGGTGCTGCCGCGCTGGTGGCGGTTATTTTCTGTTTCGCGGTCTTCCTGATTCGGCAGTGGCGGAAGCGCTGTTGTTTTCTGCCCGGGGCTCTTCGCGGTTTCTTCCTGCCCATAATCGCTTTCCGTCGCGTTTTGGCGCTCCCCGCCACGATTGCGTGCTCTCACTCCCCTCCGTTGTCACCTCTGCGCATCTAGTCCTCTCCCAGCTTGCCGGCATGCTCTCGGGAGCGTGTCGCGGCATCCGTGTGTATTTTTCCATCCACACGGAAGTCTCTGGGAAAGGACCTTCTGACAAATGGCTGCTACATTCCGGGCCACACCGGGCGTCAAGGCAGGCCGACGTCCCCTGTATCTTGCCGCGTGCGCAGGCATGGCCATGCTGATCGCGGGTTGTGCGCCCGTGCAGCGCTACCGGCCCGCGCCGCTCTCTCCTGCTGAAACGGCTTCGATCCTCGAAGCGCGAACTTTGCCTGATCCCGGTTTCAAGTTGTTCGTTCAGCAAAGCCTCGGCCGTCCCATCGCTTGGCCACCGAACGCGTGGGACCTGCGCCTATTGACCCTTGCCGCGTTTTACTTCAGCCCACAACTCGCAACAGCCCGCGACCAGGTTGCCGCGGCGCAAGCCGCGATGATCACGGCCGGCATGCGGCCCAATCCAACGCTGAGCGTTTCGCCCGGCGTTCCGAGCCCGTATCTTTTCGATCTCGGTTTCGCGATTCCGGTCGTGACTGCCGGCAAGCGTAAGTACCGGATTGAGGCGGCGAAGAATCTGAGCGAGGCGGCGCGGCTGAATCTGGCCGAGACAGCGTGGATCGTGCGCAGCGGTGTACGCGCCGCGCTGCTGAACGTGCTGGTAGCGGAACACGGCCGAACCCTGTTGCAAACCCAGGTCCGCCTCGAAACGGAGCGCACCGCCCGGCTGAGTGCAGAGCTCGCCGCCGGAGAAACAGCGAGTCCGCTGGTTGAGACGGCACGGGTGGATCTGCTCAACAGCAGGCTGGCCGCGAGTGGCGCGGAAGGCCGCGTGAGGCAAGCGAGAGCCGCGCTCGCGGCGGCGATCGGAATTCCCGTTTCCGGCTTACAAAACGCGCCTTTCTCCTGGCCGGAAGTCGATCAGCTTCCGCCGCCATCCTCGCTCCCAACCGCGCAAATTCAGCGCGCCGCCGTTTTGAACCGCATTGAGGTGCGCGAAGCTCTCGCGCAATACACCGGCGCCGAAGCTGCCTTGCAGCTTGAAATCGCAAGGCAAAAGCCGAACTTCAACATCGGCCCGGGATATCAGTTTGAGGAACGTCACAGCTTTTTCATGCCGACGTTCTCTGTGACGCTTCCCCTGTTTAACAGAAACCAGGGACCCATCGCCGAGGCCGAGGCGCGCCGCAAGGAGGCCGCTGACCATCTGCTCGCGATACAGGGGCGGGTGATTGCCCAGAGCGAGCAGGCGCTGGCCCAATATCAAACGGCGTTTGCCGAGCTTCACGATGCGCAGCAGGCGCTTGCGAGCCTGCGCGACGTGCGCGAACCGATGGCGAGAGAGCAGGTGGCGCTGGGCGAAACGGACTGGCTCTCGCTCAACACGGTGCTTCTCGAACGATCGGTGGCAGCCCAGGCGTGGGTCAGCGCCGTTGACCAGGCGCAAGCGGCGCTGGGCGCGCTCGAAGGCGCGGTGCAAAAACCGCTCGAGCCGGGAGACAGCGTCCCGCTGGTGCTTCCGGCGACGGCGAAGTGATGAGAGATAAGCAGAGAGGAACAGTCATCAGCGGCCAAGCAATCAGCAAATAGCTTACCGCCCGGCAGGCGGAGGTCCTGTCTTGCTGAAGACTGATCGCTGATTGCTGATCTGGAGGAAACATCATGAAAGCCTTGAAATGGCTGCTCGGAGTTGTTCTGGTTCTCCTCGCCGTCTCAGTCCTGATTCGGACCTTTGCGCACACCCACCAAGGCCCCGATCAGGACGAAGACGAACAGGAAGCGGTCCAGTCCCCTTCGCGCGTGTCCGTGGTGAACGGTCAAACCATCATCACTCTGGACGCGGCAACGCAAAAGCGGCTTGGCATCGGGGTAACACGGGTGCGGGTTGTGGCGACGCAGCGGGATATCGTTGCGACGGGGCTAGTCCTGCCCATCCAGGATCTGATTTCGCTCGACGAGGCTTACATCGCGGCGCGCGCCGAGGTGCAAAAGGCCCAGGCGAGCCTAGGTGTTTCAAAGAACGAGTACGAACGTCTGGCGGAGCTTTACAAGCAAAGCGAGAACGCCTCAAGAAAATCTCTGGAGGCTGCGGACGGTCTCTTCAAGACAGACGAAGCCACTCTCAACGCTGCCCGGCAGCAGTTGCAGGGCGCCGAATCCACCGCACGCGCGAGTTGGGGTCCGCAGGTGGCCGCATGGATGGCGGGAGACCGGCCGGAGTTCAGGCAGCTTCTGAACCAGCGAGAGTTGCCGGTTCAAGTCACTCTCCCGCCCGGGACTTCCTTCGTCGATCCGCCGAGCATCGAGCTCTCAGCGCCGGATGGTCGCATCACCAATGCGACATATGTATCGCCCTTTCCGCGTGTGGATCCGCGCATTCAGGGAATCAGCCTCCTTTATTTAACTCCGGCTCGCCCCGGCATGGCGCCCGGCGACACGCTCGCGATCCATTTTCCAACCGGACGGCGGCAGAAAGGAGTCTTGGTGCCGTACTCATCGCTCGTCTGGTGGCAAGGGCAAGCATGGGTATACGAACAAACCTCGGCGACCCATTTCACCCGGCGGCTTGTACCCACCGATGAGCCGCTTGGCGGGGGCTACTTTGTAATCCACGCTTTCCCGCCGGGGACCCGCGTGGTGGTTCGTGGAGCACAGGATCTTCTTTCAGAAGAGTTTCGATCTCAAATCCAGCCGGAGGATTGAGCTGCGGTCATGCTGAAATCGATCGTTCATTTTTCGCTGCGTTTTCGCGGCATCGTCATGGCGCTCGCGTGCGCCGTGCTGATTTATGGCGTGTACTCGCTGCGCACCGCGCGCTACGACGTTTTCCCGGAATTCGCTCCGCCCGAAGTGCAGATTCAAACCGAAGCGCCCGGGCTGGCTCCCGAGCAGGTTGAGGTCCTGGTCACCACGCCAATCGAAAACGCGATCGTTGGCGCGCCGGGCATTCAGACCCTTCGCTCGGGATCGATCCAGGGATTATCCGTGATCACGGTCGTCTTCCGCGCCGCGAGCGACATTTATCGTGACCGTCAGTCGGTGAGTGAGCGGCTGGCAACCGCAGCCAGTCAGTTGCCGGCCGGCATAGCGCCCCGCATGACTCCGCTGACCAGTTCCACGAGCACGGTGCTCGAGGTGGGACTGACTTCCAAAACACGATCGCTCATGAAACTGCAAACGGTTGCAGAATGGGTCGTCAAGCGGCGGCTGCTGGCGGTGCCCGGCGTAGCCAAGATTGCGGTGTTCGGCGAAAATAGCCGCCAGCTTCAGATTCAATTCGATCCCCGGCGGCTCATTCAGCACGGCGTCAGCGTCGCTGACATCATCGCTGCGGGGCAGCGCGCCACCGGAATTCGCGGCGCGGGATTCGTTACGACCGCCAATCAGCGCGTGGTAGTCCAGACGCAGGGGCAATCGCTCACTCCGGCGGAAATCGCCCGCACGGTTCTCGTGCATCAGAACGGAGCCAGTCTCACGCTCGGGGACGTTTGCACGCTGGTGAACGCCCCCGCTCCCGCTATCGGCGCCGCCACGGTGATGGGCCGGCCGGCGGTCGTCTTGCTGATCTCGTCGCAATACGGCGCCAACACCGTCGAGGTCACGCGCAGGCTCGACCAGGCGCTGGCCGAATTGCGGCCGGCCCTCGCGGCGCAAGGCATCCATGTGGACGCGAACATCTTCCGGCCCGCGTCATTCATTCGGGTGGCGCTCAAAAATCTGGGATCTTCGCTGCTGATCGGCGCCATCCTCATTGTCTTGATCCTGTTCCTTTTTCTGTTCAACGTCCGCACCGCGGCGATTTCGTGCATCGCGATCCCGCTTTCCCTTCTCGGCGCCGTGATCGTCCTGGAGCGCTTAGGACTGAGCTTGAATACGATGACGCTGGGTGGGCTGGCGATCGCTATCGGCGAAGTTGTGGATGACGCGGTGATCGACGTGGAAAACATCTACCGGCGCTTGCGCGAGAATCAAGCCTTGCGGCCTCCACGCCCCGCCTGGCGCGTGGTGCTTGACGGTTCGATCGAAGTGCGCAGCGCGGTGGTTTATGCGACGTTTGCGGTGATTCTGGTTTTCTTTCCAGTTCTGACATTCTCCGGCGTTGCGGGGCGGCTCTTCTCCCCGCTCGGTATCGCCTACATCTGGGCGATCCTCCTCTCTCTGGTGGTGGCTCTCACTGTGACGCCGGCGCTATGCATCATTCTGCTTGCTCACCGCGGCTTGCCGGCCGCGGACCCGCGCATGTTGCGATTGCTGAAGCGGGGCTATCGCAGGGTGCTGTTGGGAGTCGAACGGGCTCCCGCCGTCGTGGCGGCGATGGTGGGCATTGTGATCCTGCTGGGCATTCTGGCGCTGCCGGCGCTCGAAGCTTCATTTCTGCCCCAATTGCGCGAAGGAAACCTCACGCTGCACATGACGATGGTTCCCGGAACATCGATTCAGCAGTCGCTCCGGTTAGGCCGGCGTGTAACCGAGGCCTTGCTGGAGATTCCTGACGTGCGTTTGGTATCGCAGCGAGTGGGAAGGGGGGAGTTGGGCGACGATACGAGCGGAACCCATTCGAGCGAGTTCGAGGTGGCTTTGAAACCCCTCAACGGAGCCCAATACGCGGAGACGCTGGCTGCGATTCGCAGAACCCTCGCGAATTTCGCTGGCGCAACTTTCTCGGTGAACAATTTTCTCGTTGAGAGGATCAATGAAACGCTGTCGGGATACAGCTCGGGCGTGGTCGTCAACACTTTTGGGAACAATCTTGACGTGCTCGACGACAAAGCGCGCGAGGTGGCGCGCGCGCTGGCGGGCATTCGGGGCGTGTCGGCGGTTCAGCTTCAATCGCCTCCGGGCATGCCGCAGGTGATGGTGAAGCTGCGGCCGCAGGCCCTCGCGCGCTGGGGATTTGACCCGGTCCAGGTGCTCGATACCGTTCGAACCGCTTTCGGCGGCGACGTGGTGGGCCAGATCTATGATGGAAGCCGCGTATTTAATGTCTCGGTGATCCTCGATCCCCGTGACCGGCGAAGCATCTCGCAGATTGACGATCTGCCGCTGCGCGGAGCCGACGGAAATTACGTGGCGCTTCGCCAGCTTGCCAATATTTACGAAACGTCAGGCCGGTACATCATCGGGCACGAGGGCGCGCGCCGCATCGAGGCTGTGACATGCGACGTTCAGGGTAATATGAACAGCTTCCTGAGAACGGCGCGCGCGCGGCTGGCGCGAATCTCATTTCCACCCGGAACCTACGTCGCCTTTGGAGGCGCGGCGCAGGCCCAGGCCCGCGCCTACCATGAGCTCATCATTAATTCGCTGCTCGCCGCGCTCGGCATCATTCTGTTGCTTTCGCTGGTGATGGGAAACTATCGCAACCTGCTTCTGGTGCTCGTGAACCTTCCCTTTGCGCTGGTGGGAGGCATTTTCGCGGTGTGGATCACGGGCGGCGATCTCTCGCTGGGGGCGTTAGTGGGCTTCGTCACGCTCTTTGGCATCACTTTGCGCAATTCGATCATGCTCATCTCACACTACGAGCATCTTGTTGGCGTCGAGCGGATGAACTGGGGTCTGGATGCCGCATTGCGCGGCGCCTCGGAACGCCTGGCGCCCATCCTCATGACCGCCCTCGTCACTGGGCTCGGCCTGCTGCCTCTGGCCTTGGGGAGCGGCGATCCCGGACGCGAGATTGAAGGCCCGATGGCGATTGTCATTCTGGGCGGTTTGATCACATCCACCGTTCTAAACCTTCTGGTGCTCCCAACGCTCTCCCTGCGTTTCGGCCGATTTCAGCCCCGGCGCGAGCTGTGACACGCCAAACGATTGCCCCACTAACAGCCACCGTGGCTGCCAGATCGCGTGACACACGCGACGTGATAGTATGCTTGCTGCGCGCACGACCCATCTAAAGAACCGGCTGCCAGGAGTTCGATGCGACCCGTCTTCATAATACGAAAGGCACTGCCGACCGCAGCCGCGCTCGTGCTGCTGCTGGCGGGTTTGGCGAAAGCGCAGGCTGCTGCCGGGCGACTGCACTGGGTCGGCTCCTGGGCCGCGGCGCAGCAACTGCCGGAGCCGCAGAACTCGCTCGCGCCCGACGATCTCCGCGACGCCACACTGCGCCAGATTGTCCATCTCTCTATCGGGGGCAGCCAATTGCGCGTGCGTTTATCGAACGCTTTTGGAACCGCCCCGCTGGAAATTACCTCGGTCCACATCGCGAGGCCGGTTTCCGCCTCGACTTCGAGGATCGACGCGGCATCCGACAAAGCCCTGACGTTTAGCGGTGCAACCCGTGTGGTCGTCCCGGCTGGCGCCGAATACGTATCGGACCCCGCGAGTTTCCCCGCTCGGGCGCTTTCTGATCTTGCCATCACCCTCCACATCTCGCGCCCGCCTTCGCAGCAGACGGGACATCCCGGTTCTCGCACCACGTCCTACCTCGCTCATGGCGACCTGGTTGCAGCCCCCGAGCTGTCGGGCGCGAAAAGGGCGGACCATTGGTACTGGATTTCGGGGGTTGACGTCGCCGTGTCACACCTTGCCTCTTCGCTCGTGATACTTGGGGATTCCATCACGGACGGGCACGGCGCTACGCTGAACGAAAACAACCGCTGGCCCGACGGTCTCGCCCGCCGTCTGCAAGGCGCCCCGGCAGCTCGGATGATAGGCGTGCTCAACGAGGGGCTGGGCGGCAATCGCCTTCTGCTCGACGGGCTCGGTCCGAACGCCCTCGCGCGGTTTGATCGCGATGTGCTCGCGCAGACTGGCGTTCGCTACCTTATCGTGCTGGAAGGAGTGAACGATCTCGGCATGCTGACACACGCTGGCGATGCGCCCCTTTCCGCGCATCGTGCCCTCGTTCGGCGCATCATTTTGGCCTACGAGCAGATGATCGATCTCGCCCACTCGCACGGCATTCGGATCATCGGCGCGACCATTCTTCCCTACACGGGTTCCGATTATTATCATCCTGGTTCAGCAAGTGAAGCGGATCGACGGGCCATCAACCGCTGGATTCGAGCCCCGCGTCATTTCGACGTCGTGATAGACTTCGACAAAATCATGCGTGATCCGAAGCACCCTGAGCGTCTGCGTCCAGCCTACGACTCCGGCGACCACCTCCACCCTTCTCCGGCAGGCTATCGCGTGATGGGCGATGCAGTTCCTCTCACGCTGTTCAGACCCTGAGGCTCTACCGCGGGCGCTGCGCTACAGTCTTTCCACGCCCGTGTGGTGCGGACGACAGGGGCGCCTCGCGGCGTCGCCCCCTGCGGCGTGGACGCGCCGGTGTTTGTCATGTTTACGAGGGTTGGGAGTGCGGCTGGTGTGCGCGGCAGCTTCTCACAGGATACCGCCCGATTCCGGCTCAAAACGGCTGACCCAGCAGAGCGAAAGCGCGGGCTCGCCCCACGAATCGCCGGCGTCCCGAATACTCGAAACGGGCGCTACGACCATACCCATCAGCGACACGGCGCCCGCTTGCAGCCTCACGAGGCAGGTCCAGCCGCCCGTCCGGGGTTCGAGCACGAACGAGTCATCGCGCGCGGGCAGGCCCGGCGCGGCGGCTCCGCGGGCAGAGCCATCAAAAGCACGAGTGACAGCCAAGCGACGAACCAATTTCATAGCGCCTCTTCCCTCGCTTCGCTTCCGGATGCGGCGAACAACCTTCACTGTGCCGTCGCGCAACACCGAGCGACTGCACCCAGGTGTTTAGTTTCCCCAAGTACCCGTTTGGGTGTATCAGCGATTCATCAAACTTTTCTTAAGCGGCCAACGTTTCCGCGGCGGAGACATCGGTTACAATAGTCCCAATTCGAAAGTCAGAGGCTGATGAACGCCACAACTCACGACACCGGGCCGGGCACACCGAACGCGGATGAACGCGTTCGCCGAGTCCGGTTCGGAATCTACGAGCTGGACCTTGCGGCGCGAGAGCTGCTTCGGCGCGGCGCCAGGGTGAAGCTGCAGCAGAAGCCATTTCAGATTCTTGAAATACTGGTGGAGCGGGCGGGTGAGCTGGTGACGCGAAAGGACCTCCGCGAAAAGCTTTGGCCCGATACTTTTGTCGGGTTCGATCGCAGCCTGAACACGGCCGTGAATTCTTTGCGCCGCGCTTTGGGTGATTCGCCGGCCGAGCCGCGGTTCATTGAGACGCGGTCTCGGGAGGGTTACAGGTTCATTATCCCGGTCGAGAAGCTCGGCCAGACGGCCGGAACTCGCGCGGGCGACTCCGGTTCGCAGTCCATCGCGGTGCTGCCCTTCCGGAACTCCACGGGCGAATCCGAGATGGATTACCTGAGCGACGGCATCTCCGAGGCCATCATTAATGCGTTGTCGAGGCTGCCTGAAGTCCGGGTGATGGCGCGCTCCACGGTCTTCCGCTACCGAGGCCAGGAAGTGGATCCGCAGATTGTCGGCCAAGACCTGAACGTGCGCGTTCTGCTGACGGGCGAGCTGAGGAGCCGCGGTGGCGCTCTCGAGGTGACGGTCGAGCTCGTGGATACGCTGCGCGGATGGCGGCTGTGGGGCAAAGATTTCAGCCGCGACCGCCAATCCGTCTTCGAAGTGGAAGCGGATATCGCCCGCGAAGTCTCCCAGCAGTTGCGCCTGCGCCTGACCGCTGAAGAGCGCAACGGATTGGGCAGGCACTATACGGAAAACAGCGACGCTTACCGCTCATACCTTCGGGGCCGCTACCAACTGAACCGCACTACTGTAGACGGATTGGACAAGTCGCTGGTTCACTTCGACGAGGCGCTCGCCGCGGATCCCGGATTTGCGCTTCCTTACGCGGCGAGGGCCGAAGCTTGCGCGCTTTTCGCCTACTTCGGGCTTCGTCCGGCGCGGGAGGTGATGCCTCTCGCGGAGGAGGCGGCGAGGCGCGCTCTCGAAATCGATCCAAATTTACCCGAGGCCCACGCCTCCCTTGCCGGCATCCTGAAGGCTTACCACTGGGAGTGGAAGCTGGCGGCCGAGAGGTATGAGCAAGCCCTGCGGCTGAATCCGAACTATGCGACCGGCCGCCGCTGGTACGCCGATTACCTGGCCGCGCTCGGCCGCCACGAAGACGCCGACCGCGAGATGCAGCACGCCCTTGAGCTCGACCCCTTCTCGCTGGTGATCCACACCGAGGTCGGCTGGAACGCGTATATGGCGCGCAACGGCGAGCGCGCAATGGACCAGTCGCTGAAGACGCTCGAAATGGAGCCGCGATTTTCGCCGGCCCATCACGTGCTCGGCCTGGCGTACGAGTTGGCGGGAAAACACAAGGAATCGGTCGAGTCGCTGCAATTGGCGGCGGAACACTCTGCCGGAAACCCCATCGCGCTCGCGTCGCTGGCCCGTGCGCTGGCGGTGGCCGGCCGCCGGGCCGAAGCGCGGAAGATTCTGGCCGCTCTCGGCAAGGATTCTTCGAAGACGTACGTCCCCCCATACATCTACGCGGTCTTATACCTGGGCCTCGGAGAAAGGGAGCGGGCGCTCGACTATATCGAGACCGCGTTCAACCACCGCGATGTGTGGCTGGTATGGATCTTGTGCGATCCGCGCCTGGACGCGATACGAACCGACCCGAGATTCAGCGAGATTCTGCGCGGAATGAATCTCGAGCACCCGGGCGCGGCCTAGCAGGCCGCAGCAGCATCCACAACAATCGCGATCGAGCTCCGCGTGATCCGAGTTGGCATGGCCAGCGCGCCCACTGCCTTCTCAGTACGCCCGTGGCGACGCCACGACGCCGCCCCACGTTTTCTCGTCTGGATTTGATGAGCGAGAGTTCCTCAGCTTCGGCTGCCGTACCTCACCTGCGCCGGGTCCTGACCCTTTGGGATCTCATCTTCTACGGCATCGTTCTGATTCAACCCATCGCGCCGGTGCCGCTTTTCGGCGTCGCGCAGAAGCTTTCGAACGGCCACTTCGTCACCACCATCGTCATCGCGATGTTTGCCATGCTGATTACCGCCTCGAGCTACGGGCGCATGGCGGCGATTTACCCTTCGGCCGGCTCGGCCTACACGTACGTCGGCAAAGGCCTCAACCCTTACCTGGGCTTTCTGGTCGGCTGGGCGATGCTCCTCGACTACATTCTGCAGCCGCTTATCAACACGATCTGGATCGCCGTCGCCATCCACACGCGCTATATTCCCGGAATGCCCTACGCGGTCGCGGCGCTGCTGGTGGCCGCGTTCATGACCCTGCTGAACCTGCGCGGCATCCGGTCCTCGGCGCGG
Organism: Terriglobia bacterium; assembly: GCA_050745265.1. GTDB lineage: Bacteria > Acidobacteriota > Terriglobia > UBA7540 > UBA7540 > RH2-MAG17b. The sequence goes on from JBOGKE010000078.1 coordinate 26,853, forward strand.
GCAAATAAGATCCTGCTCGCCGCCATGTGCGTGGTGATCGCGGCGTTTTTGTATCTCGCCGTCCATTACCTCTACCACACGCAAGGCTGGGGCGGCCTTCTCTCCACCAAGCCTTTCTACGACCCGAAGACTTTCAACTCGCACCGAATTTGGGGCGCCACGTCATTCGCCGCCCTCACCTATATCGGCTTTGACGGAGTGACCACGCTTTCCGAAGACGTCGAAAACCCCAAGCGTAACGTCCTGATTGCAACGGTGGCCGTCTGCCTTTTCACGGGCATTTTCGGCGGACTCGAAGTTTATCTTGGCCAGCGCGTGTGGCCCGACTGGCACACCTTCGGCAACCTGGAAACAGCGTTTATGGACGTCTGCCGGCGCGTCGGCGGATTCCCGCTGTTCGAGGCGATGGGAATCATCCTGATCCTCGCGGCGCTGGGCAGTGGGCTCACGGGCGGGCTCGGCGCGGCGCGGCTCCTCTTTGGTATGGGCCGCGACCGCGTGCTGCCGAGAAGGTTCTTCGCGCACTTGAGCCCCGGCACGAGCACGCCGACGTTCAACATCCTTCTCATCGGCGCGCTGGCGTACGGCGGAGCGATCGGGCTGAACCTGATTGGCAACGCTTTCGAGCACGCCGGCGAGCTCCTGAATTTCGGCGCCTTTCTCGCCTTTATGGGTGTGAATTTCGCTACGTTCTGGCAGTTCACAGTTGTTCTGCGCAACAAGCGCCGCATGCGCGTTCTCAGGGACGCTATTCTGCCGCTGTTCGGATTTCTGTTTTGCGGGCTGATCTGGTGGAATCTCAACATCATCGCCAAAATCGTGGGCGGGATCTGGTTTGTAATCGGCGTCGCCTACATCGCGTCGATGACCCGCGGCTTCCGTGTAGAACCGAAGTTGATCGATTTCAGCGAATCGTAACGGCGGGACTGCCTGCGGGTTCTTGGGGTGAGCCCCTGAGCGAGGACTACGTTCGTGCGGCCGCCGGCTTTGCCGGAATCCAGTAGATTTCTTCCCGGATCGCTTCCTTGGCGAAGCCGCTGCGCTTCAGAATCCCCTTGCAATTGTCGATCATTTGCGGATGGCCGCATAGATAGGCGGTCGCCGTCGACGGGCTGATTCCGAACGAGTCCAGGTACTTTCGCACGAGATCGTCCGCCCGGCCGACCTCGCCTTTCCACTCCGGATCCTCCCAGGGCCTGCTGATCGTTGGCACATAGCGAAGCCAGCGCACGCGGGTCGCGAACGCCCGCAATTCATCGCAATACGCAAACTCCCACGACCGGCTCGCGGCCTGAAGCAGATACAGTTCGTCTTCCACCGGGACGCCGCTCTCTTCCTGCCGCGCAAGATAACGAACCATGCTGACGTAGGGCGCAACACCCGTGACCGTGCAGACCAGGAAGTGCTGCCTGCGGCCGCTCGCGCCGTTCAGCGTAAAGAGGCCGCGCGACTGCCGCCGCATCCACAGAAAATCGCCCGGCTGGCCTTTGAAAAGCAACGGGGTGAGTTCTCCCTCCGGAACCAATTCGAAGAAGAACTCGATTTCGTTCTCAAGAGGGCTCGAGACAATCGAGTACGCTCGCTGAATCATGCGGCCGTCGCGCTCAGCCGCCAACGTGGCATACTGGCCGGGCTTGAAATTCAGCTTCTCCTCCGCCCGCGTCCGGATGGTCCAGAGTTCCGGGCCGAGATCCCTTCGCTCAATAATCTCGATCTTCTGGTACTTTTCGTAAGGCCCCGCCATCAGGTCAGTCCTCAATTCCCCGGAGAGTCCGCGCTGTCCGGTTTACTCGCATAGATTCGGTTCACACAACCGGGCTGCGCGCACCAAGCCCAACACGTTGCTGAAACAAGCTCTGACTGTGTCATTCTGAGCGAAGCGAAGAATGTCGTTCTTTTGTTTTCAACGCGAAACGCAGATGCTTCGCTGCGCCCAGCATGACTGAGCCGACTTTTTCAGAAACCTGCTAACGTACACTGAAACATGTTCAAGGCAAACTTGCAAGATCGGCAGTGCCGAATGGTGGTGGTGGAGCAGCGCGCCTTCTGACAGGGTGCCGGCGGCGGCGTGCGCGCTTACTTCCAGTGAAACTCCACGCGCGTGCGGCGGGTCGAGAACTCCGGGTACGGTGCAATACGCAACGATTTGATGTGCTGGGGTTGGTCGGTGTAGGCGACGATCACGGTGAGCAGATTTTCGCTTCCCCACTGGATCCAGGGCTCGGGCAGATAGAAAGCGCTCTGCGGGCCTGCCGCCGCGTAGCGGCCCACGAACCTGCCGTTCAGGTAGAGCAGCGCGTCGCGATCGGCGTCGATCGCGGCGTTCCAGGGGATGGACCATCCTTCCGCGGGCGGTGCGAGAGTGAACTTCGCTCGCACCCAGCAGAACGCAGGAATCAAGCTCGTCTCCGAAGCCGCGCCCCCAAGTGAAGCGCTTTGCCATGCGCCCGCGGAGAACTCCGGATCGATGGTCCTCCCGTGCATCGCCGCTGGAACGCGCTGCACGTGCCACGTATCGACGGGTGTCCCGCCGCCCGCGCCAGAAAGTACCTGAACCGTTTCGAGACCCGAGAGTTCGGCGATTCCCTCGCCGAAATTCGGCTTGCCAAACAGCTCGTAAGAGACCTGGAGCGTGTTCGACCCGGAGTGCAAGACGGAAGCCGCGTCGAATTCAACCTGCTTCTTGTTGACGGACGCGTCGCTCACGTTAATTCCATTGATGAACACCTGCTTGCCGTCATCCGCGAATGCCGTCATCGAGATGCGCGATGATGCGGCCGCTTCGAAGTCCGCGCGGTATTTCACGCAGCCGTACGGTATTTCGCCGGTGGATTCGAGAGGAGCGAGCGGGCCGCGGGCCCAGGCGCCCGTCGCAAGGTCGAACTTCTCCACCCAGGTCTCAACACTGGTCAAATTGAGCGGCTGGGCGGGCAGCGTCGGTGTCGTGATCACCATGCGGGTCGTCCGCCAGTGCTCCTCGTATGCCGCCTGCGCTGGGCTGCCGTCCACGAGGCACTGGTCCGGCTGAGCCGACCACAGCGTGGTGAGGTGGTGCGTGCCCGGCGCGTAATCGAGATCGGCCCACGCGTGCCGATGATCCGAGCCGCTCGCCGCCATCAGCGCGCAGTCGGTGATAAAGGGAACCTGCACCTTATCTTTCGGCTCCGCGTTGGGAACAACCTTCGGCGGATACTCTGCGATCCACGTGCGCAGCGCGCGTTCGCGCGGCAATGCGATAATCTGAAGCTCATCGTTCACCAGCCACATTTGCTCGATCCGATGGACGGAGATTCCGAGCACTACGCTTTCGTAATCGGAATCCCAATACTGGTAAACCGTGTCGCCGTCGACTTGGGGCTCGCGGTCGGTGGCGACCGCAATTTCCGCCGTCCGACCGCGCTCGTCATAAACAATCAGGAATGCGCGGTCGACGTTGATGCCGTGACCGAGCACTTCAGCCGTGGTGTAGCGAAGCTGCGAGCCCGGGAGAGGAACCTGGACGGGAAGCATCTTCATCTCGCGCGGGCCGAGCGTGAGCGTACCCTCGCGCGGCACGGTAATCGGCCGGCGCGCGAGGCCGTTCGGATCCGGAAAAGTCATCTTGTACTGCTGGCGGGCGTTCGCATTTTCGCGCACAAACAAGAACCCGCTCTTGCCGTTCACGCGCTCGGTAACGCTCACCGCGGCGTTCGTCGATTGCACGCCCGGAATGGCCTGGGCGCGCGCGAGCAGCGGGCCGTAACGATTGAGAACCTCGTTAATCCCTCGCGCTTCGTAGTACTTCTCCCAGAGGCCGCCGGGCTCGCGGATGGGCGCGGCGTAATCGTAAGTCGTCGTCAGTTTCTTTCCCGCCCAATCGAAGTTGGTGCCGCCGAATCCCATGTAGTAGCTATAAAAAGTGACGCCGTACTCGATCATCGTTTTGGTAAGCAGATTGAGCTGAGCGCCATTCACCCCCGGCTGGTCCACCGAGAGCTTGCCGCCGATCTGGCTGAACCATCCGCCCTGAAGCTCAGTCACTCCAAGGGGCGAGCCGGGCTCGGCTTTGCGAAGCGCGTCTAGCCGCTTCAGAGTGCCGCCTACAACATTCCAGCGCGGATAAAAATCGGCGGTGTCGGTGATGCGCGCCATCACCGGATTCGAATTGTCGCGCGCCTCCCGACACCAGTTCGTGATGATCGGAATGTCGATCCCGCTGTTCCAAACCATTTGCGCCAGCGCCGTGATGTATTGCGACTTTTCGGGTGACGGCAGCCGCCAGTAATCGTATTCGTTCTCGATCTGGATAAGGATGATGGGACCGCCGGCGGTGATCAGGTGCCGCTGAATCACCGGCAGGACGGCGTTGTACCAGTGCTGCGACGTGGCGATGCTGCGCGCGTCGGCGCTGCGCAACGGGAATTGCTCGGCGATAATCCAGTGAGGGAAACCGCCCGCGTCCCATTCGGCGCAAACGTACGGACCAGGACGCACGACCAAATAAAACCCCATTTCCCCAACGAGTTTGATAAAATCCTCGAACTCATTCAGATCGATGCGGCCTTCAACCGGCTCGTGGTAATTCCAAAAGACGTAGGTCTCAATCGTGTTGAAGCCCGCCTGCTTGAATTTCAGCAGGCGGTCGCGCCACAACTCACGCGGGCAGCGGGTGTAGTGAAAGCAGCCGCTGTGGAGGAAGGTGTCCCGGTCGCGCACAGTGAAGCAGTACGCGTCGTAACGGATCACCATCGGGTTTTCAAACTGCTCCTGCGCGCCTTCCGGCGCGAATGCGGCGGGACGGCCGGCGCCATTTCGCGCGCCGAGATTCGCCGCAATCGGAGTGGCGACCGACCAGAGTAGAAATTCGCGGCGCGATGCTTTCATGAATTCCTTTCGTGGATCAGGGCGCCCGCTTCAGCCGCGGCTCCGAAGGCCTGGCCGGCGGCTTCAACCGTTCGCGCAATGTCGTCCTCGCTATGCGCTGAGGATAAGAACGCCGCCTCGAACTGGGATGGCGGAAGGTAAACCCCGCGGCTCAGCATCTCGCGGAAAAAAGCGGCAAAGGCCGTTTTGTTCGATCGCTTAGCGCTCGCGTAATCGGTGATCGGGCCCGGGCTGAAGAAGGCGGTCAGCATGGAACCGGCGCGATTCACCGAGAGCGGCACGCCAGCGGCTCGCGCTGCTGATGCGAGGCCCGAGGCCAGGCGCTCAGAGATCGATTCCAATCGCTCATAGAAGCCGGCGCGGCAAATCACCTCCAGCGTCTTCAGCCCGGCCGCCAGCGCCAGGGGGTTGCCCGAAAGCGTTCCGGCCTGATAAATCGGGCCGGCGGGCGCCACGTGGTCCATCAGGTCCGCTTTTCCGCCGTACGCTGCGATCGGCAAGCCGCCTCCGATCACTTTTCCGAGCGTGGTCATGTCGGGCGTTATTCCGAAGATTTGCTGCGCTCCGCCGTAGGCTACGCGGAAGCCCGTCATCACCTCGTCGAAAATCAGCATGGTTCCGTGCTTCGCAGTCAAGCGGCGCAAGGTAGCCAAAAAATCGGGACGCGGCGCGACCACTCCCATATTTCCGGCGATTGGTTCAACGATGGCCGCCGCAAGGCTCGGGCCGTGGAGATCAAATATCGATTCGAGCGCGGCGGAATCATTATAGGGCGCTGTCAGCGTGAGCTCAGCGAGCGCGCGCGGCACGCCGGGGCTGTCGGGCAATCCCAGCGTGGCCACGCCTGAACCCGCTTTCACAAGCAGACTGTCGGAATGTCCGTGATAGCAGCCGTCGAATTTGAGGATCTTTTCCCGGCCTGTGACGCCGCGAGCAACCCGCAGCGCCGAGAGCGTCGCCTCGGTGCCCGAGTTCACCAGGCGCACCCGCTCGATGGTCGGGAAGGCCTCTTGAATTCGCGCCGCCATTTCGACTTCGGCCGCTGTGGCCGCGCCAAAGCTCGTGCCCTTTTCGATCTGGCGCGCGAGCGCCTCCACAACTTCCGGGTGGCAATGCCCCAGGATCAGCGGGCCCCACGACATCACGTAGTCGATGTAGCTCTCACCGTCCTCGCTGGTGATGCGCGACCCGGTACCGCGCTCGATGAATACCGGCTCGCCCCCAACCGCCCGGAAGGCGCGGACGGGCGAGTTCACGCCGCCCGGAATCAACTGGAGGGCTCGGCGGAATAGCTGCTGAGACTTTGTCTTCATGGCACAACGTTAAGGCGCTCGTAGCGGGGCCTCCCTACACGGTCGAGTCCAGCGAAAGCCTATCCTTCACCGCGCCTGCGGCCATTTCGATCGCGCCTTTCGCCAGCGTTCGGTACACACGCTTGGGAAGTCCTCCGTAGCCTTGGGTTCCTTCGAAGAGATCCTGCAACAGATTCATGAACGCGGAACTTCGTGAGCAAAACTCGACCATGCGCTCTGTGACCGGCTTACCACAAAACTCTGTTTTGTAGAATCGGCGAGACATGCGGGCGCCGATTTGGTGAAATCTCGCAAATTCGCGCCAGACGCGCGACGGATATTCATCCAGGCGGTTTGTGAGGATCGCGCTCGCCACGAGATCGGCGGAGCGCATGGCGAAATAAATGCCCTCGCCCGTGAGTGGATCCACGAGTCCGGCCGCGTCGCCGGCCATGGCCCAGCCGTCGCCCGTCAGGTGCAGGCCGCGCCAACTCTCAGCGCTGAGCGCGGGCAGCAGATGCGCAAACACAGGAGATTGCTTGCCGGAATATCCAAAGCGGTCCATGAACTCGTGCAGCCGTTCCCTCAAAGACTTCATGTCGGTTTCGCCCATTTTCCCGGCGATCCCGAGAGACAGATGATCGGGCCGCGGAAAGGCCCAGGCGTATCCCTCAAAGTCCCGGAAGAACTGAACGCGCAACAGCGTGCCGGCGGACGGCGCGAAGTATCCGAACGTCAGCAGGAAGTCGTGCGCCGCAAGGCCAGGCGCGAGCAGCTTGCGCAAGCCGGACCTAGCGCCAGCCGCCACGATCAGATAGGCGGCTTCGTACACGCCGTCGCGCCCGCGAAGATGCCAGGTCGAGCCGCGACGCTCGAAGCCGAGAATCCGGTCGCGTATGACGCTCGCTCCGGCGCGTTCCGCTCGAGACAGGAGAAGTTCATTGAGCTCACTGCGTGAATAGACCAGCAACGGCGCGCGAAGTTTGAAGCGCACCGCCTCGCCGCCCGCGGCTACCAGCTCGGCTTGCTGAACGTGAGTATGCGGGCAGGATGCCGCCATGAGGTAGGGATAGCGTCGCACGGCTTTTGCGGTGAGGCCGCCGCCACAGGGTTTCTCCCAGCCGGGCTTTTCCTCGAAAACCGTTACCTTCGGTACGCCGCCGGCCTCGTCCGAGCCCGAGGTCAGCAACCGCTCGGCCGCGGTCGCACCCGCTGGCCCACCGCCTACAATGGCGACGGATTCCATTTCGCCTCCCGTAGGCTGAGAATATCACGAGGGCCGGAACTGCGTAAAACTGCGGTGCAATTACGCATTTCTCATTACGTTACCCTGCTCTTTGTGAGTTGTAGCGCCGGCCTTAAGGTCCGGGTTCGCCGCACCTGCGCCGTGCTCAGGCCAATCTGCGACGGGCGGTATTAGGACAGAAACAGCCCGGTGGGACTGGCTGGACGTTGGCCGGGCCGGGTTGGGTGGAGAGAATGATCCTACAGCAATCGGCTGAGGAAGGCCGGTGGAGTTAGGATCGGAGGCTCAGTGCTCTTCTGGTGGCAGAGGTGCGGATCGCCCGAGATCAGAAAGTTGGCCGATTGCGCGCTGGCAAGCGCGAGCAGGTAGTCGTCTCCAGGGTCGGGAGTGAGTCTGGGCGGGCATTCCGTGTCAGGGCACTCGGTCGCGAATCGGCGAACAAACGCGACATATGATTCGACCTCTCGCTCGGAGACGTACTGCCTGAACTTATCCCGCTGGAGAACACGGTGCAACTCGGATACAAGCTTAGGGGACACCAGAAGATCGAACGCACCATTAATCCAGGCGCGAATCAACTCCCGCGGGGGCTCCCTTCGCGGAGATTAAGACGGCGATCAGCACGCCGGGATCCACGACGACGCGAAGCATTTACGGCCGCCGGCTCCTGTGCAATTCGCCGTAAGCCAAATCCAGAGCCGCCTTTTCGCTTAGCGAGGAGCGCCGCCCGGCTTTTTGCAGTAACTCCATGCCCAGGTAAGAGCACAAGGCCTGCTCGACGATCTGGTACTCGCGTTGGCCGGATCGGGCGGCGGCGACCTTCACAGCTCGCAAGAGTCCATCTTCCAGATATACGGTGGTCTTCCGCTTCATAGCTTCCATTTTAACTGCAAAATGGCTTTCCGTAATAGAGTGTTTATTGACGCCAGCGTCCCTGTCCTTGCGAGCCCGACCGAACGTATCCCGGTCGATGGGGATGAAATCACGCAATTAGGGGAACCCGTTCGCCTGCCGAAGAGATAGTTACGGAGGAAATAGAGCCATGCACGAAGATCGGTTCACATTCAGCGAGGTTGATCTTGCGGAGGCGATTCGAGGGCTCCGGGAAGCTTTGGGGCGCTCGCCGGAGGTGATGGCGCAACTCGTCGGGTGCCGCTTGCCGGCCTACGAGAAATGGGAAGCGGGGATTCTCGTTCCCGAGGCCGAATGGTTGATCCGGATGCTGCGGCTTTGCCCGGACGAAGAGACACGCAATGCGTTTCGAATTCGGGCCGAGCGGCGGGGCGCAGCGCGCCAAAAGCGCGTTTCGCTGGCGGCCCGGCATCTCTCCGCCGGGGAGCGCGATCGTTGCCGGCAAGCTGCGCTCGCGGCCATCAGGACAATCGCTGAGTGCGGCGACGCCGGCATTCATGCCGCCGATTCGCGGCTCGTGCAGTTTACCGCGGACCTGCGCTCAGCGGCCGAATCTTATCTGTCCGAGCTCGAGCAAGCTACGAATTTGGACGCGAGCTGAGCACGCTCGAAGCGTTCGTGATGAAACCCTTGGGAGCGCTGATATAGCCGGAAATCGTGTTCTTGTTCAGCTTGTTTACGACCAACTCCAGCGCGCTTGGCGCACCCTGCATCAGGAAGAAAACCGGCTGGTCCGTCGCCTGATCCTTTCGTTGATGAACGCTGTCGTCATAAAAAAGGTTGACGGTGAATAGGTTGTGCTTGGTATTCGTCTTGACGAGCTGAACCTGCACCGAGCCGACCTTTTGGCGGCGTCCCTTATTGGCGTGAAACTCGAAATAATCCCGGTCGGTGCGATGGGCAAGATCGACAAGTTCCTGATGCGTGCGCGCGATGGCGCCGGAAAGCTCACCCTTGGCGCCGGTAAGCGCTTCCTTAGTGGCATCGAGGTCCTTTTGAGTGCCGGCGAGGCTGCCGGAGATCTGTCCGAACTTCTGGGTTGAAGCGCTTTGCAACTGGTTGAGGTCCTGTGAGCTCGCTTTTTGAGCGATCGCGGTGTTGAGGCGCTGGACGGCTTGAGTCTGCTGCCGCTCGGTTGCGGCAGCCAATCGGCGGGCGCGCTGCAGTTCCTGCTGCGTCAGTCCCAAGCGTTCCGCGGTGACCTGAAACTTCGCGCTCAGCTCGGCGAAACGCTGATCCGATGAATCCGCGCGCCGCGTGAGCGAGCTGATTTCGTCCGCCTGCCGTCCGAGCAGCTTGTTGAGCTTCACCCCTTGCACGATCCCGAGGATCAGGCCGGCGGCGGCAATGATCAGCACGATGATCAAAAGCCACTTCATCCAGCCCGGGGCGGACGAACCCTGCTGCGCGGGCACGTAGACGTATTGCGGTGGCGCGGATTCGCGGGCGCCTGGCTGCTGAGCGCCGCGCGCTTCGTAGGGCGCTGGATCGCGGGGCGGAGCGCTGTCGGCCGGGCGGGGACGCGGCGGTTCAGCGGCGTTCGCGGTTCGCCCGAAGCTCACCGTGGGCGCCTGCGGAAATCCGAAACCTGTGGCTTGCGAAGCATCTTGTTCGCCCGCGGGTCGCCGCGTTTCAGCAGCCGGCTTTCGCTCCTCGTTCGGCTGAGCCGGCGTATCGTCCAGACCGAACATCGCGTTCGCTGCGTTGCGCGGCTTCTTGGGATCAGACATTGTTTCCCTCGTTATCTCCAGACTTACAGGCACTAAGTATAATCAATGAGATGCTGAGAGTCCCGCAAAAGTTTGATGCACCGGACCGGGGCTCGCTATTTCCGCCGCGGCGAGAGCGATACGGCATCACCGTGGCTGGCCGTCGCGTCCGACTGGGCGAGCGCACCCTCATCTGCGGAATTCTGAACGTGACGCCCGATTCCTTCTCGGACGGCGGCCACTACCTCGATCCACGCAGCGCCGTCCGCCATGCTCTCGCCATGGCGCGCGCCGGAGCCGATTGGATTGACGTGGGGGGCGAATCGACGCGGCCCGGAGCGGCGCCCGTCAGCGCTGAAGAAGAATTGCGCCGCGTCGTGCCCGTGATTTGCGGCATCCGCAGGCGGGCGCGCGAACTTCCGATTTCAATCGATACGTCCAAGGGCGTCGTCGCGGCTGAAGCTTTGGCCGCAGGAGCCAACCTCGTGAACGACATCAGCGGGCTTCGGTTCGACCCCGCGGTCGCGGAGGCGGTCCGACGTTACCGCGTGCCGCTGATCCTGATGCACTTGCGCGGCCGCCCGGCGACGATGCAGCGGGGACCGTTTGCACGAGACGTTTTCCGCTCCATATTGCAGGGACTGGACTGGTCCGTGCGGCGAGCGCTCGATTTGGGACTCGACCGGTCCCAGCTCATCGTTGATCCAGGGCTCGGCTTCGGAAAAACGCGCCGGCAGAGCTTCCAGATTATGGCCGGCCTGGCGGTCCTCCGGCAGCTTCGCTTGCCCATATTCGTTGGGGCCTCGCGAAAATCGTTTATCCAGGCAGTCGCCACAGGCGGCGGGCTCGACACCAGGAGGCCGGCTCCTGCCGCCACGGGGAGCAGGGACAACGCTAAGCTCGCGCCGCGGGACGGCACGCCCCCGCCGGCCCAACACCGAGCGGCTGTCAGCGATTTTGCCGATGCGGCGGCGGTCGCGGGTATGGCTCTCGCCGGCGCGCACATTATTCGCGTTCACAACGTCCGAGCGGCCCTTCCGGCGGCGCGCATCGCGGACGCAATTCTTGCTGCTGCACGCGGCTCTTCGGCTCTTCGAGGCCCGCTTCATTGACATCTGATCCGCCTCCCTTCTATCATTTGGCTTCTCCTCTATGACCGATCGCGCGTTTACAGTTGCGAATCAGATCACCATTCTCCGACTGATCTTCGTTCCGCTCTTTGCCGTGCTCGTAATCGATGGGCATTATCGCGGCGCGCTTCTGGTGCTCGCCGTGGCAGCGGCATCTGACGTAGCGGATGGGCTGGTGGCGCGCTTGTTCCGTCAAAAGTCTTCTCTCGGAGTCGCGCTCGACCCCGTCGCAGACAAGATCCTGATGATGACCGCGTACCTGGTGCTTTCATTTCGCGGCGCGCTGCCTTGGTGGCTCACCTTTCTGGTGCTGATCCGCGACGCCGGCATCGTCGTGACCGCGGCACTCATCAGTCTGGTCTCGGGGTATCGCCCGTTCCCCCCCACGTTGCTTGGCAAGGCCTGCACGTGCAGCCAGGTGGCTGCCGTGGTCGCGGCGGTTGTCTTTCGCGCCTATCCGGGGGTTTTGAGCCCGGCGGCGTTCAATTTCTTTGTATACCTGGCCGGAGCGCTTACCGTCGCTTCGGGTATTCATTACCTGCTCATTGCCCATCGGCGGTATGAGCCTCACGCCGGGAACCGCTCTTCCTGATCGGGTGCGCAGGGGGATTGGGACGTTGGGGTGAAGAATAGGCGGGAGATGTGAAGTGGCGGTTAGTTGCTGAAAGATACAGTTGCGGCGCGGACAAGACCGCACCAGGCCGTCCTGCCGTTCATCGCCAGACTTCCACCCGCGCCCGTCTGCTAATCGGGAGCCCCCGGGGGCCGGGAGTTCTTATGTATGAGATATTACTAACATGATCAATAGAGCCTGTCAACCATTTTCTCATGTAATTTTGAAGAAAATATTCAGATAGTGAAAAGACGATCCCGCTGGGCGAGGGGAAACCCGTGTCCTGGTTGCGACTCGCCGGAAACCGCTATAATCACCTTCATCTTTTGAGAAAAGTAGATTTCGCCGGAGAGTATCCATGCATAGGGGTGCGGCGCGCTCGCTGTTCCTAACTGCTTTCATCCTGGCGCTTTTCGCAGCTCCGGGATCGGCCCAGACGCATCGGCTCACAACCGGAACCGAGCCCGCCCGGGCCGCCGGCCCAGTCCGGACCGGGTCCCCGCTCGACGCTCGCCTTGAGGCAAGGATCAGCGCCTTGGAGCGCCAATCCGCCGCAGCGCAGTCGGCGGGCGACAACTCCTGGGTCCTGATGAGCGCGGCCCTAGTGCTGCTGATGACGGGTCCCGGTCTTGCGCTGTTCTACGGCGGGCTGGTGCGCAAGAAGAACGTGCTTGCGACGATGATGCAAAGTTTCATCCTGATGGCAATTGTCACGGTGCTTTGGGTGCTGTTTGGGTACAGCCTGTGCTTTCACGAAGGCAACCGGTTCATCGGAAGTCTGGGCTATTCTTTCATGCACGGCGTCGGGGCCGCGCCGAATCCGGCCTACGCTCCCACCATCCCGCAGCAGAGCTATTTCCTTTTCCAGCTCATGTTCGCCATCATTACTCCGGCGTTAATCACCGGCGCGTTCGCCGAGCGGATGAAATTCAGCGCGCTGGTGGTATTCATGATTCTGTGGACCACGTTCGTCTACGATCCGATGGCGCACATGGTGTGGGGCGCGGGCGGGCTGCTGAACGCGACGCTGGGCGGCGTGTTCCCGACGCTCGATTTCGCGGGCGGCACGGTGGTCCATATTACGTCCGGCATTTCGGCGCTGGTTTGCGCGCTGTACCTGGGCAAGCGCGTGGGCTACCCGCACGAGCCGATGCCGCCGCACAATGTGGTACTGAGCGTGATCGGCGCGTGCCTGCTGTGGGTGGGCTGGTTCGGCTTCAACGCGGGCAGCGCGCTGAGCGCGGGTAGCCTTGCCAGCAGCGCGTTTGCGGCGACTCAGCTCGGCGCCGCCGCGGCAGTGCTCGGCTGGATCGGCGCCGAGTGGATTCGAAACGGAAAACCGAGCGCGCTCGGCGCCATTTCGGGCGCGGTCGCGGGGCTGGTGGCGATCACGCCGGCTTCGGGATTCGTAGGGCCGATGTCCGCGCTCGCCATCGGCGTGATTGCCGGCGTGGTCTGTTTCTTCATGGTTTCAACGGTGAAGCGCCGGTTCGGGTACGATGATTCGCTGGACGCCTTCGGAGTGCACGGTGTGGGCGGCACGGTGGGCGCGCTGCTGACGGGAGTCTTCGCCGCAAGCGTCATCAACCCAGTGTTCAAAGACCGCTCCGGGCACGCCCTGCCTCTAGGCTTGATCGACGGACACGCCGGGCAGATCCTCGATCAGCTCGTCGCCGTCGTGATCGCCTGGGTGCTCGCGGGCGTCGTCACGCTGATCATCCTCAAAATCGTCGATGCTGTGATCGGGCTCCGCGTCGATCCCGAGCACGAGCTGCAGGGACTCGATGTCTCGCAGCACGGCGAAGAGGCATATAATCTGGAGGCGTAGCGGACTTCGCGCCGAATCGGGTGGCGCAACACGGCGGAACGGAAGGCGAGCGCAATGAAGAAACTCGAAGCGATTATTCAGACTTCCCGGCTGAATCCGGTGAAAGAAGCGCTGCAGGAAATTGGAGTTGACGGCATGACGGTCTCCGAGGTGCGCGGGCACGGGCGCCAAAAGGGTCATACCGAGGTGTACCGCGGCAATGAATACACCGTGGATCTGCTGCCGAAAATTAAGCTGGAAATTTTCCTGCCCGATCAACTCGTGGACTCCGCAGTCCAAGCGATCCTCAAGACGGCGAAGACCGGCAAAATCGGCGACGGCAAAATTTTCCTTTCCCAGGTGGAAGAAGCCATCCGCATTCGCAACGAGGAGCGAGGCGACGCTGCCTTGTGAGGCGCCGCACCGGTGCGCGAGAAGACGCAAACACGGCTTCTGCCCGAGCTGGCGACCCGCTCCGCGGCGCAGTTTTCGGAGCTGCGGGCCGCGTTTGAGGCCACGGGCGACGGCCGTGATTGTCTGCGGCGTCGCTCCGAGCTCGTCGATGCGATCGTCCGTGAGCTTTATTTGGCGTGGATCGCTTCCCTTCCCGCCGATCCCGAGGGCGTCTGCCTGATCGCGGTGGGGGGTTACGGCCGCGCCGATCTCTTTCCTTACTCCGACCTCGACCTGCTCTTCGTCGCGCGCGACAGCCGCATTCTCAGTTCGTGCCGCGACGCGATCGCCGGACTGGCTCGCGACCTTTGGGACTTGCAGATGCGCGTTTCTCACTCGGCGCGCACGCTTGAGGAGTGCGCCCGTTTCGACTCGGAAAATCTCGAGTTCAGCATTTCGCTGCTCGACCTTCGGTATCTCGCAGGCGAACGCGCGCTGTTCGAAGCGCTCCAGAACCAGACCCTTCCGCACCTGATCGGTCGCGACGGCCCCGATTTGGTGCGTAATCTGGTCAGCAAGTCCTCCGAGCGCCACTCGAAGCACGGCCACACCATTTTTCATCTCGAGCCCGACGTGAAAGAAGCGCCGGGCGGATTGCGCGACTATCACGTCGCCCGATGGCTGGCGCGAATCCGCGAAATCTCGTCCAGCGGCCGCGGGGCCTCCGCCGCCGGGCCTACTGCCGAGCCGGCGCAACGGGTCGAACAGGCCGTGCAGTTCTTATCGAGCGTGCGCTGTTTTTTGCATTTCGATCGCAAGCGCAACGATAATCTCCTCACCTACGAGCTGCAGGACGAGGCCGCCGCGCGCGCCATCGGCGGCGCTGAGGGACTTGGCGGCAAGCCCGGCAATTCCCGCAAGTCCACCGACGCGGCGCAATGGATGCGGGCGTATTACCGGCACGTCCGCTCGGTCGAAAGTTTTGCAGGCCGCGCGATTGAAGACTCGCGCCCGCCGAGGTCGTCGCTCTACGGCCTGTTCCAGGATTGGCGTTCGCGGCTCTCCACCGCCGATTTCTCCGTGATCCAGGGTAAAATTTTTCCCCGCTCGCCCGCGCCCGCCGGATGGCCCGCTCTGCTCAGCCTGTTTGAAATGATGGCGCGCCACTCGCTCGACCTCAGCCGCGAGGCCGAGCGGTGGGTTGAAGAGAGCCGCGCCGGGCTTGTTGCATCCGCAACACCGGCCCCCGATTCGCCGCCTGCGCCGCCTAGGGCGACACCGGCCAGGCCGCCTCAGTGGCCCGCGTTCCGCAGGATGCTCGCTTTGCCCGCCACGGCGAATGCTCTGCGGGCCATGCACCGGCTCGGCCTTCTCGACGAGCTCATCCCGGAGTTTCGCTCGATCGATGCGCTCGTCATCCGCGACTTCTACCATCGCTATACGGTAGACGAGCACACTTTTATGACCATCGAAACCTTGTGCGAGCTGAAGCGCGGTTCGCGCGAGGCTGAAAGCGGAACCGAAGAAAACCTCGGCGCCTGGAAAGCGAAACTGAGCGATCTCTACGCCGCGATCGAGCAGCCCGAGCTCCTGACGCTTGCCCTGCTGCTGCACGACGTGGGTAAAGGGATGGAAGCGCCCGATCACGCAGCCGGAAGCGTAGAGGCGGCGCGCACCGCGTCCATGCGGCTCGGCTTGGATGCCCAGGACCAGGAGACACTGTGCTTTCTGATCGCTTCCCATCTCGAGATGTCCGCCACGGTTTCGCGCCGCGATATCTTCGACCCTGAAACGCTGCGATCGTTTGCGGCGAAGGTCGGTACATCCGAGCGGCTCAAGATGCTGTGCCTCATGACTTGCTCCGACATCCAGGGCGTGAACCCGGAGGCGCTGACCCCGTGGAAAGCGGAAATGATCTGGCAGCTTTACCTGATGAGCGCGAATTATCTGTTGCGCAGCGTCGATGAGGATCGATTGCAGACGGCGCAGCCGTCCCTATCCGGCGAGCTCCGGGCGCCGGGCGGCGATGATCGGAGCGAGCTCAAGCTCTTTCTCGAAGGCTTTCCCAGAAGATACCTCGCCGCCCACTCTCCTTCTGAAATCGCCGAGCACGTGCAATGGGCCCGCAAAGTCTCGCAGAATACAGTCTACGTGAAAGTGCGGCGGCGCGGCGCGTTCAGCGAGCTCGCCGTGCTCGCCCTGGATCGCCCGCTCCTGTTCGCCTCTGTCACCGGAACGCTGGCCGCCTGGGGGATGAACATCATCAAAGCGGAGGCATTCGCGAATCGCTCGGGCCTGGTGCTCGATATCTTCCGTTTTCACGATCTCTACCGCACGCTCGAGCTGAACCCTTCCGAAACCGAGCGCCTGGAGCAGGCGATTTCAGACGTTCTCGCGGGCAGCGTCAGCGTTGCGGCGCTGCTGCAAGGCCGCAGCTGGCCGCCCGCCGTCAAGGCCAAAGTTCGCATCGCGACTCGGGTCAGCTTTGATGATTCCGCTTCATCCCGCTGCACCATCCTGGAGCTGCTGGCCCAGGACCGCCCCGGCCTGCTTTACACCGCCAGCACAATTCTCGCTCGCTTCGGCTGCAGCATCGAAGTCGCCATGATTGAAACCGAAGCGCAGAAGGCCGTCGACGTGTTCTACCTGACGCGATCCGGCGCCAAGCTTTCTCCCGACGTACAACAGGAAATCTACTCCGCGCTAATCCAGCAGCTTTCGTGATCGCCCGAAAAGGGCGAGAAAACGGCAGACGAGCCGGTGCGAGTCTGATCCCGCCAGAGCAAATTGATGTAGATTTCGGACCGTGACCTGCCGATAAGCACCTTCGGTATGGTCACCAACGGGAGTCCTGACGCTTGGCTCGCCGTGGGCTGCATCTTCGGGCTGGTCTGGTTTGCGAGAGGGTTCCAGCTTTACCGCAAGTCCCTGATCATCGAGGATACGCCGGTGGTTCCGATCCGTAGCGCGGCGATGGGACGGATTCAGACCAAGGGCACCGCGCAGGCAGATGACACGTTCCCGAGCTTTGTAAGTGGAGAGCGCTGCTGCGTGGCGAAGGTGCAAATTGACCGCTGGGTTGCCAATCGCAGCGGCGGCCACTGGGAGCACTACCGCACCGACCGCCAGGGCGTTCCATTTTACCTGGAAGATGAGACGGGGCGGGTGCGCGTGGATCCGCGCGGCTGCGATCTCGACGTGCCAGTGTATTGCCGCCGGGAAATCGGGAGCATCCTCGCCTCAGCGATGCGGGAATACGCGCTCGGCCCATTCGCCGCGCATGGAGGTCCGAGCGGGCGCACGGATGACGAACTCCTCGCCTACGCGGCGCCGGGCCTGTTCGGGTCACATAAATTTCGCTTCTCGGAATACCTCGTGCAGCCCGGCGGGCAGTACGACATGCTCGGCACCTGCGCGGAGAATCCCAACCCAGCCGGGCCAGACGATCACAACCTGATCACTCAGGGCCAAAACGGACAACTGTTCCTGATTTCGTCCCTGACGGAGAAACAACTGGAGCAAAGCCTGAGCTGGAAATCGAGCTTGCACGTGTGGGGTGGGGCGGCGCTGTCAGTCGCGTGCGCCGCAACCCTTGTGGCCCGGCATCGCTGGTTTTGATTTCCGCAACCAAGGGGAATAAACCATGAGCTTTGTAATTAGCCTGGTGATTTTGCTGCTGATAGCGGCTTGCGTGATCTATGCCGTCATGATCTACAACAGCCTGGTAGATCTGAAAAATAATGTGGACAAGGCGTGGGCCAACATTGACGTGCTCCTAAAGGAACGCCATGACGAGCTGCCCAAGCTGATCGACACCTGCAAAGGCTACATGCAGTACGAACAGCGAACGTTCGAGATGATCACGCAAGCGCGCACCGCCTACCAGAGTGCTTCGTCGGTGCAGGAGAAAGCGCAGGCGGAGCAGACGCTGACCGGTGCGTTGAAGACGCTCTTTGCGGTTGCGGAAAATTATCCCGAATTGAAGGCGAATAACGACTTCATGCAGCTTCAACAGCGTATCACCGAGATCGAGGAGCGAATCGCCGACCGCCGCGAATTTTTCAATGACAGCGTCAATACCTACAACATCCGCATTCAGCAGGCTCCTGAAGCGATGATCGCCGGCATGATGCACCTGGAACCGCATGATTTGTTCAAGGCCGCCGAAGCAGACCGCCAGGATGTGCAAGTAAATTTCGCGTGATGGCGGGAGAAAAGTCGCAAACTTATTGAGGATTACGCATTCGAGTGACGCGTTTTTATTGTAGCGGCGGCCTCTGGCCGCCGGAATTCGGGCGCTCAGAGAGCGCCGCTACAGCGATCGAGCGCCACTATAATACGTAAACCTCACTAGAAACAACTCCGCGGCGCCCGGTTTTCAGCGCGGACGGCTCGACCCGGAGACGGACGCGGGCGGCGCGGCCAGATCGCGGGGGCACGCCTGGTGCAAGTACTCCTTGCATTCATCTTGCGTCCAGGCGCGGACAGTCCGGCGGCGCACCAGGCGCAGGAGCTCTTGATCGTCCAATATGAAAACGCGCACCATGCCGTCGTCGCAGGCCGTGGCCAGTCGTTTCCCGTCCGGGCTGAACGAAACCTGTTCGACGCCGCTCGGGTGAGTGAAACGGAACAGTTCGTCGCCCGTGCGCGCGTCCCAGACCCTCGCCGTTCGGTCAAAACTGGCGGTGGCGACGCGGGTACCATCGTAACTGAAGGCAATACCATCAACAACGTTGGTATGTCCCCTCAGAACAATCTTCCGACCGGTATTCAGGTCCCAGATGATCCCCGTGTGATCGGCGCTGGCAGTGGCCAGGCGTTTGCCGTGAGGGCTGAAGGCCACCCATTCCACTTGACCATGGTGCCCCGACAACCCGCGAAGCTGCTTTCCGGATGAGGCGTCCCAAACTCGCGCGGTCCAATCCAATGATGCCGCGGCCACGAGCTTACCATCGCGGCTGAACGCTACGCCGTCCACGTACACCTGGCCGCCGCTCATCGTCAGGAGGGTGCGACCGGTGGCGACGTCCCACACTACGACGCTATTTGCAGGTCCAGAACTCGCCAATCGGCTTCCGTCCAGGCTGAATGCTAAGCCGCTTGGCGAGCCCGCGGGCCATGATCGCACCAGCCGGCCCGTCGCGGTATCGTGAATTTCTATGTGGCCCGCCATATCGTAGGTCGCAATGAGACTCGCATCCCGGCTCAGCGCCGCTGCGAAGATCGGTTGTTTGGAGGCTTCAGGAATCGTCCGGGTGATGCGATCCGCGTCGCCATCCCACAATTTCGCCGTTGCGTCGAGGCTGGCGCTCGCCACCCGGTCTCCGCGCGCGCTGAAAGCCACGTCTTCGATGGCGTTGCGGTGAACCCCGGGCACATTCCAATACCGGACCGTTCGGTCCCAGCTTCCGGTCAGCAAATGGTCGCCCCGCGGATCGAATGATATGCTCCGGACGGCTCCTTTGTGCCCGAGCAGCTCCAGAAGCTGGCGTCCCGTCGCCACGTCCCAGATCGCTACCCGGCCGTCCTCATTACCTGTCGCGAGGCGGGCCCCGCTCGGGCTGAAGCAAAGGCTGACGACGTCGTTCCCGGGCCCGGATAAGGTTTCGATCGGGCGGCCGGAGGCCGAGTCCCATATCTTGACGGTCCGATCGGAGCTGCTCGACGCAAGCCGGCGGCCGTCCGCGCTGAAGGCCACCGCCTGAATGGGCAGAGTGTGACCCTGGAGCGTCTTGAACAATCGTCCGATTTTCGAATCCCAGATTTTGACCGTCTTATCAGCGCTGCCCGTAGCCAGGCGTGTGCCGTCGCGACTGAAGGCCAGGGCCGTAACAGACAGTTTATGGAATTGCTTCGGAGAGAAATTTGCTCGTCCCGTTCTCGAGTCATAGACAGCAACGGTTCCGTTGATGCCGCCCACCGCCAGAAGCACCCCGGTTTCGCTGAACACCGCCCCGCTTACGCTCTCGGGCAGTCCTGGAAGGCTGATCGACCGGCGCGAAGCCAGGATCCAGACTCGAAGCTGCTTGTGCAAATCCGCGGTGACGAGCAAGCTTCCGTCTGGAGACAGAGCCGTCATCGCAACCTGGTATCCTCCGCCGCGAAGGGTGGCCAATTGCTTATTTGAGGCAACATCCCACACTCGGACGGTCCCGCCCTGCTCTGCCGCGGCCATCCGCTTTCCATCCGGGGTGAAACTGATCGCCCACACACCATCCGCTCCCAACTCCGGAGTCGTCCGGCGCAACCACGACGTCTGCACGGCGCGATTCAGCGCATCACGCGCCTCGTTTCGCAGGTCCCGCACGTCGTATCTCAAGCTCGCGGGAAGTGTGTTATTGTCCAACCGCATGAGCGAAGACTCGGCGTACGTCGCGAGCAGCACGCTGCGCTCAGGATTCGTATCCAGATTGCCGGAACTGGCCGAGATCAGACCGTGCGCGACCTCCATCTGCGCCTCGGCGCCAGCTCTCTTCCAATTTCTGCGGGCCATCGAGGCAAGGACAACCGCCAGCAGAGCCAAAAACGCCGCCGCGATCAGCATCCAGCGCGTTCGACGAAGCGCCCTGGCCCTCTCTTCCAGGCGCCCCTGCCGCTCGTTTGCGAGCAACTGAGCCTTCTCCGCCAGTTCCCGCTGGCGGCGAGCCTCGTCTTCCTGCCGGGCGGCTTCGAGGGCGGCCTCCTTTTCAGCAACGAGCTGTTTTTGAGCCTGAATGTACTGGGCGCGCCACTCGAGAATGGGGCGGCCGAGCACGTCGTGGAAGATTTCAAATCGTGGCGGCAGCGACACACGCCGCAGCACGCGCCGGTCGGAAAGCTTGAGCAGCACCGGCCACACCTGTTCGCGAGACAATTCGGCCCACGAGACCAGGTCCGAGGTTTCCTGGGCGATCTTCTTGTAGTTGGGAGTGACAAGATAGCGGAAAATTCGAGCGCAGATCATCCGCTCATCCTCTGAAAGCCCGTCCATCACATGCGCCAGATGACTCTGCAGAATTCGATCCGCTTTCCCGAGCTCTTCGAAGGTGCTCAGCCGGATCACGCGCGACTGCCGCTCGTTGATTTCCTCGTTCCACAGGCGCTCCATCACGAGTTGGAGGAACGGAGTTTCAATCCGCTCCTCTCTTGCCTGGCCTTCGGTCTGGCCCGCCCCGCCGAATTCGCAGCTCTGCAGCTTTCCGGTCCGGACTTCGTCGAGGATTGAGCGCACCAATTCATCTTCAATGGCGACGGGCGCGCCGTTCGCGAGCTTTTGATTATAGAGGTCAAGGGGCTTCCGGATCGCCTCCTCGGCCGCCGCCATATTCAGATGGTCGATGCGAAACGTATTGCTCAGCAGATTCGGGATTCGCGCGTCGAAGCGGTCCAGGCGGGAGAGCCAGTCGTCGCGGAGCGAGATGGCGAAACCCGACTCGGACTCGATGCCATTGATGGCTGCCGCGAGCTCCCCGTCGAACGGCGCCTCCGACTCGGGATGATAGAGGAAGTATTCTTCGAACTGGTCGAGAATCACAAGAATCGCGCCATCAAAAGCGGCGCCGATCGCCGCAAGCAGGTCCGGCAACGGCAGATCCAGATTCAGCCCCAAGGGCTTTCCAAGCTTCGCCTCAACGGCGTTCGCACACTTCTCCTTGAGCGCCGTGGCAAACTTGGGATCCTGCCATTGACTGAAGTACACGGGGACGGTGCGAGACGCGGAATCAAGGCCCGGAACGACGCCGGCCGCAAGGACGGATGTTTTGCCCACGCCGCTCGCGCCGTAAAGAACCGTCACCGGCGCCGCATAAAGACTCGACGAAATGATCGTCTGCTCGCGCTCGCGTCCGAAGAAATACTCGCGCTCTCCCGCGGTGAACGGTTGCAGGCCCACGTAGGGACAGAATGGAGCGCCTTGCGGAATACTAACCTCCCATGACTGACCGGGTTTCCCGCAGTTTCGCGGCGAAGTCGTCGAGGTCGCAATCGAAAATCTTGACGTTGCGCCGATCCCACAGCGCGCGCTCTACATCGGAAGGATTCCGCTGGATTCCCCACGATTTCGGCGGCTCGTCATGACCGCTCGCGGCCGCCTGGTTGCGCGAGGCGAAGTGGTTGCTCATATTTTTCAGCACCAGCCTCAGGTTCCAATCTCTCAGCCCGTAGCCGAGAAACAGAAAGCTGCGCTCGCGGAAATATTGATAAAAGAACGCCGGCACCGCGCTGTTCGTGGTCATGCGCGAAAGAAACTCGACGTAGTCCTCTTCGGTGATCACGAAGTGGTCCCACTTATCGGTGGCGCGGGTGATCGAGCCGTGCATCTTGAAGATCACGGTCGTCTTGCTCAGATCGATGTAGAGCTTCTTGGGGCTTTCGAACCGAGGTTCCGGGTCGGCGTGAGGCCGCCAGAGGATGGAGTTGGCGTGCTCCTTGCTGTCCGCAGGATATACGACGAGGTCGTAGGGTTTGCCCGCTTCGTCAAACGCCTGCTCCACCAGCGTGTCGTAGTTGGTCACGACGATCACCTGCGGCACGGGGATTTCCGCGAGGAGTTGGTGCAACGGGCCGGGCCTGTAATCTCGGTTCAGAATGAGGCGGAGACGGTTGCGAAGGTTCGGGCGGTCGCTCACGTCGACGTAGTAGGAGCACACTTTCGCCAGGTCGCTGCGCTCCCACAATTCCGTGGCCGGGTAGCCCGTCTCCTGAGCCAGCAGACAGGAAAGCTCGGAGCCCGTCGGAAGGAACGCGGACCCGCGAGGGTCCCACGCTGCCCCGCTCGGGCGCCCGGCACAGGACGCGCCCGCGCCCAGAAATGGAATCACGCGCCCCTGCCGCCACACGTTCCAGATCGGGCCATACGGCGGCGTTGGTCCGACCGCGATACCCGCTGCTCCCATAGGTACCCCGGCTATGCTATTTAGCTGAAGATTAACCGTTGCTCGAACCATATACCCCCTGCACTTGTTTGTCAACAGCCGTCGCCCAACCTTCGTCGCCGCCCCGCGAATGCGGGGGCCAAGTCACTGGATTCCCGGTTTCGCGGGAATGACGGGTCCCGGCGATCCCGATACGGTGCGTCCCTCCTTTGCATCCTGCGGCGTGCCGTAAAGCAAATGCAGGATGACAGCGCCGGTGGTTGCAGCTTTGCCGCGCGGTGCCTCCCAACGAGCATCTCAAGATACAATCAGATTCGATGAGCTTCTTGAGAGATCCCACATCCCTGGCCCGGCGGGCCGTTTTGCCCACCTTGCCCATCGTCTGCGCCATCCTGCTCATCGTCTGCTCCCGCGCATTCTCGTCGCCTGATCGGAATTCGAGCGCGACTTCCGAAGCGCAACTCTTCAAGCAGGCTCAAGAACTGACGTCGGAAGGCCGCTTGCGTGACGCGGCCGGCGTCTACAACCAGATTGTCCAGCTTGATTCCGGATCATTTGCAGCGCTCAACAACCTGGGAGTCATCGATTCGCATCTCGGCGACTACAAAGGCGCCGCCGCGGCGTATGAGCGGGCGCTGTCTCTGCGGCCGGGCTCATTCGCGGTGCTCATGAACCTCGGAATCGCCCATTTCAAGGAGAGCGATTTTAATGGCGCCGTCCAACCGCTGACTCGGGCGGTCGCGCTCCAGCCGCAAAACTTTCAGGCTCTCGCCCTGCTATCGCTCACTCAATATTCGGCCAAGGATTTTACCGGCGCGTGTCGGCATCTCGAACGGGCTGTCGCCCTGAGTCCTGGTAATCCGACCCTTGAATACATGCTGGGCGAGAGCTATCTGAGAACCGGGCAGGAGCAAAAGCTTGTGGATCGGTTCAGCACGATGGCACAGCCATCGGCCACTGATCGGATGTTGCTCGGGGCGGCTTCCGACGCCGTGGGGCGGACCCAAGACGCGATCCGGGAGTTCACCCTGGCCGCTTCGAGCGAGCCGGACGCGCTCTGTGTTCACTTTGGCCTTGGGTTTCTCTACTGGAAGGAGCACGATGACCTCCGCGCGGCCGGGCAATTTGGGCTCGAGATGGAGGACGCGGGCTGGGTACCGCAATCCGAGGCGTACCTTGGCGATATCGATCTGCGGCGCGGAAAGCGTAGGGAAAGCCGCGCGATGCTCGAACAAGCGCTGAGGCTCAATCCCGATCTCAGCTTGGCTCACCTCGATCTCGGGATTCTCGACGCGCTCGACAAGAGCTACGGCGATGCTGCCGCCGAGTTCGAAAAAACGATTCGGCTTGATCCGAAAATGGCGGAGGGTTATCGGCGTCTCGCGCAAGTCTATGCCGCCGAGGGCAAGCCGCGCCTGGCGGCGTCCGCAACGGCGCAAGCGAACAGTCTGAAGGGCGAACGGCCGGAGAGCCTAGCGGAGAAAGCGGCCCTCATCCCGCCGCCGTGAAGGCGAGTAGCGCCGGGCTTCAGGGGCTGCGGAAAAAGGCGCTGCCAACTGTCGTTCTGCGCCCTTCGGCTCCGCTCTCCAGAAACTTCTCGTGAAGACGAGCGAAAGGCCCGAAGGGCCGCAATAAAGTAGCCCCGGGCGCAAGCCCGGGGGAGGGCAGCACCCCAAATTGCCGCTCCGCGCCCGCCGCCCGGTGCCGGCACCTGGCGGCGGGCGCGGAAAGATGATCCTTGGAGGCTCACGTTCCCACGGCTTGCGCCGTGGGCTACTTTATTTCGCCCGCTCCGCGGGCTTACGCCGACGTTTCCGGCGCTATGGACCCGCCGCGAGGCGGGCAAGCAACTCAGGGTAAACTCCCCGAAGAATCTCTGCATTTAAGAATCATACCAATATGGAGATTCCTCGCCGCCTGCGGCTGCTCAGAATGACACGGTCCGGGGGTTTTCCGCAGCCTCTTCAGCCCGGCATGCCGCCCTAAAGGGCGGCTCTACCGGCCGCGCAAGGGTCCGCCGGGGCGACGATACGAATGAAATGATCGGACATCACAAACGGCGCGCGCGGCAGGCGGCACTTCGGCATGTGGCAGGTCGCGCAGTTGTGGGTGGCGACAGGGCAGGCCTTTCCGAAACGAACCGCGCCTGCGGCGCGATGCGTCGCGGGATGGCAGGAGAGGCACGCCGAATCGTAGGCGGCCTCGCGTTGGAGCGGTTGATGCGGATCGTGACACGTGACGCAAGTGATGCGGCGTGTCATGATCCAGCACTGGCTCATTTCAAGCCGGTACGGCTCGTAATGAACCGTATCCAAGCCGTGAAGTCCCTCGGCGATCACGAGAGCTGAAGTACGGTGGCACGCGCCGCAGAAATTCTCCATCGCCGGCGGCGCGAGTGTGGCAGGATTGAATATTAAGCTGTTTGCTGCTTGCGCTCCCGCCGGCACGGTGCGGCCGCGGTAGGAAGCCGATTTCGCTCGCTCCTCCATCAGGGATACGTGCCGCGCTCCCGGCCCGTGGCACGCTTCGCAGGTGACGCCGCGGATCATTTCATCTACTCGCAGCTGATTGTCCGTGACTGCCGCCGTGGTGTGGCAGGAGATGCATTGCTGCGCCGCGACCGGAACCAGAGGCAACCCGAAAGCCGCCGGAAGCGTGGGCGGCGGCGAACCGGATAGCCCGGCGACAACGGAGAGGCGGTGCAGGACCGGATAATAGGCAGCCTCGCTTTCGTAATATGTTCCATTCAGGCGAAAGATGAAGGCTTGCCCCACAACTCCGACTCCGTAAGCCCACAGAAGGGGAACCGACAGGGTCTGCGCGCCATCGGTGACGGAATAAATGCTCTGGTTACCCGACCGGGCGATTCGGTAAGTGTATTTGCCGCGCTGAAAGCTCATGTCGGGATTCGCGCGCAGATACTGGCTATCGGCCGCGGGCTCGATCGCATGGGCCATCTGGGTCGCCGACCACGTTCGTGCGATCGATGCGTGACATCGGGCACAAACCTCGGGACCGGTGTAGGCGTCGCGCGGGTCAGAACCTCGGTTGGGCCACCACGCGCCGGCGTGGGTCTGAGCCGGCGTTATTTCGGGCCGCGTATCACTGACGGTTTGCGCGATCGCGAGAGGGCCCGCCATCAACAGGAAGGCAAAAGCCAGAAAGCAGACGGCTCTAGAGACGGCGGAAAAAGCTCGGAACGTATCATTCTGAGGAGCCGTAGGCGACGAAGAATCCCGCATTTTTTTGATTCTCAAATATAGAGACTAGCCCGGGTAATCCGAACATGCCGATTATCGGCTGTGATTTGCATTCGCGCCACAGTCAAATTGCGATGTGGGGCGCGAAAGCGACGACGTTCCGGACAAAATCTCAGCGGCGGCGGGTATACTTGCGGTAGCGTCGCCCTTAAGGGCGGCACGTGCTGGGCTAAAAGCCCGGCGCTACTCGCGAAATTCCGTAGAGCCGCCCTTCAGGGCGGCAGGCGATCAGCCGCGGACGTGAAAAGCAGCGCCACGCTAAACGGAGGAACACGTGAAGAGGCGAGAATTGATTGAAGCCGCGCTCGCGGGAGGGGCGTTTGCGGGCGCGAAACTGCGCGGTGCCGAGCTGCCCGCGCCGAGCAACAGCCCCGCCGCAGCCTGGACCCGCACGGGAGAGCTCGTGACCGAGCCTGCGGCCGCGGGAAAGCCGCACGCCGGAAAGGTGCTCGCGGCGATCCAGCCTCACTCCGATGACGTTCCGCTCTTTGCCGGCGGCACGGTCGCGAAGCTGATCAGCGAGGGTTACACGGGATACCTGATCCGCACCACCAACGACGAGATGACCGGCGCGGGCACGCGCGGCGAAGGCGTGCTCCACAACGAGCGGGATGACGACGCGGTGGCCCGGGCGCTCGGGTTGAAGAAGGCCTACGACCTCAGCTACCGCAATCACCGGCTCGACGCCATTTCTCCCCAGGATTTTCGCGGCCGCCTGATCCTTCTGATCCGGCTGCTGCGCGTCGACACCTTGATTTCCTACGATCATTGGGGACTCTACGAAGAGAATCCCGACCATTACGTCACGGCCGCGGTGGTGGAGTCGGCGTGCTGGATGGCGGGAATGGACAAGGATTATCCCGAGCAACTGGAGGCCGGGCTCAAGCCGCACGGCGTGCAAGAGAAGTATTACTTCTCGCGCGGTCCTCAGATTGCGAACCGAGTGGTCGATATTTCCGGCGTGGTCGAGCAGAAGATTGCGTCGATTCGCGCCGTGGCCACGCAGGGCCCGGGCGGCGAAAATGGCGCCCGACTGCGCGAGCGGCTGCAAGCGCAGCACCTGCGCCTTGACATTTTAGGAGACGATGACGAAACCTCGAATCGCGCTTATATCCAGCATATCGTGCTCGATCGGGATTCGATGTACCTGCGCGGCGTCCCCTCGGACCGGGAAATCGGACGGCCGTTCGGCTTCGCGTGGGCGGAGCGATTTCACTACATCGGCCCCACCGCCTCGCGCCTCGACGAATACATTTCGCAGCACGCGGTGAAACTGTAGCGGCGACCGGAGCCTGCCCTGACGCAGTTGTCACACAGACTCTTTACGCCCTGAGGGGCCAGCGGCTAAACAGGCTGCGGAAAAACTGCGAACCTGTCATTCTGAGGAGCCGCAGGCGACGAAGAATCTCCGTAGTTGTTTGATTCTTGAATGCAGGGATTCTTCGCGGAGTTTACCCTGAGCGGAGCCGAAGGGCTCAGAATGACAGTTCGAAGTGCATTTTTTCGCAGCCTGTAAAGCCGACACAATTCATGGCCCATAAGCGGCACGACTAAGGTCGTGCCCTGATACGCCGCCTTAACTGAAGCCTTTCGGAGCACCATGATGTGGTTTGCGTCCGAAGGCTGAACGACGTGCTGCATAATGAGCTTATGTGCGGAATTTGCGGCGTCTTCAATTTCGACCGAAGCGACCCCGTAAGCGCCTCGGCGCTCGAGGCCATGAACCGCCGCATTTTCCATCGCGGGCCGGACGATGAAGGCTTTTACGCGGCCGGCAACATCGGACTCGCGATGCGCCGCCTGAGCATCGTCGATCTTTCGACCGGCCATCAGCCGATGAGCAACGAAGACGGATCGCTCTGGATCGTCTTCAACGGCGAAATTTATAACCACCGTGAGTTGCGCCCCGGCCTCGAAGCCCGCGGGCATCGCTACCGCACGCAATGCGACACCGAGACGATCGTCCACCTTTATGAAGAATACGGCCGTGCCTGCGTGGACCACTTGCGCGGCATGTTCGCGTTCGCCATCTGGGACACGCGCAGCCGCCGCCTGTTCTGCGCGCGGGATCGTTTGGGCATCAAGCCTTTCTATTATCACCTCGACGCCCGCCGTTTTCTTTTCGGCTCGGAGATCAAGGCGCTGCTCGCCCATCCGTCGCTCCAGGCTGAATTCGACCGCGTCGTGGTTCCCGAGTATCTCGCCTTCGGCTACCTTTCCGGCGAAGAGACCTTCTTCCGCGGTGTCCGCAAGCTGATGCCGGGGCATTGGTTGGAGCTTGACGAAACGGGCAAGGCCGAGATTGATCAGTACTGGGACGTTTCTGCGGCGGCGAGCTCGGATTCGAGACCGCGATCGTACTACGTCGAGACCTACGGCGAGATGCTCGAGCGAGCCGTATCGAGCCACCTGATGAGCGATGTGCCGCTCGGAGTGTTCCTCAGCGGCGGACTCGATTCGAGCGTGGTTGCGGCGCTCACCACGAAATTGCGCGGTTCGGCGATTGAGACTTTTTCCGTAGGCTACGCCGAAGCGCCTTACAGCGAGCTCCCCTTCGCGCGTGAAGTGGCCGCGCACATTGGTTCCGTTCATCACGAAGTCCGCGTGAGCTGGAGCGAGTTTATGGATTCGCTCCCGAGGCTCATCTGGCACGAAGACGAGCCGATTGTTTGGCCGTCGAGCGTGCCTCTTTATTTCGTTGCGCGCCTGGCTCGCGAGCGCGTCAAGGTGGTCCTCACCGGCGAAGGCAGCGACGAGACGCTGGCCGGCTATACGCGCTACGCGTGGACGCTGTGGAATGCGCGGCTCGATCGGATTTACCGCGGCCTCGTGCCGGAGGGATTGCGCGGCCTGATCCGCGCCAGAATCGATGCGCCGAACGCGCTGCCCGTCGGATTCCAGCGCGGGTTGCGGCACACGTTCCTGGCTCGCGACGGCGCCTGTTGGCCGTCGTTCTACTTCGACAACTTTTATTCGGCGTTCACGGAAAAGGCGCAGCAGGAATTGCTCGCCGCGGCCCCGCCACCCGGAACGGCCTATGACCACGTGCTCGATTATTGGGAGAGGTCGCCCGGCGATCTGCTGCATCGCCTCCTTTACACCGACATGAAGACTTACCTCGTTGAGCTGCTGATGAAGCAGGACAACATGAGCATGGCCGCTTCCATCGAAAGCCGCGTTCCGTTTCTGGATCACGTGCTGGTGGAATTTACCACCGGCATTCCGGCGGAGTACTCGACGCGCAAGCTGGCGGGAAAGTTCGTGCTGAAATCGGCGGCCGAGAAGCTTCTGCCGGCTTCGATCATCTACCGGAAGAAAATGGGATTCCCCACGCCGCTGCGGGGATGGTTGACAGGCGCGGGGCTCGATTCGGTCGAGAAGCTGCTGCTCGACCCGCGCAGCCTCGAGCAGGGACTGTTCAGGCCGGAGGCGCTGAAACGCCTGTTCGCCGAGCAGCGGTCGAAGCAGCACGACCACTACGAGCGAATCTGGCGGCTGATGAACCTGGAAATCTGGCGCCGCGTCTTCATCGAGCGCGACCCGGCGTATGCGCAGCAGGCGGTTTGATCGCGAATGGAAGGCGCGAAGCAATGAATAGCGAGGTCGAGATCGTCCCGGCTGCTTCACAAGATGAGATCGCGGAGGCGCGGCGGCTCTTCGAAGAGTATGGGCGGTCCCTTAGCTTCAGCTTGTGCTTTCAGGGCTTCTCGGAAGAGCTCGCGAGCCTGCCCGGCGCTTACGCTCCCCCGGCGGGCCGCTTGCTGCTCGCGCGCGTGCCGGAGGGTTTTGCCGGCTGCGTCGCCCTGCGCCCGATCGACGCCGCCACCGGCGAGGTGAAGCGGCTCTACGTCGCTCCCGAGTTCCGGAAAAAAAGAATCGGTCGCATGATGGCCGAGCGCGTCATCGAAGAGGCGCGGAAGATCGGTTATGCCAAACTGCGCCTCGACACGCTCACCGCGATGACGGAAGCTCGGTCCCTGTATCGCTCGCTCGGATTTTATGAGACGGCGCCGTACCACGCGAGTCCGCTGAGCGGAACGGTGTACATGGAGCTTGTCCTCGCGCCCGCGCCGGAGCGTGTTTAGCGACGGACAATTTTCCCATTGCGGATTCGCGGTGCGGGCGACGCGGCGCTTCGCCCCGACCGACGAGAAAAGGCGCGGAGTTAGAGAACAACTCCGCGATACCGCTCTCCCGCGCGGCTCATTGGTAGCGGGTAAAATTCGGCGGGTGTATAGTGAAGGCATAATTACGGGAAAGAAGGAGCGGCAGTCATGTCGGAAAAAACCACAGCAATTTTTGGCATTTACCTCGCCGCGGCGGATGTTGAGCTCGGAGTTGAGGCGCTGCGCGCCGGTGGGTTCCGGAACGAAGACATCTCGGTACTCTTCGCGGAAGCTTCGGGATTGAAGCACGTCGCCGATGAACATGGGAACGCGAGCGGGGCCGCGGAAGCTGCCCTGGTGGGCGCCGGAGCCGGAGGGCTCATCGGAGGCGCGCTGGGAGTCTTGGCCGGAATCGGGGTATTGACGATTCCCGGCGCAGGTCCCTTTATTGCAGGAGGGCCAATGATGGCGGGGTTAGCGGGGCTCAGCGTAGGCGGCGCGCTGGGCGGCATCACAGGCGCGCTCGTCGGAATGGGTGTCCCCGAGTATGAGGCCAAAGGCTATGACGGCCGCATCCAAGAGGGTGCAATCTTACTCTCCGTCCACGCCGCGGCGCCCGATCGGATTGAGCGAGCTCAAGAGGCGCTGAGGCGGACCGGCGCCCAGGATATCTCGTTTACGGTTGCGATGGGCTCAGATCTCGCGGCTAACGAGCAGCCATTCCCGCGCCCGGTTCCGGCCCGAGAGTCAATTTAGATTCTGACGGGTACCCGACTCTCTGCGTCCGATGCGAGTTGCTCGTGGTTGTGAAACTCGGGAACGGAGTCACTGCTTTGCGCATTCTACTTACAGTGAGCCAGCCGGTACGGTGAGACGGCGAGGAAGCCGGCTGGGCTAAGTTATCGGATCCTTTATGGATCTCCATGGCCCGCGCATGCCGGCATCTGATCCACCGCTTCATCTCGAGCGCCTAGGGCCTCAGGTACCGGCGCCCCCCAAAACCTCCCAACCTTCCTCGAAATTAATGATGCCGGTCACGATCGCCCTGGTGATCGCGGCCCTGTACCTTGGCCGGAGCGTGCTGGTTCCCCTTGCTCTCGCCGTGCTGCTGAGTTTCGCGCTCACCCCCATCGCAGCACGGCTGGAAAGGTGGGGACTGGGCCGCGCCCCCTCGGTGCTGCTGGTGATCCTGGCGGCGTTTGTCTTGATCGCAGCGCTGGCCTGGGTAGTGAGCGGCCAACTGATACAGATCGCCGGCAGGTTGCCGGCCTATGAAGCGAGCATCCAAAGTAAGGTCGAATCAATTCAGGGATCCAAGCGTGGGCGACTGGCTAAAGCCGTTGCCGCCGTCACCGCACTCAAAAAGGAGCTCAGCCGCGCGCCAGAAGCCATCTCCCAGAAGGGTGCGAAGGCCGGCGCAGCCCCTAGGCGCGCAGTTCCTGTCGAGGTGGTGAAAGGCCCGACGAACGCCTTAACGGATTTGCGAGGCGTGGTGGGGCCGCTGCTGGGACCCCTTGGGACAGCCGGCATTGTGATCGTTTTTACGATCTTTATGCTGCTGAAGCGAGAGGACCTGCGGAACCGCGTCATCCGGTTCGCCGGCCGAGGGCGGCTCAGCCTCATGACGACGGCGCTGGACGATGGCGCCCGGCGGCTCAGCCGGTATTTTCTGCTACAGGTTCTCGTCAACACCGGATATGGTGTTCTCGTTGCCATCGCGCTGTATTTTATTGGCGTGCCCCATGCCGTGCTTTGGGGCGTTCTCACGGGAGTACTCCGCTTCATCCCATACGTCGGTATTTTGATTGCCGCCAGCCTTCCCAGCGCTATGGCGCTGGCGGTGTTCCCGGGGTGGACCCAAGCCATCCTGACGATCTGCCTCTTCGTGGTCCTTGAAGGCACGATTGCCAGCTTTCTCGAACCGATGCTCTACGGGTCGCACACCGGCATTTCCTCCCTCGCGATTCTGGTGGCGGCCGTTTTCTGGACCATGCTCTGGGGTCCTGTGGGTCTGATTCTCTCCACTCCTTTAACGGTGTGTGTGATCGTGATGGGCAGCCACGTCCCACAGTTGCGGTTTCTCGAGATTGCCCTGGGGGATGAGCCCGCGCTCTCACCCGAGGCGCACTTCTATCAGCGCCTTTTGGCGATGGATGAGGAAGAGGTGCACGACATCGCCGACGAATATCTCAAGGAGCATCCGCTAGAGGCCCTCTACGAACACGTTTTCATTCCGGCCCTCGGACTCGCGGAACAAGACCGCCACGGCAACACCCTCGACGCGGAACGGCACGCTTTTATATGCCAGAGCATGAGAGAACTCATCGAGGAGTTAGGAGAACGCATCGTGCAAGAAGCGCCGGCGCAGAGCGCGCCCGAGAACGGCGAAGCTGCTCCCGCGGCGGGCTGCGACATCCGCTCGGTTAACTTTCTCTGCATTCCTGCTCGGGATGATGCAGATGAAATCGTCGCGATGATGGTCGCTCAGCTCGCCCCTCGCGAGTTATCTCGGGCGCAGTTCATCCCCATCGGCACTGTCGCGGACATGCTGGCGCAAGTCGCGGAGCAACAGGCGAACATTGTGTGCGTCTCGGCGCTTCCACCCGCCGCCCTGGGACAGGCTCGTTCACTTTGCAAGCGGCTGCGCATGCGATTTCCTGAATTGAAAATCATCCTGGGCTTGTGGCACTACGCGGGCGGCCTCGGGCGCGCGCAGGAGCGGACCGGAGGCATCGCTGCGGACCTTCTGGCCACGACGTTACCGGAGGTGGCGCTGCAGACTAGCCGGCTGGCGGGATGCGCTGCCCCAGCGGTTCGAGAGGCGCGAATCGAGACCGGGCAGACCTCGTAATCAGGCGGCCGGCGGCATCACCTTGGCCGACCCGGTGTCATTGCGGCGGCGCGAGTGTAAGGGCGACGCGGCGGGTCGCTCGGAGTTTGAGTCGAGCACGAAGCATGGCGAGATTCTTCGCTCCAGTTTGTGCCGCTCAGGATGAGAGCGCGACCCTTCCGCGGTTTTGTTTCGCCGCGGGATGACGTCACGGACTTACAAAACAGCTCCGCGTTAGTCACTCAGTTCCACAGAAGGAGGCAAAGAAAGGTGGCCCATGCCGTGGGCGGTTATCGCGATGACCAATAGCCCGCAGTCAGAAAAGCACTGACCGTTGCTACCACTATGGTCAGAATAATTCGGCTCCGGCGGAAAGCCGGATGGTGCGACTCAATCTCTCGCTTCGGTGATGATGTGCACATCGACCTCGGGAGATTCTCGCAGGAAGCGGTGCGCGGTAGAAAGGTACAGATACTTCCTCCAGCCTTTGACCGCTGAGCGGCCGAAAATCACCTGCGTGATGTGCTTCTCGCGGACGAATTCGCCCACAGCGTCCGCCACGCTTGATCCCTTCAATCGCTCGACCTTGGCGCCGAGGCTTTCCGCAAACTGAAGATTCGAGGTCAGGGATTTCTGCCTTGCTTCGTTTCGGTCCCGGCCCGTGTTCACATACACGGCGTAGAATTCGGCATCCAGCCTTCTTGCGATGCGGGACGCCCGCGCGATCAGGTATTGGGCATATGAGCCGGGATGCACGCAGACCGCGAGCCGTTCCCGGACGGCCCAGTTTTTCTGGATGTCTTTCGCGCTCATATAGGTTTCGAGGCTGCGATCCACCTGTTCCGTTACCTGGCGCAGCGCCAACTCCCGAAGCGCAATGAGATTTCCGTGCCGAAAGAAGTTCCCGAGGGCCTGGTCCACCTTCTGAGGCGCGTAGACATCGCCGCGCCGCATGCGGTTGCGCAAGGCTTCCGGCGTCAAGTCCACCATCACGCTCTCGTTCGCCGTCAGCGGCACCCAGTCGGGCACGGTCTCGCGCACCGTGATGCCGGTAATATTGCGAACCACGGGAGCAATGCTCTCGATATGCTGAATGTTGACGGTCGAAAGAACATCGATCTTCGCCGCTAGAATCTCCTGAACGTCTTCGTAGCGCTTGCGGTGCTTGCTTCCCGGAATGTTGGTGTGCGCGAGCTCGTCAACCAGGACCACTTCCGGCCGGCGCGCGATGATCGCGTCAACATCCATTTCCTCAAAAACTGTACCCTTGTATTCGAGCTTCCGGCGCGGAACCGATTCGAGCCGAGCGGCCAATTCCTCGATAGCTTTTCTGCCGTGGTCTTCGACCAGGCCGATCACGACATCTTCCCCCCGGCGGTGACGCCGAATCCCTTCGCTGAGCATGCTGTACGTTTTGCCGACTCCCGGCGCATACCCCAGGAAGAGTTTGAAGATTCCCTTCGTTCTCTGCGACGGAGATGCGACTTCCAGCCAGTCTTCCGGTCGCTTTGGCACTGGACGATCTCCTCAACGGGACATCAGGCAACTGCGGTAGAATCTACGCATGCCCCGGCTTTCTTCGCGTCAACCCGTGCGATTCCTCGTGGCGTTTGGCATCGTCGTGGTTCTGACTTTCTTCTATAGGAGAATTCTGCCGCAAGTAAACCCGACAACCGTCGCTTTGTCTTTTCTTCTGACGATTCTAGCAGTTTCCGCTGCGTGGGGAATGGCGGTATCTGCTGTGATGTCGCTGGCGGCGATGTTAGCCTTCAATTACTTCTTTCTTCCCCCTCTCGGAACGTTTACCATCGACGATCCTCAGAATTGGGTGGCCCTTTTTGCATTTCTGGTAACAGCTATCGTCGGCAGTCAACTCTCCGGGCGTGTCCGAAGAGAAGCAGACGCGGTCAACCGGCGCAGAAAAGAGATCGAGAGACTCTACGCATTCAGCCAGAAACTCCTCGGTGAGGGAAACGTCATCCAATTGCTCAACGCGATTCCGGATCATGTCGTCGAGACGTTTGAGGCCGGAGCGGCAGGCCTTTTCCTTGCCGACAAGAACAAATTTTATCGGTCGGGCTTCGGTTCGCCCCAGCTCGAAGAAGACAAACTGAGAGCCGCCTTCACTCGCGATGAGCCCGCCGTGGACCCTGAGCGACGAATCTGTTTTGCGCCGGTTCGGCTGGGCGTGCGTCCCATTGGAAGCTTCGGGATTTCCGGGCCTTCGCTTTCTCGCCCAACCCTGGAAGCTGTGGGCAGCTTGATCGGCATCGCAACGGAGCGCGCTCGAACGGTGGAGCAATTGAGCAAGACGGAAGCCGACCGGCAGGGCGAGCGGCTGAAATCCGCTCTTCTCGACTCAATCACGCACGATTTCCGCACTCCGCTGACATCGATCAAGGCTTCGATCACGAGCCTTCTTTCGGGGCAGCATCAGAGTGGAGGTCAGCAGTAGGAACTCCTTACGGTGATTGACGAAGAGTGCGACCGGCTCAACCACCTCGTGGAGGAGGCCGCGCAGATGGCGCAACTGGAAGCGGGAGAGGTCGAGTTGGAATTCAACTCCATCCCGATTGAAGAGCTGATGGAAGCCGCGCTTGCGGATTGCCGCAAGACGCTCGGTTCGCGTCCGATTCGCCTCGAAGTTGCGCCCGGACTTCCGCCTGTTCGGGCGGACCTGAATCGCGCCAAGGACGTTCTCGTACAATTGATCGATAATGCGAACCTCTATTCGGCGAAGGACCGGCCGATCGTCCTGAGCGCGGAAGCCAACGGAGATTTTGTTTTGACTAGCGTCGCCGATCAGGGCCCCGGCATCGAAGCCCTGGAACAGGAGATGATTTTCGACAAATTCTACCGCGGAAAGGACCAGAGATATCTCGTGCGGGGAACGGGGATGGGATTGCCCATTGCCAAGGCGATTGTGGAGGTGCATGGCGGCTCGATCGGCGTCACGAGCCAGCTGGGTCACGGCTCCGTCTTTTCCTTCACGCTACCGATTGACGGCAACAGGAGCGGGCAGCGATGAATTCCGCAAAGATCCTTGTCGTCGACGATGAGCCCCAGGTGCGCCGCGTCATGAAGGCAACGCTCGCCGCCGAAGGCTACACCATCTTTGAAGCGCGCAACGGCGAAGAGGCGTTAGAAATCTTTCGCGCCAAGCCTCCCGACATCATCCTGCTCGACGTTAATATGCCGGGGATGGATGGTTTGGAGGCGTGCCGCGAAATTCGCAGGAGCTCGGGCGCGCCGATCATCATGCTCACGGTGCGAAGCGCAGAGCGCGACAAGGTGCTCGCGTTGGACGCAGGCGCGGACGACTACGTTGTGAAGCCGTTTGGCATGCAGGAGCTGCTTGCCCGCGTCCGCGCCGCGCTTCGCCGGACGTTGCCGCCGGACAAACTGCCGCCGTTCATTTCGAGGGACCTGAGCATCGACTTTGAGACCCGCCGCGTGACCGTCCGCAGGCGGGAGGTGCATCTCACGCCCAAGGAATTCGATTTGCTCCGCCAACTGGTTGCCCACCAGGGAAAAGCGCTGACTCACCGCCGTCTCTTGCAGGCCGTTTGGGGGCCGGACTACGGGAACGAACCGGAATACCTCCGCGTCATCATCAACCAACTGCGGAAGAAAATCGAATCTGACCCCTCCCGTCCGCGGCTCATCCTCACCGAGCCGTGGGTCGGCTACCGCTTTGAGCCGCCGGAAGAAGCTCGTTCTCGCGCGAGCTCGGCGCCGGACGAACGCATCGGATGAGCGGAGTCGAGTTCGAGATTCAATTCCAGTACGTTGACGCGAGGCTCGCCAAGAATTCCGAACTGCCGCCGTTTTGTGTGCTTGCGGACCAGAGCTCGCACCGCCGCTTCGCTCATGCCGCGTTCACGCGCCAGGCGCGGAACCTGGAAGCCGGCTGCCGCAGGCGAAATGTCCGGATCCAACCCCGAACCTGAAGCGGTCACGAGGTCCACCGGAATGGGCGTGGCGGGATTCTCCGCCCGCAGTTTTTGCACATCAGCCCTTACTCGCTCAATCAGCGCCTTGTTGGTAGGAGCCAGATTCGAGCCGCCGCTGGAGCTTGCGTCGTAGCCCGCGCCGGCCGCCGACGGCCGCGAGTGAAGGTAACCTGGCGCGGTGAATGTTTGTCCGATGATTCGCGAGCCGACGAGTTTGCCGTGCATCTCGATGAGTTGTCCGTTGGCTCGTCCGGGAAACAGCGCCTGCGCCACGGCCGTTATCGCGAGCGGATAAATCAGGCCAACCAGAATCGTGGTCACAACCGTGAACCAAATGGCGATGAGGAGGTTCTTCTTCATCAGTTCCTCTACACAAATTTCAGGTAGATCAGCAACAGGTCAATGAGCTTGATGCCGATGAAGGGCGCGATGATCCCGCCCAGACCATAGATGAGCAGATTCCGCTGGAGTAACGCCCCCGCACCGATGGGCCGATACCGCACGCCACGCAAGGCGAGCGGAATGAGGGCGATGATGATCAGGCCATTAAAAATTACGGCGGAGAGGATCGCCGATTGCGGCGTGCCGAGGCGCATCACGTTCAGGACGCCAAGCACCGGGAAAGCTCCCGCGAACATCGCGGGAATGATGGCGAAATACTTGGCCACATCATTCGCGACGGAGAACGTGGTGAGCGCGCCGCGAGTAATCAGCAGTTGTTTGCCGATCTCCACAATTTCGATGAGCTTGGTGGGGTTGGAATCGAGATCAACCATGTTGCCGGCTTCCTTGGCGGCTTGCGTGCCGGTGTTCATGGCCACGCCCACATCGGCTTGAGCAAGCGCCGGGGCGTCGTTCGTGCCGTCACCCGTCATCGCAACGAGCTTGCCTTTGGATTGTTCGCGTTTGATGAGCGCCATTTTGTCCTCCGGCTTCGCCTCGGCGAGAAAATCATCGACGCCCGCTTGACGCGCAATGGCTGCTGCGGTGAGCGGATTATCGCCGGTAATCATCAGCGTACGAATTCCCATCGCGCGCAGATGCTCAAATCGCTCGCGCATGCCTCCTTTCACAACGTCCGTCAGTGCGATTGCGCCCAGCACCCGGCCATTTTGCGCCACCAGCAGCGGAGTGCCGCCTTGGCTCGCAATCTCCGTGATGCGCTCGTTGATTTCGGGCGGCGCTTCATGCCCGTTTCCGGCGGCGTACTTGGCAATCGCCGCCGGGGCGCCTTTGCGGATGTGCTGCCCGTCCAGATCTACTCCGGAGATGCGGGTCTGCGCAGAGAAGGGAATGAACGTGGGATTGCGGTGTGCCAGTTCCACGCCGCGCAGGCCGTATTTTTCTTTGGCGAGAACAACAATGGAGCGTCCTTCCGGAGTCTCGTCGGCCAACGATGAAAGCTGTGCGGCCCGCGCCAGCTCCTCTTCCCGGACGCGCGGGCACGCGTAGAGCGCGGTTGCCTGGCGGTTGCCAAGGGTGATCGTGCCCGTTTTGTCGAGCAGGAGCACATCAACGTCGCCGGACGCTTCGACGGCGCGCCCTGACATCGCGATGACATTTCGCTGGATCAGCCGATCCATGCCGGCGATGCCGATGGCGGACAACAGACCTCCAATCGTTGTGGGGATCAGGCATACAAGAAGCGAGACCAGCACGAAGATATTCTGAGGAGCGCCGGAGTAAGCCGCGAACGCTTGCAGAGTTACGACCGCGAGCAGGAAGATAAGGGTAAGCCCCGCTAGAAGGATGTTCAGCGCAATTTCGTTCGGCGTTTTTTGGCGCGTGGCCCCCTCGACGAGCTTGATCATGCGGTCGAGAAACGTCTCTCCGGGATTCGAGGTAATGCGCACCCTAATCTCGTCGGAGAGAACGCGCGTGCCCCCCGTCACCGCCGAACGGTCCCCGCCCGACTCGCGAATGACGGGCGCGGACTCGCCGGTGATCGCAGATTCGTCAACGGAAGCTAGTCCCTCGATGACCTCGCCGTCTCCCGGAATGAACTCACCTGCGTTGACCAGCACGATATCCCCAACCCGCAGCTTTGAGCTCGGCACAATCTCGGTGGAGTGGTCACTCCGCAAGCGATACGCCCGGGTCTCCGCTCGCGCTTTGCGCAGCGTGTCTGCCTGCGCTTTGCCCCGCCCCTCGGCCATGGCTTCTGCGAAGTTGGCAAACAGAACGGTGAACCACAACCAAACGGTGATCTGCAGTCCAAAGCCGAACTGTCCAGGATGGTGAAAGACATTCCACGCAAGCTGAATCGTCGTAAGAACAGCGCCGACTTCCACAACGAATATCACTGGATTTTTGGCCATCGTTCGAAATCCCAGTTTGCGGAAGGAATCGACAATCGCTCGCGACACGATTGCGCTGTCGGCGAGGGACTTCTTTCGGATTTGACTGATGTGAGACGCTGGATCCACAGACACCTCAGAAGATCTTTCCTGCTTGCATCAGCAAGTGCTCGAGAATCGGCCCGAGGCTGAGAGCAGGGAAAAACGTGAGAGCTCCCACGATCACTATCGTGGAAATGAGCAAGCCGCTAAAGAGAGCCCCGGTCACGGGGAAAGTGCCCGCCGATTCAGGGACCGTCCTCTTTCGGACGAGGCTTCCCGCGATAGCCATGATCGGAATCACCATGAAAAAGCGCCCGAGGAGTTGTGCGATGGCCGTTGTCGTGTTGTACCACATCGTGTTGGCGTTTAATCCAGCGAAGGCCGAGCCGTTATTGCCCGTCGAAGAGGTGTAGGCGTACAGAATCTGTGACAGTCCGTGCGGGCCAGGATTCGTGATACTGGAGGTTCCATACGGCTCGACCACGGAAACCGCGCTGAAAACTAGAATCGTGAATGTCAAGACAAGAACCGCCAGCATCGCCATCTTGACGTCGTAGGCCTCGATCTTCTTGCCAAGATATTCCGGCGTCCGCCCCACCATCAGCCCGGCAATAAACACGGCGAGCACGATGAATACGAATATGCCGTACAGGCCCGCCCCAACCCCGCCAAACACAACCTCTCCCAGCATGATGTTGACGAGCGGCGCCATGCCCCCGAGCGGCGTAAAAGAGTCGTGCATGCTGTTGACCGCGCCGCAGCTCGCGTCGGTCGTGACGGTTGCGAAAAGAGCGGAGTTGGCGATGCCAAACCGCACGTCCTTTCCCTCCATATTTCCACCGGACTGCAGCGCGCTCGCTCTCTGATCGACGCCGGCCAGGAGCGGATTGCCTTTGGCCTCCGCCCAATAGGCGGTGGTCACGCCTCCAAGGAACAGGAGAGCCATCGCCGCCCAGACCGCCCAGCCGTGTTTTTGCGAGCCGGTCATTCGGCCGAGCGTGTAGGTGAGGCCGGACGGAATCGCGAAGATCAGCACCATTTCAAGGAAATTCGAGAACGGAGTCGGATTCTCAAAAGGATGTGCGCTATTGGCACTGAAGAACCCGCCGCCGTTCGTGCCAAATTCCTTGATCGCCTCCTGAGACGCAACCGGGCCCTGCGCAATCACTTGTTGCGTCACCTTCTGCGTGAGGCTTTTGCCGCCTGGACCGCTCACCGGCGCCGTGTAGGGCTGGAGCAGCTCAACGGTCGTATACGGCTTGAGATTCTGTGGGACTCCCTGCGCAACGAGAATCAGCGAGGCGAGGATGCAGACCGGCAGCAAGACCCACAAG
This sequence comes from Terriglobia bacterium, assembly GCA_050745265.1. Classification (GTDB taxonomy): domain Bacteria; phylum Acidobacteriota; class Terriglobia; order UBA7540; family UBA7540; genus RH2-MAG17b. The sequence continues at coordinate 67,492 of JBOGKE010000078.1, forward strand.
AGGCAGCGTGTCGCATCGACCCAGAAGTTTCCAAGCTTGTCTGTTTCCTTTCGCGCGATACCGCGAATAACCACGATCGCCAGAACGATTCCGACGGCGGCGGAAGCGAAGTTGTGATAGGCCAACCCCGCCATCTGCGTCAGATAGCTCATGGTGGTCTCGGGGGTGTAGGCCTGCCAGTTGGTATTGGTCGTGAATGAGGCCGCGGTGCCGAAAGCGAGACCCGGCGCCACGTTCGCGAGTTTCTGCGGGTTGAACGGCAGCCACCGCTGAGTGCGCTCGATCAGATAGAGCAGGGCCATCGAGACACCGCTGAAGAGCAGCATTGCGACCGTGTATTCGGTCCACCGCATCTCCGTCTCTTCATCAACCCCGGTCAGCCGGTAGATCAGCTTTTCGACAGGGCGGAGCAGCGGGTCAAGAAAAGTGCGCTCTCGATTGAACACGCGCGCCATAAAGATGCCGAGTGGCTTCGTCAGGAGAAAGATCAGCAGCAGATACAGCCCGATTTGAAACCAGCCATTCGCGGTCATGCGCTAAAAGTCCTCGGCCTTCAGCAAGGCATAAAGCAGGTACCCGCACAACAGAATCGCGATCGCGAGCAGGACGACGTCACCTAAGGTCATGGCATTTCTCCTACTTCAGCCGCTCGCATCCGCGAACGTAGAGAATCCCCAGCGCGAAGAACAGTGCCGTTGCTGCGATAAAGACGATGTCGAACATCGAGGCAAACCCTCCAAATTGCCGCCGCATCGGGAGACTGAGCGCTCGCGGCGCAAGGCCGTTGCAAAGGGCGGAGCAGCCTTCACGAGAATCGGTCATAAGTGCTTAGGAATTCGTAACCGCGGTCTAAGGATTTCGTAAGGAAGTGGAGGCGTTCGCCAGCCCGGACGAAAAGTTTGTTCGGGATCGTAGATGGGCCAGGTTCGGCGCCGCGCTCTCCAGGCGGCTGTGTCGTTTTTGGGAAAGGGGCGGCGTACATCATCGCCCGGAGACTCAGCCGCCGCCCGTTGGCGGCGCGCCTGGATACACGGCCTTGGTAAAGCGCAGCGCACGGGGCAGTTCGTTTCCGCGCAAACCGCTTCCTCGCACGACAGCGCTAGCCCACGCTGGCGAGGCGGTAGCGCTCCGGCCAGCGGACGGCCAGCGCCCGCGTGAAATCGGCGAGTTCCTCGGACGAGGGGGGACGCTCCACGAATTCGATCGCCTCGCGGCGCGCCCATTCGAGAATCTCCTGATCCCGAAGCAGATTGGCGATGCGAAACGCGGGGACGCCCCATTGCCGTGTTCCCAGAAATTCACCGGGCCCGCGAAGCTTCAAGTCGAGCTCCGCGATCTTGAATCCGTCGGTCGTTTCCGCCAGAATTTTCAGGCGCTCGTCCGCCAATTCGCTGCGCGGCTCGCTCGCGAGCAGGAGGCAATGCGATGCGCCGGGACCGCGTCCGATGCGGCCGCGCAATTGATGGAGTTGAGCCAAGCCGAAACGCTCGGCGTGCTCGATGAGCATCACGGTGGCGTTCGGCACGTCCACGCCCACCTCCACCACGGTCGTCGAGACCAGCACCTGCATGTCGCCGGAGCGAAATCGGCGCATCACGTCTTCTTTTTCGTCGCGCGAAAGGCGGCCGTGGAGAAGCCCGACCCGGAACGAGGGATAAACGTTCTTTGAAAGGTGCTCATACATTCGGACTGCGGGCCTCAGCTCGAGCTTTTCCGACTCCTCGATCAGCGGGTAGACGACGTAGGCCTGCTCTCCGCTCTGGACCTTGCGGCGAATGAATTCGAAGGCGCGTGCCCGTTCGCGCTCCGCAACGATTTCAGTTTTGACCGGTGTCCGGTGCGGAGGCATCTCATCGATGACGGAAAAGTCGAGGTCGCCGTAGGCTGCGAGCGCGCAGGTGCGCGGAATGGGTGTCGCCGTCATCACCAGCACGTGGGGCGCGCGGCCCTTACGAATGAGGTCGTAACGCTGCATCACTCCGAAGCGGTGCTGCTCGTCCACAATCGCGAGCGCCAGGCGCGCAAACTCCACGTCCGGCTCAATCAGCGCGTGCGTGCCAATGGCGAGCTGCGTTTCGCCGCTCGCCAGCCGCTCCTTCACCTCCGACTTGCCGGAAGCCGTGCGGCTGCCCGTCAGCAGGTCCACGCGGAATCCGAGCGGCTCAAGCAGCCGCTTGCAATAGAGGTAGTGCTGCGTGGCCAGGATCTCGGTCGGCGCCATGAGCGCCGCCTGATAGCCGTTTTCCATGGCGACGACTGCGGCTTCGAGCGACACGATGGTCTTTCCCGATCCCACGTCGCCCTGCAGCAGCCGGCTCATCGGGTGGGGTGATCTCAGGTCATCGACGATTTCCTTGAGCACCCGCTTCTGCGCCGTGGTGGGGTGGAACGGCAGGATGCGCTTCACCGCCTCGCGCGTGCTGTCTGCGATCCGCAACTCGATGCCGGGAAGCCATTTTTGCTGGCGGCGCCGGAGCGCCATCGCCACGCCCGCATTGAAGAACTCTTCGAAGATCAGGCGCACTTGCGCGGGCGCGCGAAAGAGAGCCAGCTTTTCCGAGTCTGCGTCGGGAAAGTGGGTCTGACGCAAGGCAGTGCCGCGATCCATCAGCCCGTTCTTCGAGAGCACGGATCGCGGCAAACATTCGGGAAGGGCGCCTTCAATCAGGTTCAGCGCGTTCCAGGTCAGGCGCCTCAGCATCGCGGACGTAAGATTGCCGAGCGCCTCGTAAATCGGCGTGATGCGCCCCACTTCGAGCGAATCGGTCTCGCCGGTCTCGGGGACAATCTCAAACTTCGGCTGTATCATCACCAGATTTCCGGCGCCGAAACGGTCGCGATCCGCCTTGCCGTAGAAAAACACCCGGTCCCCGGCGTGGAACGTCCGCTTCCGTTCGAGGTACGGCGCATTGAACCAGGTACATCGCAGCAGGCCGCCTGGCGAGGGACCGCTGGCATCGGCGCCCGCGACCTCGTAAAGACTGATGCCGCGCCGCGTGCGGACCGGGCCGCACGAGATCACTTTCACCATCACGGTAGCCGTTTGACCCGGCAAAAGGTCCCTCACGCGCGCAACCTGTTTGCGGTCTTCGTAGCGGAACGGGGTGTAATAGAGCAGATCCTCAACCGTAGAAATGGAGCGCGAGACAAGCGTTTCGGCCCTTGCTGGACCCACCCCTTTCAGGTACTTGATCTCCGAACCGAGTGTTAACATAAAAAGCTTGGGGAGCACAGCGTGTTCACCGCGCCTCCAAAGCGCGCTAACCCGCTGACCAGCTCAGCTCCGGCGAATTTAGCCGCGCTTGATGCTCGCGCTCTGCTCTCTTCATGCTCGCTTGATCGCGCCGGCAGAACACGACCTCCGATGATCGTCCGCCTCCACCGCTGGATAAAGTACCTGTCGGCGGTGGTCGTTGGCAACATCCTGTACTTCGAGCTATCTCCATTTTTGCCGCCGCGCGCCCGCCACCGCAACCTCCTCGACTGGGGAACGTTTGTCGATCTCTGGTTCTGCCTCTTGGTCTATGGCGTGATCGAACTGGCGCGATACTTCTGGACGCGAAGAGCGGAGAGGGAGTAGCGCAGCGCAGTCACGACGCAACCGGAGCAACTGTCATTCTGAGGTGTTCCTCATGTCGCTTCGCGACACCCCGAAGCAGGAAATGACCCCTCACCCGCCCTCGTTCCTCGGTCGCCCTCTCCCGAGGGGAGAGGGTGGTGAGCCCTTCGGCTCCGCTCTCCAGAAACTCCTGACGGGGGCGGCCAAAAGGCCCGGAGGGCCGGAAGAACGTAGCCCCGGGCGTAAGCCCGGGGTCAGGGACAGCACCCGACGTATTCTTGCCGCGCCTCGCGCCCCGCGCAAGCACCGGGCGCGAGGCGCGGCAAGAGGTCGGAAGAGACTCGCCTTACCCACGGCTCACGCCGTGGATGCTTCCGCTACACGCTTTCAAAGTGTTTGCCGAGAAAACAAGCTTCTACGACTTGCAATGCAGCGCGGCTTAAGTCGGGTGGAGGGCTGTGGTATCATTAAACCCGCGATGCGAGGTTTTACACCAGGCAGATTCGCGGTTCTGCTCGCAGCTCTGCCCGTCATCGCGTATTCCCGTCCAGCCGTTTTTCACCACAAGCATCCGGCATCGGAAACGTCCCAGGTTAGAGTGCAGGCGGGGAAACCGGGATGCAGCGTCGACGTCGACTCGAGCGCTCAAGGCAAAACCGGAATCGACGGCAGCCTGACGGTGCGAGACGTCGCTCCGTCCGAACACTACGTCCACGTGGATTGTCCCGGCCAGCCGGAATTGACCTACTTCGTTGATCCGCAACCGGGCGCGACGGCGCAAATCCAGACGCAGGGCACGAGCTCAGGTGGCGGGGAGGCCACACCGCTTGGCGAGGCCGAGAACAACACCGAGCTGCGGCGGCTGGTCAGCGTTGCGGCAAACGATCGCGAGGATGGACAATTTCCAGAAGCCGTCCAGACGCTCCGCCAGGCGATGGAGCTTGATCCGGATAATCCCGGCCTCCATCATGAGCTCGGCATGACCTTCCTGATGGTCCACAAGTGGAACGAGGCGGCGATAGAGCTTCAAGAAGCGACCCACCTGGATCCGGCGAGCGCCGGCGCACACAACGCTCTTGGCTACGCCCTCGAAAAGCTCGGCAAGCTGCAGCCGGCCGTCGATCAATTCCGCACGGCCACGCAACTCGACCCGAGCGACGGGTCATATCGTGATCATTACGAGGAAGCGATGGGAATGCTTGCGGCCGCGCAGTCCGGCGGCAAGAAGAAACACAGGCGCTTGTAGCGGCGGGTTTACCCCGCCTCGCAAAATGGCGACATAAAGCCGCCTCTACGCGCTTACGAGCGGCGCTTTCGGCAAGAACGAGGGTGAGAGCTACCCCTGCGGCCCAATGGCCTCCCTCCGTAGCTCTCTCCCCGCTGCGCCCCCCCGACGCAGATTGCAATCCCGGTGGCCAGCGTTCGCACCGCCGCCGGATAAAATCTAGACCACCCGCCAGGCGCTACCCGGGTTTGTCTCAGGCTGCCAACCGGCGGCGAACCTCGCGGGCTCCCGCGAGCATTCCCCCTCCAGCGAGCAGAAGCACCCAAGTGGCGCTCTCGGGCGTCGGGGCCGTGGGCGGCGGTGTATGCGGCGTCTCACATCGTCCGTTCACGTCCTTCTGACCATTTGCGCAGCCAGTGACCGGCAACGCCGCGAATGCCGCCATGGGATTGAATCCACCCGGCGATCCACCCACGGTCACCGCTCCATCGCCATGAGGCGCCGTCATGTCTGCCAGCTGCAACGAACGAGCTCCCGGATGGTTGAAAGCTGAGAGCGCCGGCCTCCCGGCGGTGAATGCCTCCGTCTCGATCCGGGGACGCACCGGGGTGTTCAGCGCGCTGCTGGCCGGTTCGTGCGCGTAAGTCGGCAAACGACGCGTTTGCGATACCCGATTGCCGCAACGCGCCCTCCCCACGTTTTCCCCATCTGTGATCAACGCCTCGCCTTGGCGCAGCTCCACTCGGTGGCTTGTCCAATAAACGTTGTCCCCGACGCGAAACGAGACGTAGGCATACTCCGCGTGGTTGAGCTTGATCACATGAAACTTCGCCGGGTTGAAATCGGCGTAGTGCGCCGCAACAACTGGATCCGTCTTTAACGCGTTCTCCAGTTCCGCGCGGCTGTGCACTCCTCCCGCCACGATGGAGAACGGATAGATCGGGTGCTCGCGGACCTGCGCCTGAGCGCCAGCCGAGAACTTCAGTCTCCAGGCGCCGCGCCATCCGGCAGGCATCGTCCCCGCCGGAGTCCAATTTGGGCTGACCATTGCGATCGCCCCGACGATTCCCAAGACCAACGCACCGGCCGCGATCACCCAAAAGTTTCTCCCGCCAAAAAACGCGCTTCGTGGATAACGATGACGAATGCCGTGCAACGCTACACCCCCTTCGTTCTGCCGAACAGCGGCCCGAGCCGCGCTCTGTGGGTTACGTAAGAACCGCAGTGAAGCAATCAGTATTCCAAAGCGAGGAACGGCCGGCCTCAGATAAGGGAAATTCCCCGTGCACAAAAAGTTATACGTCACTAATCGACCGCGGTGCGGCGTAAGCGTATGCTAGACGCGAACATACTGGCCACTGCCGCCGCCCCGCGCCGACTCCGTGGAGGGCCGGGTCGGGCGAAAGAAAACGAATCGCCGATGGGCCGCCTAATTACCCCGAGTGTCTTTTCCGGGAGGAAGTTCGCGCAAAAGTGGGCGCGTATTGGCCAAAGTGTGAAAATGATTTCTCTTCCGTGCCCGTGAGCGCTGAGCCAGAGATCGGGACATGCAAGGTTGTCGGCTTGGCTCGCGAATTGCTCGGCTGTACTCGTGTCCTGAGTTAGAAGTTGGCTACGCAATTCGTCTTGAGCGAAGCGCCGTTCCTAAGCCCCGTCAGGGGCGCAAGAGCTTAGCCCCGGGGCAAGGATGACACCGCACACCTTTTGCTCCCACCTCTCGCCCTGCGCGTGCGCCGGTCGAGAGGTGGGGCGCAAGGGATAACAAAGCTCCGCTCACCCACGGATTACGCCGCGGGCCAACGTCTTTCGCCCGCTCCGCGGGCTGGGTTTGCCGACGAATCGCTGACTCAGGACACTAGCTGGGGAACGTCTGGTCCGCTCTCGCAGTATGCCGGAGCGCGGTCGAAGGCTCCGGCAGCGCCGGCGAGTCAGGCGGCAATTCGTTGACTTTCCAACGAGCCTTGTGATAACAAAGCAGCAGCGCAGACGGCAAGGGGCACATTAATGGATGTCGAGAATCACCAGCTCGCGTGGGACCTGCTGAAGGAAGCCTACCAATACCAGATGGGCGGCGAATATGAGGTGGCTGTGGAGTTGTACAAGCGGTCGCTTGACCTCCACCCCACCGCCGAGGCGTATACGTTTCTCGGATGGACTTACCACTTCCAGGGTAAAGACGACGAAGCGATTGAAGAATGTAAGAAGGCCATTCAGATCGATCCCGAATTTGGAAACCCCTATAACGACATTGGATCTTACCTGATCGAGCGCGGGAAGTACGATGAAGCGTTGCCGTGGCTCGAACGAGCGCTCCAGTCGCGCCGCTACGATGCATACCATTATCCCCACTACAACCTCGGCCGCGCCTTCGTCGCCAAAGAAATGTACGGCCAGGCGCGGCGGCACTTCGAGGCCGCGGTTCGGGCATGCCCTGATTACCGGCCCGCGCACCAGGCGCTCGACAAAATCCGCAGGAGGATCCAGTAGTTTGCCGCTCAAAAATATCTGCCTCATCCGTCTCGCGCGCCTCAGCCCCCTGTGCGGCTGAGGGTACAATAGCTTCTGCTTCCGATGCGGGAGTGTGCGCGGGAAATTCGCGCCGAATATAAAAAGTCGCGGAACGAAGCCTATTCGTCGTTTAGAATCATCAACATTAGCGATCTCTAATGCCGCCCAGACCCGGCCAAGCTCTCACCCGGTGCGCGTGCGGCGCAGACGGGGCGCGCGAGGGATTGTCTTGGTCGTCTCGTCTGTCTCCACGCTCTCCTACTTTCGGCCGCGTAGAGGCGGCTTTACGCCGCCATTTTGCGCGGCGGGGTCAACCGGCCGCCACGAACGCCGCCGAAACTCAGGCATGAGCGGTTAATTCGCGGCAGGATTCCCATTCCTCGGCTAAAATGGCGTGAGGAGCTTAATCCGATGAAACAGCCCCAGAGCCGCCCCAACGCCGCCCCTCCGGTCGCGTCCTCCGAGATGGACATCCTCTGGATCACCGCCGGATTGGGCTGCGACGGGGACACCATCTCGATGACGGCGGCCACTCAGCCGAGCATCGAGGACATTCTGTCGGGCGCGATGCCCTGGATTCCCAAAGTCCGTCTTCATAACCCTGTGCTTGCCTACGAGGTGGGCGACGACTTCATGAAATCGTTTCACCTGGCCGCAGAGGGGAAACTCGCTCCGTTCATCCTGGTGGTCGAAGGATCGATTCCCAACGAGAAGAACAAGAAGGAGGGTTACTGGGCAGGGTTCGGTACGCACCCGGTGACCGGGCAGCCCATTACCACCTGCGAGTGGATCGACCGGCTTGCTCCGAACGCATGGGCCGTGCTCGCGGCGGGAACATGCGCGGCTTACGGCGGAATCCATGCGATGGCGGGAAATCCGACGGCTTGCATGGGATTGCCGGACTACCTCGGCTGGCAGTGGAGATCGCAGGCAGACATTCCGATCGTGTGCGTGCCGGGTTGTCCGGTCGAGCCTGATAATTTCACCGAGACGCTGCTCTATCTGCTCCACATGGCTTCGGGGCGCGCGCCTGCAATCCCGCTCGACGAGGCTCTTCGTCCTACTTGGCTTTTCGGCGAGACCGTGCACGAGGGATGCGATCGGGGCGGCTACTACGAGCAAGGCGAGTTCGCCGAAGCTTATGGTGACCGGCGGTGTATTGTGAAGCTCGGCTGTTGGGGTCCAGTGGTTCAGTGCAACGTAGGCAAGCGCGGCTGGATGGCTGGGATTGGCGGCTGCCCGAATGTGGGAGGAATCTGCATCGGCTGCACGATGCCAGGGTTTCCGGACAAGTTCATGCCCTTTATGGACCAGCCGCCCGGCTCGCTGCTCTCTTCTCACGCGGTCTCGACCTACGGGAGGGCAATTCGGGCTTTGCGCAGGTTCACCCAAAGCTCTCTCAACGAGGAACCCGCGTGGCGGCGGCCGGAGCCGCAATAGTAAGATAAACGGCAGAACGCGTCGCGCCGGTCGGGAACGCTAGTACTCAGTTGTGTCAGTTAGCGTACGTATGATCGGGCTCCTCACGCGCATTCTTGCTTGTCGATTCGGTTGCCTCGTATCAGGGCACGACTTCAGTCGTGCCGCACGCAAGCGTGTGAACGGCTGGGCTTTAGCCCTGTCAGCGGCTAAAGCCGGTCTCCTTAACGGAATTATTTTGGCACGACTAAAGTCGTGCCCTGATACAAATCAAAGGCACGCTGATTAAAGCAACGAAGTACTAAGTTTTCACCCCTTCTTGTGCTTGAAATATTCAACCTGCTGCAAACGCTTCTTGGCTGCTTCCTTCGTTTTGTAGGGTCCGCCCAAGTTCTTGCCGGTTTTTTCCGAAAGCACTTTATACCCGCCCTTAACTTTTTTGATCATGTGGCCTGCACCTCATCCTGTCGTAGTTTCCCTCCGCGAATTTCAGCGCCGCTTACAAAACACAGCGCAGCACGCCGCTCCTGCAAGCGCGGCGCCGGCAATCCACTTCCGGTGCGAGGTTCCCCAGAACTGGACGCTCGACGGGCGCGCGGAGTCGCCGAAAATGCCGTGCGCGCCGTGATCGCCTGCCACAGGTTCGAACAGATTGGCAGGGCGGTCCGCGCGGACGGCCTGATCCGTCTGCTGCGCATCGTAGCCCATCTCGGCCAAACGCCGGTCGAGAAGACCGGGAAACAGTTTATTGCCCACAATCGCTTCCACCGTGGATTTTCCAACGTAGACTTCGCGCCGCCGGTGGTGGGCCGCCCAGACGATGGCCTGCGCCGCCACCTCCGGCTGATAGATTGGCGGAACCGGCTGCGGGTGGCGTGGCAACTTCGTCTTGCACCAGCCGAACTGGGGAGTATTGAGCGCGGGCATCTGGACCATTGTCAAATGAATTCCGCTCTTTTCGTGCAGCAACTCGCAGCGAACCGAATCCGTGAATCCGCGAATTGCATGCTTCGCGCCGCAGTAAGGCGCCTGCAGCGGAATGGATCGATAGGCGAGCGCGGAGCCGACTTGGACGACACAGCCGCGGTTGCGGGGTCGCATGCGCTTGAGCGCAGCCATGGTGCCGAACACCGCACCCAGGTACGTGACCTCCGTGGCGCGCCGGAACTCGTCGGCCGTAATTTCGTGAAAGGGTGAAAACACCGTCGTCATGGCGTTGTTCACCCAGATGTCGATGGGGCCGAACTGTTTCTCAACCTCCGCTGCGGCCCTTTCCACTTCCTCGGGGCGGGCGACGTCGGTGGGGAGCGGCAGCGCCGATCCGCCGGCCGCCTCAACGTCCATCCGCGCGCCTTCGAGTCCATCGCGCCCGCGGGCAAGCAGGCCGATCCGGGCGCCGCTGCGCGCAAACGCCTGGGCGGTGGCGCGCCCCACGCCCGCTGACGCGCCGGTGATCACAACCACTTCTGCTTGTTTCAACGCAGTAATACTCTCTCTCCGGGACGGCTAGAGTTGAATCAGCGCCAGCCCGGCGGATTGATCGAATACGCGGCGCAGGTGTTCCGGCGACTCCTTCACCAACAATTCGAGCGTCGGCCGCACGATGCCCTTGATCAGGTGCCCGCCCAGCGCCGCGCCGTCTGAAGTTCCGACGATCACGTGCGCGTGGACCTTCGGCTCACCATTTTCAAGAGCGATGTCGCCCGATAGCGAGAGCACTTCCACCTGCTTGCTCACCGGAATTTTCTTGTAGTCTTTTTTTTCAAGATCGAAGTAGCCAAGCACCGCTTCGGCGAATCCGCCGATGCCTGTGATCTGGCAGGCGCCGAGTTTCTGCTCTTTGGCGAACTCGAGAAGTCCCGAGGACACTTCATCGCCCTCGTCGAAAATGAGCGCGTAGGTCTTCTCCGGTCCGGGATTAAGCAATTTGGATTTCACGATCGCCTCCTCGTCAGAGCCCAGATGAGCGCCCCGGCGCCCAGTGCTGCGCCACCCGCCAGAAGCGCCACCTCCGCAGGACTGCACGTTTCGCGCTCATCTTCAGAGGCTGATTCGGCGTGATCGTCCTCGGGGTGCAGTCCCATTTGAATCACCTGCGCGAGATGAAGCGCCTTGCGATCCGTGGTTTGCGAGATCTGTTCGCGGCAACTGAAGCCGTTCGCGATGATCAAGGTTTCAGGATCGGCCTGCCGCACGGCCGGAAGCAGCGCGCGTTCTCCAACCTTCATTGAAATATCGTAGTGCTCTTTCTCAAAACCAAAGCCGCCTGCCATGCCGCAGCAGCCGGAGTCCAGCAGCTTGTAATCGAGTCCAATCTTCTTGAGGATGGCTTCTTCCGCGTCCATTTTCATCACCGCTTTATGGTGGCAATGGCCATGGACGAGCGCCTTGCGCCCAAGGCGGGGCGGTTGATAATTCTCGGCGTGTTTCTCGAGGAATTCGCTGAGGAGGAATGTCTGCTTCGACAGGCGCTGGGCGTCCTCGTCCCTGGGAAACAGGTTCATGAGCTCATCGCGAAAGACGGCCGCGCAGCTCGGCTCGAGAACGACAATGGGAACGCCTTCGCGAATCGGCTTTCGCAGCGTGTCGATGTTGCGCTCAATCAGGCGCTGAGCGCCATCTAGCAAGCCGTAGTCGTAGAGCGGACGCCCGCAACAAAGCGCCTGACGAGGCACGCGGACGCGGAAGCCCGCCGACTCTAGCACCTCGACAGCAGCTTCCGCCGTGCGCGGATGAAAATAGTTGTTGAACGTGTCAGCCCAGAGGATGACCTGCGGCTTCCCATCATCGCGCACCGTGTATCCGTTTCCATTGCGCGAGCCCCGATGCTTCTCGAACCAGGTCCGAAACGGCTCGCTCGCGAAGGGCGGCATTTTACGGTGCTGCGAGATGCCGGCGGCAAACTTTGCGAGGGAGCCGAGAACAGGCGCTTCAGCGAAGAAGTTGGCGAGGCGAGGCGCGTGCTGGGCGAGTTCGGCCCAGCGGTGGATATAGCCGATCGCGTAGGCGTGACGCGGGCGCAGCCGCCCCGCGTAATAATGGGACAAGAACTCAGCCTTGTAAGTGGCCATGTCCACGTTCACCGGGCAATCGCCTTTGCAGCCCTTGCAGGAGAGGCAAAGGTCGAGCGCCTCGTGAACAGATTCTTCCTGCCATCCGCCGTGAATCACTTCGCCCCGCAGCATCTCGAACAGCAGGCGGGACCTGCCGCGCGTGGAATGCTGCTCTTCGTGCGTCACCATGTAGCTCGGGCACATCGTGCCGCCGCCTTCGCGCCGGCAGTTTCCGATCCCCACGCAGCGCAGCGCAGCCCGCGAGACGTTCCACGAATCGTCGGGGAACTTGAAATAGGTCTCGGGATGCCGAGGCTGATAGTCTTCACCGAGCCGCAGGTTTTCGTCCCGGCGGTATGGGTCAACGATCTTGCCCGGGTTCATTTTCCATTCCGGGTCCCAGAGGCGCTTGAATTCGCGGAAGGCGTTGACCAGCTCGTCGCCAAACATGATCCGCAGGAGCTCGCCGCGCGACTGGCCGTCGCCGTGTTCGCCGGAAAGCGAGCCCCCGAAGCGGACCACCAGCTCGGCGGCTTCCTGAGTGAACGCACGATACTTTTCGATCCCGGGGCGGCTCTCGAGATCGAAATCGATCCGCGTGTGGACGCAGCCCTGGCCAAAATGGCCGTACAGATCGCAGCCGTACTGGTACTTGTCGAGGAGCTTCCGGAAACTGCGCAGATAGTCGCCAAGCTTCTCCGGCGGCACGGCGGAATCCTCCCAGCCTTCCCAGGTGTCTGGAGCGGCAGGAACCCACGCCGTCGAGCCCAGCCCCGATTCGCGAAGCTCCTTGAGCCGCTCTTCCTCCTTCTTATCGTCGTAGAGCCTCATCTCCGGCGGATTGCTGAGCTTCTTCAGCCCGTCCATCGCCTTGCGGGCGTGCGCGTGCGACTCCTCGCGCGTCTTGCCCCCGAACTCCACCACCAGCCACCCTTGTCCTTTCGGCAGCAACTGGAGGTCATTCGTCGCCTTGTGCTTTTTCTTGATGTCGTCAATGAGGCGATCATCGAGTCCCTCGAGGCCGACGGGGCCGTAGGCGAGGACCTCGGTCACGTGATCTCCGGCGCTGTAGACGTCGGGATAACCAAGGACCAGGAGGGAACGCGCAGGCGGGCTATCCATCAGGCGCGCCGTCGCTTCGAGCACCACAACGCAAGTGCCTTCGCTTCCCACCAGCGCCTGCGCAACATGAAATCCCTTTTCCGGCAGCAAGGAGTCCAGGTTGTACCCGGACACGCGCCGCGGAATGTTGGGGAATCGTTGGCGAATCAGGCCGGCATACCGATCCCGCAGCGCTTTAAGCCCGCCATAGATCTCTCCGCGCCGGCCGCCCGCGCGGATGATGCTCTCCAGCTCCTGTTCGCTGGTTGCGCCGGCTTCGAATTCCAAACCGTCGTAGGTGAGAATCCGCATGCTCTCGATGTTGTCTACGGTCTTGCCGCCCATCACGGAATGGACCCCGCAGGAGTTGTTGCCGATCATCCCTCCGAGCGTGCAGTGCGTGTGAGTCGAAGGATCGGGAGCAAACGTCAGGTGATGTTTTTCGGCGGCGTCGCGCAGATCGTCGAGCACCACACCCGGCTCGACGCGAGCGCACTTGCTCGCCGGATCAAGACTGAGGATGCCGCGCAGGTACTTCGAGACGTCAATAATCACAGCGACGTTGCAAGTTTGCCCGGCGAGGCTGGTGCCGCCTCCCCGCGTCAGGATGGGCGCTCCAAATTGGCGGCAGATGGCAACCGTCTCACGAAGATCCTGAGTGGTTCGCGGGATGACGACGCCGATGGGCGTCTGCCGGTAGTTGCCGGCCGCGGTCGCATAAAGCGCGCGGCTTCCCGGATCGAAACGGATTTCGCCGCGAATCGCGGCGCGCAGTTTCGATTCGAGCCCTTGCTCATCGATCTCGGTGGCTCGGGTTTCGCCACCTTCGACCTTGGAAATAATCCGCATCGAATCCGTCCTAACGTTGGGCTAGCGCAGCTTGCCAGGCACGACTTGAGTCGCGCCGTTGTGGGCCGCGGATTGTTTCGGCCTTACAGGCCGCGGAAAAAAGAGTTGCGAACTGTTATTCTGAGGAGCCGCAGGCGACGAAGAATCTCTGTATTTATTTGATTCTCAAATACACAGATTCTTCGCTTCGCTCCGTCGAAGATCACCGGGACCAGTCATTCCCGCGAAAGCGGGAATGCAGACCCTGGACCCCCGCTTTCGCGGGGGTGACGATCGCGTTGATTTTGATTCCAATAGGTGGGCCGCAGGCCCATGTGGCACTCAGAATGACAGCTCGCGGTGCTTTTTCCCGCAGTCTGTTTAACCCCTGAGGGCCTCAGCGGCTAAAGCCGGATACGCCATCGCCTACAGCTGGCACGACTCAAGTCGAGCCCTGCTACCTCGCCCTTTCCGTGGAACTTCCTTCGTAAATCAGCTCACCGCGTAGCGTTTTGCATCCTTGCGGCGAAGCTCCAGGCCGAAGCCCGGCCGCGTCAGGTCCGGGTGGAGAACGCCGTGCTCGGGGGCAGCGACACCGTCAAAGAGCATCTTCTCGATGCGGACGTGGTCGTGGAAATACTCAAGGTGCCGCACCGAGCGCACCGCGCAGCCGAGCGCCAGGTGCAAGGCTGGCGCCGTGTGGGCCGACAGAGGCACCGAGTACGCGTCGCACAGCGCGCCCACGCTGAGGAAGCCCGTGATTCCGGCGCACCGCGTCGCATCGGCCTGCAGAACATCGACCGCGCCCGCTTGCAGCATGCGCTGGAAATACGGCAGATCGTAGCCATATTCGCCTGCTGCCACCTCGATCTCCGGGGCCGTGTGCTGCCGGATGAAGCGCAGCCCCGCGAGGTCATCGGAGCTCACCGGCTCTTCAAACCAGCGAACGTCAAACTGCCGGAATGCGCGCGCCATAGCCAGTGACTGCTTGCGCCCGTAGCCTCCATTGGCATCGACGAATAGTTCGGTGTTCTCTCCAATCGCTTCGCGGGCCGCCCGCACGCGGTCGGGGTCCAATTCCGGTTGCCGGCCCACCTTCATCTTCACGCGGGGAATGCCGTCCGCCACCCATCCTGAAAATTGCGCCTGAAGTTGCTGGTTCGAATACGACGTAAAGCCGCCGCTTCCGTAAACGGGCACGCCCTCGCGAACCATTCCGAGGAGCTTCGCCAGAGGCAGCCCGAGCAGTCGGGCTTTTAAATCCCACAGCGCGGAATCCACCGCGGCGATCGCCATCGATGAAATGCCGGGCCGGCCCAGGTTACGAATTGCGCGAACCATTGCGGACCAGGAAGCCGCCACATCGAGGGCGTCACCTCCCTGAACCGCGCCCGCGAGAAGTTGCGTGATCAAGTGCTTGACGGCCACGTCGCCGTACGTGTAGCCTAACCCGCGCTCGCCGCCCGCCGAAGCCTCGACGACAACCAGCGTGGTCTTGTCCCACTCGAGGGTACCGTCCGACTCGGGAGAGTCTGTGGGCACCGTGTAAGCATAGGCCTCCACCTCTTCGATCGGTACGGGATGCTCGGTCAGGGGAAGGGCGGCCACGCAAACGAACTTTCCGGCAGGCCGCAGTCGCGGTGATCGGAGCCCGCGCTGTCGCAGGAAGGGATCGTCGCGTTTCGGCCGCCAAGCATTCGGCGAACGCAGTTCGATGCTACACCTCAGTTTCGGTTTGGCAGAACCGCGTCAACCATCTCGCGAAACGTCTGGCGAATAATGCCGCGCTCATTCGGATCGCCCTTGAGCAGCGCCGATGCGTAAGCCTTAGCCTGTTCAAAGGTGATGTGAGGCGGCAGGGGCGGCACGTCCGGATCGGTAATCGCGTCAATCACCACCGGCCGGTCCGCTCGGAGCGCTTCTTCCCATGCGGGGCGGATTTCCGCCGGTTTGTCCACCAGAATGCCGCGCAGACCCAGTGACTCCGCGTAATTTGAATAGGAGAAGTTCGGCAGGTTTTGAGAGCATTCGAACTTCGGATCGCCCGCCATCACCCGCTGCTCCCACGTCACCTGGTTCAAGTCGTTGTTGTGCAGCACCAGAACAATCAGCCGCGGATCGCTCCACTCGCGCCAGTACTTGGAGATTGTGAGGAGACCGTTGTTCCCGTTCATCTGCATCGCACCATCGCCGACCAGCGCGATGGCGATACGTTCCGGATAGGCGAACTTGGCCGCAATCACGTACGGCACTCCGGGTCCCATCGTGGCGAGGTTTCCTGAGAGCGACGCCATCATGCCCCGGCGGACTTTTAGATCGCGGGCAAACCAGTTGGCGGAGGAGCCGGAGTCCGACGCCACGATGCAATTGTCGGGCAGAAGCGGCGAGAGCTCCCAGAAGACCCGCTGCGGGTTGATGGGGTTGGCCTCGTCCATCGCTCGAGCTTCGAGCAGCTTCCACCACTCGTCCACGCCTTTCTCGATGGTCGCCCGCCATGCGCCGTCGCCGTTCTTGTTCTGGAGATACGGCATCAGCGCCTGCAGCGACAGCGCGCTGTCGCCAATCAGGTTGATTTCGGTGGGATAGCGAATTCCGACCATGCGGCCGTCAATGTCAATCTGAACGCCTCGCGCCTGGCCTTCTTTGGGAAGAAATTCAGAATAGGGAAAACTGGTTCCCACCATGAGCAGCGTGTCGCAGTTCACCATCATGTCGTAGCTGGGCTTCGTGCCCAGCAAACCGATGGACCCCGTAACGTAGGGAAGATCGTCGGGCGCCGCGGCCTTGCCCAGCAAAGCCTTGGCGACGCCGGCCCCGAGCATCTCAGCGACTTGCAAGACCTCGTCGGTGGCGTTGAGAGCGCCCGCGCCGATCAGCACGGCGACCTTGCTTCCGGCGTTCAGAATGTCTGCCGCGCGCCGGAGGTCGTCGTCATTCGGAACGATCCGCGGCGCCGAATACGCGAGTCCTGAGTGGACGGTTCCGTGCGCCCGTGCGGGTTCCTCGACCGCGGGGAGTTCCTGAAGATCGTTCGGCAGGATCACGCAAGTGACGGTGCGTTCGGCAAGCGCGATGCGCACCGCGCGGTCGATCAGATGGCGCGCTTGTGCGGGGACCGATGCCATGTACACGTACTCGTGCGCCACATCCTTGAACAGCGAGATCAGGTCAATCTCCTGCTGGTAGCTTCCCCCGATCGCCGCGCGCGCCTGCTGTCCCACAATCGCCACCACGGGAGCGTGATCCATTTTGGCGTCATACAAACCGTTCAATAAGTGAACCGCGCCGGGCCCCGACGTCGCCATGCAGACACCAGGCTCGCCGGTGAACTTGGCGTGCGCGCAAGCCATGAACGCCGCCATTTCCTCGTGCCGCACCTGAACGAATTTCAGCTTGTCTTTGGCTCGGTTAAACGCTCCGAGTAGCCCGTTGATGCCATCTCCCGGATAGCCGTAAACGCGCCGCACTCCCCACTCATAAAGCCTCTTCAGAATAAAGTCAGCTACCAGTTCTGCCATCGAGAGCCTCCGAGCGCCTGTGGGGAAACGCGGCGTAACAGGCTGGGGAAAATCGTAATCGCCTAACCTGCCATTGTGAGGAGTTGTTATGTCCCGGCCCGCCGGGACCAAGGTACCGGAGGGCCGGAAGAAAGTATTCCCAGGCTCAAGCCCCAGGGTTTAAGGACAGCGCCGCACGTATTCTTGCCGCGCCCGGGTGAGGAGAACCCAAGCGAGCAACTCACTGGGAAGACCGGGGACGCGAACACCCGTCGGGCCGGATCCGGCGTAGGCTTCCGCGGGCCGCGGTCCGGCCAAGGGCGCGGTCTACGCTGATTTCGGCAGCTCGAGCGTCAGGATCTCATTGGCAAAAGTTGCAACGGCGCGAGCGGGGTCGATTGTTGCGGGCAGCGGGATCGCTTTCAGCAAGACTGCCGATTCCTCGGCGGAGCCGCCGTTCTTCGCGTTGCCGTCCGGGCGCTCGGTTCTTCGCATGGCAAAGATGATCACGCGATCCGCGCCGAGGCCAACCTCCGTCTGTTGCGCAGTAAAGCCCGGCAAGGGCGCGCGCACGAGTATCTTTTGCCCCGCGTCCGTGACCTCCTCGCCCAGCAGGCTCGATAGTTCGGCCTCAGCCTCAAACCAGTCCTCAAGCTCGCGACCGCCGTCGTAGCCGCGCCGTGCGTAACGCTCGTAAGCCCGATGGGCGATGAAGTCACGCACCCTGTCGGTCAACCCTC
Source organism: Terriglobia bacterium (assembly GCA_050745265.1). Classification (GTDB taxonomy): domain Bacteria; phylum Acidobacteriota; class Terriglobia; order UBA7540; family UBA7540; genus RH2-MAG17b. Next base: position 85,422 of record JBOGKE010000078.1, read on the forward strand.
CAAGGTGGTCAGCGACAAATGTCTTCGGAGTTGCCGGCGCATGCGACTTCTGCGCCTTGCGCGCGATTCCTTCTTTCATGGTGCCTGCCTCCTCGATGGGATAACCAACAAGTCGAGTCCCGCGAATGCGCCGGCGAGGGGAGTTTCAGAGGAACAGCGGGCGTGCTTGCCAAACTTCCGGCCGCCCGCCGGCGAGCGGGTGGCCGGCGCTCAGCTCGCTCATCACAGCCTAAGCCTGAGGCTACGAAATACCTCGGTCCTCGCTCAATCCGGTGGTTCCCTTAGGCAGGTCCGAAAGTTCCCCTACTTGCGCTCCCGCGGCGGCTTGCGTATCTGGGTGACGCCTGCGTCGGCCGCTGCGGGTCTGACCGTGGGCTTCGGAAATCCAGAAAGCCCACGATCAGCAAGACACGGACCGCTCTGGACTCCGGTCTCAGTGCCTGCCCGCATGGTGCTCCACTTCGGGAAGGCTGTGAGCCGAGTACCACGCATCATACTGGGTCTCGGCTTCTTCCCGCGCGATACCGTACCGCTCCTGGAGTTTCCCAACCAGCTTGTCCTTCCGGCCTCCAATCAGATTCATGTCGTCGTCGGTGAGTTTCCCCCAGCGCTCCTTCACCGAACCTTTGAGCTGCTTCCATTTGCCTTCCAGTTGGTCCTGGTTCATATACACCTCCGTTGTGAGAAGTATTTGAATTTATCTCCATCACCGCGCGGTCAGGCGCGCCGTCCCAGGTGCATCACCAAGGCGATGATGAAGATGATGATGAAAATCACGAACAGGATTTTCGCGATGCCAGCGGCAGCGACCGCGATTCCTCCAAACCCGAGGATGCCGGCAATAATCGCTATGATTAGGAATACCAGCGCCCAGTAGAGCATTCTGCCTCCTTAGGCGGTTCGCACCCCGGAAAGGCTCCGGTGGGTTCCGTCCGCAAATGCCACTCTAAAGCCGACGGGGTGGCCGCGCCATCAATCGCGCATAGTAGTTTGGGTGGGGAATTTCAGTAGCCGAAGAAGGCTGAGGTCTCAGCGGCTTGAGGTGTGCGTTTGCCCTGGCCGGGGGTGGGGAGAATCGTAAACGGGTAAGGCGGCGCGGGCCGAGGGATTGCGCTCAGGGCTCGATGATCCCGTTTCGCACCGCGTAGTGAACGAGCTCGCTCACAGAGTGCAGATGCAGCTTCCGCATCAGGTTGGCGCGGTGCGTCTCGGCCGTCTTCACCGACAGGTCGAGCAGCGACGCCACTTCCTTGTTGCTCTTGCCCTCCGCGAGCAACTGGATGATCTCGCGCTCGCGTGCGGTCAAGACCTCCGATTCTCCGCCTTCGGCCGAAGCGGCGCGGCCTTCCTCCTCGCGAAGGTACCCCTCGAGAACGATGCGAGCGACCTTGGTGGTAAAAAACGGCCGGTGCCGGTGCAAGGACTCGACGCCCGCCACAAGGTCTGACGACAGATCCGACTTCAATATGTAGCCGCGCACTCCGGCCGCGAGCAGCGAGCGCGCCAGTTGCTCCGAATCGTGCGCCGTGATGGCGAGAATCTCAGTCTGCTCGCTGGCCTTGCGGATGTGCCGGGCCGCTTCGAGCCCATTGAGACCCGGCATGCTGATGTCGAGGACTACAACCGAAGGTTTTCTCTGGCGAACGAGCTCGACGGCTTCGTGGCCATCGCGCGCCTCGCCGCAGATTTCGTGGCCCGCTTCGCCCTCAAGCAGCGTTCGAAGCCCGCGGCGAACGATTTCGTGATCGTCAGCGATCACGATTCGAATCTTCGGCTTGGGCGACGGGGGTGGCGACGGTGGAGGCGCGAGCCGACCGGCAGCGGGTTCGCTTGCCATCTTAATCCTCATTACCCGGCATCAGACTCGATCCCGCCGAGCGGGGCAGACGACGCTGAGCCGGAATCACTAAACAGAAAAGTCTTCAGTACGCGCAGCAAGTCCTCGGCCAAAAGCGCAAGCCCCGCGGTTGCTGAAATTGCACCGCGACGCAAACGAACTTATAGCACGCGCCGGGAAGAATTTCCACTCTCAAGCATTAGCAGGCGGCTCAGTTTCGCGCGCGTAGCGACGGCCTGATGCCACCGGGAATGCCAACCCCTGCAGGGTGCTCGCCCCGTTTCGTAGGTTTCACCTACGGCTATTCACGGTCTCGCCCTTCGGGCAAGGGACGTTTGCGGCCCTCTGGATCCGCCATCGGCGAGCGGAGCCTCAGGGCTGGACCAGGTTGTTCCGTATCGCATAGCGGACCAGTTCGCTCGTCGAGTGGATATCAAGCTTGCGCATGATGTTGGCCCGGTGGGTTTCGGCTGTCTTGAAGCTGATACCGAGGTCGCTCGCTACGTCCTTGGTGCTCTTGCCCTCCGCCAGAAGCTGCGCAATCTGTCTTTCCCGGGGACTCAGCGGATCATCCGGCAGAAGCTTGCGGCTTCTTCCCGAGGACGAAAAGGGTCCGGCGGCTCCGAGTTTTTGAGAGATTCGATGGCTTAAGAAGGGCTTGTGCTGACTAAGCGTTCGTATCGCGTCGAGCAGTTCGCTGCTGGGGTCTGACTTCAACAGATAGCCGCGCACGCCGGCCCGGAGCGCCTCCCGCACCATCTCTTCCGATTCGTGCACGGTCAACACCAGCACCTCCGTTCCGGCGAGATCGCTGTGGATGCGGCGGGCGGCTTCCAGGCCGTTCAGCCGCGGCATGCTCACGTCGAGCACGACAACGTCCGGCTTCAGTTCGCTGGCTTTGCTCACCGCCTCCTGGCCATCACAGGCTTCACCGCAGACCTGCCATCCCGGCTGATTTTCAAGCAGCGACCGCAGTCCCTTGATCACCACCGGGTGGTCGTCAGCCAAGAGAATGCGCAGTGTCTCCATAAAGAGGCTCCAGCGTAGGCTAGGATGGATCGCGAATTTCAGCAATATGGGAAAACCAGTAGTTCGGGGAAACGAATCGGGTAGGCTGGAGTATTGGGGGGAAACGAATGCCGAGCCGCGCGGCGCCGCGCCGGAGCGGAGGGTGGGGGCCGGTTCGCCCTCTCCTCGCGCGGACGACTAAGCCCCTTCGGCTTGCAGCGCGGCTAACGGGACCGTGGCGCGGACCACGGTGCCCTTATCTGAGAATCTGACCGTCAGCTTCCCCCCTAATTGCTCCATGCGCGCCTTCATCCCGTCGATGCCGATGCCCGTGCTCACCGTCTCGTCATCGCTCGTGGGGACCTGCGGCCGGCCCGCCGCGCCGCGCGGCGAGCCTCGCCCGTGGTCACGTACTTCGAGGCTGAGGTTGCCCTGTTCCACCGCCAGCCGAACCTCAGCCGTGCGGCTGCCGGAATGGCGATAAACGTTGTTCAGGCTCTCCTGGAAAGCGCGAAACAGAGCCAGCTCCGTATCCTGAGGCAGTCGCTGGATCGCGGAGGGAAGCTGAAAATCAACGCGCACCCTGGTACGCTCGCTGAATCTGGAGGCGTACCAGCGCATTGCCGGCAGCAGTCCGATGGTGTCCAGGTCGGGCGGATGAAGTAGATGCGACAGATTGCGAATTTCCTGTGCGGCGCGTTCGGCAAGCGATCGGCTTTCGAGCAGTGCAGATACGAGCTTGGCATCGCCGGACGGGATCCGCCTCTCCACCACGTCGAGGTTAAGCAGAAGAGCGTAGAGCGTCTGCGCGGTGCTATCGTGCAGCTCACGCGCGATGCGGCGCCGCTCGTCGTCCCGCGACCGCAACAGCCGCGCCGACAATTGGCCGAGCATATCCTGCGCCCGCTTGCGCTCAGTGATATCGTGCAGGATCGCTAAGCCTCCGATGATCGCACCTTTCCCCGCCGCCGAGCCCGTTTCTTCAAAAATCGGCGAGTAGAACGCGTCAAAGTAGCCTTGGCGGTCGGCCATCCGGTAAAGCCGTTCTCGGGTTACAGAGGACTTGCCCCGCAAGACGCCGTGGAGGACTTTCTCCTCGCCCGTCGTTTTCAGGAAAGGCAGCACGTCAAAGGCGGGGCGGCCGAGGGCGTCTGCCTCAGGCAGCCCGAAAATGTGCTCCATGGCGGGATTCCACATCGTACATCGGCAGTCCCGGTCAAAAGCGAAAATCCCCTCAGCCACGCTGCTGATGACGCGCTCTATAAACTCCTTCTCACGGTGCACTTCCCTGCGGGCACGCCGCCCGGCGGGCATATCATTCTCGATTCGGAACGAAGCGGGCCCGGAGTCGTTCGGTTGTCGCCCGAGCATTACGGTGCTGCTCTCGGCGCTGACAGGTTCTCGGCAGCTGTTCTCACCGGAGTCAGACTCTGGAGGACCGCACTCGAGCCACCCATCTCTGACGTGATCCCACGATCCGGCCGGCTTCTCCGCGGCGACGAGCCGCAGGTCGGATCGGGCCTGCCGCTGGAACGGCTTTAGTTTGAGAAAAGGGCCCTTGCCCATGCTTCAGTCTCCATGCGCAATTCGGGTGCCTCGCTGTAGCACGATTCTTAGGCATGAAAGCTGCCAACGCCGCAACCCCTTGAATTATCTATAACTCGTGGGGCGCGGCCGGGCAAATAATTCTGTAGCTGGATATATATTTACATAGTTGTAGGAGTACGGCGCGCAGCAGTCTCCGGACTTGCAGGTGCCGGGACAGCTTGATGATGGGACTCTTCCCGCTGTCAATCCAGCGCCCCGCAGCCAGTGAGGGATCGCGCATCCCTAACTCGCCGCGGCTTGCTGAGCGCGCCGATTCGCCGTACTCACCGCTACCTCGGTGAGTTTCTTGTCGGCGGCCTTTTCCTCGTCCAAAGTCTGCTCCAAAAGCTGCGCGCCCGCCGCGTCCCCGAGCTGCATGGCCCAGGTCCGGGCGGAGCCGTAGGCCGCGATCTCATAATGCTCCACGCGTTGAACGGCGGCAATGATTCCAGCGTCCCGCACCGCAGCATTATCCGTGCCACCGACCGCTCGGTCGCTCTCTTCCAAGATGCCTTTCATCGAATCGCAGGTCTTGCCCTTCGCCGTCTTGCCGAGGCCGCGGAAAACACGATCCAGGCGGTCCACGTGCTCTCGCGTCTGCTCGGCATGGTCCTCAAGGGCGGTTCGAAGCGCTGTTTCCGAGCTTGCGCTCGCCACCTTGGGCAGGGCTTTCAGAATCCGCTTCTCGGCGTCATACAGGCCTTCCAACTGGTCCAGGTACAGTTGTTCGAGCGTCTTAAGCTTTGCCATACCCTCTCCTTTCTGAATCTAGCGGAGCGCCGTTCCCGGGTTGCGCGCCCGAGGAACGCACGGGGTGGCTTTTCCCGCCGATCCCGCCTCAACGCGCCGCGGTGGATGTGAGAACCGAGCTTCAGCGGACTGTGCACATCTAGACCTTAAATTTCGCGCTCGCTCCAGGGCGATAGGAATAGACTCGACGAGTAAAGCAGCGCCTCCTGGGAGCGGCAGCTCTCCTCATGCGCACGCTGTGCACTCTCGGAATCAAATATCTTGCTGCAGACGGTGCATTGATACCAGCAGAAGGGATTCTCCCTCCCCGGCGGCATGACCTCCTGCGGCACCAATTCCGGCAATTGTGTTTTCGAATGCACGGGCGTTCCGATGGATTCTCGGCTGGTACGATTGGGGGAAACAGCGGCGCGATTCACAAACGACCACAGGCCGACTCTTCTGGCTGCCCCCGCAGCCCGAACACCGGTCATCCAGCCCTCGCGCGTTCTTACGGCTTGTCTTCGGACCTAAGTGTGATTCAGGCCGTGCACCGGGTCAATCGGGCAGACTCCGTAATTTTGCCGGGTGATTTGCCGCAATTTCCGAGGGCGTCTTCTCCTACAGTGATATTCACCGCCCCGGTAAGGTTTTTGCTCGATTGAGAAAGAGTTGCTTTGGACCGATCCTGGAGTGAGGAATATCAATCCTTCACAAGGAGGAACGGCATCATGAGCGATCAGCAATATCGATGCAGTTCATGCGGCAAATCGTTCAGCAACGCCTCGGAGCTCCACGAGCACGAGAAGACGTGCAAGAGCGGAAGCCGCTGAAACCAAAGCGGGCCGGGAGGCGCTGCGGGTGGACTCCAGAGGCGGTCGCCGCTGTTCGCTTCGCAAGTACTAGCCGCTCCGGATCAGCGCCCCCAGCCGCCCTGTCGTCACTGAGAAAGGAGACGCTGATGAACCAACTCACATCCTTGCAAGTGGCGGTTATCGCGACGGATGGCGTCGAAGAGAATGAACTGACAGAGCCGGTGGCGGCTCTTGAGGCCGCAGGCGCCACGGTGACGATCATCTCGCCCCGGGCGGGCTCGATTCAGGCGTTTCGGCACCATGACAAGGGAGCGAAAATTCCTGCCGACGTGACGCCCGACAAAACACTCCCTGGCGCTTACGACGCGCTCTTGCTGCCCGGTGGCGCGCTGAACGCCGATGCTCTGCGCGTCGAGCCGGCCGTATTAGAATTCATCCGCTCGATTCACGACGCGGGAAAGCCGATCGCAGCAATTTGCCACGCGCCCTGGGAGTTGATTTCAGCCGGTCTGGTTCGTGGCCGCAAGCTGACCAGCTACCACACCATCAAAGACGATGTTCGCAACGCCGGCGGCGAGTGGCTGGACCGCGAAGTTGTCGTCGATCGCAACTGGGTCACCAGCCGCCAGCCGGATGACATTCCGGCGTTCAACCGCGCCATGATCGAGCTCTTCTCGGAGTCATTCACGGTAAAGACGAACGCCTGACGAGGCCGGTGGCACGAGTCGCTTCAGTAGCGCCGGCCTTCAGATTGCGGAAAGGCTCTTCGTCATTCTAACTGCCACATGAGCCTGCGGCCGCCCTATTGGAATGAAAATCAACACGATCGTCACCCCCGCGAAAACGGGGGTCCAGGGTCTGATTCCCGCTTTCGCGGGAATGACTGGTGATCTTCGACAGGGCGAAGCGAACAATCTTTAGCATTTAAGAATTAAACAAATCCGGGATTCTTCCTTCGGCGGCGCTCAGAGCCCGCCCTGCGCGTAGCGAATGGGACCGCCTAGGGGGTACGGCTCCTCAGAATGACAGGTTCCGAGGTTTCCCGCAGCCTCTTCAGCCTGGCGCAAATATTGGCTTCTAATTTGCCGCCCTAAAGGGCGGAGCCACGCGGCCAAGGAGTACGTCATGGCAGCTTCGATTTGGAAGGGTTTTCTGAGCTTCGGTCTCGTCACAATTCCTCTCCGCTTGCACGCCGCGGCGCGAAGCGAGCGGGTTGAGTTGCACCAGATCCACAAGGTCTGCCGCACACGATTGCGGCGGCCCTTATTCTGCCCCACCTGCAATCGCATGGTGGAGCAGTCCGAAGCCGCCAAAGGCTACGAGTACGAAAAGGGGCAGTCTCTCATCATCGAGGACAAGGAAATGTAGAAGCTCCTTCCCGAGACCGGCGGGAACATGGAGATCCGCGAGTTCGTCCCGCTGAGCGAGATCGATCCCATCTACTACGATGCCTCATACGTTGCGGTTCCCGAGAAGGCGGGGCAGAAGGCCTATCAGCTCCTCGTTCAGACGATCCAGGAGACTGGGCAGATCGCGCTCGCCAAGGTGGTGATGCACCGGAGGGAATATCTCATTGCCATTCGGGCGCGTGACCAAGGGCTTACTCTTCACACGTTGTTTTTTGCCAGCGAAATCCGGCAGGTTTCCGAGTACGGTCACTTCGAAACCCAAGTGAGCCCGGAGGAAGTGAAGCTCGCCAAGGAACTCGTCGCCAGCCTCTCAACCCACTTTAAGCCGGAAAAGTACCACGACGAATACCAAGCCAAACTCAAACAGCTCCTCGCCGCAAAATCCAAGGGGAAAGAAATTCCGATCGCGCGCGAGCCGAAGCTCGCTCCCGTAATCGATATGATGGACGCGCTCAAGAGAAGCTTACCGCGAGCCGCCGCCAAGAAGGCAGCGCGGCGTCCAGCGCGCCCCGCCCCCCGCAAAACCCAGCGGAGAGCGAGCTGACCCTTCAACCCTAGTGGCCAGGCTAGCGCTCTTGCCCAATTTGACTTGCCGCCTCATCGAGACTCTTGGGATTAGAGCGTGTTTTCAATAAGATGTTAGCTTTCTAATTTTCCCCGCTCTCTTTCGCCAGCCCTTGCTGAATCCAAACTGAAGGATCGTGCGATTCTTCCCTGGATAATCCGACCAACGCAGCGTATCGGGGCACGACTTTAGTCGTGCCGTTTGCGGGCCATTGATCGTTTCGGCTTTAGCCGCTGAGGTCCTCTCCAGAAGCTTCAGACCGGAGCGGCGAAAAGGCCCGGAGGGTCGGAACAAAGTAGCCCCGGGCGTAAGCCCGGGGTTAACGACAGCGCCCACGTTTTCTTGCGTGGCGAGGCTCTCCACACGTTTGGCGCGCGGTGGTATATTGACTAGGCGTTTACGCTGAAGGGAGCCTCGGATGGACAGAAGAGAATGGAGTCAGCTTGCGGTGGCGGGAGCCGCGGGCGCAGTCTTACCGGGCGAGCGGCTGGCAGCGGCGGAGCAGCAAGCGGCGCGCGCGGTGCGCGGGCTGCCGTCGCCCGTGATCAAAGACATCCAGGTGATCGCGACGCAGCCGGCGGGCGCGCGGCTGGTGGTGGTCAAAATCCTCACCGATCAGGATGGTCTCTACGGATACGGCTGCGCCACGTTCACGCAGCGCGCCGATCTGGTAATCCCCGCGGTCGAGAAGTATCTCAAGCCGCTGCTCGTCGGGGCGCCGGCGGATCGCATCGAGGACACGTGGCAGGCCTGCTACAACAGCTCGTACTGGCGGAACGGGGGCGTGCTCAACAACGCGATCAGCGGCGTGGACCAGGCGCTGTGGGATATCAAGGGCCGGCAGGCGAACATGCCTGTCTACCAGTTGCTTGGCGGTAAGGCGCGGGAAGCGGCGGAAACCTACGCCACGGTGGGCGCGATCGAACCCGCCGAAGCGGTGGATCGCGTTCGGGCCGCGATGGAGAACGGGTTTCGCTGCGTCAAAGTCATGACGGGCGTACCCGGCATGGCTTCCTACGGTCCGCGCGGCGGCACGCCGGTGAAAGGCTTGCACGCGGGGCGCGTCTGGGAGCCGGCGCCGTACATGCGCCTCGCGCGCAAGATGCTTGAGGCGTGCCGCGAGCGGCTCGGCGAAGAAATCGATCTCATCCACGACGTGCACGAACGCGTGAGCCCGCGCCAGGCGGTTCAGTTTGCAAAGGAACTCGAGCCGATCCGGTTGTTCTATCTCGAAGACGTGCTCCCGCCCGAGCGCATCGACTATTTCCGGCAAATCCGGCAGCAGTGCGCCACCTCGCTCGCCATGGGCGAGCTCTTCAATAATCCGCACCAATGGCAGCCACTGATTTCAGGCGGGCTCATCGACTACATCCGCATTCACCTGTCGCAAGCTGGCGGCCTCACGCCGGCGCGAAAGGTCGCGATTCTGGCTGAGCAGTTCGGCGTGAAAACGGCATGGCATGGCCCAGGCGACGTCTCGCCCGTGGGCCACACGGCGCAACTGCACCTGGATCTGGCCAGCACCAACTTCGGCATCCAGGAGGGCGGCATCATCCGCGGCCTGGAAGCGGAAATTTTCACCGGCTGCGCGACTTACAAAGATGGTTACCTCTGGGCGAGCGACGCGCCGGGATGGGGCATCGAGGTGAACGAGCAGCTCGCAGCGAAGTATCCGTTCCGCGATGGACCCGATCATCTGAACGGCGGCTGGGGCGAGGTCCGGCGCGACGACGGGACGATCATCAAACAATGAAACCGCGCCCCAGCACGATTCCATCTAGTTATAGGGCAACGATCAGGGCGATTCTCACCGATTCCCAGTTTTGGGTGCCCGTGATCGTGCTGGTGGTCGGGCTGGTCGTGCTGGTGTACGTCAGCCGCTAGGACGCCGCTGAACGGGTCCTCTGTTACGGCGTAGCGGCGACTTTACGTCGCCATTAAGTCCGTTGTTCTCCGCGCCCGGATGGCGGCGTGAAGCCGCCTCTACAGCGATGAGCCAAGCCACATTCAGTTTTGAAATACCTCGCCGCGTTTACACCGTTTCCGCGCTGACGCAGGAGATCCGCGGCCTGCTCGAGATCAAGTTCCTTGACGTTTGGGTCAGCGGAGAAGTGTCCAACTGTCGGTCCGCGGCCTCGGGGCATATCTATTTCACGCTCAAGGACGACGCGGCGCAGGTCCGCGTGGTTTGCTTCCGCAACCAGGCGCGGTATCTCAAATTCAAGCCGCAGGACGGGGTCTCGCTGATCGCGCGCGGCCGGCTGAGTGTCTATGAAGCGCGCGGCGAGTATCAGCTCCTGGCGGAGTATCTGGAACCGGCGGGCGTCGGCGCGCTGCAACTCGCGTTCGACCAGCTCAAGCAGAAACTCGCGGCTGAAGGGCTTTTTTCAGCCGAGCGCAAGAAGCCTCTGCCCATGTTGCCGCGAACGGTGGGCGTGGTGACCTCGCCGTCGGGGGCCGTCATCCGCGACATCGTGCGCGTGCTTTGCCGGCGGTTTCCCAACGTGAACGTTCTCCTCTACCCCGCGCGGGTTCAGGGCGAGGGCGCGGCGGCCGAGATCGCGCGCGGCGTGCGCTACATGAACCAGCACCAGCTTGTGGACGCGTTGATTGTAGCCCGCGGCGGCGGATCGATCGAGGACCTCTGGCCGTTCAACGAAGAAGTTGTGGCGCGGGCGATCGCAGCGTCGTCGATTCCGGTGATTTCGGCGGTAGGCCACGAGACGGACTTCACCATCTCGGATTTCGTTGCCGATCTCCGCGCGCCCACCCCTTCCGCCGCAGCGGAGCTCGTGATCCACTGCAAGGAAGATTTCGAGGCCGACGTGCGCAATCGCCAGCGCCGCATGAATCAGATCGTGCGGTTAAAGCTCTCGGAGCTTCATCGCGGCCTGGCGGCGCTGTCGCTGCATTGGGTGTTTCAGGCGATGTCCACGCGACTCGCGCAACGGGCGCAGCGGCTAGACGATCTCTCGGACCGCCTCACCCGCGCCGCGCTCGGACGAATCAGCGCGGAGCGGGCGCGCGCGCACAAAGTATCCTCCGGCATCGTCCGGGTGGACCTTCGCCGAGTCATCGAGGTGAAGCGTGGCCGGCTCGAGCAGAAGGAGGACGCGCTTGGCGCGTGCGTGGCGCGGCGATTGACGGAGCATCGGCGGCGATGGGCGCACGCTCACGTGCTCCTCGAAGAGCGAAGCCCGCAGGCTATTCTGAAACGGGGTTACGCGGTTGCAAGGGATGCCGCCGGCAGGGTGATTCGGAGCGCTGCGGCTGCGCCCGCCGGCAGCGAGATTTCGGTGCAGTTGGCCGAGGGGCGCCTCGACGCAACCGTGCGCGGCAGCGAACCTCCGCAGTGAGAGTGTCGCAATCCGATGACCTGTGTTGCGGCCGCTGCAGACACCGTGTATCAGCGCGGTCTATTTTCCCACGCAGAACGTCGAAAAGATAACGCCCAGAACATCATCGACGCTTGTGGCGCCGGTGAGCTCGTCGAGCGCGTGCAGCGCTTCGTACAAGTCGAGCAGCAGCATTTCGTGCGGTGTATTGCCGGATGCAGCTTCGCGCGCGCCGGCGAGCGATCGCAGGCACTGCTCGATCGACTTCTGATGGCGCAAGTTGGTGATGAAATCTCCTTCGGGATCGAGACTTCGCGCTGGCGCGGCTTCCGCGAGAATCTTCGATTTGAGCTGAGCGATTCCTGCTCCTGTCAGCGCGGAAGTCCAAGCGACGGCGACCCCGGGATCGGTGCCCGAGTTGCCGCTGCCATTTTCCGCCGCCGCATTCGGGCAGCCGAACCCGCGCGATGCAGCCTCGGCGGACGCGCTCGCCAGCACGGGCTCAGCGTTTGCCACCAACGCGCGTAGGCTCTCGCGGCTGAGGCGCGCGGGAAGATCGCACTTGTTGCAGGCGATCACCAGCGGCCCACATGGGCGTATCTTCGCAATGAGGCTTCGGTCGTCGTCGCTCAAATCCGCCGAAGCATCGAGCACGAGCAGCCGCAAATCCGAGTCGGCGACGGCGCGAAGCGATCGCTCGATTCCAGCCTTCTCCACAACGTCAACGCTTTCTCGAATTCCCGCAGTGTCCGCCAGCCGGAAGGGAACTCCGTCGAGACTCGCGGTTTCGCTCACCACATCGCGGGTGGTTCCAGATATTTCGGTGACGATGGCTCGCTCTTCGTTCAAGAGCCGGTTGAAGAGGCTCGACTTGCCGACATTCGGCCGCCCGATGATCGCGAGGCTCAGCCCCTCGCGCACGATTCGGCCGTAGGCGTAGCCTTCCGAGAGCTTCGCCAAGCGCGTTTGGACCCCGCCCAGCGCGCCAAGAATTTTCTCCCGGCCCGCCACCGCGACGTCATCCTCTGCGAAATCGATTCCGGCCTCGAGCTCGGCGATCAATGCGAGCAACGTTTCCTTGCAAGGCTTCACCCGCGCGGAAACGGAGCCCTCCATTTGCCGGGCCGCCGCGCGCGCCTGGAACAGTGTGCGCGCGTCGATCAGGTCGCGGATCGCTTCGGCCTGCGTGAGATCGATGCGACCATTGAGAAAGGCGCGCTCGGTGAATTCTCCCGGCTCGGCGGGGCGCGCGCCCTTGGCGACGCAGCACTCCACGACATACCGCAGAATCACCGGCGCGCCGTGGCACGAAATCTCGACCACATCCTCGCCGGTGTAGGAATGCGGCGCGGGAAAGCACGTGACAAGCACCTGATCGAGCAGGCGGCCCGTCTCGGGATCCTTGAATTGCGCGAGTGTGGCCGCGCGGGCTGCGGGGCGGGCGTTTTCCGGAAAAGCGAAGAGGGCGCGCAGGATTTCGAAGGAGAGGCCGCCAGCGAGGCGCACGACCCCGATTCCGCCCCGGCCCGGCGGCGTGGCAATGGCGGCAATGGTGTCGTCGGATGATTGAGTCATCGGATCATTGAGTCATTGAATCAATGAAACAATGGCTCAACGTTATTTCACCGGATAGATGATCACCTTGCGCTGCGGGCCCGCCCCTTCGCTCTCGGTTCGGACGGAGGGCGCCTCCCGAAGCGCCAGGTGAACGAGGCGCCGCTCGGCGGAGTTCATGGGGCTCAGCGCGAAGGGCTGGCGGTCCTCTCGCACGCGCTCGGCCGCCATTTCGGCCATCAGCTTCAGTTCGGTCGCGCGCGCGCCGCGATAGCCTTCGCAGTCGAAAGAAACTCGCCGCGCCGGGTTCTCGTCCAGGCGCGCGGCCTTCAACGCGATGGACGCGAAGGCGTCGAGCAGCGCCGCGTGGCTCTCGAGAACAAGGTCCGCATCGGCGCCGGTGAGGTTCACGATCCACTGGGGCGCGTCGGGGTCCGGCGCCGCGGGAGCCGCCGTGATGCTGACCCGCAGATCAAACCGGCCGGCGCGAAAGATCGACATCAGAACCTCTTCCACGCGAACGAGATAATCGGGTTTGGCGGGCGCCGGTTGGACGGCTTGCGTTTCAGTCATACCTTAACCTTTCACTGCGGCGGGTTTCCGTTGCCGCGGGGGTTGAGACTTCTCGACGGCGGTCGGCGGCAGCTGCGCCGGCGCCTTCTGCGGCGGCGCCATGCGGTTGATCAGCACCTGCTGAGCCACCGCGACGAGGCAATACACAAAATAGTAAAGAGTGAGTCCGGCCGCCTCCATGAAAAAGATGAAGCCGACCGCCAGGGGCGCGACCATCATCATGCGCTGCTGCGCCGGATCGACGGTCGGCATCGGAGTCATTTTCTGCATAATGAACGACAGCACAATCGCGAGGCCGGGCAAAATGTAAAGCGGGTCGGGCACGGACAGGTCTTTGATCCACCAGATCCAGGGCGCATGCCGCATCGCGATGCTCGTTTCGAGCACCTCGTAGAAGGCGTAGATGATCGGAAGCTGCGGAAGCATGGTGAGGCACCCGCTCATCGGGTTCACTCCGTGCTCCTGATACACCTTCATCACTTCCTGGTTCATGCGCTGCTTGCGCGGGTCGTTGAACTTGTACTGTTTGTACCGGTCCTGGATCTCTTTAACGACGGGCGCGACCTTCTGCATCGCTTGGCTCGAGCGGATACTCTTCAACTTCAGCGGGAAAAAGACCAGGTTGATGAGCACCGTCAGGATCACGATGGTCCATCCCCAATTGTGCACGCCGTGGTCATTCACCCAGCGCATGGCAAGGAACAGCGGCTTGGCAATAATGGTGAACCAGCCGAAATTCACCAGCTTCTCAAGCTCCGGACTCTCGGTGCGCAGGACATCAAGCTCTTTCGGAGCGATAAAAATCTTGAACGCGAGCGGCTCGGGCTGCGAGGCGCCGAGCACCGCCTCCAGAGACTCTTCGGGTTCGCGGACCTTCGCGCCCACCGGCGTCACCGATTGCCGCTCGACGTCGAACGCGGATTCGGGCGACTCGGGGACAAAAACCCCGGCGAAGAAGTTATCTTCGAGGCCCGCGAAAGCCAAGGGGCCAGGAAACGAATCGCGCTCGCCAACTTTTTTGTCCTTGACGGTTTTAATCCCGCTGCCGTTGTCGTAAAACGCTTTGGCTTCCTTCTTTCGCATGTTCGCGGCGAGCGACTGATCGCCGATTCCGCCCGGCCAGACCACCGAAACCGGAAGGTCGTGCGTGCCGTCGAAGACGCTCACCTTCGCCTTCACTTCGTAGCCGGATTCGAAGGTGAATTGCTTCGTAACCTCGGTCTTGCCGTCGCTGTAAGTGAACGTGATCCCGCCCGGGGCGGAAATGTTGCCGGCGTTCGGAGTCGCAACGTAAATCGCCGAGTTCAACTTTGCGGCGAGGGCCGCGTCTGGAAGCGTCACGCTCAGGGGATAGCCGAAGGCACGGCAGGCATCGGCATTGATCACGTCGAGCGGCTTGTTGTTGGCGTCGGGGTACTGTTTCAGAATCCATTGCTTCACCAACGCGCCTTGCGTCGAAAACACGATGCGGTAGACGCTGTTCTCAACCGTGATTTCGCTGGCCGCGGCGCCGTGCTCGACGGGAAGCGCGATCTGCTTCGGCGGGGCGGCGACGGACGCGCTCTTCGGAGTCGAAACAGCCGCTCGATGAGCGGCGGCGGCCGGAGCTTCGGCGTGCCGGGTGGCGGGAGGCGGAGGCGGTGCGAAGAAGGCGCGCCACAGCATCAGCAAGCCAAGCGTCAGCACGATGGCGATGAGCATCCGCTTTTCCATGTCCGATCCCATATTACGAGTGATGACGGGGTGAATTACGGTTCCTGATTTCGGCCGCTCCGGCTGGGCAACCAACCCGCTCGCGGGCGCCACCCGCACCGAGTCAACCGCTAATCACAAATCGCAGATGGCGCAATTGCTCAACGTTTTCCTGGCACGGGATCATAGCCGCCTTTGCCGAATGGGTGGCAGCGTGCGACTCGCCGCCACGCAAGCCAGAGGCCGCGCTCGAAGCCCCAGGTCTCGACCGCCTCATACGCATAGGCCGAACACGTCGGATAAAAACGGCAGGAAGAGGGGAGCGCTGGAGAAATCAAGACTTGGTAGATTCGGATCACCGCCAGGGCGACAGCCCGCGCTACAGTGGAGGCTGCTCCGCCGAGGGCTCGCACGCGGCGCTCGGCGTGGGACCGGGAAAAAGTCGCAAAACCTCTCTCGTGAGAGCCGGAAACGGCAGGTCCGCAACCGCCGGACGCGGATTCAGCACGATGTCCCACCCCGGCGCGATCGCGGGCTGATTCAGCCGGAAAACCTCCCGTAAGCGGCGCCGGATGCGGTTCCGCGTGACGGCGTTTCCGATTGCTTTCGGTACGGTGATCCCAAGGCGTGTGCGAGGCAAGCCGTTCGAGCGGTAAAAAATCGTGCATACCCGCGCGCTCCTGCGCCGCCCTTCCTCGTAGACCCGGCGATACTCGGGCCGCCGCAGCAGGCGCAGCGATTTCGGGAAGGTCTGCGGTCGCTTGCCCTCCTTCATACCGCAAGACGATGACGACCCTTTCGCCGCCTGCGCTTCAGTGTGTTCCGGCCGCCTGGCGTTCGCATGCGCACGCGAAATCCGTGAGTCTTGGAACGCCGCCTCCGGTTGGGTTGGAAGGTCCTTTTCAAGCCGCACTCATTCCTTGTCGGGTTTAGTCACGACGACGTTAACTCTCAGCATACCGTCTGCGCTTTGCCGGGTCAAGCTGCCGTATCGCGCCGCCTGGAATGCGTAATGCCTCTTGCATTCCCCTCTGGCCGCCTCATAATGTTCCATTCTGGCTGCACCCTGGCATTGAGATGAAAATAAACCGTCCCCTAAAAGCCGCCGACCCCGCTATCCGCGCTTACTACGCGAGGCTCGAAGCTTACGGTCGTCAGGGAGTGCTCCATGAGGGCGCGGTGAGTTCGGCTTTTGAAAACCTGCTGGCCGAGTGCGCCCGGCGGCGCGGCTGGGTTCTAGTCCCGCAACTTGGAGCTGAGGGAGAACGGCGTATCATTCCCGACGGCACCGTGCGTGACGAGAATAGTCTCCCGCGCGGCTATTGGGAGGCGAAAGACTCGCGCGATGACTTGAAAGCCGAGATCGTAAAGAAAACTGCGCGCGGCTATCCGCTCACCAACACGATTTTCGAAGACACCCGGCAGGCAATCCTTTATCAAAACAAGCAGCCCGCACTCGAAGCAGACCTCCAAAACCCTGCCGCCTTGGCTGAGCTGTTGAATCGCTTTTTCACTTACCGCCCGCCGGACATTGCGGGATTCGAGGAGGCGGTGGAAGAGTTTAAGGAACACGTCCCTGACCTCGCCAGGGGCCTGAATGAGAAAATCAAGGAAGCCCACCAGAACAACCGGCGCTTCATTGCCGCTTTTGAGAGCTTCTTCCAACTCTGCCAGACGGCTCTCAATCCCAACATCCGCCGCGAAGCCGTGGATGAGATGCTCATCCAGCACCTGCTTACCGAGCGGCTGATCGGCACCATCTTTGATAAGCCCGAGTTTGTACAGCAGAACGTCATCGCCGCCGAAGTGGAGAAAGTCGTGACCGCGCTGGCAAGCCAGAGCTTCAGCCGCAAGGATTATCTGAAGAGCCTCGACCGCTTCTACCTCGCCATCGAATCAGCGGCGCGCACGCTGCCGGACTTCAGCGACAAGCAGCACTTCCTGAACACGGT
>JBOGKE010000079.1:0-13746 GCA_050745265.1 Terriglobia bacterium
TGAGCTTGTCACCGGGAACCCATGAGGGAATCTCGCGGCACTGGCCGGTGTGCGGCTCGAACCGCCAGCCGTGGTACGAGCACTCGACCACGTCACTATCTACGCGGCCGCAGGTGAGCGGCATCCCGCGATGCGGGCACGTGTCGCGCAGGGCAAACGCGCGCCCCGCCGCGTCGCGGCCGATCGCCAGCGGCGCCCCGAGCAGCCGAGCCTTCCGCATCTTACCCGAGCGAACCTTCGAGCTCAGAAGCGCCGGATACCAGAATCCGCGCAGCATCTCACCTTTTCCGTCCGCAGCAGGAGCGTCAGTGTTCATCGAGTCGAGTCCCCACGGAAATTATAACCTTCGCGCGGCGTGCGACGCCCAAGCGCGCGCCCGATTCAGGCGCTACCGCGATGCTTTTCACGCGACCTCTTTGCGCCTTCTTTGCGCCTTGGCGTCTCTGCGAGAGGCTGTTGATCTTCGCGATCTTGCAACTTTGCGCCAGCGCCGGTAGACTTGAATTTTACGCCACTCGTCAGCAGCTCCGCCCATTATCGAGGAACACCGATGAAGAAAGAGATCCATCCCAACTACCATGAAGTGACTATCGTGTGCGCGTGCGGGAACACGTTCAAAACGCGGTCGGCGTACAAGTCGGACGTCATGCACATTGAAATCTGTTCGAATTGCCACCCGTTCTTCACAGGCAAGCAGAAACTGGTGGACAGTGCCGGACGGGTTGAGCGCTTCCAGAGAAAGTACGGACGAAAGAGCGCGGAGCAAGTTGCGCCCCCCGAGCCGGCCCCGGCGTCCCAGAAGTAGAGCGCTTTTGATCGGTAATCTCGAGGTGGCGGTGAGGCGCGGCCCGCGCGTTGCTCGGCGGATCTCCCCGCCCCCACAATCCCACACAGCTTTCCGTTCTTCCAACAAAGCGAGAAAAACACTTGCCGAACTCCCCCTACGTCGCCAAACCTCAGGTTTATCTGCTCGGCCGCCAAGCGGTGGTCCGGGAAGAGCTCGCCCGCTTTTTGAGCGACGAAGGCCTGGCCTTCTCAACCGACACGGACGTCGCGGCCGAAGTCATCGACGAAATCGCGGGCCGCACCTGCTATATGTCCTTCGGCAAAGGCCGGAAAAACAGCCGCGAGTACCTGGAGAATATTCTGAGCTCGAAGCACGGCAGCGTTCTCGAGCACGCGGTGTGGTCGTTTCTGATTACCGGAGTGAGCCGTTCGCTCACTCACGAGTTAGTGCGCCACCGCGCCGGTTTCAGTTACTCGCAGCTTTCGCAGCGATATGTGGACGAAAGCGAAGCGCGCTACGTGATTCCGCCGCTCTACCAGGAGAACGATGAGCTGCGGGAAAAGTGGGAGCGGGCGATCGAATCGCTGCACACGGCGTACCGCGAGCTCGCCGAGGCGACCACCGCGTACGTTCAGCAGAAGCACCCCGAGATGGCGCCGCGCGACCGCCGCAAGTGGGCGCGCCAGGCGGCGCGGTCCGTGCTTCCGAACGCGTGCGAAACGAAGATATTCGTCACCGGCAATTCGCGCGCTTGGCGGCATTTTATCGAACTGCGGGGCAGTCCGCACGCCGACACCGAAATCCGTCTGCTGGCGGCTGAGATTTTTCGCGTCCTGAAGCGGGAGAGCCCGAATATTTTTCAGGATATCGAGTTGCAGGATGAACCCGACGGCATGCCCGCCGTACGCGTTCAGCATTCGAAAGTGTAGCAGGTTGATGAAAAACCGTTGACCGGTGTCATTCTGAGCGGAGCGAAGAATCTGCTTTTATTTGTGGCTCGTCTCCCACAACAGTGATTCAGGATTCCTCCGGTCGCGGGAGGCGGCCGCAACCGTGATAGATGGGGGCCGTGAAATGCTTTACGGTGCGAAAGCCGAACGAGCGATGACTGACGAGTTTGATCTTGTTATTCATGCCCTCGAGCGCGCCCTTGGAGACTCGCAGCCGGGTCCAGGCGAGCACGCCAGAGAGATGGGAGCGCAACTGACGCACCAGTTCTTTGAAGGGTCCGAGCGGAGAGCGCATCGCCGAGTGCACCCAGCGCTGGAGATGCTGTTCGGCACGGGCCGGCTGGGTTCTGCCACGCCTGAGGTGAGGTATTCTGAAACGGCCCACTCTTCTCGAGAAGAACGTAGTGCATTTCCGGCCAGGTTACAATTTCCGGTATTTCCGTCAGTTTCATAAAACCATCAAAGTCGATGTCGCAATTGTGGCAATCAGATGTCCGGATCGATACGGGCGCTTTGGCGCAAAGCAATGCGTACTGATTCCATCGCCGCAACGTCCGGCTAAGTGCGCTTGGCAAGCCGGGCCGGTGCGAGCTCGGCCGCGGAACGCCAGCAGAGACCGGATTCTGGTTTCGTGAAGCCATGCGATTCCAGGAAATCAGCCGCCACGGCGTTGCGATCGGTCCGCGTGAATTCCGCGGTAATACGATCTCCTCCGCGGCTGAACACTTCCTCGGCTAAATCGCCGAGGAAGCGGGTTTCGACGCCGCGCCCTAGAACGCGGCAACTCAGCAGGAAGATCAATATGTGCCAATCACGCCCGCGACGCTCCAATATCGCCGCGCAAGTGAGGCCGTACTCGCCGAATCTGTCGCGTACCACTGCCGCGCGCACCACATGATCGCCGGACTGAGCCATCCGCCCGACCTCGTCCTGCGTCAGCCGAATCCCGGTCAAATTAAATTGATTTGTCTTGTTGATGAGCTGTGCGATCCGCGTGAGATTGTCCGGGCCGGCGGCGACCGTTTCCACCTGCAAATTCAGGCTTGCGATGAAGTCGTCCAAGGGCAGTGAGTTCCGCAGCTCATCGCGCTGGGCTTCGATTGCATAACTCCTGGCCCGCGAGCGATCTTCGGCGGTGATCTCGAGTCTGTCGAAGGGCATCGAGCGCCGAGCGATGGCGGCAATCGACTCGGGAGCGGATGGTATCTGAATGCACCGAAGCTTGGGATGGCGGCTGAGTACTTCGCCAATTTCGTACGCGTTATCGTCAAAAAAAACCAGCGCGTCGGTCCCGATATTCAGATCCTTCGCGATGCCGGCTAACTGTTCGCTCTTGGGTCGCCAATCTACGGCCCAGGCGGAGATATCGCTTTCCCTGAGCAGCATCGCCCGATGCTCTCGAAAAACTTTGCGCACGTCCTCGGAATTGTTTCTGCTACATACCGCCAGCAAGACACCCTGCCGCCGCCAGTGCAGGAGCAATCTTTGAAAGCCGCGATAAGCCGACCCCGGGAACTCGTCGCCCAGCCGGATGCCGTCCAATCCGTCCTCGCCGACAATCCCGCCCCAAAGAGTATTGTCGCAATCAATTACGGCGCACTTGGCCGAACTCCGGCGGGTCGCGTCAATCAGGCGGGCCGCAACCGCGCCCAGCTCAAAGAAGAATTCTTCGGAGAAAGGCTGGCGGTATAGGTACCACAAGCGCGGGTCGAACGTGTTACGCAAACCAAGGTCGATGGCGATTGCGCGCACGTCCAGCAGATGAACGCCTTTGACGCCAGCCACCATATCCTGCCAAAATGCCGCGGCTTTTTCGTAGAAGAGGACGCCCAGACGATCGATGTGGAGCAGATCGAACTCTGGCGTGGTCGGAGGAGGAAACGTTCCAGCGATCGTCGTGCCGGTCCATGACTGCCGGAGGCGGGCGAGAGCGTTTGCCAGTTCCGAGATTTTCGACTGCGCTTCGGCCCAAGCGGCGGAATCTCCGCCGGAGTACTGAGAAAGCTCGTCAGCCGCCAATTCGTCAAGCCGCGGCAGCAACAGCAGTGTTTCCGGAGACGCTCCGCCGAACGCCATTCGAGGCGAGGATAGCGTTTGAAAAAGCTGATTGAAAGGCGCGAGCTGAATGAGGGGCGACCAACCCCGCGAAAGGAGGGCGCAGCCCAGGTAAGGCGCCAGCGCATCCGCAGTAAATGAGCTGACAATTCCGATATTGAGATCGGGCTTCGCGGAGCTGCGAGTCCATTTTCGCCAAGCGGCGCGCGCATCGCGGAGGGGAGTATGTGTCGGCTCATCGTGGCTCATGGCTGGAGGAGCACCCCCTTGCTCCTAAGAATGTCCTTTGTAGCGCCAATGGATTCCATCCGCTCGAGTTCCTCGGCCGTAAATTCCAGGTTTAGCGCTTCCTCGATCGTGATCACGAGCTCCATGGATTTGGCGCTATCCCATCCCTGGACATTTTGGGGCGAGCTTTCGTCGGAGAGCGTGTTGCGGTCGACCTCCAGGACCTCGGCAAAAATCCGCATCAATTCACGTTGATCCAACTGCGGCATAGCTCACGACCCTCCGCTCATTCGGCTCCAAACTTCCTGCAAACGCTCGCTCCCCACGGCTCGCCGCACCAGGTTGCGCACGAGCCCCTGGGCGATGGGATCATCGTCAAGGCACGGCGTGAACGCTACCGATCCCACACTGGAAACAAACCCAGCATTCGACAGGTTTCGGCAGACCATAAACGCCGGACCTTCGGCGTTCTTTCCCACTGCCACTACAGAGAATCCGTTTGCGCCGAATCGAATCTTATCGGTTTCATACCCGCTTCCGCCTGGCCTGCGGGCGTTTCCCTCGCCAAATTCCGATCCGTTTTGCACGGACAGTCCTTCCCAGCACCAGTGGCCGGCATCCGCTATTCGATATGCAGCGAATGTGCGGTAGCCCAAAGGATCATAGTAGCTGCCGATTAGCGGGACAACCTGCTCGGGCGGGGTGAGTTGGTCGGTAACGACAATTGCCTTGTCAAGGAACTGAACCTTGCGGTACATGTTGTTTCCCGAAAGGAAAGCCACGCTTGTGCCGCGCTGAATGAATTCCTCCACACGGCCAATCATTTCTTCCGACCAGTATTCTGAATGCGTGTTAAATATAATCAGGCGCGTTTGTGACGCATTGGGATCGAGAGCGAAATCGCGGTCGGAGATAACCGAATACGCAACCGCCTCTCTCTCTAGAAAACGGATCAGCGCCGCCTCTTCCCGCGCCAGGTGAGACGGGGCGCCGGACGGATCTCTGAGATCGCGGTGGACAGGGGCATTGGGACGCCGTTCGGGCAAAGGAACGGCCAATAGCCAGTGCCTTTCAGCGATCCGAATTTTGAGATTCAAATGGATCGCCAGGGAACGAATAAGCTTTAGTGGCTGCGGCGTCGAATGGTCCTTGTAATTCGAAAGGCCGCCAAAATCGTTGTAGGCATTCCAAGTGTTGGTAGAGGCTACGACAAGAACAGGCTGCGACGCACGGTCCCTCACGATCACGGCCATACACCACTGGCGGGAAGCGTCGTCTTGATGCTCGATATCCACCCGATAATATCCCGGCTCAAGAGAATTGGCCAGCAATACCGCCGAGGGCGCCCAGTCAAAACCGTGCCATCGATCCATGCTTCGCGATTGCGGCGAAGCCGAAGCATTGAGCTCCTTCACCAGCTCAAACTTTTCTTGTCCGCAACGGCTCCATCGAACGCGAACGGGCTTTGACGAATGAATCCGAATCGCGATTTCGCTATCCGCGAAGAAACTCGGAGCGTCCGTATAGGCAACCGGGTCAGGCAGCTTCACGCGGACGTGCCAGCGCCTGCGAGCGAAGAGTTGAACCCACTCCGCGCCCGCTATTCCGCCGAGCGCAATGGCGATCACGAGTGCCCACGCGACTACGTCAGCCATGCAGTTCTATCCATTCGCATTTGACCAGGCGCCAAATCGAAAATCCGCGCCGCCGCGTGAGATTTCCGCCAAGCCGCCCCGGGCAATTCACCGGAGATAGTGAACTCCGTCGCCATCGCCGCGAGACATATGTGTCTCCGCCATCATGAGCGAAAGATTCCCAATTCGGCGCGCCAGAGAACGTGAAACGATTAAGGGAAATTGGCTCGGCCGGCTGAGAAACCCGGCGTGCTTGTATGCTGCAATCCAGCGGCCATGAGACGCATTCGTCAA
This sequence comes from Terriglobia bacterium, assembly GCA_050745265.1. Lineage (GTDB taxonomy): Bacteria > Acidobacteriota > Terriglobia > UBA7540 > UBA7540 > RH2-MAG17b. The sequence goes on from JBOGKE010000079.1 coordinate 5,949, forward strand.
CACAGCGTCAACTGCCTTGTCAGCCAAATAGGCCGTTGCAGCCCGAACGATGTGCGATGCTTCGTTTACGTCTCCGAAGGCATCCACGATTAGGCCGGGAGCAACATCGCCCAAATAAGATTGCAGACGGGATAGAGATTGCGTCATCACGACCGTCCAGCCGATTACCGTCCCTTGGCGCCGCACGATTAGCCGATGAAGGTCAGAGCGGCTAGGCGGAAACATGGGCTCGAGATGTGATCCATCCCGAACCACGCAAAACCCATATTGGGAACGGACGCGAAGCCAAAGCTCGTCGCCAATTCCTGAAAACGTGTTTACCTCCTCGACGGTCACATCCGAGGGCTGCCGCAACGAGGATCGGCCCCCATGATATAGGGCGGAGCCTCCGTGCAATATCTTTACAGCTATTCCGGACAAACCAGTCGAGCTGCCGATTTTGGCAACAAGAATCCGGCCTTTCTGACTCCGCATTTGAGGCAGCTTCCGCAGGAACGGTCCGCCACGAATTACGCGAAACAAGAAAGGTACGTCCTGAAGCTCCCAGCCGGCATGCCGCGCGATTCGGAACACATTGCCCTCGCGGCCGCTCCCGCCAAGCACGTACAAATGTTCGCACCGCTTCGTGGCGTCACGCAGTACGGAAACGCCCACCATGGCGTATTTCTTGTTAACGACGCCTTCCGAAATAGGATAGCCATAGGCCGCGCCGAGAAATGTCTCGCCTCGAAGCCACAAAAACTGCCATCGCAGAAGATAAGCGCCGCGTACGTCGCCTTCCTCATCGATTCCGACATAACGCTCGACCTGCATGGGGCATGGAATATCCCCATCGCGGCCGGCGTTCGGGGAGGAACTGAATTGGCCGTCAAATCCCGCTGCGCGGAGCCGCTCGTTGAAATTGTTGCAAGCTGGAACGAGATCCCCGGTCAGTGGAAAGAATTTGAGGGTTCGCTCCTTGCTCAACCGGCATCAGCCTTTCGCCAAAACGAATTGATGCTTCCGCAAACATTCTTCGGTCCGCGATATAGCGTTCCGCGAGATCATCTCCGGCTCATGATCACGGTTTGTGCGATCTTCATCAGGGGATCAGCACTTCCACGCGGCTCGATGCCGCCCTCACCAGACGCCGCACAATTGTCGCGGCGGCCACCTCAGGTGGCATTGCGGCTTCTCTGCCGAAAGCCACTTTGGATGGACCGTTCGTCAGATCCGTCTGCAACCTGGACGGCCGGACCAGCAGGACACTGATATTCGGATATTGCGCAGCGGCCACGCGCATCAGGCCCTCGGCGGCGCATTTCACGGCAACATAGTGCGGCCATTCCTGTGGCGTTGTCTCGACAAACACTGAAGAAATCAGAACTGCCCATCCAGAACTTTCCGCCAGCGCGGGGGAGAACACCGCCATAGGCGTACTTACCAGAGCAAGTGCTTCGCCAAAGTACGAGTTTATCCGAGTTACCGTCGAACCCTCCAGCCGCAGCGGCAAGAGCGGCGGACAAGCATTGCAAACCAGGAAATCCAACCGCCCGAAATCGGCTAGCACTTGCGCCCTCAATCGGTCGCACCATGCCAACTCAGACGCGTCTCCTCTTGCCAAAATCACTCTTCCAAGAGCGGTTTTTGAAGACTCCTGCAAATCACGGGCTTCCGATTCGCTGCTCTTAAAAACGGCAAAGACGTTGCATCCTTGAGATGCCAAAGCGGCCGCCAGCATGGATCCCAAACCTCTACTAGCCCCCGCGACAACCGCAACTCTGCCCTCTAGCGTGCTCGAAGAAGGAAGTATCTCGGCCAATTGCGCGAGAGACGCGGTTCGATTTCGGGGAATTACGAAGGCCTGGATTTCGCCGTTGGCTATCTGGCGTTCTCCCGCGCGGAGTTGCACTTCCGAGCAGAGCAGGCCAAAAGCATTGACTGACCTCACTTTCGTCTCATAGGAAAGCAGGGCAGTTTGCGCCGATTGAGGAGTTTGAAACGTCAGCACCAATTTGCGGAATAGCGCACGAAGCCCAGGCTGCTCCATCCCCACCGAGTAACTGCTCCAGAGCAGAGCCGAGGCCTGCAGCCTGCCGCAGGCGCGAGGATCAACGCCGAAGCGACGCAGTAAGTTTTCCAGAGCGATGTGGTCCGGCTGGTAGTTCCCCTGGGTCGTCGCACCTGGTTTCAAAGCTGTTTCATCAGCATCGAGCGCAATCTGGCGAAATTCCGGTTTGGCGGGATCCCACGTGGGCTCGATGCGTTCGCTCTCCGAGAATCCAAACTCCGCTTTGATCAGCGTCGCAGTGCCGTCGCATAATTTCGCGGAGGCCGTTGTGGCGGAGGGCTGGCTAACTATCAGCGAATAGTCCAAATCGAGAAACATGGGCCGTGGGAACTCCAGCCGGACGCTCGATAAGCCGGCCTTGGGCGCTGGTTGGATTCTTCCGAGGCAGGCCAGAGCGCCCATGATCCCGAAGACGACTTGTTGCCCGTAAGAAGTCCTTCGCGCATAGTCCGAGGACAAGTGCAGAGGATTGCGATCATGCGATGCGGCGCTAAAGAGCTCCAAATCCCCAAGGGTGAACCGAACTGTGGGCATATGGCCGTGATTCAAGGCAAGGGACCCAGGGCGGATACTTTCCGGCCGAAGCCTGGCTGGTTTTTCACTTTGGCGTGCCAACCCCCGCCGATCGCAAGCCGGCAAGCGCTATCGCGATTGACGCCCGTACGCTCGGCCCACGGCAATATACATTTTATTGTTTCCGGCCCGCCGCTTGGCCGGCCGCACCACGAATGTAAGCCCTAAAGGGGCGCCCAAGCGGAGCCCTTCGGGTTTCGTAAATCAACTTGCCGCCCCGGGAGTATCGCGGATCGCCGGTTTTGCGGTTCGGGCTTTTTGCTTCGTGATTTGGACAACCGCGGACCCAAACAACGCGCTTCCGCGCGTTCCCCAGTTTTGCTTGCGGGAATTTAGGACGACTGGTATCCGGCGAGGAAAGATTTCATCGCCGAGGGATTGTACTTCAGCTTTCCCGCGTGCACCAACTTCGCTTTCAGGTTGTCCTGATAAATCTGGAATGCCAAGTCGCGCTTCTGCTCGAGAAGCTGCGTGGTGATCGCGGCCTCCTGCGAGGCGAATCCCGCTTCACTCGCGGGGGTCTGCGAAATAACCTGAAACACGACGTAGGTTGTTCCGATTGCAATCGCGCTGCTGGTTTCGCCGGGCTTCAGGGTGAATGCCGAGCCGAGCGATGAGGCGGGAATCATATCCTGTAATTGGTCTTGCCGGGTGAAGTCCGGGCTCTGTTGCACCTTGTATCCGTCAGCGGCGGCGGCCTTGGCCAAGTCGCCGGTTGAAGCCCGGGCGGCAAACTGCCGGGCTTTTACCGCCGTCAGACCTTTCGCGCGGTCGGCGCGGAAATCCTGCTCCACCTTGTTCTCGACTTCGTTCAGTGTGGGCAGGTGCTCCGCCACGATATTAGTAACCTCGATGATCGCGATGCCCTTCGGCACCTCAATCGGCTGCCCCGGCGAGTTGAGCGGAAGCTGGAACGAGAGGTTTTCGAACGCTTCGTTGTTGCCGAGATCGGGGACAGCCTGATCGTAGGCAAAAAGCGGCGTCTCGCCGGAGTCGAGGCCGGCCTGCTTCGCCACCGCGTCGAGGTCTTGCGGATTGGCCTTGAGTTGATCCTCAATCTTTGCGGCCAGGGCGTTTTCCGCCTGCGCCAGCATCTGCTTCGCGAGCTTCGTCTGAATCTGAGCTTTGACGTCGGCGAACGACTCGAGATGGGCCACCTGCTTGTCTTCCACCTTGATGATGTGGTACCCATATTCGGTCTTCACCAAGTTGCTGATCTCGCCGGGCTTCATCGAGAAGGCCGCGTTTTCAAACGCCTGGACAGTCTGTCCGCGCTGAATCCACCCGAGTTCCCCGCCCTTCTGGGCGCTCCCGGTATCCTGCGAGTACTTCGTGGCGAGCTCGGCGAAGTTGCCGCCCGCCTTGACCTGGGCGAGCACTTTCCGCGCGAGCGCGAGTGTCTGCTGCTGCTGCTGCGGCGTTTCGCCGGTCGTTTTGAAAAGGATGTGCGACACCTTCACGCGGTCCGGCACCTGGTAATCCGAAAGGTGCTGCGTGTAATAGGTCTGGAGGTCCGAGTCGGATACGCTGAGTCCCCCTTTGACCGCGTCGGGCGGAATGAGGATGTACTTCACCTGCCGCTGTTCGGCCATTTTATACTTGAGGCGGTTGACAAGAAAATAATTGCTCAAGTCCTTGGGATCCACCTTCACGGCGCCGAAAAACTGCGACGGCTCGAAGACGACGTAACGGATTTTCGCCTTCTCGTTGCGCTCGAGGAACTCCCGGTGAACTTCGGCCGGCGTCACGCTGACTTCATCCGTGACCGTATCCCGGAGCTTTTGCAGCAGGACACTCTGCCGCATCTCGGTTTCAAACTGCGGGACGCTCATCCCGGTGAACTGCTGAACGCGGTCCTGGTACGTCTGCATGTCGACGAACTGGCCGTTCTGATAGAAGAGCGGATTCTGGCGGAGCGCGTCCAATAACTCCTGGCTCGAAACCTCAAGCCCCAGTTTCTGCGCCTGCCCGAGCATTGCCGACCTCATCACCATCTGGTTCAGACTCGTGTTCGCGATGCGCGCCACGGTCTGCGCGTCCGATCCCGCCTGCTGCACCTGGTTGTTGATCGTCTGCTGGAGATCCTGAATCGTGATCTGCTGTCCGTTGATACTCGCGAGCACATTCGCCTGGGTGATGTCGTTCTCATTCCCGCTCGGCAGCGGCGCGAGGGCCAAAACCATGCCGATAGAAACGATCCCCAGAACAAAGATCATGATCCACTTGAATAACTGCTTGTGTTTTCCACCGCGGTAAAACTTAAACATTCAAAGCTCCAGTAGAAATCCGACGGCTCATTGAGAACGGACGGAGCGCATCACCGCCGGCGTTCGATCTTGTTTCGGCACAGCCAATTTTCACATGTTCCGCTTCAGTGCGGCGCCCGGGCACCCCAGTGCCGCTCACGGGATCGATTCTTCCAGCGTCCTGCTCGATTATAGGCGCAAGCCCCGCTAGGGAGCAACCGGCCGGCGAACCATGAACACGATCCTGAGCGGCAGCTATTTTCCCGCGGCGCGGCTCAATCTGCGGTACGCCTGAAACTCCGCGGCAGCTTCGGCACGATTCCCGGCTCGCTCCGCGTCTTCGGCAAGCCGATAGTGGGCGACGGCCAGCGCCGGGTTCGACCGGATCGCCTCCCGGTACTGATCCATGGCCCGGCGCGGCACGTTTTCGCTGTCGTACACGACGCCGAGTTGAACCCGCGCCGCCGCAAGCGTGGAATCAAGCGCCACAGCCTTTTCGAGTTCCGATTGCGCGCTGGTGAGCGAGCCGCGGTCGCGCGTCGATCGGAATTCGTCCCACAAATCCAAACCGTAAGCGTAATGCCCTCGCGCGCTCTCCGGGCGCCGCGCAACGAAGTTTGCGAGAAGCCTGGTGGCTTTTGAGCTGGACTGCGGAGCGAACCGCACCGCTTCGGCCAGCAGCACGAGCGGCGAGGCGTCGTCCGGCGCCAGGCGCGCAGCCTCGCCGAGGTCTGCGGCGGCTTGCGCATATTGACCCTCCTGGTAAAGCGTAATGCCGAGCCCGGTGCGCAGCCGGGCAGATTGGGGATAGCGAGCGACCGCTTGCGTGAAGAGCGGCCGGGCGCGTCGGTAGTCCCGCCGCGCGAGCAGCGCCGCGCCGCTGGCAGCATAAGCGGCCTCGCTCGTCCCCTCGGGCGCACCTCCTCGCGCAATGGCACGCGGTTTGAGTGCAGATGCACCCCCCGGCGCCAGATATTGCTGAATCATCTGGCTGCCCTGAGCCGACGCCGCATCGCTGTAGCCGCCGCCCGCCGACGGATCGGTCAGCGGAGCGCTTTTGAGGCCGAAATCTTGGTAGAATCCGACTCCGCCTAGCGCGTTCGGAGAGGCCAGCCGCTTCGCCGCCGTGCCGGTCTCAGAAAGGGTGACGGCGATGGTCAGCGCGTGATTGCGACTCACCGCCAAGTTCGGATACGCCGCGCTCACGTATCCAGCGCATCCCACCAAGATCCGATAGACGCCTTCGGGCAGATTCCTCAGTTCGAACCGCCCGCGAGCATCGCTGGACGCCGAGGCAATCGAACGTCCTTTCGCATCCTGGACCGTGACCCTGGCATTCGGAACGGGGACCTCGAACGCACTTCGGACCGTGCCCTGAATGACGCTGCCGCGCGCTTTCGCCGCGGCGAGCGGCACAACCAGCAGCAGGAGTGAGAACACTTGAAGTGCGAGACCACAGAAGAGGAGGAATGGCTTCCGAGTGGCCGGCGAACGCTTGTATGGCGCCCTCTCAGATGTGGGCGGGTTCTGAGCGTCGCCGAGGCCGCTCAAGCGCGGCGTAGACGGTTCTAATGAAATCAGACAGTACCGGACATCCGATGCGGTCCACGCGGCGGCTGTCGCCGCTCCAGCGGGAGACTCGGCAGGAGCAGATCGTCGCCTGCGGTCCGGCTCTCGCGCGGCCAAATCATTAGACAATAACCTTGTTGAAACTAAAGGCTTATTAGGCTTCGTTTCGCAAAAAAAGTTTGCGCGCAAATTCTTCCCCGGCGCGTCTCCGCGTTCAGAGACCCGGAACCAGTATAGCAAGGGGTGAAGTGGACGCGGGTACAGATGAGGCAAACGAGACAGAATTTTACGGTCGAAAGCGTAGAGCGCAAATTACCGGCGAACCGTTAACCGCCTTCCGGCTGATCTCTGTTCCTTCGTTTCCCAGCGCGGCGCGTGATCCGACCGAAATAGTTGAAGGCTGGGCGAGGACGCTGGCGTAATTCACAATCATGCCTGAGAGATGACGAGGCGGAGCACGTCCTTCCGCTGGGCACCTAGAGCCACACGCAACCCGAACTCATGCGTCCGCTGGTTCACGGAATAGGACATCACCCCATAGATCCCTATGGCCGCCGGAATAGCCGGCGACGTTGAGACGCTGCAGGATGACGACACCGGGCGCGCGTGAATCTTGTTCGAGCAGTTCAGCAATGAGCGGCTTGAAGGGATCGAGCTTCGACGGGCGGGGGCGGCGGATCGGCGCGGGCACAGGCGTTTGGAGATACTTCTTGACGGTGCGGGTGTCCATGTGGAGTTGGCGAGCGATGCGCCGCAGGGACCAATGTTCGCCCGAGGCCAAGCGGTGAATTTCGTTGATCTGGTCCGTCCTGGGCATGCTCCGCTTATAAACCGCCGCCGGACGCAACACCAGATGGCTGTTCTTTACAAGAAGCTGCTGCCGACGTTGCGTGAAACTCAGCCGGTTGAAAAATCAGCAGTTGCGAGCGAGCCAAGTTGTTCTTTACAAGATCGTCGGCTGCCGGGCCCACCAGCCAAGCCTCGGCGGGACAACGCTTTAGGTCCAGAGCTAAGTTGTTCTTTACAAGATTTCGTACGCGGCGCTTCTGATCGCGTCGCCAAGCGACTCCATCGTCAGGGCGCGCTCTTCGAGGCCCGGCAGTCCATAGAAGTTCGTAATCGAACCGAGGCCAATTACCAAGTGATCGTACGCGAGCGAGTGCCGATGATGATCGAATCCGTGCGAAACAACAACCTGCTTCTCGGAAAGATCGATGGATTCCACTTCGCCGGCGAAAAAGGGTTCCTCTCCCAAAAGTGTAATCGCAGTCTATTGCATTCACTTTCATCGAGTTACACGTTGGGGCCGAAAAAGGTCTGAGCCTTTGGCCTCGCTTCGCTCGCCTGCCGGTTACCGGGA
>JBOGKE010000080.1:0-13477 GCA_050745265.1 Terriglobia bacterium
CGGTGGGACAGCAACCGGGTAGCGCGGAGTTGTTCTCTAACTCCGCGGACTTTCCTGCGGAACACGCACAAGCCGCAGAGTTTCAGAAAAACGAAACTCTGCGCTACGCAAAAACTGACGGAACGAAGCCTAGCAAGTCTTTAGAATCAAAACAGGAAGCGGAGGGTAGCCACGGTCGGAGCGTTCCCGACCGTAGGCTTTTGCTCAAAAACCCGCAGCCAACCGAAAACGGCGGGAACGTGGCGGCAGGCCCGGAGCCGTCCGGCGTCTCATAAGTATCATATGTAGCAGTTGTCGCACCGAAAGGACAGCGTCGGCGCGGCTCAGCGGCCACAACAAGGCGGGTGTCATGCTGAGCCCCTCAGTTGCACCAACTCGTACTCGTTGATTTCCAGACTTTCGGCTAAGTTGTTGAAAATATGGAGCCGGCGAAGGGAATCGAACCCCCGACCTACGGTTTACGAAACCGTTGCTCTACCGACTGAGCTACGCCGGCTGAAACTAAAATGCTCACCCAGCAAATTTAGCACCAAAGCTAAACCTGCGGGTGAGCATTTTCGAGAGGAGAATAGTCAAGCGGACGCGCTCCGCCAACTAAACCCGAAGGGAGTCTAGTGAATCGGAACGGGCGCTGTCAAGGGATTTTTTGAGTTTTTTTTAAGCTGGTAACCTGCCTACTATCATATGGATGCGGAGCCTTTACGTCGGCTCAGAGAGCAGCATCGCGGGGCAAAGAATCGTCCCGAGACGCGCCGGTCGCAGGGACAGAAGAACGGGTATAAGCCTTTGCGGATGACCAGCTTAGCTTCAACTTGATGAGAACGTCCTCGTCGGCGGGAATCCAGCTCGAATTGGGGAACAGTTTCATAATCAGCCGCTTAGCTAGATACATTAGAACACCGCCCAGTATGGCGAAAACGATGATGACCATGATCAGTTCGCCGTTGGCGATCACCAGCTCCACAAGCTGCAGAGCGAACTTGTCGTGGCGCGGGAACGCCGGTACCTGGGTAACGATCTGATGTACGCGGAACTGGTCCAGCAAGTGATAGGCTGGGGCGGCACGGGGGGCGCCCAGCACCAGCAGGGCATAAGAACCCTGCTGCCGGCCGTAAATTCTGTTCCCGTTCGCGCCGTTTGTCGAGTTGATGCCAAGCCGCTGCGACAGAATCTTGAACTGAAGCCCGGCGATTTGCGGTGTAGGATAACTGACCATCACGAGGACGAGTTTGTCACCTTCGCTGAGGTAGGTTCCCGAAGTAACTTCGGCTCCGACGTTGAACCCGACCAAGCTTGGCGGGAGCGACGGAAGCGCTAGCTTCATTGCCGTCGGGCCGAGAACGTACCGTTCGGTTCCCGGCACGAGCCCGCGGCTCGGGAGGTGCGGAGGGAGGCTCTCAGCGTTTTCCGGTGAGAGCCTGGCGCCGCCGATGTCAACGAGCAGCGACTTGAGGTCCTGGCCCCTGAGCGGAGCGCTGCGAACCACCCGGATGAAATAGCGGCCGCGCGTGATCAGCGCAAAGCGGGAATTCTCCACCGCCAGTTCGACGCCCGGCACCGGCCTCATGTTGGGTTGCTTGTAGAGCGTGTACAGGGCATACGCCGACGAGGGGTCCGGGGCTTCCGTGAAGATGGCGGTGACCTGCACGTTTCCCCGCGCGTAAACCTTAGTCTCGGCCGAGCTCGCGCCTAATTCTTTGTCGGCTGCAAGCTCATCTCCGAAGTCCGCAAGCTCATTGAGCGGGACCTTGGCGACCGATTGAAGCGCCCAGCGCGCAGGCGCGACGACCCGCATCACGACACCCTTCTGAGATGCCGCGAGCGGAAGCGCCGCCGCCAGAACGAGGCACGGCCACAGTCGTTTAAACCCGAAGGGAAGTCTCACTAGCATAGAATATCAAAAAGCCGGCCCGCTGTGTTATGCGCCCTGCACGCCTGACTTTTCATTGCCGCCATGCTTCCGATAGAATGGCATGATCCATGCTTCCACGCGTGTTCGCTCTTCTACTTGTCGGTTCAATGCTCTCAAGCCCCGCCATGCCTCAAAGCCGCGGCACGGCGGATCTCGCCGGCACCGTGCTCAACGCGAACGGCGAACCCTTGTCCGAAGCGACGGCGATCGTGTTGAACATCGGCGCGCGGACGCGGCTCGAGACCGTCACCGGCGCGAGAGGCGAATTCTCCTTCCCGCGGCTTGCGCCGGGCACTTATAGATTCTCGCTGCGCCGCGACGGCAGTTCCTGGATTGCACGCAAAGAGATCGCAGTGAAACCGGGAATGAGAATTCGGATTTCGGCTGTGGTTTCCCGGAGCGGAGAAGTGCAACTGTCATGGAGCGATGCGAATCGGCCGGGCTCCGCAAAAGCATCAATTCAATCGGGCCAATCGGGCCAATTCGGCGCCGCGCCGGCCGAGACCTCCAGCGGCGGCGAGAAGCTTGTCGGAAAGGAGGTGTCAAGGCTGCCCCTGAACGGCCGCGACTTCGGCCAGTTGCTGCTGCTCGCGGCAGGAACGCAGACGGACACCAACGGCGCGGCGAACTTCACGCAGCAGTACGCCGTCAATGGCCAGCGCGGCTCGACCGCTGTGTTCGCCATGGACGGCATTGATGTGACGGACCCAGAGCTCGGCGGCGCAACGTTCGACAATTTCAACGTCGACGCCATCCAGGAGATCAAGTCGGATTCCGGCGTGATGGCCGCCGCGATCGGCGAAGGGGCGGCTTCGTTCACCAACGTGGTCACCAAGTCCGGCACTTCTCAGGAGCACGGCGACGTCTTTGATTTTCTGCGCAATTCCGGCCTGGACGCGCGCAATTTCTTCGACCGCCGCAGCCCTTTGAATCCCGGCCGTCTGCCCCACTTTGAGCGCAACGAGTTCGGCTTGACCAATGGCGGCCCGGTGGAATTTCCGGGAATTTATAACGGCCGCAACCGAACCTACTATTTTTTGGAATACCAGGGATTCCGGCAGATTCTGGGCACCACGCAGGTGCTTTCTGTACCAACTCCGGCGGAGCGGCTTGGGGTCGATACGACGGCGTTTTCGGGCGACACTTTGACCGTGCCGGTCAGCCCGGCAATCGCTCCGCTGCTGGCGCGCTACCCTTTGCCAAACGATCCCGGGGGCCCCTACGGCGCGCGAACGTTCGCCACTTCCTCAGCCGTAACCACCAACAGCAATCAACTCTCGATCCGCATGGATCATCGTGTTTCGGACCGGGCGAAACTCTTTGCACGCTTCACGTATGACGACGTCACGGGACCCACCACCAACCCGAGTCAAACCGCCATCGACCCGAGTTTTGCGATCCGTTTCTTCGAGCACGAGCGGAACGTCGGAATCTCCTATACGCGGAATCTTTCGCCCAGCTTCACATCAGCAAGCTCCGTGGGCTTCATCCGAGCCACGCCGCTCTTCCCCACCATCAACCGAACGCAGCCCGGACTGACGTTCGGTGACGGTCTCTATGAGCCTTTTAACGCGGCTGCGGGAACGGTGACGGGCTCATATGGCAATCTGTTCCAGTTCAGGCAGAGTTGGATAAACGTGCGCGGCAAACACGCGCTCGGATGGGGAGTGGAGGTTCGCCTGAACCGCGACACCACGGTGTACGGAATTTCGCCCAACGGCGCATACACCTTCGGCGGCGGCGCGGCGTATTCGCCCGTGGAAATCGTTTCGGCGAGTGGGCGGCACAACGTTCGCCCAGGCGATCCGCTGCCGGATTCGCTGACGGGGCTGCTCACGGCGACGCCTTTCAGCTACACGTCTGCAGTCGCGTATCCGATTTTTCCGCAGGGCGCGAGGATCGGCGAGGGCTCCGTCCATCGGGATGCGTACAACGTTTACTTTCAGGATGCCTGGAAACTGCGACGCAACCTCACGCTCAATTATGGTGTTCGCTATGAGGTGGGCTCGCCCATCCGCGTCGGGCATCATGCAACCTCACAACCGGTGTTCCTGAACGCCGGGGGGCAATTTGCCTCGGCGTGGCAACAAGGCGTCCACGAGGAGATGCTCTTCAATGTTCGCCCTCCGGCGCGTTACTCGACCGATTGGGGAGGTTTGGCGCCTCGGCTCACCGTGAGTTGGCACGCGGCGAAGCAGACCGTATTTACCGCCGGCGGGGCGATTACCACCATCCTGCCCAATTTGTGGAATGACAACTTTGTCGGCGGCGGTTTCCCCATCTCGGTATCGCCCGAGATTACGGCGGCGCCGGGCGCCCCTGTGCCGTTTGTGAACGGCCCGATTCCCATTACTCTTCCCACGCTCTATACGTCAGCAGGCACGCCCGTGTTTGCTTCGGGTAATCCCGCCGACGTGCCCCCGAACACCGTGATGGACGTTCAGCGATTCGAGAATGGCGTCGCGGCGCAGACGCCCGGTGGGGCGGTTCAGCCGCTTTCGATTTCGGGTATGTCGCGCGATTTTACGAATGGCTATATCGAAACCTACACCGCAGGCGTGGAGCAGAACTTCCACGACGTTTCGTTTTCCATCGAGTACGTGGGTACGGAGGGCGTGGGGCTCGCGTCCGTCGTTTTTCCCAACGGCTATGCGGGCGCCAGTCCCCAATTTGCTCCCTTCACCGTTTTTAACGCGGCCGGACAAGTGGCGGGCGGATACGGCCCGGAAAGCATCATGTCGAATCGCTCGCACTCAACCTACAGCGCGCTGCAGGCTTCGGCTTCGAAAACTTCTCCGCGCTGGGGACTAGGCTTCCAGCTCAGCTACACCTACAGCAAGGCGATAGACGACACCAGCTCGGTGCTGGGAGGTTACAGCGGTCCCGCTCAGGGGACGATCCTGCAAGCTTTTGCTCAGAATCCCCGAGATCTGGGCGCGGAGAGAGGCCCTTCGACTTTCGACCTGACGCATACTTTGAGCTTCAGCGCCATTCAAAACCTCGGGCTCGATCGCGTCAATTTCCTGCGGCGTAGCCTGGGGCGGAAGATCACTTCGGGCTGGGAGTTTTTGAACCTTTCCAGCATTAGCACAGGGCCGCCGTTTTCGGTTTTTTCAGGCATTCAGCAGACAGGAGCGGGATCGACCGGCGCGGACCGGCCCGACCAGATCGGCGCCCCCGCGCTCTCGACTTCGCGCCGCATCAAGGAAGATTACTTCGGGCTGGGCGCGCTGAACTCGAGCTTGTTTTTGATTCCGATCGGCGTTGCGGGGGGAACAGGACCCAACTCGGGCGTGTTCGGGTCCTTGGGAAGAGATACGTTCCGCGGTCCCGGATTTGCGGATTTTGACGCCGCGCTAATCAAGGATATAGCTTTCGGACGGCGAAACGGCGCCGAGGCTGTGACGCTTGAATTCCGCTCCGAGTTCTTTAACGTTTTCAACCTCACGAATTTCGGTTTGCCCGCCAATGTCGTCCGAGGTTCAGGCTTCGGTCTCATCAACCACACCGCCGGGACTTCTCGGCAGTTGCAGTTTTCACTGAAACTGATTTACTGACCGGGCGTCCGCCGGGTCGGCGCGTGGGGTGTAGCGCCGCCGTCCCGGCGGCAGGCGCTGAGGCGCCCCAACCCATCGATGACGCGGCGAACAGACGTGCCGGAACTGCCGGCAGGATGCCGGCGCTACGCTCAAAGCGCGACGGATGTCTTGGCGCGCGTGAAGGTTTCTATTTTACGCCGGTCAGCTTGAACACGTAGGCGTCCGTCGCAGCGTCGGCGCCGTCGAAGAACGGCTCGGGAAGCTCGACCACCATTTTCCCGTTCGATTCACGCCACGCGAGGGCTTTTCCCGACGAGAGGAATGTAACTGTGGCATCGCGCGACGGCGCGGGGATTGCGAGCGCCAGTTCGCGGCCCGGCCAAGCCTCGGCAATTGCATAAACGGCATCGCCTTTCGCGGTGTAGCGGACTTCGCCGTCGGAGCCTTCGGAGCCTTCCGAAGCTTCGCGCCACGGGTGCGTCGCGTAAATCGCCTCGCCGTTCACCTTGAGCCACGCGCCGATTTGCGCAAGCCGCTCTTGCATGATGACAGGGATTCGCCCATCGGCGGTCGGGCCGATGTCGAGCAGCAGGTTGCCGCCCCTCGCGACGGTGTCGACCAGCAGGTCGACCAGCGCCGCCGCCGACTTGTAATCTTCAACCGTTTCCATGCGGTTGTAGCCGAAGGATTTTCCCATTCCCTGGGTTTCTTCCCACTTGTGCGCGGCCCCGAGCGTCACGCCGGGTTTTGTGAATCTTGCGTACTCCGACGTGTAAAAGCCACCGTCGGTTTCGCGCGTTTCCTTGCCCCAGCGATCGTTCACCGCGATCTCGTCCCGCACGGGAGAGTCATTGAATAACCAGGCGAGAAAATCCGTAGAATGCCAAAACGAGCTCGGGTGCTCCCATTCGCCGTCGGTCCACAGAATCGAGGGGTGGTAGCGATTCACGAGGTCCTTCATCTGCGGGATCATGTGATCGGTGACGTAACGGCTTGGGTCGTGCAAGTAGAGCGGGTCATACCATTCGTAAAGCGAGTAGTAGAAGCCCATCTTCAGGCCGTGCGCCACAACGGCTTTGGCCAGATCGCCCGCGAGGTCGCGATGCGGACCCACATCGACCGCGTTCCAGTTCCAGCTTGCCGGGCACGGCCATAAGCAAAAGCCCTCATGATGCTTCGACGTGAGCACAACGTAACGCGCGCCCGAATCCTTGAACATTTCGGCCCACTGGTCCGGATCGAAAAGCTCGGCCTTGAACTCGCTCACGAAATCCTGGTAATGGAAATCGGCTCCGTAGTGAAGCAGGTGGAACTTCCACGTGGGGCTGTTCTTGTCATGCATGTGGTTCCAGTACCACTCGGCGTAGGTATCGCCGATTTTGCCGTGCGGGTCCGCATAGGCCGGCACCGAGTAGACGCCCCAGTGGATGATGATGCCGAACTTCGCGGCGTCGAACCACGGCGGCGTCGAGCGCTTGTTGATCGAAGCCCAATTCGGCTGGTAATGGACCGGGGCCGCGAGTGCGAAGGGCGCTGCCAGCAGCAAGGCGGTGGCAAGAACGAAGGATTTTTTCATGCGGCGGATGATTCTACCACATGTAGCGCGGGTTTCTGAAAAGCGAGCTCGGCGAGGAGGTCCGCGTCATCGCTGTCATTCCCGCGAAAGCGGGAATCGAGAACCTGGGCCCCCGCTTTCGCGGGGGCGACAGCGGATCTCCGCGCTGCTCCGCTTTTGCACGACTCGAGCCGTGCCTGATACGCACCGGCCTCCATCAGCTTAGGTGAACAGTATCGGGTTGAAACCGCGCCCCTCTGGATTAGTGAAGATCGGCGAACCTGTCAGGTCTTCGGCTGGCGCGAGATTTTGTGCGGACGCCCGGCGTTCCCGCTCGTCCGGGAGCCCGATTCCTGACTCTGGCGCAAAACTGTTTCCAGGATTTCTCCGAATCGCGCGCCAATCGCAGGCCAGCCAAATCCACCTTCCACCAGCGCGCGCGCGGAAGGGCCGAGGCGCGACCGCAACGCTTCCGAGCGCAGAATCTCAATCACCGCGCTGGCAAATTCTTGCGGCTCATCCGCCAGCAGAATGTCTTCGCGGTGGGTGACGGGAAGGCCTTCAGCTCCAATCGCGGTCGAGACCACCGCTTTTCCCATGGCCATCGCTTCAAAAATCTTGAGACGCGTTCCTCCGCCGATGCGCAGCGGCACGACGTAGGCAGCGGCGGCGTGGACGTAGGGGCGAATGTCGTCGACGCCCCCGGTCACCTCCAATGCCGGCGTCGCGCTTGCGAGCGCCCGCAGGCGCGCCGAAGGCCTTCTTCCCACCACCCACAGGCCGGCCTCCGGCTCCTCGCGGCGAATGAGCGGAAGAATTTCCTCGACGAAATAAAAAATCGCGTCCTCATTCGGGAGCCAATCCATCGATCCGGTAAAGACGAGGCGTTTGGGCTGTTCAGCCGCCGGATCGGGCCGAAAGAAGTCGGTGTCGACGCCGGTCGGGATCACCGTAAGCCTTGATGGCTCGGCAAAGCGGGAAAAGAATTCGCGGTCGAGTTCGGAGACCGTCAGCACGTGGTCGGCGCGGCGCAGATACCTCTGTTCGGCGCGCGCCATGGCGCGATACTCCCGCCCCGTGACGGCTCTCCACAGCGGGTTGCGCGCGAGCTCGTAGTGCCGCTGCCAAATCTGCGCTTCGACGTTATGCGTGAAAATCACTTTTGGAAATGGCGCATCCCAGGGAATCGCCGCTGCGGGAATAATAAAATCGCAAAGCAGGATGTCGGGAGATAGTTCGCGTACCGCGTCGCGAAGCCGGCGCCGCACTTCCGGCCGGCAGAATTTCAGGATGCTGTGCGGAAGGCGGGTAAAAAGGTTGCGAGCGTACCACAAGCCTTCGTTGAAGCTCCGCGGGGGAGGAAGCTTCAGCGGGACCGCTTCCACGCGCGTGAAAATCCGATTAAGCTCCGCGTGCGGATCGTTCTCGAACTCGGCGTAAAAGGTGAATAAGCTGACTTCGTGGCGGGCGGCAAGCTGGCGAAGGATGTGGTAAGAGCGAATCTTTCCGCCCGTATCAAGCGGAACCAGCCCGCCCGCTTTCACCCAGAGGATTTTCATGGCGTGACCGAAAGAAACCTGCAATCGCGAGCTGGGTTCGACGGGGCTGGGCGATCACGTTTCCCGACGTTCTGCGATCGCAGATCGCCGCTACGGCGCTTACCAGCAGATTCCTTCGTAATCGCGGTGGGCATCCGGCCGGCGTTCTCTCTCCAGGTTCACCAGGTCCACCACCTTCTGGTCCGGGCGCAAGTGCGCCTGGATCATCTCCTTTTCGGCGCCGCGATTGCCGATCACCACGAGCTCCGCAGATTCGATCACCTCCGACAGCTCGGAGCAGAGCAGCGAAGCGATGTGTGGGATGACCTCTTCGATGTACTGGCGGTTGGCGCCGGCGAGCCGGCCAAGCGAGACGTTGGGGTCCCAAATCCTGATCTGGCAACCTTCGCCGAGCAATCGCTTCACGAGCTTCACTTGCGGGCTTTCGCGCAGGTCATCCGTGCCGGCCTTGAAACTGAGGCCCAGGATTCCAATCCGCTTCTTGCGGCTGGCGATCACCATGTCCACGGCGCGGCCAATGTGCTCCTCGTTGCTCGCGAGCAGCGAATCGAGCAGCGGCAGACGCAGATCATGCTCTTTCGCGCAGTAGCTCAGCGCACGCACGTCCTTCGGCAGGCACGAGCCGCCAAACGCGAAGCCCGGGAACAGATACGCCGCCGAGACATTCAGGCGGGTGTCGGAAATAAAAATTCTGGCCATCGCGTGCGCGTCCACGCCCAGGCGCTTGGCGACGGTTCCCATTTCGTTTGCGAACCCCACCTTCACGGCATGGAAAGCGTTGCTCGCGTACTTCACCATCTCCGCCACGCGGATCGAGGTCTCAATCACGCCGCCGGGCGCCCATTCATAAAGCTCGCGCAGGAGGGAAAGGTGCGCGGCGTCCTGAGCGCCGAGCACCGTCACCGGGGGCTCGAAGAAGTCGCGGACGGCTGAGCCTTCGCGCATAAACTCCGGGTTATAGGCCGCCAAAAACCCGTCTCCCGCGCGCTTGCCGCTCGCCGCCTCGAGAGCCGGGATGACGATCGCTTCGGTGCTGCCCGGCAGAATCGTGCTTCGCACCACAATATAGTGCGGGCTAGTCTTATCGCGAAGCGCTTCGCCGATTTGCCGGCTCACGCTCTGGACGTGGCCGAGATCGAGCTTGCCGTTCGGCTGGCTCGGAGTTCCGACGCAGATAAACGAAACCTCGGTCTCGCGCACCGCCGGGCCAACCTCCGTAGTCGCGCGCAGCCGTCCGGCGGCGATGCCTTCCGCCACCATCTCCTCCACCTGCGCCTCGATGATAGGCGTGTGGCCTGAGTTGATCGTTTCTACCTTCGCGGTGTTGACGTCGACTCCGACCACGCGATGGCCTTTGTGGGCAAAGCACGCCGCCATCACCGAGCCGACGTAACCTAAACCGAAAATGCTCACCGACCGTCCGGGCATCGCTCTCCACTCCAGCACCGCAGTATAGCATCCGCTGATCTAATCGTCGGTTCGGTAGCGCCGCTCGGAGCCTGCCCTGACGCAGGATGGGAGCTGGGATGGCGCGGGTCACTGGGACGCCGGTCTGCCCTTGCTCAGCGCCCCTGTGGCCTCGCCTCCCGCTGCCGCCCGGAAGAGTGACGCCGGACCGTCAGTGTGTGCTTGCCTTCGACGACCCACTCGATCTCCTCGCCCTTCTCAAGTTCCAGAGCCTCGGCCAGTGGTGCGGGGCAGATCAGGTAGAACTGACGGTTGCCACCCGCCCGTTCAATTAGCTGCATTTTCGATAGGTAACCCATGGCCAAGGATCATACAACTAGCCATAAGCTAGGCAAGAGGACTATTCAAAAGTTCACGGCTTGTAAAGCCTTCGCGCCCAGCGAAAAATCGGGATGGGAGGTGGGCGGGTCGGCCGAAGGGCAAGGCTCTTCCGCAAGTCAGGCGGCAAAGCCGATCGGCGTGTGCGCGGCTCCCTTCCCGCGTTTCGGCAGGCTCCCAGCGGCGTAGCAGTGCGACGCACGCGATCCAAGCTATAAGTGAGACAAGTGCGCCTAAAGCGTCATGCGCGACAACTTTCCCTTGTGATCACCTCCGGCTTTTGTTAGCATCAGGAAGGCGTTCCGGGCCTCGCCCCCGGCCCGGGCAAACGGCCGCAAGGGCGTTTGCAGCTCCGTGGCGCTTGTTCCCATTCACATCTGCATCCGGAGGTGATTCGAAATGCCGATTCAGAAGATTAAAGCGCCAGAGCCGCTACAGCGAGCGGTCCGGCGGCGCCAAGGGATCCTGGATGAGATCATCGAAAACCTCAAGAAGCTCAAAGAGGGCGAGGCGCTGCGGCTGAGCAGCGAGGAAAACTTCCCTGGCAGAACCCCCCGCGCGATTTATCAGGCCCTGTGGCGCCACGGAAGAAAGCACGGCGTTCAAATCGCCTTCTACTTCGATAAGGAGAAGGACAAAGTGATTGTGACGCGCGTGCGACCCCGGGCGTGATCGGGTTTCTCCGCGTAGCGCCGCCCTTCGGAGTGTGACCACTGTATGTGGAGCGCCGGGCTTCGGCCCGGCACACCTATTTTCTTCCGTTTGCCGCCCTGAAGGACGGCGCTATGCGGCGCTGCCTTTGACGGGTACGGGCATTTGGTGGTGAAATAGGGTGAGTCGGCGCAGGGCTGTGGTCCCTGCCGGGTTTAATACCTGAAGGGAGTTCACTCGATGAAGCGTTTGCTTATTCTGATAGTGACGGCGTGCATGGTATCGGGCGTCGCGCCGCTGGTGAAGGCGCAGGACGCGCAAGCCAATCCCGAATCTCTGCAAAACGGTCTGAACGAGATCACGGTTCCCGAGGGTACCGAGTTCAAGCTGCAGCTTCATACCTCGGTCAGCTCGAAGAGTTCGAAGATGGGCGATAAAGTGATTGCCACTCTGATTGCGCCCGTTGAAGTCGAGGATATCCCGGTTCTTCGGAAGGGCGTCCGCGTGCTCGGCCACGTCAACGAAGTCAAGGGCGCAGGCCGCAGGGGCCGAGGTGGTTATCTCAGTGTGCAGTTCGATACGATTGAGATGCCGAACGGCGAAAAGGTGGCGATCCTAGGATCTCTGACGGAAATCTTCTCGAGCGCCGGAGACGGCAGCCTGAACGTCGGCCCGGAAGGCGACCTCAAAGGCGGCGGGGCCTCGCGCAAAAAGCAGCTCGCGATTTTCGGCGCTCCGACGGCGGCTGCTGCAGCCGCAGGGGGCTTGGGTCCCGGCATCGCGGTAGGTGTTGCGGCGGGAGTTGCCGCGCTCGTGATTCCGAAAGGCAAGCAGGCGGTTCTCCTGGCCGGCTCGCTGGTGGGAATGCGTCTGGATGAAGACGTGACGATTACGCTGCCGCCCGGCGCATTTAATCCGACGGGCGGGCCGGGCGCAGGGGCATCACCATAGTTGTGAATGCTGAATGGGTGAATGGTGAATGCTGGGCGTTCGGCCTTCAGCCCTCAGCTTTCAGCACTGAGCGTTCAGCTTTCGGCCCATAGCCTGTTGTGCTCCTGTTGTCCTCCAGGCTTTCCATTCTCAGCTTTATCAGAATTTAGCATTCATAATTCACCATTCGTCATGCAGCATTCGTTATTTTGCCCATCCCTTGGCGCGCTCGACGGCGCGCCGCCAACCCTGATAGAGTTCGTCCCGCTGCGCCGAGCCGAATTGCGGCTCGAAGGGCCGCGTCGTCGCGTCTCCCCTACCGGAACATGACAGGGCCTCGCGCATGGCCTGCTCGTTCTCCCAAAAACCGGCAGCCAGACCGGCCAGGCAGGCTGCGCCGAGCGCGGTAGTCTCCGTCACGGCCGCCCGCTGAACCGGAATACCGAGAATATCGGCCTGGAACTGGCACAGAAAATTGTTGCGAGTCGCGCCGCCGTCCACCCGCAGCAGGCGAGGCTTCATCCCGCAGTCGCCGGCCATGCATTCGAGCACGTCGCGCGTCTGATAGGCCATGGCTTCGATCGTCGCGCGGGCAAGATGATTGCGATTAGCGCCGCGGGTGATGCCCACCAGCGTTCCGCGCGCATAGGCGTCCCAGTACGGCGCGCCCAAACCGACGAACGCGGGGACAAAATAAACCCCGGCCGAATCGGGCACCGCCCGCGCCATTGCTTCCGTCTCGTCCGCGCTAGCGATCATCTTCAGTTCGTCGCGCAGCCACTGCACCGCGGCGCCCGCAATGAAGACGCTGCCCTCAAGCGCGTAGTCCGCTTTCCCGTCGCGCTGCCACGCTACGGTTGCGAGCAAACCCGAGGCGGACTTCGGCGCTTGGCGGCCCGCGTTCATCAGCAGAAAGCAGCCCGTCCCATACGTATTTTTCACCGCGCCTGGGGCGAGGCAGCCGTGGCCGAACAGCGACGCCTGCTGATCTCCCGCGACGCCCGCGATCGGAATGCGAACTCCGGGTGCGAGCAAATCCGTCTCTCCGAAAATTCCGCTCGAGGGCTTCACCGCAGGCAAGATTGCGGGAGGGATTCGGAAGTAGTCGAGGATTTCGTCGTCCCACTCGAGCGAATGGATATTAAACAGAAGCGTGCGGGACGCGTTCGAGGCGTCGGTTGCGTGGACTTGGCCGCGCGTCAGCCGCCAGATGAGCCAGGCGTCGATCGTTCCGCAGCATAGCTTGCCCTGCTCAGCGAGCTTGCGCGCCCCCGGGACGTGGTCGAGCAGCCAGGCGATCTTCGTTGCAGAGAAATACGCGTCCACCACGAGCCCTGTCTTCTCGCGCAGGATTTGCCCGAATCCGTCAGCGGCGATGCGCGCGCATTCGTCCGCGGTCCGGCGGCATTGCCACACAATGGCTCGGTGGAGCGGCTTGGAGGTTTCGCGGTCCCACAGGAGCACCGTCTCGCGCTGATTGGTGATCCCGATGGCGGCGATTTCCGCGACGGGGGCGCCCGCCCGCTCAACCGCTTCCTTCGCCGCC
>JBOGKE010000081.1:0-23328 GCA_050745265.1 Terriglobia bacterium
CTGCGCGGGCAGATCCGATCCGCGCCGCTGGAAGATTTCAATGTAGACGTTCACGAGTGAGACGGCCGCCGGCGTGACGCCGGGAATGCGAGCCGCTTGTCCGAGCGTTAGCGGCCGCACCTTGACCAGCTTCTCGACGACTTCGCGCGAAAGGCCGGACACGTTTCGGTA
This sequence comes from Terriglobia bacterium, assembly GCA_050745265.1. Lineage (GTDB taxonomy): Bacteria > Acidobacteriota > Terriglobia > UBA7540 > UBA7540 > RH2-MAG17b. The sequence continues at coordinate 172 of JBOGKE010000081.1, forward strand.
ATCAAACCAACCCGGAATGTGGCGCGATTCCGCGCGCCTCATCCGCTCGATTTGCTTCTCCTGCTGCGCAAGATAGCCTTCGTACTTCAGATCCGTCTCAACGCGCCGCGCTTCTTCGCGCGCGAGCAGATTCCTTGCGTCGCCGCTGAGGGAAATGCTCTCCGCCGCCAGCGATTCGTTGATCCACGCGGTGAGGTCCTCGATGCCGATCTCGGAGCGTTTGAGCAGTTGCTCGCCGGTGAGCGCGGTGGCGCCGCCCGAGCGTTCGTCCGGCAGAATGCCGAGCTTCGCATAGACCGGTTTCCCTGCGTGACTCCGCGGGTCCAGGCGATGTTGTAGCAAAAAGCGCGTTAAGCCGGAAATGCGCGATTGTTTCTCCAGAAACGCAGCGTAATCCTTCTCCCGGATGGTGCCTGCTTGATGTCCGAGCGGCATGAGGCGTTCGTCCGCGTTGTCAATGCGCAAATGCAGCCGGAATTCCGCTCGCGACGTGAACATGCGGTACGGTTCGTCGGCGCCCTTGCTCACCAGATCGTCGATCAGAATGCCCGTGTAGCCGCGCGTTCGCTCGATCATCAGCGGGTCCTTTCCGCGAACGCGGAGGCCGGCGTTGATGCCGGCCATAATGCCCTGGCACGCGGCTTCTTCGTATCCGGTGGTGCCGTTGATCTGGCCCGCGAGAAACAGATTTTGAATTTTCTTGGTTTCGAGCCATGGGTTGAGCTCGGTCGGCTGCACCATGTCGTATTCGATCGCGTAGCCGGGGCGGATCATTTCCGCGCTCTCGAGACCCGGGATTGACGCTACCATCGCGGCCTGCACGTCAATCGGCATGGAAGTTGAAAGGCCGTTCGCGTAAATCTCGTACGTATCCATCCCCTCGGGCTCGAGGAAAAGCTGGTGGCGCGATTTATCGGGAAACTTTACAACTTTGTCTTCGATGGACGGACAATAGCGCGGCCCGACACTCTTGATCTGGCCGGAATACAACGGCGAGCGGCTCAGGTTCGCGCGAATGGCGCTGTGCGTGGCTTCGTTGGTATATGCGATCCAGCAGACCGTTTGCGCTTGCGTGATCGCTTTGGTGCGGAAGCTGAAGGGCGTGGGGACCGGATCACCGGCTTGCGTCTGAAACTGCGCGAAGTCGATGGTCCGCGCGTCGAGCCGCGGCGGCGTTCCGGTCTTGAGGCGCCCCACCTCGAACCCCAGCCGGCGAAGCGCCTCGCCCAGCATGACGGCGGGAGCCTCGCCCGAGCGCCCAGCAGGAAACGTCTGCTCACCGCAGTGAATGAGCCCGTTCAGGAACGTGCCCGTGGTGATGATTACGGCCCCCGCTTCAATCGCGCGGCCGTCGCGCAAGCGGACGCCACGCACACGGCGGCGCGCGCCGCCGGAGTCGGGGCCCGGCGGAGGTTCCTCGAGGACCAAATCGATAACCTCGGCCTGCTTGATGCGCAGGTTGGGCTCCGCCTCAAGCATCTGGCGCATCCTCACGCGGTATTGCTTCTTATCCGCCTGGGCCCGCGGCGACCACACTGCGGGTCCGCGGCTGGTATTGAGGAGCCTGAACTGGATTCCGACGCCATCGATGATTTCTCCCATAATGCCGCCCAAGGCGTCCACTTCGCGCACCAGGTGGCCTTTTGCAATCCCACCAATCGCGGGGTTGCACGACATCTGCGCGATCAGATCGAGGTTCATCGTGTAGAGAGCGGTGTTCAGGCCCATGCGCGCGGGCGCTACGGCCGCTTCGCACCCCGCGTGCCCCGCACCCACCACAACTACATCGTGTTTTTCGCTGAAGAATTCTGCCAACCGCATCACCCCATGAGCGCCAAACACCGCTATTTTAGCAAAGTTCGCGGTGGAGCCGATCGGAAGTGTACAAGCCAGCGAAGGTCCGCCCGGCGCCGGCCCCTGCTCGCCGCTAACGCGACCCCGAAAATTTTACTTGCTGTGCAGGCGTACTCGCCGTCCGCCCAGACGAACGCGTACGTCACCAGCGTCACGCTGCCGGTTTCGGGAACGCTCCGGTATGGCTATTACTTCGGGACGGGCCAGAAGGCACTCGCGACCGATCAGAACGGCGAGACGACGGATTTTTACTCCGACGACCCGCTGAGCCGGCCGACGCTGACGTATCTGCCGCTCGGCGCGTGGAAGCTCACCACGTACGCCGGCGCCACGGAAACCGACGCGTACCAGAACCCCGCCTCCGCCGCGCCTTCGCCGAGTTGCACGAATTGCCTTCATACCCAGGCGAACTTGGACGAATGGGGCCGCGCCATCAGCCGCATTCTGGAAAGCGATCCGGCGGGCGCAACCACAGTGGCGAGCAATTACGATGCCCAGGGGCGGCTCACGTCGAAGTCAAATCCCTACCGCTGCGGGTCGGACCCGACCCGGCGAGTTCGAAAAGATCGCGGAAGCTGATCCACCAGCGGCGTTTGAGGTTCGGGGGATTCACGGCCATCCAAGCCGCTCCGAAAACTGCAGGCAGGAGTCCGGTGAGGGCGAAGAAGACGAGTGAAACGGTGATTGCTACGGGCGCTGGAATCGAGAACAGCGGAAGAAGCAAAGCTGAAACGCCTTCGCGCGGGCCGATGCCGCCGAATGAGATGGGCAGCGATCCGGCGAGGACCAGCCAGGGATACGTCGCGAAGGCGACCCTGAGCTCGGCATTGTGAAAGGCGCGAAGGAGGAAGAACAGCGTCAGCATATCGACGGCATAGGTGCAGATCGCAAGGAGGGCGAAACGGCGGGCGTCAACTTCCTGTACCGCGTTCCAGATCTCGCCCAGCCGGAATCTCGAGAAGAGCGTAAGATGAAACGCCCGTCGGCGAGCGATGCTGAACAGCGGAATCAAAGCCAGCCAGCCCGCCATAAGCACCATCGCCGTCGCGAGAGGCAGGAACAAAAATAAACTGGCGAACGTGAGCGTCAGAAGCGCCCACACGTCAAACGACTTGTCGACGAGCGTGAAAAGCAGCGCGCGAGCCCGGCCGCCATCGCCGATGAAAAGAAAACGGCCGAAGTCTCCAAAACGCCCCGGCGTCACGGACGCCAGAGCGTAGGCCCCAAACAGCGCCCGAGCCGATTCGCGCGGGCCGCGGGGGATCCGCTCTTTAACCAGCAACAAGTGCCATTTGGCGAGGCGCACCGCAAGCATCAGCAGGGTCGATACCAGCGCGAAGGCGAGCCACTCAGCGTTGAAGTGGCCCCACGCCGACCACAGCGTTTTGTCAAATGCCTTCCAGCCGAGCCAGCCGAGGAGCGCCAGAATGATCGCGAGCCGCAGCGGGCGCCAGATGCTTCTGGGTATGGACATGCGTGGTCTGCCTCTGGGGTAGCTATCGGCAGCGTGTGGCGACCGCGTGAGGTGTTGTATCGCCCGCGGCCCCGGTCGTAACGATGGGGGGTAGAGGGCGCCCATTTCTGCAGATTGATCCACTGCAGCGCGTGCTACACTATTCAAAACTTCGAGAAGCGCTCCTTTCCCGGGAAGCGCCGGTCTTCAGGGTAGGGGCTATCGGCGGGAAGTCTGGGGCGCGCGATCGACGTGCCGGGCGTAACCTCCGGCGCTGCGCCAGGGGCGCGCCGGAAAAAGGAGGAACCCGATTCATGGCTGAAACAGACGTGATCACGCAGCGCGCCCCCGCCGCGCAGCAGGGCCATCGAGTTCCCGCTCCCTGCGCCATGGTGATCTTCGGCGCATCGGGCGATTTGACCGAGAGGAAGCTTGTTCCGGCCTTGTACTATCTGGCGCGCGCGGGGCTTCTCCCGGACGGTTTCTCGGTGATTGGCTGCGCGAAGACGCCCTACAACAACGACACCTTCCGCGAGAAAATGGATCAGGCGGTGCGGAAATATCTCGAGGTGCCCGAAAACGACCACTCCGCGCTCGACGCGTTCACGCGCGACGTGCACTACCTTGCGGATGACTTCGGCGACCTCCGCGCTTACGATCAACTGAAACAGCTCCTCGACAAGCTCGACAAGGACCGCGGCACCGCCGGCAACCGCCTCTTCTACCTCGCCACGCCGCCAAGCTTCTTTCCCGAGATCGTCCAGCACCTCGGGAACGCGGGGCTTGCAAACCGGGGCCACGAGGGCGGCAGTTGGACCCGCATCGTGATCGAGAAACCGTTCGGGCGAGACACGCAATCGGCGCGGGAGCTGAACAAAATTGTCACCAGCGCGTTCGACGAGGATCAGGTCTACCGCATCGATCATTATCTGGGCAAGGAGACCGTTCAGAACCTCTTGGTCTTTCGCTTTGGCAACGGCATCTTCGAGCCGTTTTGGAACCGCCGCTACATCGATCACGTCGAGATCACAGTGGCGGAAGACATCGGCGTGGAAAACCGCGGCGGGTACTACGAGGAAGCCGGACTGGTGCGCGACATGATTCAAAACCACGTGCTGTCGCTGCTCAGCCTTGTCGCGATGGAGCCGCCGGCTCTGTTCGACTCCACGGCGGTGCGCGATGAGAAAGCCAAGCTCATGCGGGCTATCCGCCCGATTCCTCTCGACCACTTGAGCGAATTCGCGGTCCGCGGGCAATACGTCGAGGGCTGGCCCAACGGCGATAAGGCGGTGGCGTACCGCGCCGAGCACAACGTCTCCCCGCAATCCACGACGGAGACTTACGCCGCGCTCAAGCTGAATATCGACAATTGGCGCTGGGCCGATGTTCCGTTTTACCTGCGCTCCGGCAAGCGCTTGCCCAAGCGCATCTCCGAAATCACGATTCGGTTCCGGCGCGCGCCCCATCTTCTCTTTAAGGGCACCAGCACCACGTCCATCGAGCCCAACACGCTTTCCGTTCACATCCAGCCGAACGAGGGAATGTCGCTGAAGTTCAACGCCAAGATTCCGGGCACTACGATGCAGATCCGTCCCGTGAACATGGACTTCCGCTACGAGGAGGCGTTTGGACAGGCGCCGCCCACCACCGCGTACGAAACGCTCTTGCTCGATTGCATGCTCGGCGATCCGATGCTTTTTACGCGCAGCGACTTTGTCGAGCTCGCCTGGGAGCTCGTGACTCCGATCATCAACAAGTGGCGCGACGACGGCAGGAAAGGGCTCTCGTTTTACGAAGCCGGCACCTGGGGACCGCCCGAGGCCGACGCCTTCATCGAGCGCGATGGCCGATCCTGGCAGCAGTTGTAGCCCACCCACATTCTCTCGAAACCACCCCGCAACCGAGCTATGCCATCTCCCGAAGTTCGCGTCTTCAAAGACCTCGAAGAACTGAGCCGGCAGGCTGCGGAAGACTTCGTAAATACGGTGGAGCGCTCGGACCTCAGCGCGCGCCCCTTCGCCGCTGCGCTTTCAGGAGGATCTACGCCACAGCGCTTTTGCGAGCTCTTGGCCTCGCGTGGCGTTTCGCTTCCGTGGCCGCGACTCCACCTGTTTCAAGTGGACGAGCGCTGCGTTCCGCCCGACGATCCGCGCAGCAACTACCGAATGCTGCGCGAGGCCATGCTGGACCGCCTGCCCGGCGTACAGTTTCACAGGATGCAAGCCGAGTGGCCCGATCGCGAAGCGGCGGCCGCGAGCTACGAAAATGATCTTCGGACGACGCTCGGCACGGAATCGGGCGCGTGGCCGCACTTGGACGTTATCTATTTGGGTCTTGGCGAGGATGGGCACACTGCATCGCTGTTTCCCGAGACAGCGGCGCTTGCCGAGCGGCGCCTCGCGGTGTGCGCCAACTTCGTTCCAAAACTCAACATGTACCGCATCACGCTGACGCTCCCGGTGCTCAACGCCGCTGCGCGGGTCGTCTTCCTGGTGTCCGGGGCGGGGAAGGCGGAGATTCTTCGTCAAGTATTGCGAACGCCCGCTCCGCCCGCCTCGCTGCTGCCCGCACAGCTTGTGCAACCGAGCGGCAGCGCTCCAACGTGGTACGTTGACGAAGCTGCGGCGCGGCTGCTGTAGCCCTTCCGTATTAGCCGGCGAAGCTGCTGTGTCGTTTCCAGCAGATCGGTATACAAACAATTTGGGTGGCGCCCACATGGCCGCTCTTTGCCATGTGTACGGTTTTCAAGCTTCGCACACATCCCGAACGACGGGATGTATGCGCCACCCATCGATATGGATGGTCTAGCCAATTCGTGGAGACTACACTGGTACTCCGTTGTGTCAGTTAGCGTACCTATGATCGGGCTCCTCACGCGCATTCTTGCTTGTCGATTCGGTTGCCTCGTATCAGGGCACGACTTTGAGTCGTGCCGCACGCAAGCGTGTGAACGGCTGGGCTTTAGCCCCTGTCAGCGGCTAAAGCCGGTCTCCTTAACGGCATTATTTTGGCACGATTAAAGTCGTGCCCCTGATACAAATCAAAGGCACGCTGATTAAAGCAACGAAGTACTATTCATCTGCCGGGAGCCGCGAAAGGATTCGCAGCCGCACATCCCCAGAAAGTGACTCAACGGCGGCGGCGCTCATGCCGGAGGTATCGATAGGCGGGTGGAAAACGATTTCGACAATGCCCGGCTTCACGTGCAGCGAATCGGGTTTAAGAACGGCACGGCTTCCGCGAATGGTCACGGGCACCACCGGCGCTCCCGATCTGATCGCCAAATAAAACGAGCCGCGCTTAAACGCTCCCAGGCTGCCATCCCGGTTGCGGTGTCCTTCGGGAAACAGGACCACGGGACAACCCGCCTGAATCCTCGAGACGGCCCGGTCGAGGCTTTGATAGGCTTTGTGCGGCCGGTCGCGCTCAATCGGAATATGCCCGGACCGCCGCAAGTGCCAGCCGAGGAATGGCACGTCAAACAGGGAGCGCTTGGCGACGAAGCGGAACTGCAGCGGCAGGCACACGAAAAGGATCGGAATATCCATCGCGCTCGGGTGATTTGAGCAGAAGATGGCCGCCGCGCCGCGGGGAATATTTTCGATTCCCTCGACCTTCAGGCGAATGCGGCTGGTCCACAGGATAAGCTTCGACCACGTACGCGCGCACCCGTGCTGCCAGCGGCCATCGGCGTCGAAGAGAGATCCGGCAAGCGAGGCGGCGCCGCAGACGACGGTGTAAATATAGATCAGAAGGTCGGTGAAGAAGAGCGCCCGCAGCAAGCTGGCGAATTCCCGAGCGCGTTTGCCGAAGCTCTCTGCCGTTCGATTCATCCCCGCAGCGACGGGCCGCCGTGTTCCATCGGCCGAACGTCCGAAACGCACGGCGGCCGCGGATCGAGGATCAGCGTTCCCTCCCGCCGCGCCCGCTCGATGGCGCCTACCAGAAAGAGCGAGCCCGCGATCACCACCGCGTCCTCGGCGCGGCTCGCGCCGCAGGCCTCGCCGGCCGCCCGCAGCGGCTCGGGCTGGATGATGGCTCGCTGAGCGTCGATGCGGGAGCGGTCGAGGATCTCGCGCGGCGAGGCGGCGCGAGCCATCGGCAGCGCCGTGAGATAAACCTCGCAGGCCAGCGGAAAGAGGACGGCCGATATCTCCTCGATCGCTTTGTCGCGCATCGAAGCGTAAACCAGCCGAATCCGCCGCCCGGCCAGCTCTTCGCGCAGGTACACCGCAAGCGCGCGAGCGGCTGCCGGATTGTGCGCGCCGTCGAGCAGAACCAACGGACACTCGCGAATCGTCTCGATGCGGCCCGGCCACCGCACGTCCGCCAGCCCCGCCCGAATGGCGTCGTCGGGGATCTCGACGCCCTGCTTCCGGAGCAACAGCGCTGCCGCGGCTGCCGCCGCTGCGTTCCTAACCTGAAACCGGCCGGCAAGCGACGGCGCGAGATTTCGCAAGCGATCCCCGCCGAGCGCGAAGTCGAACGAGAAGCGGCCCTGGCAATCCGTTACGTTCGAAACGCAAGCCTCGCGCGCCAGATCGACGAGCTCGGATCCCGCCTCTTCGCAGCGCCGCCGGATCACCGCGCGCGCGCCTTCGTGCTCGCAGCCGGAGACGGCAGGGCGCCCGGGCTTGATCACGCCTGCTTTTTCCGAGGCAATCGCTTCGACCGTGGGGCCGAGAAACGGTTCGTGATCGAGTGTTACGTTGGTGACAATCGAGACAAGCGGGTCCACGACGTTTGTCGCGTCCAGCCGGCCGCCCATCCCCACTTCGAGCACCGCAAACTGGGTCGCAGCGCTGGCAAAATGCGAGAATGCAACTGCCGTGAGGTACTCAAAATAGCTGGGCGCGCGCGCCAATTCGCCCCCGCGAGCGAGCTCGCCAGCGGCTTTGTGGACCGCCGTAAACGCAGCGGCGAAATCTTCGTCCGAGATTTCCCGCTCGTTCGAGCGGATCCGCTCGTTCACGCGCACGAGGTGCGGCGAAGTATAAAGCCCTGCCGAGAACCCCGCGTGTTCGAGGGCAGCGGCGATCATCGCGCTGGTGGACCCTTTGCCGTTCGTTCCGGCCACAATCACGGCAGGGTACTTCAGATGCGGATTGCCGAGAACCGCGAGCAATCGCTCGGTCGTTTCGAGATCAAACTTGACGCCCCGGATCTCGTGTCCGAGACTTTCGAGCACATCAAGACACGCGAGATAATCCATAAATTACGGCCGAAAAGCTTGGGATGACATTCCTCCCGCTGCGACCCCACGCCGCATTGCGTTCCTTCTGTCTTGGCGGCATTGGGGAAGGCGGTTGGTAGAAGATTCAGGGGCGCGCAGTCTCCGCCGGCGAAAGCAGGCTGAGCACCCGCGCCACATAGGCCCGCAGTTCCTTGCGAGAAACGATCGCGTCCACCATCCCGTGTTCGAGGAGGAACTCGGCGGTTTGAAAGCCGTCCGGCAGCTTCTGCCGGATCGTTTGCTCGATCACGCGCGGGCCGGCAAACCCGATTAACGCCCGGGGCTCGGCGACGTTCAGATCGCCCAGCATCGCGAAGCTTGCCGTGACGCCGCCCGTCGTCGGATCCGTGAGAACAGAAACGTAAGGCAGGCGCGCGGCTTCGAGGCGCGCCAGGCCGGCGCTGACCTTCGCCATTTGCATCAGGCTGATGACGCCTTCCATCATTCGCGCCCCGCCCGAGCAGGAAACAATCACCAACGGCTTGTGCGCCGCAATGCAGCGGTCGATGGCGCGGGCGATCTTTTCTCCCACCACAGCGCCCATGCTGCCGCCGATGAATTGAAATTCCATGGCGCAGATCATGACCTCGCGCCCGTCGAGAAGCCCCTCAGCCGCAATCAGGGCGTCCTTCATCCCCGTTTCCTGCTGTGCCTTTTCCAGGCGGTCGCGATAGCTCTTAGTGTCCGCGAAGGTCAGCGGATCGGACGATTCCAGGCCCGCGTCCCATTCGGTGTATTGGCCGCCGTCAAAGAGCATTCGGAGCCGCGCGGTTGCGCCCATGCGGAAGTGGCGCCCGCAGTTGGGGCAGCAATAGAGGTTCGCCTCGAGATCTTTCTTCCAGAGCGTCTGTTTACAGTCGTCACACTTGATCCACAGGCCCTCGGTCTGGACGCGCTTCACCTTAGGTGCCTTCAGAGGTTGATTTTCCCGGCGAAACCAGCTCATAGATTATTGGTATTGGGTGACCGGATGATTGCGGCAGCGGGATCAACGATCGAACGACCCCATCACCCTGCGTTTCAATATTCGATTCCCCTTTGCGCGATGATTCCCTTCTGGTACGGATGTTTGACGTCGCGCATCTCGGTGACGAGATCCGCCAGCTCAACAATGGACGGGTGCGCGTTGCGGCCCGTCAGGATCACGTGCAGCATTTCGGGTTTCGCGCGCAGCGCCTCGACCACCTTCACCGGATCGAGCATTTTGTAACTGATGGCATAGTTCACCTCGTCCAGGATGACGAGGTCGTACATGCCGCTCTCAATTTTCTGGCGCGCGAAGTCCCACGCGTCGGCCACCAGGCGAGTATCCTCTGGGTCTGGCTTTTCCGTGCCGATCTTTACGAATCCCCGGCCCATAGGGAGGATTTGAAACTTCTCGTCGCCGAGCATTTTCGCTGTGTCGAGTTCGCCGTAATGCCACGAGCCCTTGATGAACTGAACCATCAGAACCTTCATGCCCTGCCCGACGGCGCGAAACGCGGTTCCAAGCGCCGCCGTGGTTTTGCCTTTTCCGGGGCCGGTGTGCACCATGATCAACCCTTTTCGCGCTTCGGGCAAACCCGCCTCCGGGCATCTAATCGGGTGAAAACATTGTAGCGCCACATGCCGGGCTGAGGCCCGGCGCTACGGACGCTCAGCGCGCGTAAGGGTAGCCTCGCTCCAGCGTGAAAGCGCGGTAGATTTGTTCAAGCAGCAGAGCGCGCGCCCAGTCGCGCGTCAGCGTCATCGCGCTCAGCGCCAGCACGAGGTCCGCCTGCTCGCGGAAGGGCGCCGAAAATCCCTCCGGGCCGCCCACCAGGAACGCAAGCTCTCTCGCTCCCGCCACGGCGTTCGCGGCGATCCATCGCGCAAACTGCGCCGAGGTCCACTGACGGCCTTGCGCGTCGAGAACCACCCGGCAGGCGCCGTCTGCCTTCTCGATCATGCGCCGTTCGGTCGCGGTAATCCCGTTCTTATCGCTCCGCCCGTCGCCGCGGGCCAGGCGGATTTCATCTACATCAATCGGCACGAAATGAGCGATGCGCGCCGCGTAGTCCGCCTGGAGCGCCCGCAAGCGCGCGTCGGCCGCCTTTCCCTCGCAGATGACGCGGATGCGCATATCTCGCTAGGCGCGCCCGTCCTCATCTCCGAGCTCGACGCGCCGGGCGCTCTTCCATAATCTTTCAAGATCGTAGTAAAGGCGGGCGCGCTCGACGAAGACGTGCACCACAAAGCTGAGGTAGTCGAGCAGCACCCACTCCGCCCGTGCATAACCCTCGACGTGAACCGGGCTCAAGCCCAGCTTCTTCAGACGCTCGACGACGCCATCCGAAATGGCCTGCGTGTGCCGCGTGGACGTGCCGGTGCAAATCAGGAAAAAATCGGTGAACGATGAGACCTCTTGAAGATCCAGAACGCGCAGGTCCAGGGCCTTGCGATCACGGGCGGCTTCCGCCGCCTCTCGAAGACCCGGCGTCATCGCTGAGTTTCCCTGTCCGTCCGGTAGAGTTCTTCCTTCATCATGTATTCTTCCACAAGCGGCGGAATAAGGCCAGTCACCGAGCGTCCCTCGGCGACGGCGCGGCGGATGTCGTGCGAAGCCGCGGGCACGTTGATGCCGTTCAGGAGATGCAGCCTGGAACGTCTCAGGGTGATCGTCTGGTTCGTAAGGTTCGGACGTCGCCCCGCGAGCGTGCGGCGCGGAATCACGCTGAGGATTTCTTCGATTCGAAACCCCGGCCGCGACACCACAACGAAATCCGCGAGGTCGAGCAGCCGCGCCGGCTGCTTCCATTGCGGGAGATCGAGAAAGGCATCAAGCCCCACCAGAAAGAAGAGCCGGTCATCGCACCCGAGCTCCCTGCGGGCCTGTCTTGCGGTGTCGACGGAATAACGCACGCCACGGTCGGGAGCTTCGACCAGCGAGGGCACAAAGCGCGGCTCCGCCGCGCAGGCGAGCGATACCATGGCGAAGCGATGCTCAAACGGTGTGAGATTGCGGCGCGGTTTGTGAGGCGGGAGACCGGAGGGCACGAACAACACGCGGTCGAGTTTGAAGCGGCGAGCAGCTTGGCGCGCCGCTTCGAGATGCCCCAGGTGGATCGGATCAAACGTTCCGCCGAACAGAGCGATGTTCACGGGCCGGACCGCCTGGCCTGTTCCTCTCGGTCGGCCGGGTCTGGTTGCTCTTCCTCGATGCCGGCCTCGGGCGGCGCTCCCGTGCGCCGCGCATTATCGAGCGCAGACCACGAAGCATGTTTCAGCTCATCGAGCCCATGTCCGGTTATGGCGGAGATTTCGCGCAACGGCAAGTTCCGCTCGCGGCAGAAGCGGCGCAGCGCGTTCAGCCGCTCGCCCTCGCCGGCGGCGTCCACGCGAGACGCAACCAGCAACATGGGCTTGCGCGCAAGCGCGGGGCTGAAGCGCTCGAGCTCGCGCATAATCACGCGGTAATCTTCGACCGGATCGCGCTCCGTGCCCTCTGCGGCGTCCAGCAGGTGGAGCAGGAGGCGAGTGCGCTCGATGTGCTTGAGAAACCGGTCGCCCAGTCCGCGGCCTTCATGCGCGCCCTCGATCAAGCCGGGGATATCCGCCATGACGAAGGCGCGGTCCTCGCCGGCATCGACTACGCCGAGGTGCGGCTCGAGCGTCGTAAACGGGTAGTCGGCGATTCGCGGCCGCGCCGCGCTCAGCCGCGAAATCAGCGTGGATTTGCCCACATTTGGAAAACCAACCAGGCCCACGTCGGCGAGGAGCTTCAGCTCGAGCCGCAGCGCAATTTCTTCGCCTTCTTCGCCGGGATCGGCCCTTCGCGGCGCCTGGTTCACCGAGGTTGCGAACCGCGCGTTGCCCCGTCCCCCGCGACCTCCGCGCGCGGCAAGGTAGCGCTGGCCCGCGGCCGTAAAATCGTAAGCCCGCTCGCCGGTGGCCTCGTCATAAACGACGGTCCCGGCCGGGACCTGAATCACCAGGTCGCCGCCGCTCCGGCCGTGGCGGTTTGAGCCTTCGCCGTGCCGGCCGCGCTCCGCGCGGAATTCGCGATTGTAGCGAAACTTGAGCAGCGTGTTCAGATCGGCGGTGCCTTCGAGGAAGATGCTGCCGCCATTTCCCCCGTCGCCCCCGCTCGGCCCGCCCCGCGGCACAAACTTTTCGCGGCGAAAAGCCATGCAGCCATTGCCGCCATTGCCGCCTGCCACGCGAATTCTCGCTTCATCGATGAACATCGTGGAGCGATCACCGGTCGCCGCTACTGCCGATTACTCCGCCACGCGCGACACGCATCCGAGGCTCGACAGGTAGCCGGGCTCGAACACGGGCGGCGCGCCCATCAGGTCAATGTGGACGCCCGAGGTCTCGGGCTGGCCGTTGGGCAGCCGGAGGATCTGGTTGCCGCTCTTCTGCACCCAAGTGACATCGTAGCCCGAGCTCGCGGGCTTCCAGGCGGCCTCGCCAAAGAGACGAAACGCCGCCCACGCGCCCTGGTAGTCCACCGCTCCGCCATCGACGATCCGCTTCGCGTCGCGCGCCGTCAGCGGAGACCAGATCATTTGCACCGCGCCGCCAGGGTAAGCCATCGTTTGCCCGTCGACGACCACGCTGAATTGCTTCACGCCCTGCGGCGGCAGCGGCGAAAGCAGAAAGCGCAACTGGGGCTGCGAGGCGCCGCCGGGATAGAGAGCGCGCCCGAGCGCCATGGCGCGATTGAAGAACGAGACGAAGCTGGGATAAAGCCTCACGGGACTGGCGGGATTGGGAACGTACTCGGATCCGCCAAACGTCAGGAGGCTGGCCAAATTTTGCGCGTAGAACGTCGAAAGCGTCCCATTCGGCTGGAAAATGGCGGCGAACTGTGCCGGGCTGGCGGCGTTTTCGGAACGCGGGTTGAAGGGAAATTGCGCGAAGAGCGGGCGAATCTGAGCGCAAAGCGCGCGCCCCTGCCCGTTCAACGCCTCGCCGGGTTTCGGCAGCGCGGCCTGTACATTGATGATGGGTTCGAGCATCAATTTCTGCACGAGACTGTCAACGTGGCCGGCGGGGTCCGGCGTGAAGCCCTGCGCGAGGGTCATCGCGGCGCTCGTCGCCTGAGCTGCGGGCGCGGTCGTCGGATTCGGCGCGCCCGCGACTGTTGGCTGCCCGGCCGCCTGGCTCACTGAGCTCTGCAGTCCCACCAGCGCCGCCATGTAAGGCTGGTTCGAAGGGCCGAAAAACACGTTGGGCGCGGAAGCGGGCACCACTTTCAGCACCGGCTGGAATTCTGCTTCCACGGGCCCGGCAGAAATGTCGTGCGAAACCAGCCAGAAGAGCTCGAGCAAGGGCGACGCGTTGCCCGAGATCGTTGCAAGCTTCGCCGCCGCGTCCCCCAGATTCCGGTAGGGCAAAACGCGCGCCGAGCTGAGGAACTGGCGCCATGCGGTTGCGCTGTCGGCCTGATATCTCTGCCGCAGGTGCTGTTCGAGCGTGATGACGTCGGTCGCGTCGCTCACCTGCGTGCCGAGCACCCAAGGCTCGCCTTTGAGGAAGGGCTGGGGATTGCTCAGGTCCTTCTGCATCACGGCCCAGCCTTCTGTGGTGAACGCGCCCGATACTTCGAACGGATCGGATAAAACGCCGGCGGAATTGGGAAAAGACTTGGCGTAAATCACCGGTGCCGCGTTTTTCGAAGCGTCGGCGAGCATGGCGCGATAAACGCGCTCTTCGGGCGGGAAAAGGTTGAGATATGCACGAGCGTGGACGATTGCATCCTGATCGGGGGTCGAAGCAAAACAGCTCGATGCGCCGAGGCGCGATTCATTCTGGAGGGTGTTGCTGTAGAAATCAAACTGAGTTTGGATGAGCTGCGTTTCCTGCGCGTTGAGCGCGCGGCCAGCGGACCAGGTCTTAAAAAGCTCGGGCGTCAGAAATGCCTGCCGGCTCTCGGCGGGATTGGTGGTTGTGATCAGATAAGCTCGCAGCGCGTCGTAAGCCGTGCCGTAGTCGCCCGTAGGCGTCGAAGGCAAGCCACGCAGGAAAGATACCAGCGAGCTCTGTGCCGGACCGAGCAACACCTGGTTGAACTTCCCGGCATAGGCGCTGCACGCGATGGGGTAGAGCCGGTGACCGGCGTAGAGCCACCACGCGAGGCTCGCCGGCTCGCCGTTCAGGTTGTAGTTGCCGATTTTCGCGAGCGGCCGGCGCAGATTTTCCAATTGCTGGAGCTGATCGGGAAGAGGCGCGTTCGGCGAGCTGGTTTCGGCCGCTTGCGTCGCCGTATTCACCTGCTTTTCGAGCGCCCGGTTATTCAGGTACGAAACGATAAACCCGGCGCAAAAGACGAGGAAGACGACCGCCGCCGTGGCGAGCAGCAGCCGGCGCCAGAGGTTCACCTTGCTGCTTGATCCGCTCGCCTGAAGGCCGGCGCCGTCTTTGAGCAACACGCCGCTCAGCAGACGGGTCAGGAACACCGGCTGCTGCACTTGCCGCGTGCGGCCGGTTCCTGAAGCCATTCCCCGCAGGTCAAACACGTGGGTCGCGCCCGAGCCCGGCGATGCCGAGCGCTGCGCGGCAAGCCGCTGGATTTGGGCTGACGTCATCACGCGGGTCGCGCCCATGTCCTCTTCAGGGGCGGCGAGCCCGGGATGCGTCACTTCGGCCGAGGCCGCTTCGGTTTCTACCAGCACCGCGCGCCGCCCGGCAAAATAGAAACCGCGAAGCAGCGGACTTGCGGTGAGCTGGCTCGGACGCGCGAGGTCCACAAGAAACTGCACCACCGGCCCGCGCAGCTTCCTGAATTCTCGCGGGAATTCATAAGCGCCGGGCAGCCGTTCGGCTTTGTTCTCGCGCGCCAAAAACTCGGTCCGCCCGTCGCTGAGTCCGTAAAACAGCTCGTCAAACGCCACCGTCAGCCGCTTGGTCTCTTCTTCGGCGTACGTTCCGGCGCCAACGTTCGGCAGCGCGGGGAGCGTCGCTCCGAACACCTGCGCGGCTTCGTCGGGAAGGAGATTCTCAACGTATTCGGCGAAGAACGGCACCTGATCAAGCTTAGTGAACACGACGTACACCGCAAGATTGATGCCGAGACGCCGGGAGCATTCTTCGAGGCTCGACCGCAATGCGCGGAGCGTGCCGGCATTCGCCTCGGCGGCGCCCGGCCGGGTGAAGCTCTCGCAACTGACGCAGACGATGGCGACGCGCGGCGCCGGCCCTTTGCGGCCGAACACCGAGGAGACGCCGCTCGGCGCCAGCCGTCCCACCAAGCGCGCCCACGCGGGGGGCTGCGTGAGCAGGCCGCCCGCGGCTTCCGCCAACACCACGGGGCTCGCGAACCACAGGTTCACCGACCGCGTGGGAACGGTCTTATCGTCCTGAGAAACTTGGCCGGCAAGGAGCTCCGACTCGAGGCCGGAGTCGAGGACGACGCTTGTCTTGCCCGACCCGGTCTCGCCCGCGAGCAGGATCACCGGGAGCTTGCCGACCGTGGCGTTGCGTCCCAAGCGCGACGCGCGCAGGCGACTCTCCGCTTTGCGAACGAGGAAATCGATTTCGCGCTCGAGCGTTTGTCCGCCCGGCGCCTCAGGTCCCGCCGCGGACGGCTGGGAGCGCCACCACCAAAGCAGCGCGCCGGCGCCGATCAGCCCAAGGGCCGCGAAGACTCCGACGAGAATCCAGTAGCTCGCTCCCTTCAGCGGAACGAGCGTGGCGATCACGAAACCCGCCACCACAAAAGCGATGAAGACGGCGAGCGCGATTAAATTTTTCCAGATGGGTTTCATCGATTTTCCTGGCGCGGCTCTAACGCAGCCCGCCTACCCGAGCGACAGCCGAAAGCTCACGAAGAGGACCACCGCCAGAATCAGGCAGGCGAGCGCAGCAAACCCGAGCCCGCGCGCCCAGCGGTCGCGGCGTGGGGAGGGAGCGGCGTTGATAGCATCGGCCCAGGGCGCGGCAAAGGGGCGAAGCGGGCCGCGAATGCGCCCCATTTTCTCTGCCACCGCATCGCGGTAGGGGCGCAGCGCCTCCGGGCCGCTGATGCCGTACCGGCCTCGATAGCCGAGCAGCAGGCAGAGGTCATAAACTTCGAGCAGGTCGGCGAGGTCCGGCGAATCTTTGAGACTCAGCAGGCGGTCGAGCCCCTGAAAGAAAATCTCGCCCGCCACGTGCCCGCCGAACAGTTCTTCTTGAAGCGGCTTGCGAGCCCAGTCCGCAAACGCCGGATTGCGCGAGTTCAGAATCGATTCGTCCAGCAGCGCGACAATCGCAAACGAAGCCATGCGAACGTCCTGCGCGTTGTAGCCTTTTGCCAGGCCGTTCTGCTCGGCCTTTTTCAGCGCCGAGCGGATGTGAGCGCGGAACGACTCGGCGTCCGAGACGGCTTGGCGATCCGAGCGCACGCGCACGATCACGGTGAGAAGCTCCTGATAGATCAACGCGAGATTCTCGGGCCGGGCGCGGTACGCCGGCGGATACGATGAAGCCGCCTGCAGAGTTTCTGGTGCCATTTTTCTTATCCTTCGACCAGCACGAACAGCTCGAGCTCGGGGCTCGGAATTTCGCCAGGCACGTAAACGCCAACGCGGCGCGTCGTGGCGATGTGCTCCCAGCACGGACCCGTCAGATTGATGGAAAAGTATTGGTTCGTCACCTTCGGCGAGACGGCGGCCGGCGGCACGGGAAGGTGCGTGAGCGCGAGCCCCGGCAGCGCCCGCTTCACCAGCTCGATGACGAACTGATTCGAGCAGATTTTGACGAGCTGCGGGGTGAGCGATATCAATTCCACTTCGCCGATCCCGGCGTGAACGCCGAAAATCCATCGCGCCCGGTCGAGGCACCGCTGATCGCGGATTTCTCCTTCGTAAAGATACTTGGCCACTGGCTTGAGCGGGATCGGAACGCAGTTTTCCGGGAAAATCGTGAGCAGGTGCGTGCGGATGTGCTCATCGAGCGCCTTAAAGCACCGCTCCAGGTTCTGGTGGTCGTAGAGCGGAATACTCTGCGGGTGAGAATCCGCTTTGAACGTGCAGAGCGCGCCGGCGAGGCGCGCGAGTTCGAGGAACGCCCGTTCCGGGTGGCCGCGCCGCGCCGCGTAGATGTGGCGAAGCGGCGCGAGCGCCGTGTTGAGCGTGTGCAGATACCAGAAGTTCGCCACGTCGCGCGCCGACAGGCCCGAGGCGAGCTTCGCTCCCGCTTTCGCGCCCTGCGAGAGCGAGCGATTCCGCTCCTCGAGGTCCTCCACCAGCTTGCGAATCATCGTCAGCAGCTTCTCGCTGGCCGCCAGGTCGAGGCACGGCGGAATGAAATCCGGATCGTAGATGAACCGGCCCGAGCCGTCTCGCGCCACGCGAGCGAGCTGAAGCGTCACGCTGCCCTCGGCGGGCTCGGTTTCGAGGCGCAACTGAATATTCTTCATCCCGAGCTGGAGCGTCTTCTCATCGCGCCCGGTATTTTCGTCGGCCAACCGCTCGGGCCGGGCGATGTAGCGCGTTCGGGGCTGACCGCCGTTCTCAGTGACGGTGCAATTCAAGCCATCGGGTTCGTAGGCCGGCACCGCGAGATCAACGCGGAGGTGCTGCTGGGTGGGCGGGAACACTTCGCTCACGCTGCGAGCCGCGGGAAGCGGATCGCTTTCCGGCATATGGAACACGAGTCCGTCGGGAAAGATTCCGCGCGCGTGCACCAGCGACACGGTTCCGTTTCGCAGGGCCTCGGCGTCCAGCTCGCAGGCGAGAAATCCATACGGCTCGAACCAGAGATTCGCAGTCGAGAAATGGATCAGGTCTTCGTAATAGCGGTTCTGCGCCTGGAAGTGGTGCGTGGCGAGGTACATTCCCTCGGTCCACACGACTTTTGAAAGACTCTTCATGCGATGTGACAGCCTGCCGCTTTGCGCCTGGACGCAGGGCCTTAGAGCCTGTGTGGCAACTTTGAGGCAGCCGCGTAGCGCCGCCCTTCAGGGCGGCAAATACAAGAAAAACGGCGTGCCGGGCTGAAGCCCGGCGCTACATCCGGATTGCCACGCAGACTCTTGAGCCCGGCGCGTGCCGCCCCTTCGACTTCGCTCAGGGCAGGCTCTGAGGGGCAGCGCTACTGCAACGCCAGCTAGGACGCACTACTCTAATTACCGAGACGCATCGGCGAGCAGCAGGGTGTGCGCACGGGTTTAGGCTCCATCAGCTCCACGCGCGTGCGGTCCGGGTCATATAAGTTAAGCTGCCACTTGCCGTCGCGGCCGATCTGCGGCTTCACGGGCGAGTAGCCGCGGGCCGAGGCCATGCGCGCCGCCGCCTGAACGCTCGGAACGCCGAGCGCGAAGTGGTGCATCACGCCCAAGGTGCGCTGCGACAGATCGTTGACGTTCAGCATGTACTCGAGCCAGTTTGCGCCGTTCGGAACCCGCATATCCACCCAGTCGGTGCGCGAATCCGTCATCCCGCCGTACCACATCACGCGGAATCCCAGAATGTTCTTGTAGAGGCTGTCCTCGGCGGCGCGATTGCGAATGATGACGCCGGCGTGAATAATCTCATCCGAGATGCGGCGGCTCGACAGATCTTCGCCTCGCCGGCGCCCCGTCATGGAGTTCAGAAGATACTGCACAAATTGGATCGTGTGGCCGTTCGGATCCGTGAGGGCGAAGCCTTGATTGCCGCCGAGCAGGCGATGTACTCCACCCACGTCCTTGGCCCCGTGGCTCACGAGATACGCCTGCATCGCGTGAACGTCCGGAGTTTCGAACCCGATATTCACCAGGTGGTCCTGGTTGGGCCCGCCCGATTCTGCGTAGAGCTCGACGTACTGATGGTCGTTGACCTTGTAGAAGCAAACCTCGACACCCGTGTCCGGCAGTTTCGTGTCAAACACCTCATCGAGCCCGAGCACATCGTGGTAGAAATGGCGTGCCGCGGGCAGATCGCTGGTGAGGAAAGCAACGTGCGCGATGCCGAGGACGGCGGGCCGCGCAGGCGACGCGGCGGGCGCCGGGCGGGCAAGCAACACTCGAGCCGCTCCGCCAACTACCGCCAACAGCGCCATTGCCGACAGCAGAAGAATTGCGGCCTTCGGTCGATATTCCATTCTCATGGGGGCGATTTTGCTCGACACGGAACGATTTGTCAATGCGAACGGCCGTCGCGCTGCGCCCGGAGGCGGGTGAACACGGTCACTTCTGATTTTCGGGAATGAGATACTCCACCAGCACCAGGTCGTGCCAGTCGTTTGCCAGCTTGGCGTGTTTTTTGTGCACGCCCACTTCGCGCCAGCCCGTCACCTCGCAGAGTTTGCGGCCAGGCTCGTTGGCTTCCATGATCCGGCCCACGAGCTTGTAGTAGCCCTTTTCGCGCGCCGTGCCCTGCATTGCCTTCATCAGCTCCTGGCCCACGCCGTGGCCGCGAAGGCTGCGATCGATATAGATTGAAAGCTCCGCGATTCCGCCGAAGCAGGCACGGGGGCTATAGGGCGCGAGAGAAGCCCATCCCATCAACGTGTGTTTGACCTCCGCTACCAGTACGGGATACTTTTCCGGGCGCGCGACCAACCATAAATATCGCTCCTCGGGAGAAACGTAGGCGTTCTCGAAGGTGGCGACGCGGTCCTGCACGCCCTGGTTGTAGATTCGCGCAATTTCCTTCGCATCGTCGATGCGCGCCGGCCGGATTTTCAACGGTTCAGCCCACTCTGCCATTTATGCCGTCCTCGGTGGTGGAAGTATGCAGTGTATCAGGCCGCGGCTTCTAACGCTGCGGAGCACTGCTCCTGCACACTCTTATTCTGGGCGCCACATCGAGGCTGCTGAAATACTCGGGCTCAGGCGTGTAGCGGCGAGTTTATCTCGCCATAGGCGCAGCGATGTCAGTCCTCGCGTGGCGGCATAAAGCCGCCTCCACACGTGTTCCAGCAACCTGCTGGTTCACGCTATTGGCCCGGCCCGAAGCAATACAGCGTCGACGCGTGGTCCACCACGTAGACGCGTCCGTCTGAGACAGCGAGCCCGCTGAAGTGAGTCCAGGTTGCGATCGCGTCGCCGCTGTTGAAGAGCGGTCGGCCCGTTTTCGCATCCAGTGCGTAAAGCACCGCGCCGCGTGTGTTCTCGGTGCGTTGGGTATCGCTGAGCAGCTTGCCCTCCTTTTGGATCATCCCCGTTGTCCCCGTCGTCTGCTGCGTGTTTTCGCCGGTCGATAGGGCAAACACGACTCCGCCGGCGATCGCAACGGGCTCCGGAATGTCAAAGTCGCCGGAAATCCAGGCGGGCTCAAGGGTTGGCTGCTGTGTGTGCGGATCGATGACCACCTTGAAGGCCATCACGGAGCCGTGAGGATGAGGTCCGTTGGTCAGAGGAAACGCCGGCGCTTTCTTCGACACCGGTCCTTGAATCGGCACGAACAACCACGCGCCGCCCTCCGTATCTCGCCAGAACGAAATCGCGCCCCAGATGCCGTTACCCTCGAACTCCAAGTTGTCATTCGCGAGTTTTTGGGTATCGAGCGCGGTCTGGTGATCTTTCTCGCCGAGCGATCCGGCGCGGAGCAGGTAAAGCACGCCTTCTTTGGCACCCGTCGCGATCAAGTCGAAATTCCTGTACGAGAACCACACCGGACTTGCCGAGCCGAGATCGAGATCGTAGTCCGTCAGTTGCTGGTAATTCAGGGGCGCGTAGTAATCGAGCACTTTGAGCGTCCCGAGCGACGCGGCAAGCACGCTGCTCGCGTAATTGCCTTCCGCCGGATCAAATCGGCCATCGCCCATCGAAGCGTAGATGCGGCCGTCTTTTCCGATCACCGGCCCGCCGCGCCCCCAAATGCCGCCCCCGCCGCGCTGCGCGACGATCAGCTCGCGAATCGCCGGCCGCTCGGGATCGCGAATATCCATGCCAAAGATGCCGGAGCGCGCGCCGCCGCAGCCTTGCGACGTCGATGTGTAGACGATTCCGTCAAACAGGTTCAGGCTCCAGTCCTTGGAATACGGCGGAACGAATTGGACGGGACCGAACTTGATCGTTCCCGTAGCGAGATCAAGCCCGAAGAGCTCGCCGCCGGCCGAAATCGCATAGATCAGCCCGCGCCGCTCATCCACCACCGGCGTCGCGTTCAAGCCGTTCGGGCAAAGCCACATGCCCGCGCTGGTTGGAGCAACTCGCGTATTGAATTTGCGGGTCCAGATCACTTTGCCAGCGGCGGCGTCGATGGCATAAATTTCATCCGAGCTCCCCGCCACGTAGACGACCGCGCGGGAGCCGCTGGGCGTGTTCACGCCTTCGGCGATGACGGGCGCCGTCAGCGCCGTCAGCGATTTCGGCTCGTTCGGGAGCGTGGTCTTCCAAAGCAGGCGCAGTTGGCCTGCGTTCTGCGGATTGAGCGTGCTTTCTTCGAACGCCCACCCGGAGCGCTGCGGATCGTGCGCGAACGTGGGCCAGTCGCCCGCCATCAGCCTCGCGCCAAGGGCTGCCGTGATGATTGCGGTGAAAACCAGAACGCGCTTGCGATTCATTTTCACTCCTGCCTTCTGCCCGCGCCGCTGTCGAGATAATGCGTCTCCCCCGCGTCGCGCAGGCGGGCCGCGGCGGTTTCGGGAGTGATATCGCGCTGCGGCGTTCCGAGCATTTCGAAACCCACCATAAACTTCTGAATCGTCGCCGAGCGCAGAAGCGGCGGATAATAGTGCGCGTGAAAGTGCCACTCCGCGTGTGAAGCGCCATCGAGCGGCCGCTGATGGAAGCCCATCGAGTAGGGAAACGGCGCCTGAAAGAGATTGTCGTAGCGCGTGGTGAGCCGCTTGAGCAGCGAGGCTAAATCGCGCTGCTCTTCGCTGCCGAGACCGGTGATTGCCCCAAGGTGCCGTTTGCTGATCACCAGCACCTCGAACGGCCACACCGCCCAATACGGGACTAGGGCGGCGAACCCGGCGTTTTCGCAAACGATGCGCTCGCCGCTCTTCAACTCGAGGCGCAGGTAGTCGCAGAGCAGGCACGCGCCCTTCTCCTCGAAATAGTTGCCGAGCGAGGCTTGCTCCTTCGCGGGCTGATTCGGAATGCTTTCAGTCGCCCAGATCTGGCAGTGCGGGTGAGGATTGCTCGCGCCCATCAATGCTCCCCGGTTTTCAAATATCTGGACGTGCCGCACCCACGCGATTCCGCCGAGCGACCGGTACTGGTCCGACCAGGCGGTGAGGACGTCGCTCAGCTCAGCTTCCGTCATGCGCGGAATCGTGAGATCGTGGCGCGGCGAAAAGCACAGAACGCGGCAGATGCCGGCTTCCGCGCGCGCCAGCAGCAGACTCCCGGGTTCGGTGGTCGAGCTGGGCGAATCGCGCGAGCCGCCTGCATCGCCCCGGCCTGAAGGCTCAGGCGGCTCGGCGAGCAGGGCCGGGTAATCGTTGTCGAAAACGTAGGTGCTTGGGTACGCAGGGTTGCGGATTCCGCCCGCGCGCGCGTTCCCCGGGCACAGGTAGCAATCGGGCGAGTAGATTGCATCGTGGCTTTCCGCCAACTCTTCAACTTTTCCCAGCCACGGGCGCGCCGTGCGATGGGGTGAGACGATCACCCACTCGCGCGTGAGCGGATTAAAGCGGCGGTGCGGTACCTGCTGCAGGTTGGAGTCCATGTTCGCGTCGCGCGAGCGCAATCCGTAAGGCTATTGGGAGACGCGCGCCGAAGTCAAGGTAAATTGCG
>JBOGKE010000082.1:0-18781 GCA_050745265.1 Terriglobia bacterium
GGCGATTCGTCGAGCACGTTCCCCTCGCTGCCGATGTAGGAGTTGAGCGACATCACGAGATCCTCGCGGATCGGATCAATCGCGGGGTTCGTGACCTGCGCGAACATCTGCTTGAAATAGCTGAACAGCAGTTGCGGCTGGTCCGAGAGGCACGCGAGCGGCGTATCGATGCCCATCGATCCGACCGGCTCCTCGGCGTTCTTGCCCATCGGCCCGATGATGAATTTCAGATCTTCATCCGTGTAGCCGAACGCCCTCTGCCGCATGCGGATGGTTTCGTGGTTCGTCTCCTTCACCTTCGACGGGTGCGGAAGGTGGTCGAGCGTGATCTGATTTTCCTTAACCCAAAGCGCGTAGGGTTGCCGCGCGGCAAGCTGCTGCTTGATCTCTTCGTCCGAGATGAGGCGGTGCTGCTCCGTATCAACCAGCAGCATGCGTCCGGGCTGAAGGCGGCCCTTCATGCGCACCGTCTCCGGCTTGACGGGCAGCACGCCCGCTTCCGACGCCATAATCACCAGCCCGTCGCTCGTGACGAGATAGCGCCCGGGGCGGAGTCCGTTGCGGTCAAGCTTCGCTCCGATCACACGCCCGTCGGTGAATGCGACGGCGGCGGGCCCGTCCCAAGGCTCCATCATGGAGGCGTGGAATTCGTAAAATGCTCTCACGTCCGGCGGCATCGTGGGATCGCCGTCCCACGCTTCGGGAATCAGCATGGACATGACGTGGGGCAGTGAGCGGCCGGCCAGTGTGAGCAGCTCGACGGCGTTGTCGAGCATCGCGGAATCGCTTCCGCCCGGCGTGATGACGGGCATCAGCTTGTTAATGTCCTTTCCGAACAGAGGCGACGAAAGCACCGACTGGCGCGCGTGCATCCAGTTCACGTTTCCGCGCAGCGTATTGATCTCCCCGTTGTGGCAGACGTAGCGGTAGGGGTGCGCCAGATGCCACGTGGGGAACGTGTTGGTGGAAAAGCGCTGGTGGACGAGGCACAGCGCGCTCATCACCTCCGGGTCTGAAAGCTCTTTATAAAAATGCGCGATTTGCGGCGCCAGCAGCAGGCCCTTGTAAACGATTGTGCGCGAAGAGAGCGAGGGCACGTAAAAGAATTCCTTCTCCCTGATCTCGCTGCGCGCGATTTCCGACTCCGCCCGTTTGCGTACTACGTAGAGCTTGCGCTCGAGTGCGTCCTGGTCCATGCCGGGAGCGTGCCGGACGAAAATCTGCTCGATGTAGGGCTGCGTGCCGCGCGCCAAGCGCCCGATCGAGCTCGAATCGATCGGCGTGTCCCGCCAGCCGAGCACCGTGAGACCCTCTTCGGCCACAATCTTTTCAAGAATGCCTTCGCAAAGCACGCGATCCTGCCGCGCGACGGGAAAAAAAACCATGCCGACGCCGTATTCGCCGGGCGAAGGCAACGTGAAGCCCCAACGTGGGCATTCCCGGTCGAAGAAGGCGTGGGGAACCTGAATGAGGACGCCCGCGCCATCGCCGGTCTCAGGATCGCACCCGCAGGCGCCGCGGTGCGTGAGATTGATCAGAATCTGAAGGCCCTTGGCGATGATGTCGTGCGACTTGCGGCCCTCGATGTTCGCGACAAAGCCGATGCCACACGCGTCCCGCTCGTTCGTAGGATCGTACAAACCCTGAGCCGGCGGCAGACCGCGGCCTATTTCGGGGACATGGCCGCAGGCGCGTTCGGGTTTGGCATCTCTGTGGGGCATAAGGACACTACAACGTCCGGGGTCATTACTGATTATGACCGACCGCGGGCGGCTGGCGGAAATCAATATTTCTTATCCACTCCATAAGGGGAAACCATCGCCGGGAACGGGGGCGCGAGTGATTAGCGCGTTTTAACGATCGTTTGTTTTCAGTCATCAATAGGGTTCGTTCCGTGAATTTTTTGTGCGGGCGCCGCCCAGACTCCCGGTTCCAGTGCCCAGCTCCGAACTGATGCGGGCGCGCGGCACCACTCCAGTCTACGAGAGCCGGATGAGACTTTGGCGATGGATGAGACGGTTTTTTCGCCACGCCACTGGATTACGACGACGGCACTACAAACCGCGCAGAAACGGATTCCGCTCGCGCTCGTCGCCAATCGTGGTTGGCTCTCCGTGACCCGGAAACACCGGTGTTTCGGCGGGAAAGCGGAGCAGGCCGTTTTTGATCGAGCGCAGAATCTCGTCACAGTCGCCGCCCCAGAGGTCGGTGCGTCCGATGCTCTCGCGGAAGAGCGTATCGCCGCTGAATATCCGCTTTTCGTCTCCCGGAAGGTAAAGCGAGAGGCTGCCGGGCGAATGCCCTGGCGTCCAGATCACGTCGAGCGAAAGCGATCCGGCGCGAACTACGTCGCCTTCCCTCAGGAACTGATCCACCGGAGCGGCGTCCGGCGTCGCCACGCCGAGCCACTCCGCCTGAATCGCCAGGTTCTGGTAAAGAGGCAGGTCTGCATGGTGCATGTAAACGGGCGCGCCTGTGAGCCGCCGCAATTTCTCGATTCCGCCCACGTGATCGATATGCGCGTGGGTGGCGACGATCGCTTTCACGTTCAAGGCGTGGTGTAGGAGGACGCGCTCAATGCGGGCGATCTCGTCGCCGGGATCCACCACCACCGCATCGCGCGTCGCTTCGTCGCCGAGGATCGAGCAATTGCACGCCAGCATTCCTAACGAAATTATTTCGTGGATCACCGATTCGTCTTCTTTCTCCCTCCGGTCGAGCGGTCATTCTGAGCCCTTCGGATTCGCTCTCCAGAAACTTCAATGAGGAGAGGAGCGAAAGGCCCGAATGGCCGCAATAATGTAGCCCCGGGCGAAAGCCCGGGGTTAAGGACAGAGCACCCAACATCTTTCCCGCGCCGTGGGCCACATTATTTCGCCCGCTGTGCGGGCTGACGCCGAAGTTGCCGGCGCTGTGGACCCCATCAGGCGGGCGAACAACTCAGGGTAAACTCCGCGAAGAATCTCTGCATTTAAGAATCAACCAAATACGGAGATTCTTCGTCGCCTGCGTCTGCTCCGAAATAAGGATTAAGTCCCTTGGATTCAGTAAGAGGCCGGGAGCTCTTTTTTCATGCTTCGGGGTGTCGCGAAGCGACATGAGGAACTCCTCAGAATGACATGTTCCGGGGCTCCTCAGCAGCCCCGTCGTTTACTTCCGCACGATCACGGCGGCGAAGAACCCGTCGCAGGGATTGCGGCCGGGCAGAGTCCGAAGAGCGCCGTCGTCTCCGATGAGCGGCCCAAGATGAGGGAACTCGCGCCGCAGTTCGCCTCCGCGCAATTGCCGGCTCCCGTGCGATGCGTGCAGCGCCTTGCTGACGACCCGTTCGTTTTCTTCCGGCTCGAGCGAGCACGTCGAGTAAACCAGCCGGCCGCGTGGCGCGAGCGCGTCGAGGCCCCGGCAGAGAATCCGCACTTGCTCCGCCGCGAGCCGGGGCAAGTCCTCCGGCTGCAAACGCCATTTGATTTCGGGATTGCGAGCCAGGGTGCCGGTGCCCGAACAGGGAACGTCCGCCAGGATCCGGTCGAAGCATTTCGAAAAGGGCAAAGGCTCGGTCGCGTCCAGAAGAACGCGATGCCGCGCGACGCCGGCGGGCCAGGCCGAACCGACGACTTTATCCAAGATTCTCATGCGGCTCATGCTGCGGTCACACGCCACAAACGTCCCTGCGGCGATGCTCTCGGCGATTTGCAGAGCTTTCATGCCCGGCGCGGCGCACAGATCGAGCGCGCACTGGCCGTGCTCGGGGCCGGCGAGTTCACCCACCAACTGCGATGCTTCATCCTGGATCATCACTCGGCCCGCGCGCCACGCCTGTGCTGAGGTCGCGCTGCCCGACTCCACCCACAACGCGCGGGCGCCATATGCGCCGGGTTGGGTGCGAATTCCGGCGGCTTCGAGTTCGCGCCGCACCGCATCGCGCTCGAAGTGAACGCCGGTCAATCGCAGCCACACGCGCGGAGCGGAGGAACTCGCGATGGCGAGCGAGGCGGCGGCGTCCTCGCCGAAGTTCCGCTCCCAACGTTCCAGGAGCCAGCCCGGCAGCGAACGCCGCGCGGCGTCGACAATCCCCTGGGCCGCGGCGGCTTCGGACTCGCCCACGCCGAACGGGCCGGGCGCGCATTTCCGCAACACCGCGTTTACCAATCCGGCCGCCGACGCCTTGCGAGCTTTCTTCACTAGCTCGACGGACTCGTTCACCGCGGCGTATTTGGGAATCGTCGCGAGATACCGGATCTGATAGACGCCCGTGCGCAGGATTTCGAGCACTTCGGCGTCGAAGTACGCGGCCGGTTTTCCGGAAAGCTTTTCGATTTGATGATCGAGGTCGCCCCGGCGCCGGAGAACGCCCATGACGATTTCCGTGGTGAGGCGGCGATCCGCTTCGCTCAAACTGGAGATGCGCCGCGCCTGCAGCAGTTCCGCGGCGTACCCTCGGCCGCGCTCGACTTGCTGAAGAATCTTGATGGCGGATTCACGCGCGGGTGAGACGGGCATCGGAGAGGGCACCTGGTAGGACCGATCGCCGGCTAGTGATCCAGAATCCCGGCCGCGTCCTTGGCAAAGTAGGTCAGGATGATATCGGCGCCGGCGCGTGTGATGGACGTGAGACTTTCGATCACGCTCCGTTCGCGCTCGATCCAGCCCAGCCGAGCCGCGGCCGAGATCATGGAGAATTCGCCGCTCACCTGGAAGGCCGCGAGGGGCACGTCGAATTCGCGGCGCGCCAGAGCGAGGACGTCGAGATACGGCATCGCCGGCTTTACCATGATCACGTCCGCGCCTTCTTCGATGTCCAGCGCGATTTCGCGCAGCGCCTCCCGCTGGTTCCGAGGGTCCATTTGATACGACTTGCGGTCGCCGAACTTGGGAGCGGAATCGGCGGCTTCGCGGAAGGGTCCGTAAAAAGCAGAAGCGTATTTCGCGGCGTAGGCGAGAATCGGAGTCTGATGAAATCCGCCAGTGTCGAGCGCGGCGCGAATGCGCGCCACGCGGCCGTCCATCATATCTGACGGCGCGACAATATCGGCGCCGGCCTGCGCGTGCGTCAGCGCGGTGCGCGCCAGCAGCTCGAGCGTCGAATCGTTGTCAACTTCGCCATTCACGATCACGCCGCAATGTCCGTGGTCCGTGTATTCGTCGAGACAGACGTCGGTGATCACGAGCAAATCCGGCACGGCGCTCTTCACGGCTTTGACGGCTCGTTGAACGATTCCATCGCGATCGTAGGCGCCGGAGCCCACGGCATCCTTGCGCTCAGGAATGCCAAAGAGAATCACGCCGGGAATGCCCAAGCCGGCCACCGCGCGGCATTCTTCCACCAGCCGGTCGACGGACCAGCGGAAATTTCCGGGCATCGACGAAATCTCCGCCTGAACGCCCGATCCGGGACACACGAACAGCGGGAAAATGAGCGAGCTGGCGGAGAGCCGCGTTTCGGCCACGAGACGCCGCAGCGCTTCGGTGCGGCGCAAACGGCGCGGGCGGTGAGTGGGAAAAGGCATGTGTTGAATTATGAATTATGAATGATGAATTGTGAATTGTGAGCGCCCGATAGGCTTTTGATTCGACGGAACAGAGCGAGCCGCGTGGCTCTTCGAAGTTGTGAATGGTCAACGGCGCGGTACCATCCAATTTATTCACAATTCAGCATTCGCCATTCTCCCTTTCATGGGATTTGCTGCAACTGCCGCTCGATAAACTGCCCGGGCCTCAGGCTGCCAAACGTGCCGATGTTGCCGAGCGTCAGCGAGACGCGAAACAGATTCTCGTTGCGAATGGACCCGAGGTTGAAGCGCTGATACTGAGCGTTTACCGTGAAGCAGCCGAAATTATAACTGGCTTGCCCGATGAAATCCTCAACGATTCCCTGCGACAAATTGTAGTCGACGCGGAACGCCTCGGTGAGACCTTTTCGCGTGGAATCGCCATGGCTGGCCATCAGGTCGAGCAGGTCAAACGAGGGCAGCGACGAAAGGGGTATGTTCGGCGCAATGGGCGCAGGAAGGACGATGGTGCGGCTCACGAAGAAATCGGTGAACGCGAGATCGACCGCGCGGCTGTGAATGCGCGAGGTAATCCCCGCGTTGAGGACGCCGCCGCCCTCGGGATCGATGTCGGTGCGCAGCTCGGTGTCGAATCCGGAGGCCGGAGAAAACCTCAGAACTGAATCGAGCGGCGACCACCGGCGCCCTTCGGGAAAAGCAAACCCCGTGAGAGACAAGGCGGGCGTGATGGCGACTTCGCTTCCCGGCGCTACCGTTCCACCGAACGTCGGGTCGAAGAAGTACTTTTGCGTGAGCGTCCAGGAAAGGAATTCGCGAGCCTGCCCGCTCTGCGTCTGCCCGGAGGTGTTGACCTTGCGCTCGAGCAGAGTATTGGCGAGAGAAAATTGCAGCTCGTTGTCGTCGGTGATGAGATCGGTCGTATCGAAGCGCACCACGTCGAAAATATTCTGCGGATCGGTGGGCTTCACCAGCCGGTATTGGACGTCCGGCTCAATCACGTGCTTTAACCGATGGCCCCAAAGCGGACGTGCAAAAACTTTTTCGAGCGGCGGAGGCCGCAGATCGACCGAGACGTCGCCGACAAACCGGTTCACGGGCCCGTGGCCGGGCGCGAGGCTCGTGGTGTAATACGTTTCGCGCACCCCAAATATGGGCGTCAGATGAAACCCGGCGAAGGGCTTCGTCCGCAGCGTCAGGCGAGGAAAGAGGTCGAGTCGGCCGGTGAGGATTGGCGTGGAAAAACTGGGATCGGAGCGGCCCACCCCCTCGGCTGCTGTCTCGAGCGAAAAGTAGAGCGGAGTGCGCCCGAGCTCGTGATCAACTCCGTCAAATGAAACGCTGGGAAGATGCCGGATGATGATCGATTGCTCGTTGACTGGCGCGGCGGAGAGAAAGTCCTGATAGCGTGAGGCGAAGAAATTGAGGCTGTAGCCGTCGAAGTTCTTTGTGGCAAATCCCGTTTGCTCGGCTTCCGAAAAGACCGCCGTGTTGAAGTTGCTGGACCAGGCGGTGCGGAAAGCGAGGGAGTTCACGTAATCCACATTGACCACACCGCGGAATCCGTCGCCAAGATCATCGGAATCGCCGATCACGCTGAAACTCGCTCCCGGGGCGCGAATCGCCCGGAGCGGACCACTGCCGCGGTCATGGATGCCGAACACGTTCGCGCTGATCTCGCTGGTTTCACTCGGGCGGGCGCGGAATCGGCCGGTAAGACCCACGCCGCGGCGGCTGAAATTCTCGACGCCGGCCAGCAAGTCCGCGCTCGGATTGATCGCCCAGAAAATTCCGTCACCGATCACGAATCCCTTTTGCGTGCTGTCGCTGATCTGGGGAATGAGAAATCCCGTCTGGCGCGCCTGGCGCGCCGCCGAGATTCCGGCGTAAGGAAGATAGAGAACGGGAATGCCCAGGAAGCGGAAGACCGCGCCGCGTCCCGAAACGGAATGGCCCACCTCGATTTTCGCCGTCTGCATGCCAAACGCGAGGCCATGGTCCGGCTTCCGGCAGGAGCTGATCTCCAGGCCCGAGATCGTAAACGTGTCCTCGCCGAGCCGCGTAATCTTCTCCGCGCTTAGGTAGAGCGACGCCTTGGGCTGGTTATGCGCTGCGGCAGCAGCTTTGGGATTTGCTGCGTATCGCAGATAACCGTGAACTTTTGCGAGCCACCCGCTATCGGTCACGATGTTGTAATGCGCCGAGTCTGCTTCGAAGTGCGCGCTCGGATCGTCGAGCACCACGTGGCCGCGCGCGTCGAGCTCGTGAGTGGCGTCGTCGTAGGTCACCGTATCGGCCGCAATCCGCATGTCGCGATACGTGATGACCACGTGGCCCTGCGCGGTGAAGCGGCCCTTTACCCACTGCTGTGACGCCGCCGAGGTGTTGAGGGTGAGCGTTTCGGGGCTCTGGAATGCCGGAGGATCGGAGCAGCTTTGCTGCGCAATCAGAGGCAGAGCTATTGCGAAGACAGCGAGCGACACGAGAGCGACGAGCCTTTGGCGCGAACGCGCGAGTCGGCGTGACGGAGCGCTTGACCGATTGTACATGCGGCAAGCTGCCATTTTACCCGAAGTGGCTTTGCTCTGAGCCGGCCGATTGCGATCGCGCAAGGCGCGAGAACGCACGAGCTGAGAAGCTGCCGGAATTCCACGCCCCGGCGAGAGCTTTGTTTTGAACCGGCCATTTGTTATGATCCGGTGTAAGTTTGATACGGGAAGAGGGGCGAAGCGTGAGATGTCCTGAATGCGGCAACGTCAGCTTCGCGGGGCTGCCCGCTTGCAAGAAGTGCGGATACCCGCTCGAGCACGTCGCGAAGGCTGAGCAGCAGCCATTCCCATCGCAGACTCCCGTGCCGCTCCCGCTTCAAAGTGATTCCTCCTCCCGACCCCAGGCACCTGCTCCCGAAATCGACCAGGAACTCACCACGGGCTTTCTCCCCACCGTCCCGGCATCGCCCGAGCAGCACCATTCGCCCGAAGCCGGGTTCGGGCAGCGCCAGGCCATCAGGAGCGCTGCGCCGGCGCTTCCTGATGAGGCGGGCGAGAAGGTGGCGCGCTTCCGTCATCGCACCGCGCGCTCTGACAAACCCCTGGAGATGAGTTTGACGCTGAATTTTGATGCGACGCGGGGCGATTCGCCCCTCGCGAGCCGCGCCGCTCCGCAAGCCGAAGCGATGCTTGACCGCGCGTTTGAAGAGCAGTCCTCACGCGGCCGCCAACCTTCCCTGCAATCAATCGACGGGGCCTTGGCGGCGACGCCAATCAAGAGGCCGCCTGCTCCCATAGATCGCGGGGCTCGCGCCACGAGCGGCGTGCCGCATGCGCCCGGCTCGGCCGGCTCTGAATTGGAATGGGACTCGGCATTGTTCACCCGCCAAGGCGAGCGCAGCTACAGCGAGTTGGCCGCCGCTCCTCTCGGCGCGAGATTCCTCGCGGGGGCGATCGATGCCCTGGTGCTGCTGATCGTCGCGGGCTTTTTCATCGCGGCGCTTACGCTGGCCGGCGGGGCGTTCAACTCGGGTCTCGTCGACTGGGCAGTGGCGTTGTTCGATGCGGCCTTCTGGATCTTCCTCTATTTTTCCCTGTTCACATTGTTTGCCTTCCGCACTCCGGGGCAGTCTGCGATGAAGCTCTGGGTGCGAAATCTGGACGGCGCTCCGCCTGCACCGCCCGAAGCATTCTTGCGGGGCTTCGGTTATGTCATCTCGGTGGCGACATTGATGCTCGGATTCCTCTGGGCCGCGATGGATAGCGACGGCATGGCGTGGCACGACCACATCTCGGGAACCATTCTGGTCGAGCACGACTGAAGGAGCCGCCACATGCGCCGAAGAGGGACGAGGCTCGTCGTCGAGGCGTGGCTGATCGGCTGCTTGGCCGGCGTTGTGGGCGGAAAGCCGATATATGCCCAGGCGAGAGCGCGGACCACATCGAAGTCATTCTTCCCTGTGGCGGTGTGGTATGGCGGCGGTAAAGCGCGCGCTCCCATGCTCGAACACGTCGATCCTGGGAGCGCCGCGCGGTGGGGCCGCGATCTCGACCACATCAAGGCCGCCGGGTTCAATACGGTGAAGTGCTGGGTGGACTGGGCGAGCGCGGAGCCGCGACCCGGCGTCTTTGATTTCGACAATCTGAACCTGCTGATGAAGCTGGCCGGCGAGCGCGGCCTGCGCGTGATCGTTCAGATCTATACCGATTCCGCTCCGGACTGGGTGGGAGCGCGTTTTTCCGGCGCTCGCTTCGTCGACCGCAGCGGCGCCGTCATCGACTCGCAGGCGGCGCCGGGCTTTTGCATCGACGATCCCGCGCTGCGCGCCGAAATCGTCCGCTTTATCGAGACGCTCTCGCGCGATGCGAACCGGTTCCCCGCCCTCTACGGGTGGGACGTGTGGAGCGAGCCGCACGTGGTCAACTGGGCCGATTTCTCCTATTTGAAAAGTCCCGAGTTCTGCTACTGCCGCTACAGCCAGCAGCGATTCCGCGAGTGGCTGCGCCGGAAATATAAAACTCTCGCTGCGCTGAACGCCGCCTGGTATCGCGGATTTACCGCCTGGGGCCAAGTCGCGCCGCCGCGATTCTCCACCATTCTCTCCTACACGGACTATCTTGACTGGCGCGCTTTTATCGACGACAAGCTGGCAGGTGATTTGCGAACCCGCGTGGACGCGGTCCGCAGCGCGGATCACGCGCACCCGATCACGAGCCACGCGGCCGTCCCGGCGCTTTTCACGTCGCCCACAGATGGTTATGGCGAGCCCGACGACTTCAAAATGTCCGCCGCCGCCGATTTCTTTGGCACATCGCTTTATCCCAAGCACGCCGCGTCCACGCGGCCGTGGCCTTACTGGCTGCTCGGCGCGGGCCTCGATTTCACGCGCTCTGCCGGGCATAGCGCCGGCAAAGGGTTCTGGATTGGCGAGCTTCAGGCCGGCCAGGGCGTGACCGGGATGCGCATTGCCGCGCCCGTGACGCCCCATGACGAGCAGTACTGGATGTGGCAGTCGATCTCGCACGGCGCGCGCGAAATCGCCGTCTACGCCTGGTATCCCATGAGCTCGGGATATGAGTCGGGCGGGTACGGGTTGATCCACCTGAATGGCGCGCTCACCGATCGCGCGCGAGCGGCCGGCGACGCGGCGCGCGAAATCGCCGAACAAGCGGCGGAGATCAATGACGCGCAGCCCGCCGCCGCTCAGGTGGCGATCGTCTACGACCGGCTGTCTTACATGGTGGGTGGCACGGAGCCGTCGCTCGCTTCGCTCGGTAACGCGGAGCGGGATTCGCTGATGGGAATTTACCGCGCTTTCGCCGAGAAGCAGATTCCCGTCGATTTCGTCGATCCGGACGTTACGCGCGCCGGCGGCCTGAGCGCGTACAAAATTGTTTTCCTGCCTTATGCGGTGATGCTCTCGAAGCGCGTGGCGGAAGCGGTGCAGCATTACATTGCCGGAGGCGGCGTCGCGGTGGCCGAGGCTCGGCTTGCCTGGAATAACGCGCGGGGCTATGCAAGCCCCGTGATTCCGGGGTTTGGGCTGGATCAGGTTTTCGGCGCGCGCGAGAAGCTGATCCGGCCCGAACCCCAGCCGCGTTTGATCATTCAGCCCGCAGCCGGCCTGCCCGGCGTAAAGCGCGGGGATTCGATTCCTGTTGCGGCGTTTGAGGAGGACCTCGATCCCGCGAACGGCGCGCAGGTGCTCGCGCGCTTCTCCGATGGCGCGCCGAGCCTCATCGAGAACAGTTACGAGCGCGGGAAGACTTTCCTCATCGGCTCGTTCGCGGGTCTCGCCTATCAACAAAAGCACGATCCGGCCCTGAGGCAGCTTCTGCTCTCGTTCGCCGCTGCCGCGGGCGTGACGCCGGAGGTCAGGGTTTCCGGCGCCGGGACGGATGAGGTCGAAGTGCGGCGGCTCGTCAGCGCTCGCGAGCAGCTCGTTTTCATCTTCAATCACGGGAGCGGTGCCGCTGACGCCACCGTTTCGATTCGCCTTCCGTGGCGGGCGACCGAGGCGCGCGACCTGATCCGCCGCCAGTCCGTACCATGGCGCGTGGAAAACGAGGACACGCTCTTGCGCGAGCACCTCGCGCCGGATGAATTCTGCGTGGTGCGCTTGAGGGCTGAGTAGCAAGTGTATCGCCCTGCTCGGCGCGTTGTCCGATAACCCGCGGCGTTTGATAATCCGCGTATTGCTGACGTTCTTCTGGCAGCAAATTCTCCGCGATCTCTGTGGTGAAAATAGTTACCACAGAGATCACGGAGAACGCAGGGCAATCCGAAGATCCCGGAATTGCGAAAATCTCCTTGCGCGTGCGCGGTTTCAGCCGCACTGTGCCAGAACGGCCGCCCTCTTTCTGTCCACCCCGTTTCATTATTTGGGCTTTATTTGAGCCGGACGCGTTGAATAAAGCCAGCGCGAGCGGTAGAATTGCCTATGGTGGCGGAGGGAAACGTTGAAGGAGGTAAAGGCTAATGAAGAAACTGCTGGTGAGCGCGGCCGTCGCGAGTCTCGTTATGTTCCTGGGTGTTGTTCCATCGGGCGCGGCGATGCAGGGCAATTACGTTGAGGTTCGGACGGCGGACGTCTACACGGGACCTTGCTTTGCGAACTCGGAAGTCGGAGTGGCGGGCCGCAGGGCGATTTTAGCTTGGAAAATCAACCAAGGCGCGTGGCGCGGAACGCAGGTGAGCGGACTCAGCGTGCTCGCGGTGGTGAGCGCGAAGGACAATTTGGGCGATCCCTATCACAACCCCTACCCGGCGAAGGCCATCGTGATCGTCGATCAGCGGGCCAGCGCGGCGCAGAGCGCGGCGCTCGTCTCATTCGTTCAAGCGATGGGCGGACCGCTGGTGAAGCACGTCGTCCGCGTTGATCGCGCCCCGATCAGCATGGAATTCGGCAATGGGATGAACCACGGCGTCGTCACGGTGGTGGCGGGGAACCTGGCCCGGATTGAGACGCGCAGCCTGTGCGCGGGAGACAGCATTTGCGGCAACGAGGTTCGCTACTATCCTCCGCTCACGAAGGTTTCGGGCGCGATGCCGGCGTACACCGTCGATGAGGCGTTTAACGGCAGCGGACTCGGGGTCGAGTGGAATCATCGCGACTCGCGGAGCGCCTATATCGCAACGTTCCGGCTTTAGCAGACTGCGGAAAAACCTCGGAACGTGTCGTTCTGAGGAGTTGTCATGTCCCGACCCGTCGAGACACCGCAGGGTATTAAAATGACCCCTCACCCGCCCCCCACTGTCGGCCACCCTCTCGCGTGGGAGAGGCTGGCGTGCCGCTCGCTTGCGCTCGGCATCAACTCCGCGAGCGGGGTGAGGGGTCTCGTCGTGGCTTTTGTCTCAGTACCTGCAACGCATATCCAACCCCGGTAGCGCGAACTCATCTCACAGCCGAGGATGCCGCAATGTTAAGAAGTCAAATCGCCGCAACAGCGTTCAGCTTGTTTTTGTCGGTCGTTTGCGCGTGGGGGCAGGGCGCGTATAAGGTGACGAGCACGGGCGCTCCAACCGCCGCTCCCGCTTCGATGCAGGGGCTCGTTGAGGCGCAGGGGACTCAATTTGGAAGCGCTCAAGGGGCGCCGCTGTGCGAAATCTGGTGGCGCAAGGGAATTCCTGAGCAGGCGAATTCCGGAGGCTCGTCGGACGTCCTCTACGGCGGGCTGAGCATGGGTGAATTCGTGGGCCTCATCGATTTTCCGGCGGCGGCGAAGGACTACCGCGGCCAAGCCATCAAGCCGGGTTACTACACGCTGAGATACGCGCTGATTCCTCAGGACGGAAACCACATGGGCGTGAGCTCGTACCGCGATTTTCTGCTGCTGGTGCCCGTAGCTGACGATTCGAGCCCGTCCAGCAATCTCAGCTTCAATGCGGTGGTCAAGGAAAGCCGGCTTGCGACGGGAACCGGGCATCCGGCCGTGTTGATGCTCGACCCGCCCGCGCAAGGCGCGACATTCCCTTCCGCCGCTCAGGACGACCAGGGAAACTGGGCTCTCGACGTGAAACTGGACGTCAAAGCGGCGCCCGGGCAGGACCAGCAGTTGCCGTTCGCAGTGGTTCTGGTGGGCCAGTATCAGGGCTGATTGAGCGGGTTGGCGCAGCGGGCGTGCCTGAGGAGCTCGCTCCCATTGGGATGCTGGAGAAAAAAGGAGGGCGGGAGAGGAGCGGTGATGCTTTCGGTGCAAATCTCTCAGAAGTTTCATCGGCTCAGAACGGACGAAGGGCGCGGCCCGCCGTTACGCGCTTGGCGCGCCGCTGTCGCCTGCGCCTTTTTGCTCGCCTTAGCTCCTTGGTGCCTCGCGAGCGGCCAATTGTCAGCGCGTGCGAAAACTTCGAGCGGCGGCATGACGATTCGCGGCGTGCTCGGGACTAAGGCAGGCAAGGGCCCGATTTTGCGCGCCGGCCAGCGTGAGTACATCCTGCAAGGGCAGTCGCCGTATCTGCTGCACGTGCTCGAGGACAAGCGACTGGCGAACCAGGAACTCCAGCTTCAAGGCACGACTGGCGGTGGCGGGGCGTTCGTCGTTTCCCGGGTCTACGCGGTGCGGAACGGGAAACTTTATAAAATCGAATACTACTGTAACGTGTGCAACATCACCTACGTCCAGCCGGGCCATTGCTATTGCTGCGGACGTGAAACGGCGCTGCAGGAGGTTCCGGCCGGCCCCGCGAACTGACCACATTCTCTCTGCGGCTTTTTTTGCCGCAGGCGGAGAAGCGGCAGCACCAGGAGGACGGCGTTTCCACCGCCGACAAAGCTACCAGCCATTCCATTACTCGGCCTTTCTCCGCGAGTGCCGAAAGCTAGTCGGAAAAGTCGCTAGCCCGGAAACGCTTGACAATGAGCGAGCTCTCATTTAAGTTCAATAGTTTACAGGTTTAATATTCCCTGTTGAATCACCAGAGGATTTCCATCCGAATTGGCGGCCCCTGTTTTCACATCCGCGAAGCATTTGAAGGGTGTTCCGGCTTCAGCCGGCCGGATTCTGGTGCGGAGCTTTGGAATCTGCTTTTTGCGAACTGGCTCTCCTCGCGGCGCCTTTGGGTGCATAGGCGCTGTCGAGTGCGTTAATTTATCCTGTTGACCTTTCCCCGGGGGAGTTATGAAGCTACATCTTAGGCGCGCATGTGTACTTGCGGTTCTGGCGGTGTTTTGCCTGCTGGCGGCGCGCGCCCTCAGCGGCCAGGAACCCTCGCAAGGCTCTGGCGATGCGGGCGCTGGAGTCGCCGCAACGGAGCCGAACGGTCCGAACGGCGATACGGTGATGGAGGGCGGGGGAGCGATCGGCGCCGACTACGCTCTGGGACCGGAGGACGTGCTAACGATTACGGTCTTCAATCTCCCGGAAATGACCGAGACGGTCCGCGTAGAAAACGACGGAAGCATTTGGGTGAAGCTCCTCGGGCGCGTCAAGGCCGCCGGACTGACGACTTCGCAATTGCGCGCCGAACTGCAGACGGAGTGGGGGAAGACTTACCTCGAAGATCCTCATGTGACGATCTTCGTCAAACAGTATCACTCGACTCCGGTCTCGGTGGTGGGCGCTGTTGCGCGACCCGGAGTTTACCAATTGCCGGGCCCGCGCAGCCTGATTCAGGTGATTGCGATGGCGGGCGGCGTCAACATGCCCGGTACGGCGGCAGGGAACATGCAAGGGGGTGCGCCGGCGGGACGATGGGCTTACATCACGCGGAAGCGCGGATTTTCTGGTCTCAGACCGACGGATGGAATTCAAAGTCTCGCACCCGATCAGGTGAAGGTCGATCTCGGCCGGCTGATGTACTCCCACGACACGGCGATGAATATTCTGGTGGAACCGTTCGATACCGTGACGGTTAGCAAGGCGGGAATCGTTTACGTGGTGGGAGACGTGCTGAAGGCGGGCGGTTTTACGCTGGAAGATGTCGACAGCCTCACCGCGTTGCAGGCGCTGTCGCTCGCCGGAGGGTTCGGTCCAGGATCGAACACCCGGAGCGATGAGATCATTCATACGCTGCCGAATGGAACGCGGCAGGTGAATCGTATCAATCTTGGCAAGGTCATGAAAGGCAAAGCCAAGGATCCTACGCTCACGGCCAACGACATGCTTGTTGTGCCCGGCAGCACGATCAAGTCGCTTCAGAACGAGGGACTGGGCACGGTGATGGGAACGCTGAGCGGCCTGATTATTTGGCGAGGTCTGTAAGCGCAGTACGGCAGAGTTGAACGGGCATTGGCGTTCATCCCGCGATCGCGGGAATCCAGGGCGTTCGTTCGCCGATCGAACCTTTTAGCCACCCTGTCACTCACCAGCGAGAAGGGAGTCTTATGCACGAGTTGGAGCGGCAGCAAGGATCGATTCCGATCGAAGCGCTCGCACGGCAGACCTCGCAAGCTCTTGATGCTCAGCCGATCGTGGATATCTCTCCGGAGGAGGTGCCGCACCTTCTCGACTACTGGGCCATCGTTCGCAAGAGGCGCTGGCTGGTTCTTGCGTGCCTGATCGTCATCTTCACGACGATCGCGATTGGCACGCTCAAGGAAACCCCGGTTTACCAGGGAGAGGTGCTGCTCGAAATTGACCCGGAAGCGCCCCAGGTGGTGAACTTCAAGGAAGTCGTTAGCAATCCCGTTGACGTCGACGCGTATCTCGAGACCCAGTACAAGATCCTGAAGAGCCGGACACTCGCCGAGATGGTGGTTCGGGACTTGCAGTTGTACCGAGTACCCGAGTTTTATCGCTCCAGCTTTCTTTTTGGGCTGATCCGAAGCGCCCCGGGAACGCCCCCTTCCAAATCCGACAGCAATCCGGACATGTCGGCGGACTACTTCCGCAACAGCGTTCTTCACACCGAAAGCGAGATCGGCATCAAGCCGATCACCCGCAGCAATCTGGTTGACGTCTCGTTCGATTCAACCAGCCAGGAAACGGCGGAGCGGGTTGCGAACCAGATTGCCCGGGATTACATGGCGGAAAATCTTAACCTCAAGTGGCAGACGACCACGGATGCTTCAAACTGGCTTTCGACCAAACTGGTGGGATTGAAGGCCGATCTCGAGCAGTCGGAAATGGCGCTGCAGGCTTACGCCCAGTCCCATGGGATCCTCTACATCACCGACCAGCAGACGCTGGCCCAGGCTCGGATGCAGCAGCTCTTGACCGAGTACTCCGCCGCGCAAGGCGTCATGTTTACCAAGGAGGGCGCTTACAGCCTGGTCCAGAAAGGAAAGGTGGAGGACCTTCCGGCGGTGTTCAACAACAGCCTCATTCAGTCGTTGGAAGAAAAGATGGTTAGTCTGAAGGACCAGTACATGGACCAGACGACCTGGGTGAAGCCGAATTACCCGAAAGCCCGCGAGCTGCAGAGGGAAATGAAGAGCCTCAAGCAGCAGACCGACAGGGAAAAACTGAAGGTGATTCAGAACATCGTCGATGAATACAACTCCGCCCAGCACAACGTCGCGTATCTCGCCAAGGCTATCGATCAGCAGAAGAATTTGATGAATGATCTGGCGCAAAAATCGGTCCACTACAACATCCTCAAGCGCACTGTGGATTCGAATCGCGAGCTTTACCAGGGTTTGCTCCAGCGTATGAAGGAGGCGCAGGTGGCCGCTGGGATGAATGCAACGAACATACGGATTGTGGACTCGTCCATCCTGCCGAAGGCTCCCGTGCGTCCGCGCATCAAACTCAATCTGGCTTTGGGATTCATTCTGGGTCTGGGCCTCGGCGTGGGGCTCGCTTTTTTCCTTGAGTACCTCGACAAAACGCTGAAGACCGCCGACGATGTGGAGCGTCTGCTGCGGCTGCCTTCTCTGGGCATCCTGCCGAAGTTCTCCCTGAACGGCCACGGAGCGCACGCCGAGGAGTTGGAAGGCGCGGATGACGGGAGGCTGCTGCCCGTTCACGTGGGCGGCAACGGACACCACGCGCCGGCGGTGCAGACTGCGCCCGAAGCTGCCGAGGCTTTCCGATCGCTTCGCACTTCGATTCTATTGTCCGCCAGCCCGGTCCCGAAACTGATCTTAATTACGAGCGCGCTGCCCAGCGAGGGAAAGACGACAACCGCGCTTAATCTGGGCGCCACGCTGGCAAGCCTCAACGCCAGCATCCTGGTGGTTGATTGCGACATGCGCCGGCCGGCGCTTCACCGCTCGGCAGGCGTGGACAACAAGCCCGGCTTCGTGCAATGCCTTACCGGGCATGTGAAGCTGGAGGACGCGATCCTGCCCGTGCCCGGCGTGGCGAACCTGAGCGTGATTCCCTGCGGCCCGATCCCCCCCAATCCTGCCGAAATTCTTTCATCGCACATGACCGGCGATCTGCTCAGGAAATTGCGCGGGCAGTTTGAGTTCGTCCTAGTCGACTCTCCCCCGATCTTGAGTGTGGCGGACAGCCGCATCATCGCGACGCTCACGGACGCGGCGATTCTGGTGACCCGAGCGCATTCGACTCCGTTTGACGTGGTCCGCCGGGCGCGTTCGCTGCTCTATAGCGCCAACTCCCGCATCCTCGGGGTCGCTCTGAACGACGTCGATCTGCACCGCGACGGCGGTTACGCCTATGCCGGCGGCAATTACGGCTACGGTTACGGATACGGCCAGGCATCGGACGGCCTCGGCGGCTCCCACGACCACGCGTAGTCCGCCAGATCACCGAAATTTCCAGCCGGCGGAGCGCCGGCGAGTCAACAGCGGCAGGATGCAAACCACCCCTGCGCCAGCCCGTGCAGAGGCGAATTCCTCAGCGCGTCGCTCCCTGGAATCAATGTATGAAGGTTCTGGTCACAGGTGGCGCTGGATATATCGGCAGCCAAACGGCCAAGGCGCTTTCGCGCCGGGGTTACGATCCGGTCGTTCTCGATGACCTTTCGACAGGCTTTCGGAACGCCGTCCGCTGGGGAGAATTCATCGAAGGCGATTTTGGCGATCGCGACCTGTTGCGAAAAACGCTCGCCCGGCACGAAATCGGCGTCGTGTTCCATTTTGCCGCGAGTGCTTCCGTGGGAGAATCGGTTCGCAATCCGGCGGCCTTTTACCGCAACAACGTGGCAAACACGCTGGCGTTGCTCGATGCAATGCTGGAGTGCGGCGTCAAGCTGATCATTTTCTCCTCGAGCGCCGCGACTTACGGCGATCCCGAAGCCGTGCCGATGCCTGAGGAGCACCCTCAGCGCCCCGTGAATCCCTACGGAGAATCCAAGCTCGCAATCGAGCGAGCTCTCCACTGGTATGGGAACGCTTATGGGCTGCGTTGGGTCGCGTTTCGCTATTTCAACGCCGCCGG
>JBOGKE010000083.1:0-14666 GCA_050745265.1 Terriglobia bacterium
GCCAGATTGAGCGCGCCAGAATCCCCGCCATAGCTGGAGCCGTGGGCTGCTGCGCAGGGTGCTGACAACGCTTTGACTCCCAGCTCTGGAGAGAGCGCCAAGCGCGGGCGTAGAATGTTTCTGGATCGTAGATCGCCGCCACGGTGCTGCCGAATCCCCTCAGCAGAACCTCCGCGTCCATAAGGGTACGGAAATTGGGCGGCGTGCCGTCACTGCTGCTGCCGCGCGATTCCAGGATGCGTCCTTCGTGCTGCATGCGGTCGTAAAGCGCCGTGCGCGGTAGCGCGTGCAGAAAGTTGATGAGCGCCCAGGGAATCGCCGTGCGCTCGATGAATTCCACCTGTTGCTCGAAGGTCCCTTCCGTGTCCGAATCGAAGCCTACGATGAAGCCGCCGGTAACCCAGAGCCCCTTTTTATGAATTGCGTCAATCGAACTCACCGGGTCCATCGCCAGGTTCTGCAGCTTCTTCACTTCCTGGAGGGACTCTTTGGAAGGGCTTTCGATGCCCAGGAAGACGTAGAAGAAGTTGGCGCGCACCATCGCCTCCATGAGGGCGGACTTGCGCGCCAGGTCCATCGAAGCCTCGGTATAGAACATGAGGGGATAACCTCGCGCCTGTTGCCACTTCTCGAGTTCCACGCAGAGTTCGAGGGCGCGGGTATGGTTACCGATAAAGTTGTCGTCCACCATGAAGACTTGCTTCCGCCAGCCCAAGCTGAGCAGCGTGTCGAGCTCGGCCAGCATCTGCGCGGGGAGCTTGGTGCGCGGCTTGCGCCCATAAAGGACAATGATGTCACAGAATTCGCACTGGAAGGGACAGCCGCGGGAAAACTGAACTGACATCGAAGCGTAGCAATTCAGTTTCAGCAGATCGAAGCGCGGCGCCGGAGTTCGGGTGACGTCCGGCTTGTCGGCAACTTCATAGAGCTGGCGCGCTGTGCCTTCCTCGAGGTCTTGGGCAATTTCACCAAACACTTCGTCGGGTTCGCCCACCACGACGTGATCGGCGAGGGCCAGCATGCGAGCAGGCTCGCCACTGGCATACGGCCCGCCCACGATCGTCCGCCGACCGAGGCATCGCGCGCGCGCCAGGACTTCCCGGAGCCCGTCGCGTTGCACCGTCATGGCGCTGAGCATCACGAGATCGGACCAGAGGATGTCCTCGTCTGTAAGTTCCTCGATGCCTTGGTCTACCAGCCGGAGCGTCCAGCTCTCCGGACACAGCGCCGCTACTGTTACCAGCCCCAGTGGCGGCATGACAACTTTCTCCGGCAGAAGTTCCATCATTCCGGTAAACGTCCAGAATGAATTGGGGATCCTGGGCCAGACCAGAAGCACTTTGAGGTTCTTGCCGAGCGGAGGGAAACTCGTCTCGGCATCTTGTGTGAAAGCGAATGCGGAAGCCATACGCGATCCTTTCGTGTGGTTCTCGCGCCTGCGGTGGGTGCTGGCCTTCGCAATGCCGGCACATTCCGCTGTTAAGGCGCCAAGCCAGCGGAGCAGCGTCCAGCCTCGCTGCGTTTCCAGGCGTTTCATCGCCGGACCTAGGTTCTCCGCACGGACCCCTGGATTAGAATTTTCTACAAGCTGTTTCAAAACCCCATGCCCACCATCGGAGGCGCGGTAGAGGCGCCTTTACGCCGCCATCTTGGGTGGTGGGATCAACCCGCCGCTACTCCACGTCTATGATCCGACGTTTTGAAACAGCTTGTAGATTTTTGCTCCGAAAGAACCGAGCCAGAGTTTACACCGGACGGCGTTCGGATACAACGCCGAATATAGGAAATGCATCACTGCCCGCCCGCAGCCCAAGGCTTGCTCCCGAAAACACTCGCCCCGGCTGCAGTCGAATGCAGCTCCGGAACCAATTTGCTCGCTGTGGCGGGCGGTCGCATTCGGTCATCTTATAATTTGGCCCTGCTGATACAATCGTTCTTGTCCGTTCGTGCGCGCGCGAGGAAATGGGTGCCGGCGGGCGAATCGCAATCATGACGAGGAGCGTGCTGTGAGTGATCAGTCTGAAGATTTTGCTGCCATGTTCGAGGCGTCGGCCCAGGCCAAGCGCCTCGAGGAAGGCGAACTCGTCGAGGGCAGGATCGTTGCCATCGGCCCGGAAGGGGCATTAGTCGATGTTGGCCGCAAGGGTGAGGCGATAATGGATATCGCTGAAGTGAAGAACGCCGAGGGCGAGTTCGAAGTCGCAGTGGGCGAAATGATTCAGGCGATCGTGGTGTCGACTTCACGCGGACTAACGCTCTCCCGCAAGCTGGCTGGAGC
The DNA here is from genome assembly GCA_050745265.1 of Terriglobia bacterium. GTDB lineage: Bacteria > Acidobacteriota > Terriglobia > UBA7540 > UBA7540 > RH2-MAG17b. The sequence goes on from JBOGKE010000083.1 coordinate 2,279, forward strand.
AGCCGCTAGCGAACGGCAGTTCGAAGCTGCTTTCCAAAGCAGCCTGCCGGTGGAAGGAAAGGTCGAACGAGAGGTGAAGGGCGGATACGAGGTGCGCGTCGGCGGGCGTCGCGCGTTCTGTCCGATTTCCCAGATCGACCTCCGCGGCGCAAACCCGTCGGCTCACGCAGGGCAAGTCTACCCATTCCGCATCATTGACTATACTCAAGGCGGCTCGAACATCGTCGTCAGCCGTCGCGCGCTCCTCGAAGACGAGCAGCGGGCCAATGCCGGTAAGGTCCGCGAGAAGGTTGTTCCCGGCGCAGTCATGGCCGGCCGTGTTACCTCCGTCCGCGAGTTCGGCGCGTTCGTCGATCTCGGCGCCGGTGTCCAGGGGCTACTCCACGTGTCCGAGATGGCGTGGTCCCGCGTGGCGGACCCTGCGGAGATCGTCAAAGCGGGCGACGAGATCACGGTCAAGGTCCTGCGCGTGGACGAGGAAAAGCAGAAGATCTCACTCGGGTTGAAGCAGCTCTCCGCCGACCCGTGGTCGAGAGTGCCCGAGATGTACAAAGTAGGCCAAGTGCGGCCAGGCCGCGTCACGCGCGTCGCGCCCTTCGGGGCGTTCGTGGAGCTCGAGCCGGGCATTGAGGCGCTGGCCCATGCTTCCACCTTCGAGCCCACCGGACGAGCGGAAGGCTGGGCGACTCAAGTCGCTCCCGGGATGATGGCCAGATTCGAGATTCTCACCATCGACCCCGAGCAGAAACGGATCGGGGTGGCGCGGGTTCCAGAAGCCTGGGGGCGGGCTGCCGGGGCAACGGGAGCCGAGCCCGGCATTGTTCCTGGCGCGCGCCTGACGGGAAAGGTCGACCGGCACGAGAAATTCGGTGTGTTCGTCTTCCTGGCCCCGGGGCGTACCGGTGTCATCCCGTTGAGCGAAACCGGCATCGCGAAGGAAGGCGATCTCCGGCGAGCCTTTCCGGTCGGGGCCGACGTCGAGGTCATCGTGCTGGAAATCGATCCGTCAGGCCGGCGCATCCGCCTGAGCGCGAAGGCAGTCATGGAAGCGCGCGAGGCGGAGGAAGTGCGCGAGTGGACGGAGCGCAATGCTCCTCCCGCCGAGGGCCTCGGCCCACTCGCCGACAAGCTGCGCTCGGCGTTGAAGTCGCAGGAGAAGTGACACTCTCATGATTCCATAGCGCGGGCCAGACAATTGATATGGTCCCACTGTTTAGCCTGCGATCTATCCATCTTTCTTATGGATCCGGGAGTGGGAACCGACTCGCGGCGGTAGTTCGTGAGTTCGCGCTGTGGATCATGCTTCTGGGTTTTGTGCTGAACCCACTTGCGATTCGGTTTCCGCACGGATGAGAAACCGTTGGAGAGTATGTGAAAACCGCGGTGGCGTTCAACTTTGGCAAGGCTGCAAAGACTCCGGGCAGGTGGAATGAAAGAGAATTAATGTACAGCTTGCGAATGGTGCTCGCTTATCAAACGGGTTGTCCGATCGATCAAATCCGGCCCGGAAGCTCCCTCACAACAAAAGTCTCGTAGATCCGCAGACCCCGGTGTTGCATATCCTGCTTTTCGCCTTCAGGAAATGAACGTCCGGACAATTGGGCCAACAAGCAATTGTCGAGAACGGGTTTGCTAGTTGCGCAGGCGACGTGAGGCCAGCCACTTTGCCATCACGCTCAAGGTCAAGCCGTCAAGGACATCTACGTTTATCCGCTGGTGCGGAATATCCGCCAACAGCTGTGCGGTGAACTCACACGGTAAACAAATACGTTGGAGTGATCATCGGATTGGCCTTGGCCTTTGCAGTGAGTCGCGTGCTTTCGAGCCTCCTCTATGGGATAGGTCCGACAGATCCCGTCACTTACATCAGCTTGGCATTGCTGTTGATCGTGGTGACGCTGCTCGCCTGCTATCTGCCGGCGCGACGCGCGATGAACGTGGACCCGATGACCGCCCTCCGCTATGAATAGTGCGGCAGCGACAATTCAGCGAGGAGGCGTTCACACACAATTTCGGAACCGCAGGGGATTCTGAACCGGCGAGCCTCCAGTTTCATCAAATCAGAGCGCAATGACGAAACCGATCCTATTTGCCGTCGATGATGACCCGGAGGTGCTACGCGCGGTCGAGCGCGACCTGCGGCGGCGCTATGCTGAGCCCTATCGCGTCTTGCGCGCCGACTCAGGAACCGCTGCGCTTGCCGCGTTGCGGGCGCTCAAGAAGCGCAATGACGCGGTCAGCCTACTGCTAGCAGACCAGCGCATGCCGCAGATGACCGGTGTCGAGTTCCTCGGCCGGACCATTGACCTTTACCCGGGCGCCCGTCGCGTGCTGCTCACGGCTTACGCAGATACCGAGGCGGCCATTCAGGCCATCAATCAGGCTAAAATCCACCATTACCTTCTCAAGCCTTGGGACCCGCCCGAAGAGCAGCTTTATCCGGTGCTTGACGACCTGCTCGACGATTGGCAAGCCTCGTTCCGTCCGCCGCTCGAAGGCATTACTGTGCTTGGCCACCGCTGGTCCGCGCGCTCGCACGAAGTGCGCGACTTTCTGGCGCGGTCGCAGGTGCCGTATCGTTGGGTCGACCTCGAGATCGGCGGAAATGAGGCCCAACTCCGTGAATTGGCTGGGACAGCTCTTGATCCCTCAAACCTGCCTCTGGTCATATTTCCAGAAGGCGAGACTCTCTCGAACCCGTCACCCGGGGAGATGGCGGCGAAGCTAGGCTTGAGAACACGCGCCGGAACAGCATTCTACGATCTGCTGATCGTCGGTGGCGGACCGGCGGGATTGGCGGCGGCGGTGTACGGTGCATCGGAGGGCTTGCGCACGGTCATGGTAGAGCGGGAGGCGCCCGGCGGCCAAGCCGGCATGAGCTCTCGCATCGAGAATTATCTGGGATTTCCCTCGGGGTTGAGTGGGGGCGACTTGGCGCGTCGTGCGGTGACGCAGGCGCGCCGTTTCGGCGTGGAAATCCTCGCGCCGCAGGAGGCCACCCGCCTCTCCATCGAAGAATCATCCAAAATGGTGTCGCTCGCAGACGGAACCGAAATCGGGTGCAAGGCGATGGTGATCGCCACGGGTGTATCCTATCGCAAGCTCGACGTGCCCGGCATGGTCAGGTTGCAGGGAGCAGGCGTTTATTATGGTGCTGCGATGACAGAGGGTGAAGCGTGCGGCGGCGAAGACGTCTATATCGTGGGCGGCGCGAATTCGGCCGGGCAGGCCGCCATGTATTTTTCCAAGTTTGCGCGCCGGGTCGTAATGCTCGTTCGGGGCGACTCACTTTCCGCTACAATGTCACAGTATCTGATCGACCAACTCCAGGCTACCGGCAACGTCCAGATGGAGACTCGCAGCGAAGTCGTGGAGGTCCACGGCGCGGAACGTCTTGAAGCGATTTCCGTGCATTGCGCCGAAAGTGGCGAAGTGACTCAGGTACACACTAATTCGCTTTTTATATTTATCGGAGCGGCGCCGAGAACGGATTGGCTGTCAGGTGTGGTCGAGCGCGACGACCGAGGTTTTATACTGTCCGGAGCCGATCTGTTGCGGGAAGGGAAGCCTCCTAAAGACTGGAGGCTCGGGCGCGATCCTTGGCTGCTCGAGACAAGCGTGCCGGGCGTTTTCGTGGCCGGTGACGTGCGGCACGGATCGGTGAAGCGCGTGGCTTCGAGCGTAGGGGAGGGCTCGATCGCGGTGCAGTTTATACACCAGTATTTAAGCACGGTCTGACAATGCCACCCAACCTCCAAGTCAAAGTGATTCACCGCATCGTAACCGAACTACGCGCCGTTGATATCTTTGCTGACCTCCCGGACGATCAGCTTGCCTGGCTGGCAGAGCGATTCGAGGAAGTTCGCCTGGAAGCGGGGGAAATATTCATGCGCCAGGGAGACACGATTGAGTACCTCTACGTCCTCATCGAGGGCGAACTCCGCTGGCAGCGCAATGACACGCCCGACGGTCCCTCGTTTTCGGTGCGGGCGATCCAGGTAACAGGTTTGCTTCCCTATTCACGTATGATTCGTGCCCAAGGCACCGGACGCGCCGTTCTGCCGAGCAACCTACTGCGGTTGCACAAGGATCACTTTCCGCAAATGCTAAGCCGCGCGCCCGAGCTCGGGAAGCGTCTAGTGGCCCTCATGTCGGACCGCATCCGAGAGACCACGCGCTTGGAGACGCAGCACGAGAAGCTGATGGCGCTCGGCAAGCTCTCTGCCGGGCTGGCGCACGAACTGAACAATCCGGCCTCCGCAGCGCGGCGAGCCGCGAGCGGATTGCTGGAGGCGCTCGAGGCAGTGCGGGACGCGAGTCTCAGACTGTTGCAATATCCGCTCACCAACATGCAAAGAGAAGCGATTGCCCACTTCGAAATGGAGGCCGCGCGCCGGGCGCCTGCCACCTCGTCCGACCCACTCGTGGTCAGCGATCGCGAAGAGCGGCTTACCCGGTGGCTGGAAGATCGGGGAACGGCTGAACCTTGGAAGATCGCCTCCATCTTGGCCGAGTCATGCGTTGAGCCCACCGAGTTGGACGGGCTGGCGGCCGAGATTGGAAGCGCGGTCACGGGACCGGCCCTCGCGAGGATCTCCAGGATCCTATCGATTTACGGACTCGTGCGTGAGATCGACAACAGCACGCGCCGCATCTCCGAACTTGTGGCGGCCGTCAAGGAGTACTCCTACATGGATCAGACCTCCAGCCAGGAGGTTGACGTCCGCCGTGGCCTCGATAACACGCTGCTGATTTTTGGCCACCGGCTTAAGAGCGGCGTAACCGTGGTGCGCGAGTACGCGCCTGACCTGCCGCGCATCTGCGCGCGTGGCGGCGAACTGAACCAGGTATGGACGAACCTGATCGACAATGCCCTCGACGCGATGGGAGACAAGGGGGAATTGCGCATTCGAACGGCCACCGAGCCCGGCGGTATTCTGGTGGAGGTCGGCGATACCGGAGCAGGCATTCCGCCGGAAATCCTGCCGCGCATTTTCGATCCTTTTTTTACGACGAAGGGCGTGGGTGAGGGTACCGGCCTCGGTCTTGACACCGCTTGCCGTATCATTCGCAATCACCACGGCACAATTCGCGCGGAGTCGAAGCCGAACGACACGCGGTTCCAGGTTCGGTTACCACTGACCCAACCACAAGCGGGCTAAGCGCGGCACGTGCGGCTGGATGACCGTAGCGGCAGGCGGTCATTCATGCTGACCAGAGCAGGAATGGGCCTTTGAGGATCACAAATCGTAGTGAGGGCCCTTTCTGTAGCGGCGATCTATGAGCGCCCAAAAAACCGGCGATCGGAGACCGCCGCTACAGCAAATGACCTCAGTAGCTGGCACCGACGCGCTGGAGTATGACCAACGTGTCGTCGTCGCGACGGGGAGCGTCACCTCGAAAGGCCTGAATGTTTGAAGCCAAGGCTTGGATCGCCTCAACCGGTGACTGGGCTGCCAGATCTTTGGCTATTTCCAGGAGCCCGGTGGTCCCAAGCGCGTTGTTTGAAGAATCGATCGCTTCTGTAATCCCGTCCGTGTAAAGCACCAGCATATCGCCCAAGCCGACCTGCACGCCCGTCTGAGAGTAAGCGGTGCCCGGAATCACGCCCAGCGGCAACCCTTCAATTTCCACCGCAAACGGAGTGCGATCCTCGAGCAGATGCCACGATCTTTCGGATGCCCGGTACCACAGAGGGGGAGGATGGCCGGCGCTGCTGAACAGGAGTTCTCCGGTCTCGCGGTAGAATCCAAGCACTGCAGCCGTGGCGTACTGGTGGTCCGAGGAAGCGCTCAGAAAGGCCTCATTCAATTCCTGCATCAATGCGGACTGGTCCCAGTGGTCGGTGTGGTGCTTGAGCGCGTGGCGCAACTTGACTGCCATCGAACTTGCTTGAGGGCCGTGGCCAGCCACATCCGCCACAGCGATCCGCGAGATCATGCCTTTGCTGCAAACGGAGAAGTAGTGTACGTCTCCGCCCCCCGAGCCAGAATAAAGGGGCGCCGAGAAGACCCACCCGAGGAGACCGGGCAATTCGACCGGGTGATCCGCGCTGCGGTTTCCTCCCCAGAGTTCGAAGCATGCCAAGCGGGTGCTCGTCCCATTCATCGGCGTTTCATTGCCTACTACGTTTGATGAAACCCGGCCGCTGCTGGTTCAAGGCTTTCCGTGGACGTTCTCGGAGAAGTATGAATCGAGGCCGGAGGCCATCTCATTCAGGCCCCGATCTAGATTGTGATTGAGCGTCGACACCACGTCCGAGATTTCCTTGCCTTGCACGGGGATGCTTTGCGAGTAAGAGTATGTCCAAACTGACTTGCGGTTCCTGCGGTCGAACAACTCGAACTCCATCGACACCAGTGCTTCGATGCTGCCGCGGTCAACCTCTTCGAAGTCGTAGAGCTTGCCGTCGAGCACGTAGTCTCCTTCCGCGATGCTGCCAAGCTCATCCACCGACCGGTACTTGCCCGAGGCCCGAAGCCGGCGAATCAACAGATCTCTTACCATTTTCGCCGGCGGTACGTCCCATTGATGATACGCGTACGTGCCGATCTCGTTCGGCCCTGAACGATACACGATGGGTTCGTCCTGCAGAATCTCAGGCGCGTCAATTCGCCCAACCAGCAGCGCAACGGGATACCGGGTCTTGGAGGGCTCGGGTGCCGGCGGAAGCTCCACGGTGTAATAGTGAATGGGACGCCCGCCGCCGCAGCTGCCGACGAGCATTGCCGCGAGCGACACGAGGATCAAACGTCCCATTCGACGCATCACGATTGGGGCTCCTCGCTATTTCTCACCGGGTTTGCGTTCTGGGGGATTGTAGCCACGGATCAGAGTATAGGGCCGGCGCTTCACGGTCTCGGTCAGCTCTCGCAGTTGTTGGGTTGTGACGCGGATGTTCTCGAGTGTCTGGTCGATGTTGTAGGTGTTGTAGTTCAGGGTCTGGTTGAGTTGGTCCATCACCGAAGACGCGGTGACGAGAGTTTTCTGGAGCTCGGTGATCGAGGCTCGCAGCCCCTGCCGGTTCTCAACCACCATTCCATCGATGTGCGTCAAGGCATCGTTAGCGTGCGCCACCGTCGTCTTCAGATTATTCAACAGCGGCGCGAGCCTGGCGCTGGCCGTCTGGAAATTGTCCAGAGTCGCAGATAGTTTGGGCCGGTCCTCGCCGAGCATCGCATTGACGCTGGCCAGGGACGCACCGATATTGGCGCGATTGCGATCGTTAAGCAGATCGTTGGTGCGAGCGATGGTCACCTGCAAGTCGTCGAGACGCTGATTCAGCTTCTGCAGCACTTGCTGCACCATGGGCTGGAGCTCGCCGGCCATGTCGCTGAGGTCATTGAACGAGACAGCTTCAGCCGATTTCACCACGCTGCCGGGTGGGGCAAGCGGTGCGTTTCGAGTACCGGTGGTCAATTCCAGGTAGTTGTCGCCTAAGATGCCCAAGCTCGTGATGGTTGCCACGCTATCCGTCTTTAACGGGATGGCGCGAGCCACGCGGAAATCGACCTCGATGCGGGTCGAATCGGCAGGATCCACGCGGAGCCTTTTCACCGAGCCCGCCTTCATTCCTCCGAACCGGACGGCGGCCCCGGGCTCCAGACCACCACCAAATTTGAAATAAGCCCGATGCGGATTACTGTCGCGACTGAAGACGCCCGCCATGGAGAGGACCGTAGTGATCAGCAAAGCGGCGGCGACCAGCACGAATACTCCCACCCACATCGCCTCGTCCCGCGAATTCATACCTGATCTCCTTGTCTCAACGCCACACGTCGCAGGCGCTTCAGCAGTCAGCGCGATGCTTGCCGGGCCACAGCCTCCGACGGGAGTATTTTCTTCCTATCTTCGGTCAGCATCTGCAGGTAATTGAGCTCGTCCTCGACTTCCGGCTCCGGCACGCGGTCCAGGAACTGACGCACGCGCGCGTTGGTAGTGGCGGCAAGTTCCTCTTTGGTGCCGGCCATGACGAGATTCCCGCGGTCGATCAGAAGCATGCGATCCGCGATCAGGAACGCGCTAGCCAGTTCATGCGTGACCACGACCATCGAGATAGCGTAAGCCTTCTTCAGTTCAAGGATCAACTGGTCTACGCCGGCTGCAATGATGGGGTCGAGCCCGGCGGAGGGCTCGTCGAAGAAGAGGATTTCGGGGTCCATCGCGAGCGCGCGAGCCACGGCGGCGCGTTTTCGCATGCCGCCGCTTAATTGAGCGGGCATGTAGTCTTCGAAGCTCGCCAACCCTACCTGCTCCAGCTTGATCCGCACCATGATCTCAATCGTGGATGGCTCGAGATGAGTGTGCTCCCTCAACGGTAGCGCCACATTCTCTCCCACGGTCATGGAACCGAAAAGGGCCCCGCCCTGGAAAGACACTCCCATTTTCTTTCGAATCTCGTCCAGTTCCCGAGCCGAGGCCCGGGCGATGTTCAGACCCTTGATCCATACGTCTCCGCCGCTCGGTTTCTGGAGTCCGACGAGCGTCCTGAGTAATGTGCTCTTGCCCGACCCCGAGCCCCCCAAAATCACCAGGGTCTCGCTGCGCCGCACATCGAAGCTAATCCCGTGCAGAATCTCGCGCTCGCCATAACTCGCCCGGAGATTCTGTACGGAGATTATCGGGCCCTCAGTCACAGACGCATCCATGGCGAGAAATCATCTCGCGGTTCGGATTAACCCACACTGGTGAGGTAGAAGAGAGCCGTAAACACCAGATCAACCATGATCACCAGAAAGATCGATCTGACGACCGCCGTCGTGGTGGAGCGTCCGATTTCCTCAGCGCCGGCTCTCGTGGAGAAACCTTCCCTGCAGCCGACGGCAGTGATCACCAGGGAGAACAGAGCGCTTTTCACCAAGCCGGTGATGATATCGCGAAAGGCCAGGGCATCGCGCGTGGCGTGAAGGTAGGACAAGAGCGTGAAATTGGCTCCCGCCATCCCGAAGACGCATCCGCCCGCCACGCCCATCACATCAGCCCAAATCGTGAGGCACGGCACCATCACCAGCATGGCCAAAAACTTCGGCGCCACGAGGAAGGCAACCGGACGAATGGCCATCGTCTCGAGTGCATCCACCTCTTCCGTAACTTCCATGGTGCCGATTTCCGCTGCGAACGCGGAGCCCGATCGACCGATGACGAGGATCGCGGTAATGAGCGGACCTAACTCCCGCACGATCGAGATCGCGACCGCGTCGGCCACGAATTGAATCGCCCCCAGCCGTTGTAATTCGTAGGCGCTTTGAAGCGCGATGATCAGGCCTACAAAGAAGCTGATCAGAGAAACTATGGGCACAGCTCCGACGCCCACTGCCATGGCCTGGTGAATAGCCCGCTCAGGGCGCAAGCGTCGGCCGCGGAACGGCCCCACGAACGTAATGTAAGCGGATTCGCCGGCCAGGCGGGCCAACTCACCAACGTACGCCAGGCCCTTCACCGTTTCGATGCCCATGCGATCCGGCAACGCCGAGATCCTTGCGGACTTCATTGTGAACAGCTCCGAAAACCTTGGCCGATCCTGATGTAGAACAGAAGCGGCGTCGAAAACCAAGAGCGAGGTTCCGGCAGGGCCGTGGGCCGTCAGGCCTGCAAAGCCTCTTCTTCCGTCTCGAGAATTTCAAATATAGTATTCAGTCGCGTCAGCCGAAGAGCCTCACGCACGGCCGGATTCAGGCCAAGCAGAATCAGCCTCTTGTTCTTGTCGCGTGCCTCCTTGAGCACTTCCACCAGCGAGGCGATGCCTGAGCTGTCGACGTATTGAACCTCGCGAAGATTCACCACCAGCCGAGGAATCTTTTTCAACGATTCCAGCAGGGTCTTGCGCAGACTCGGCGACGTGCCCATATCAATGTCGCCAGTCACATCGACGATCGTGGTCCCAGGCCGCTCGCGGATCGCAGTTCTCATCATGTCGTCCCCTTCACGTCCTTAAGGGGAGATCGAACCTCCCTCCCGGCGCCGTGGAGGTACTTCTTCAGGCGTAGGCGGTTTCCCTCGGCTACTCGTTCGTAGCAGGCCTCGTCCATGATCTGCCGGATCAGATGAGTGCCGCGACCGCCGAGTGAGACGTCATCCAAGGGACGAGCGCAGACCCTCGACAGGTCCGCCGGTTCGCCACGGTCGATCACGGTGAACTCTATGCAGTCTGAATGCGCCTGGCAGCAAAGCTCAATCTCCTGATCATACCGATTCCTGTACGCGTGCCGGATCACGTTGCATAGCGCCTCATCAACGGCGATCGCGATGACCCGGCACTGGTCATCCTCAAAGCCCGAGACCGCGGCGAACTCCGAGACGGTGCGGCGCACGACGGCCAGGAGGCGAGGATCACTCGCCATTCTCAGGCGAAACTTAAGCGGACCACTCACCGGCGCGGGGCCGGCGTGCGCCGGGGCGCCAGTCTTCTCCGAGTTCATAGAGGACCCGATCACCACTTAGTGCGCAACGGATATCATACCCATTCTGATTCTGAATACCTACAGGGCTGCTTTCGGGATGGACTACCCCTGAGATCGCAGCTTGCGGGAATGGTGGGCGTGCCGTCGCCGGCGCCCTATCTCGCAGGCGGAGACAGTAGCGATTATGCATCTCGAGGGAAACCCACCGGATTTGATCCGGCACGGCGGGCGGCCCGATGAGAAATATGAGACGAAAGTAACGTTTGCGACTAACGACAGATACTGGGTAAGTGTGGCAGAATTCCACGGTCTGTTGATTCCAAAGGCTTGCTAGGCTTCGTTCCGTCACTTTTTTCGGGCGAACGCGATTTCCGCCTTCGAACGTTCCCTCAGCTCAGCGGCGACGCATAGCCCGTCATTCCCGCGAAGACGCGTATCCAGGCGTTCGCCGGCGCACTGGCCCCTTGCTGCCGCGGAGGTGGCTGAAACCGGCACGGCGGGAGGACGTCAGTTCCAGTCTCTTTTCGCCGCCTTAAATGAAATCGCGCAGAGCAGATCCACATTTTGTCTCCACGCTGGGAGCCCTCTCTTAGAACAAGAAAGTGCCGTTGCCACCTCAAAGCCCCCAGCCGTTCGGCGCCTCAACCGAGCTCGCGCGTGACGCCGCCGGTGGGACTGTCCGCCGCGCCGGCTGAGGGTCCTTTGGCGGGCGCGGGCTGCCAAGCTTCCAGTGGGAACTGGTGCGAGCGCCATCCGTCATAGCCGCCAGCCAACGGACGCACTCGCTTCACCCCGCGCGAGCGCAGAAGCAACGCCACCCGGGCGCTGGTGGCTTCGTTGGGACATGTGCAGTAGAGGACCACATCGCGGTCGCGGGGGATTTCGCCGGCCCGTTCCTGCAATTCGTCAGGGGACATGCGAATTGCCCCGGGAAGCTTTTCCGGATTGGCCTGGAATTCAACCTTGTTTCTCAAGTCCACAATCGCGAGAGGTTCGCCCCGCCGAAGCTTCTCCATCAGCTCTTCGGGCGTGAGTCTCGCGATGCGGAGCGAGCGAATGAATCGCCGGCGTTGCAAGTACTTGTAAACGAGGTAGCCCGCTAAGGCGCCAAACAGCAGCGCGGCCAAGCCAAATCCCAATTCCAACGCCATGGCCGCTATGCGCTCAAGCTGCTTGCTGAAAACGAGGCCCACTGCCGTGTAGGCGCCCACCCAGAGAAGCGCTCCTAAACCGTCCCACGCCAGGAAATAGGATAACCGCATCCCAAACAAACCTGCCATGGAAACGGTGGCGGTGCTCAAGGCCGGAACGAACTTCACCAATGCCAGAGACTTGGCCCCAAAGCGGGCGTATCTTTCCTCTGAACGACGCACGCACGAATCCGGCTCAAGAGAAATTTTACAGAGAAGATTCAGGATAACGTGCCCTTTGTTGCGGCCCAGTTCGTACCAGACGACATCGGCCGTCAAAGCGGCCGCCACCGCCTCGGCAATTCCAGCGGGCAACGGAAACCGACCCCTGCCCGCCAGCGCCCCCATACCGATCAGAAACGGAATCGAGGGGAACGGCAAACCAATCTGATCCGCAAACACAGTGACGAAGAGGACCAACGAGCCGTGCCGCAGCAGAAATTGGAGCGTCGCTTCCATCGAGATCCACCCGCGGGTTTTCTATCGACTCTGAGGAGACTAGGCAACCGGCAAGAACCCTCTCGCCGCCCGACAAACGCGCCGGAATCCCAATGAATGTGATGACCCGAGCGCCAGACAAGTTTTAGCCGCGCCGGAGATATAGTGAGCATAGAACCATACGGGGTCAGCAGGCAAGGCCGCCCCGCGCCACGGATAAAGGTATTTGTTTACCGTGTGAGTTCACCGCACAGCTGTTGGCGGATATTCCGCACCAGCGGATAAACGTAGATGTCCTTGACGGCTTGACCTTGAGCGTGATGCTTCCGGTCCATGCGGCCGCGTCCGGTGGTTTGCCCC
>JBOGKE010000084.1:0-47454 GCA_050745265.1 Terriglobia bacterium
CCTCTCGCCCCGCGCAAGCGCCGGGCGAGAGGCGCGGACGAGATCGTAAGAGGTTCGCCTTACCCACGGCTCGCGCCGTGGGCTACGTTATTCCGCCCGCTTCGCGGGCTGAAGCAAAGTTTTCGGCACTATGGACCCGCCACCCGGCGGGCGGGTACTCAGGATAGATTCCGCGAGCCGGGTGGGGGGTCTCATCGTGACTTTTTGGAGCAGCTCACGCCCATTTCTGGACACACCGCAGGCGATGGACTAGCATGGGAGTGGGCCGGGCTCCGCGGCGTCACGGGAACTGCGAGCTGCACGGCGGAGCGGGCGCCGCATGAGTTCATATCCCGTGTTGGCCTTGTCCCCTGGTGAGCCACGTAAGAACGGCAGCCGGCGGCCGGGCCGGTTCACTACCTGACAATCGAGCGCTGGAAGCGGGAAAGACGAGTAGATTCCATGACGAAGAAGGATCTGATTCCTGCGTGGGCTGGAATTCTGCGGGGACGCAAGCCGCTTCTTTCGATCGAAATTACTCGCGAATGCCCGTTGCGCTGCCCCGGCTGCTACGCCTTCGACTCGGAGCACCTCGCGGGGATCGGTTCGCTGCGGAACCTGAGCGACCTCAAGGGCGAGCCGCTCATCAACGGCGTGCTTGATCTCGTGCGTGAACTGCGCCCCGTTCATCTCTCCATTATCGGGGGCGAGCCGCTCGTGCGATTCCGGGAGCTCAACACGATTCTTCCCATCCTGAACGACATGGGGCTCGAGGTGCAGTTGGTCACAAGCGCCGTTCGGCCCATTCCCGCCGCCTGGAGCGAGCTCGAGAGCCTCCACCTCGCGGTCTCGGTGGACGGCCTCCCTGCCGAGCACGATAAGCGGCGCGCGCCAGCCACCTACGAGCGGATTCTGAAGCACATCGCCGGGCATCGAGTTCTGATCCACTGTACCGTCACGCGCCAGCAGATTCGTCGGCTCGGCTATCTCGAGGAGTTCACCGCGTTCTGGTCGAAACAGCCCGAGGCGCGGAAGATCTGGTTCAGCCTGTACACGCCCCAGGAAGGCGAGCAATCCGAAGAAAGGCTGACGGCCGCCGACCGGACGCGCGCAATCGCCGAGCTCGCACGGTTGCGCGGGTCGTTTCCGAAAGTGCACCTGTCGGGGCAGATGCTCGAAGGCTTTTTGCACCCCCCGAAATCGCCGGAGGAGTGCATTTTCTCGCGGGTCACCACGTGTGTATCGGCCGACCTCGCGACCCGTATTACGCCTTGCCAGTTTGGCGGCCGTCCTGTTTGCCGGGAATGCGGTTGCCTCGCCTCAGCCGGATTCGCCGGCCTCGGCCGCTACCGGCTGGGAGGGCTCGTGAGCGTGGAGGGGATTTTCGCGGCCTCTGTGGCAATCGGCAAGAAAGTCACCCCCGCCGCGTGAGGCGCCGGCTTGCAAGCTGGCGCCAAGCGAAGCGAAGATGGGCCAAGCTGCCTCCCGGACGACGCGTTCCAACGCGCCGTCCGGCGGCAAGGTAACAAAGTTCTGGAGCATCCTGTTACGACGCGGTTGGCGGCCCCCTGGTGTTTCAACCGAAGTTCATGAATAATCCGCACTGAGCGAGCTGATTAAATCAATGCACTCAGGCACTGAGCGCGAGGCGCGCCGCACAACGCACGCCCAACCAGACAGTTCCTCCGACAACCGCTGTTCGCTCGCGAAATCCTCCCGACTCGCGCTCCTCGTGCCGGCACTGTTGGTGATGTGCGCGCTCTCGGTGCTCGCCGGTGCTTACGAACCGGTGGCTGCCCGGCACGGGATGGTCGTATCGAGTGAAGCTCGCGCCTCCGAAGCCGGCGTCGACATTCTGCGCCAGGGCGGCAACGCGGTGGACGCCGCGGTCGCGGTAGGGTTCGCGCTCGCGGTGACCTATCCGTTCGCGGGCAACCTCGGCGGCGGCGGATTCATGCTGATCCGCATGGCCGATGGCGCGTCGGTGATGATCGATTATCGCGAGGAGGCGCCGGGCGCCGCGTCGCGAAACATGTATCTGGACGCGCAAGGCCGGCTCATCCCGAACGCGAGCATTGTGGGCGCTCGTGCCTCCGGTGTGCCCGGGACGGTAGCGGGCCTGGCGCTGGCGGAGCAAAAGTACGGCAAGCTCGGCCTTGCGCGAGTGATGGCGCCCGCAATTAGGCTTGCCGACGCTGGTTTCCCGGTGAGCTACTGGTTGAGCAAATCTCTTCGCAGTCATCAGAGCTTGTTGACGCAGTTTTCGAATTCGCGCCGCATCTATCTTCGAGACGGAAATGAGTACCAGCCTGGCGAGATTTTCCGCCAGCCTGAGTTGGCGCGTACGCTCCGCGAAATCGCGCGGCGCGGCGCCGCTGGATTCTATCAGGGAGAGATCGCACGCGATATCTCCGCCACCGAGCGGCGGCTCGACGGCGCAATCACGCTCGCCGACCTCGCGCAATACCGCGCTATAACGCGGCAGCCGCTCGAGGGCCATTTCCGCGGCTATACGATCCTCAGCGATCCGCCGCCAAGCTCCGGAGGAACCGCCTTGATCGAGATGCTGAACATCCTCGAGCCGCTCGACCTCGGCCAGCCGGATTCTTACGCCTCGATGCACCTGATCATCGAAGCGCAGCGGCGCGCCTACGCCGATCGCGCGCGCTACATGGGAGATGCCGATTTTGTTTCCGTGCCGGTGAAAAGACTGGTCAGCACGCCGTACGCCGCAACTCTTCGCCAGCAGATTCTGAGCTCGAGACCGGATGCGCCCCTACCTCCCGCCGAACAGGCGAGCGCCGAGTCTTCCAATACGACGCATTTTTCCGTGATCGATGCGGATGGTGATGCGGTCGCGAACACGTACACGCTCAACAACGGTTACGGGAGCGGCGTCACCGTCGACCACGCCGGTTTCCTGATGAACGATGAGATGGACGACTTCACCAGCCGCCCGGGCACGCCGAACATGTTCGGCTTGATTCAGAGCGAGGCAAATGCCGTTGCTCCGCGCAAGCGGCCCCTCTCCTCGATGACGCCCACCATCGTGCTTGAAAATGGCAAGCCTCGTCTCATTCTGGGCTCGCCGGGCGGTGGAACCATCATCAACACCGTGCTCGAGGTCGCGCTCGACTCGCTCGTCTACCACATGGACATTTTGCGAGCGGTGATGGAACCGCGCTTCCACGACCAGTGGACGCCGGACCGCGTGGTGCTTGAGCGCGGCGGCTTTTCCGCCGATACGATCGAGAAACTGCGCTACTCCGGTTATCACATCGTCGAGCGGGGAGCCATCGGCGAATGTGAAGCGATCGAAGTCGATCCGAAAACGGGCTGGCGTTTTGGCGCCGCCGATCCGCGCGGCCAGGGTCAGGCGGTGGGCTACTGATGGAAATCGGATTTTCGACGCGCCGTTTTGCCAACCAACGCCTCACCCCGCACATCCTCGACCAGATTCACCAGGCGGGAATCGACCGCTTCGAGATTTTCGCGGCTCGCCAGCATCTGGACTACCGCGACTCGAATCATCTGCGCGACGTGGCGGAATGGTTCAAATCGAATCGCGTCTCTCTGAACTCGGTCCACGGGCCGCTTTTTTCCGGGCTCGACGGCGGACGGTCGGCCGGCTCTGCCCTTTCGCTCTCCCACACAGAGAAAAGGCTGCGCATTGAATCCATGGACGAAACCAAGCGCGCCATGGACGCAGCCGAACACCTGCGCTTCCGCTACTTCGTGGTGCACCTCGGGCGGCACGAAGACGAATACGATTTGCGAAGGTTTGACGCCGGCTTTACCTCGCTCGAGCACCTTCGCATCTTCGGAAAAGAACGAGGGGTGGATCTGCTGCTCGAAAACGCCACGGGCGGCCTCAACACGCCGGACCGCGTTCTGCAATTTATCCATTACACGCGCCTGGAAATGAGAGTCTGCTTCGATGTGGGCCATGCGCATCTGACTGGCGGAGTTCGGCCGTCGCTCGACCTCTTGAAGCCGCTCGTCGCCACCGTACACTTGCACGACAATCGGCAGGAGAAGGACGATCATCTCATGCCGTTCGAAGGCTCCATCGATTGGCAAGGCGCGATGGGTGGATTGCATACGCTCGGCGATTCCATCCCCGGCCTTCTGGAGCTTCAGGACCACGGGCCCCCGGCGGGCGAGATGGAGAGAATTCCGGAAGTCATTCGCAAAATGAATGCTGCAGGTTGACGAGCCGCAGAGGTCAGTGCTTTCCGGACCGTGGGTTTTGGCGATCGCAACAGCGTCCCACGGTCAATCAACAGCGAATTGACCGTGGCTGCCACTGACCGACGGCTGAAGTGATCATCGATGGAAAATCAATCGGCGCCGACTGTTGAAATCCGCGATTTGGGCCGGCACGTGGGCGAGGTCGTATCCGTCCAGGGCTGGCTCTACAACCTGCGCGAGAGCGGGAAGCTCTTGTTTCCGATCGTCCGCGACGGCACCGGATTGATCCAGGGCGTGGTGGTGAAGTCGGCTGTGCCCGCCGAGGTTTTTGAAACCGTGCGCGGGCTCACGCAGGAATCATCGCTCCGCATCGAGGGACGCGTGCGCGAGGACCAGCGCGCGCCGGGCGGTCATGAAATTGACGTGTCCGGCATTCACGTGTTTCAGCGCGTCCCGCCCGATCGCGCCTATCCTATCTCGCTTAAGGAGCACGGCGTCGATTTTCTCATGGACCACCGGCACCTCTGGTTGCGCTCGATGCGCCAGCGGGCGGTGCTCGGCGTCCGCCACGAGGTGATCAAGGCTGCGCGCGACTTCCTCGACGACCGCGGCTTCACGCTGGTGGATACGCCGATCTTCACGCCGGCGGCGTGCGAAGGCACCACCACGCTTTTTGAGGTGAACTATTTCGACGAAAAGGCCTACCTCACGCAATCCGGCCAGCTCTACAATGAAGCTGCCGCTGCCGCCGTGGGTAAAACTTACTGCTTCGGGCCCGTTTTTCGCGCGGAGAAATCTAAGACGCGCCGCCACCTTACCGAATTCTGGATGCTCGAGCCGGAGGTCGCTTTCGCGGGGCTCGATGAAATTTGCGCGCTCGCCGAGGAACTGGTGACGGCGGTGGTCGAGCGCGTCCTCAGCCGCAGGCAAGCCGAACTCAAGACTCTCGAGCGCGATGTTTCCAAACTTGCTGCGTCGAAGCCTCCGCTTCCGCGCCTGAGTTATGACGAGGCGGTGGAGCTTCTGCGCTCGAAAGGAAGCGAGATCCAGTGGGGCGGCGACTTCGGCGGACCGGATGAAACGATGCTTTCGATGGCCTTTGACCGGCCGGTGCTCGTCACGCGATACCCCTCGCAGGTGAAGGCGTTCTACATGGCGCCTGATCCCGATCGGCCGGAAGTTGCGCTGTGCGTCGATATGATCGCGCCGGAAGGCTACGGCGAAATTATCGGCGGCGGCGAACGCCTTGCCGATTACGACTTGCTGGTGCGGCGCATCGAAGAAAATAAGCTGCCGCGGGAGGCGTTTGACTGGTATCTCGACCTGCGCCGCTACGGCACGTTTCGCCATTCGGGTTTCGGCATGGGAATCGAGCGTGTGGTGGCGTGGATCTGCGGACTCGAGCACGTGCGCGAAACGATCCCGTTCCCGCGCATGTTGTACCGCCTCACGCCTTGAAGGCGAGGATGCGGCGCTCGTCGTTGTCTTACGCCGCGCACGCCCGCTCGCGGCTCGCGGCTCGTGGGCTTATTTCAGGTGATCCGTTGACGCGGTTGTCGGCGGGCTGGCTGACGGAATTGTTTGTGCGAAAGTGGCGGAATTGGCAGACGCGCCAGACTTAGGATCTGGTCCCGCAAGGGGTGGGGGTTCGAGTCCCCCCTTTCGCACCATCCTTCTGACGTGGTGGGCCAGCATCGCCGCAGGCGCGGCAATCCATTCATTTTGCTTCGACCCCAAGCGCGAACTGGCCCTCGCCGGCAATTCCAGTGAGGGCGGAGGGCAGCGCCGATCAGGACGGCGAGTGCAGGAACGACGAGAAAGAACGCTGAACATCACACCGCGCGGGAGTTCGTGGCTTCTTTGGCAGCGGCGGCGCTGCCAAACTGATATCCGACGCCTCGCACCGTGCGGATCAGTTTGCTCTCGAAGCCCCGATCCACTTTGTTGCGCAGATAATTGATGTAGACATCCACCACGTTTGTCGCCGCATTGAAGGTCAGCTTCCACACGTGCTCCATAATCATGGAACGCGTCAGGCTCTGACCCGAATGGAGCATGAGGTATTCGAGAAGCGAGAATTCCTTCGCGGTCAGTTCGATCGGCCGCCCGGCTCGCGTGACGGTGCGCTCGATTCGGTTCACCTCAAGGTCCTCGCATTTCCAGACCAGGTCGTCTTTGCGCGAGCGACGCAGCAGCGCCCGCATCCGCGCCACCAGCTCGCCATACTCGAATGGTTTGGTCAGGTAGTCGTCCGCGCCGAGATCGAGCGTGCTGATGCGGTCTTCGAGATGACCGCGGCCCGTGAGGACCAGCACCGGGAGAAAACGGTCGTGCGAACGGACTCGCTTCAACAGCTCAGACCCATCGAGGTTGGGCAGATTCAGGTCCAGGATCATCAGGTCATACGCTGCCGCTGCAATCCGCTCCTGGGCGGCAACCCCGTCGTGGGCACACTCCACCCGGTAGCCGTCGGACTCGAGCCTCTCGCGCAGCAGGCCCGCCAACGATTCGTCGTCTTCCACCGCCAAAACTCTCGCCAGGTAACTCGCGGGCGCCGCGGGCCTTGGCGCGTGACTGGGGATCACTTTCAATTGCGTGTTCACTGTTGAGTACCTCCGCCTCTCTGTGATGTACATCTCATTATAGTGTACTAATTAGTAAATGCAAGCGAAAGTCGCAGAACAAGTCGCCAGGCCAACTCACGGCAACCGGGTTGAGCGACGATTGAAAGCGGTGCAGGTAGGGCGAGATAGACTCGCCGCTACACGCCGGAACCCGAGGGGGCCGACGACGGCCGAAGAACGCAGCTCGCCGATACGGGGAGATCGGCTGCACGCCCTAGAAATGGCCGCGACTAGGCCTTCGGGTGGGCCTTGTCGTAGACTTCTGTCAATTGGCGGATTGAGACCTGAGTATACTTCTGCGTGGTGGAGAGACTGGCGTGACCGAGCATTTCCTGGATGGCGCGCAGGTCGGCGCCTTCGGCGAGAAGGTGGGAGGCGAACGCGTGCCGCAGCGAATGCGGACTGACGCGCAGATTCGGCCCGAACAGGCGCACGTACTTCACTACGATTCGGTGCACAGAGCGCGACGTCAGGCGGCGGCCGCGCGAGTTGAGGAAGAGGGCCGAAGAGGAGGTCTTATTCTGCGCGAGGACTCTCGCCCGAGCGGGTAGATAGCTTGCAAGCGCCTTCCGCGCCTTTGATCCAAAGGGAACGATTCGCTCTTTCTGTCCCTTGCCGCGCACGAGCACGATGGCGTCGCCCATCCTGATGCTCGCCAAATCCAGACCCGCCAGTTCGCTCACGCGCAAGCCGGAAGAGTAGAGCCACTCGAGGATCGCGCGGTCGCGGGCCAAGGCGAACCCGCCTGCCTCGGATTCGATTGCCATCCGGTCGAGGAGCTTGTTCGTGTCTTCCTCTGTCATGATCCGGGGAAGCTTCTTCGGCGTCTTCGGCGTTGACACCTGCGCGGCCGGGCTGGCGGCGAGCTTTCTCTCGCGGCACAAGAACTTGAAAAACGATCGCAGCGAGGCCAGTTTCCTTGCCGCTGAGCTTTTTTGCGTTTCGCGTTCCATCAGGTCGGAGAGAAAATCCCTGATGTCGAGCGCGCCGATGGAATCGAGCGAGAACTCTGGCCGGGCGTGCCGTGCCGCGAAGAAATGGCCAAACTGCATGAGATCGCTGCGGTAGTTTCTAACCGTGTGCGGGGAGCTGTTGCGCTCCGCCTGGAGGTATTTCACGAACTCGTCAACCAGGGCATTCCATTCGGTCATTCGGCTTGCCGGTATGGCCCGCGCCCTTCTGCGCACACGAGGCTTTCGTTCCGAACAGGCGCGGGAATCGCAAGCGCCGCGCCGCTCCAGCGCCCGATCCCGGCTAACGCAGCCTCGCACTGCAGCGCCCGCCGTGCCTTGCGGTCGTGCAGGACAGAACGCGGAGCATTCTCGGCCGGGGGCAAAAGATCGAACGACATGTTCGTGGGCTGATAATTCGACGAATCGGCATGAGTGATGAAATGCAGCAGCGACCCGAGCGCCGTAGGCCGCGGCGGAGGTTCGAAGGCGAGGCCGCACGCGCGCCGCGCCATGGCAACGCCCGCCAACAGTCCCGTCGCGATGCACTCCACGTAGCCCTCGACTCCGGAAAGCTGCCCGGCCACGAAAACGTTCGGGGCCGCTCGAAGGCTCAGGTCCGCCGCCAGAAGCCGCGGCGCGTTGAGATACGTATTGCGGTGGATTTGCCCATAGCGCAGGAATTCGGCGTGCTCCAGGCCCGGAATCATTCGCAGCACCCGTTTTTGCTCCGGGAAGCGCAAGTGGTTCTGAAAGCCCACCAGGTTGTAACTCGAAAAGCGCAGGTTCTCGCTGCGAAGCTGGACTACGGCGTGCGGCCGTCTTCCGGTCCGCGGGTCCGCCAGCCCGACCGGCTTCATGGGGCCGAAGCGCAGCGTGTCGTAACCGCGGCGAGCCAGTTCTTCAATCGGGAGGCAAGCCTCGAAGTAGCGGACGTCTTCGAACTCGTGCGTCTCCGCCTGCTCAGCCGCGCGCAGAGCCTCGTAGAACGCGCGGTACTCGTCTTCGTCGAGCGGGCAATTGAGATAGTCCTCGCCACCCTTGCCGTAGCGCGATGCGCGGAAAACGCGACCCATGCTGAGCGTTTCCGCATCAACAATCGGGCTGATCGAATCGTAGAAGGCAAGATTTTGAGCGCCGCTGAGCGCCTGGAGCTCGGCCGAGAGCGCGCCGGAAGTCAGCGGGCCGGTCGCGATCAGAGTCAAATCTTCGGCAGGGATTCTCCGCAGCTCTTCCCTGCGCACTTCAATCAACGGGTGCTGCGCGAGAGCTTCCGTCACCGCGGCTGAGAACGCTTCGCGATCCACGGCGAGGGCTGTGCCGCCCGGCACCGCACTTACGTCCGCGAGCTCGATCAGCAGCGATCCCGAGCGCCGCAGTTCCTCCTTGACCAGCCAGGAAGCCGCTCCGGGCGCGTTCGACTTGAGCGAATTGCTGCAGACGAGCTCCGCGAGGCGGCTGGTTTTATGTGCAGGCGTCGAGCACGCGGGGCGCATCTCGCAGAGCGTCACCGGTATGCCGCGCTGGGCGATCTGCCAGGCGGCTTCGCTTCCCGCCAGCCCGCCGCCGGCAACGGTAACGGTTTGCATGGTCGAATCCTACGGTCGAATCCCTGGAATCTCCAGCCGGATGCGATAGACGCTGGTCGACGCCGTAATATAAAGCGTTTTCCAGTCCGAACCGCCCCAAGCGAGATTGCCGACTCGCTCCGGCACGTGGATGGTCCCGAGGTGTTTGCCCTGTGGCGAAAGGATGATCACCCCGCCCGGCGCCGCGCTGTAAATATTCCCCTTCTCGTCAATCTTCATTCCATCCGGAGCGCCCACTTCGTGGTTTGACGTCGCATCGTAGAACAGCGTTCCGCGCCCCAGCGTGCCGTCGGGCCGCACTGGGTAGCGCATCCAGATTTTCTGCGGCTCTGAATTGTCGACGTAGAGATACTTCATGTCGGGTGAGAACGCGATGCCGTTGGGCCGCGGCAAATTCGAAATCAAAAGCTGCAGCTTCGAATCATCCGGCGGCGCGCCAGCGGAGTGCGAAACCGCGCCCACGATCCGGTACACGCCGTTCACCTTGAGCTGTTTCAACGGATCGTGATCGCTCTGCGTTGGCAACCCGTAAGGCGGATCGGTGAAGTAAAGCGCGCCGTGCGGCCCGTAGGCCAGGTCATTCGGGCTGTTCAGCCGCTTTCCGTGATACTGATCCGCGAGGATGGTTCGCGTCGCGCTCGCGCTCAACGATTCCAGCCGCCAGACATCGCGCTGCGCATGGCCCGCCACCGTGAGCCGTCCGCGCGGGTCGAGCGTCATCCCGTTCGACCCGGATTCCGGACCTTTGTACGGAGCTTTGCCGAGGTAGCCGCTCGGCTGCATGAAAATGCTCACCCCGCGCCCCGGAACCCATTTGCGAATGTTGTTGTGCGGGATGTCCGCGAAAAGCAAAAAGCCCGAGTGAATCCACACCGGCCCTTCCGTCCATTTGAAACCGGTGGCGACGCGCTCAATCCGCGCGTTCGCCGGGATGATTCGAGCCACCGCCGGGTCGGTCCTCTCAATTGAACCCTCCGATTGCGGCCACGCCAGAAGCGCCGCGAAGAGCACCTGGAGCAGGACGAGCGAAACGATTTTAGCTGTTTTCATGGTCGGCATTTTACATTTGCATTCGACGTTAAGCAATTGAAAGATGGACGGGGGGGCGGGCGCCACCCAGCACTGCCGGCTTCGAGACGAGAAGGTTGCTGAAAAACGCCCGCCCGGGAGCTGTCATTCCGAGGAGCGGCAGGCGACGAGGAATCTCGCAGCGCTTTTGTTTTCAGAGCCAGATTCCTCGCTCCACTCGGAATGACAGTGCTCGGAAGCTTTCTTCAACCCGCCAGCCTAGACTAGTCGGGGAGCGTCCAACCCTTTGCTCCCTTGTTGTCCGGGCAGAGGACGCGCGCTCCCGCGTTCACACCGTGACGGCTGAGCGTCTCCCGAATCGCTTCTCCGACGGCAGCTCCGTTCTGTCGCGCCAGCGCAAGAATACCGGGCCCGGCGCCGCTCACGCAAACGCCCACCAGGCCGGGAACGTGGAGCTCGAGGACCTCGGACAAGCCGGGGATCAGGGGTGCGCGGTACGGCTGGTGCAAGCGGTCGTCGAAGAGCGCACGGGGGATATCAGAGGTGCCCGAGAAGAGCTTGGCGGCCAGGATCGCCGCCCGCTGCATGTTGTGGACCGCATCGGCGCGCGGGTAACTCGCCGGCAAAACCTCGCGAGATTTGCCGGTGGAAAGCGGATAATCGGGAATCACCAGCACCCATTCGAGGTTCTCGGGCACCGGACAAGAAATGGAAAGGACCTTCTCGCCCACTTGCGCCGAGAGCGTGAGCCCGCCCAGCCACGCGGCGGCGGCGTTATCGGGATGCCCCTCGATCTTGGCGGCCCGCGCGATCAGTTCCTCATCGAGCAGAACCTGATCTGCGAGGACGTGGGCCGCCGCCAGCGCGCTGACAATTGCGGCGGCGCTCGACCCAAGCCCTGCGCCGACGGGAATCTGGTTCTCAATTTCCAGGTCGAAGCCGCGCTGCTTCCCCCAACCGCTCAACGCGTCCCGCATGGTGCGCACAATCAGATTCGTTTCATCCAGCGGTATTCTCTCCGGAGTCACGCCTCGGTAGCTGACGTGCACGTCGTGACCCGTGTGCGGCGCGACGTGGATTTCAAGGTAGAGCCCAAGCGCCAGCGCCGCGCAATCGAACAAGCAGCCCAGATTTGCGCTGGTGGCCGGAGCTCGAACACAGATTCGCTTGGACATAATGGAATTCTAGCAGAGAAGCGCCATCCCTCCGTGATGAGTGAAGAGGGATTAGTGGCGAGTGACGAGCGCCGCGTGGATTTCTCGGCTGGAGCGGCGCGGAACTCCCGGCCGCGTCAAAAGCCCCGAAGTTGTGCAGGGAGCCCCATTAGCGCGCGGCTAAAGTCGTGCCTTCCCGTTCCTGCTATTCTACAGGTTCGTGAGAGACTTATGAAGCTGCTGATTCTCGGCGCGGGGATGGGCGTGGTTGGAGGTTTGGTGCCGAGTCCGCTGCACCTGATCGCGCTGACGCAGGTGGCACTCAACCGCTGGCGCCGCGCAATTGAGATCCTGATCGGCCCGCCGCTTGCAATCGACGGGGCGCTGCTCATCGTGACGCTTTTCTTCTTCCGTTATGTGCCGCACAACATCGCTCATGACGTAGCGTACGCGGGCGGGATCATCCTTCTGGCGCTCGGCACTTACTACCTTTATGAAATGCGCGGAAAGACTCAGGAGCAACTCGCAGAATCGCAAAGTGTCACCTACGCGGGCGTCATCGCCGCCTCGCTGACCGAAGTGGGATCGCCCGGCACCTGGATCTATTGGCTTACCATCGCAGGACCCATTCTCGCGGAAGGCAAGCAGACCGGCTACTGGCACGTCGCGCCATTCTTTATCGGAGGGCTGGCGGGCTATTACGGGGCAGCGCTTTTTTCCATCTGGCTTCTTTCCTGGGGAGCGAGCCTGCACAAGCAGTTTAAGAAACGGCTCTTGACGGTCGCGAACGTTCTGCTGCTTCTGCTCGGAATCGGCTACCTGGTGAATGCCGTCTACTTCGCCAAATAGCCCGCCGCCCCACTTTGTGCTACCTGTAGCACGGATCGTTCTCCCAGGTCTCGTGATTCCCGCTGCCGCTGCGCATACTGGGCTCATGAAGCCGCCAACAGCTCTTGAGAAGGCTCCGGTGGTTTGAGCGCAACTCCGACGCTTTAACGGACGCTAGCGTACGAATTGCCTGCCGCGCTTTGCTGTTTGCGGGGGCGGTCTATCCGGTGTGGGCAACGTGGCTCCGCCCGCGGGCTCGATCCAACGTTTCTGGCACTATGGAGCCGCCGACAAGCGGGCGGACACTCAGGTGAGGGTTCCGGACCTGCTAGAATCGGTAACTGGCGGCACCTTCGCGAGTTTCGTTGCGCTCCAGAATCCAACCTGGGAGTGAGAAAGATGGAGAGCGGAACCCAAAAGATCACCGCGATATTCTTTGTTACGTTGGCGACGCTGCTTCTCGCCCGAGTCGCATACTGCCAGCAAACCGGCGGGAGCTATGACGGCCAGTGGTGGCTTTCGATCACGCCCGAGGAACAGGCGGGCTTTCTGAATGGTTACCTCGACTGTTATGCGTTCGAATACGGCGGCCCTCCCAGCTACTGGATTGAAAACCCAGAGGCGGCCGAGCCCGCGATCACGGCTCTGTACCAGACAAACCCGGCCACTGACGGCACGCCCGTCTCGGAGGTCTTCTCTCGCTTGCCTGCGCGGCAGCCGGACGAAGCCTCAGCCGCGACGAGGGTGAAGGAGCGCCACTCGATCTACGATGGCAGTTACTGGAAACAGATCAGCGCGCTGGGCGGTCCCGAACGGGGCCAGCTCGGGTTCGTGGAGGGATACCTGGCGTGCCACGCGGGTTTTGGCCACAATAGGGGCGGCGTCTTTTCCCGGACTCCGGCCGAATACATGGCCCTCATCTCACAGTGGTATCGGTTCGACGAGTACACGGGCGAGATCAATCGGCGGCGTGCGCGCAAGCCGATCGCCGAGGTGCTCGAGAGATTCAAAGATTGATCGCCGCGGAGTGGGCAGCGCCGCCGGTCGCTTGGCCATCTCCTGGGCCGCCGGAACATTTCTCTCGGCCCGGTTGTCATATATTATGGAGCGAGGCTTGCGCCGATCATGCGTCCCGCGGAGTAAAGAGGGAGCGTGGTTCGGACGCTATCGGGCGCGCGCGCTTGCCTCTTGAATCGATGCATTTGACCCGCGGGGCAGTGACCGACGATGACCTTACTCGACGCGAAGCCCGTCAAGCTCAAGCGTGGTATTCTCAAGTACGTTCCGCTTCCGGTTCTGATCCTGATCATCGCGATCGTGGCGGCAATCGTCGCCTACGAATTTTGGGATTATCCCGAGGAGCGCGCCGTTTCTCACTTCCTCGCTACGGTTCAGCAGGGCAACGTCGCAAAAGCGTATAAGCTGTGGAAGCCCGGCCCCTATTACCCTTATCGTGAGTTTCTCAACGGCTGGGGTCCGAAAGGGGACTTCGGAAAGATTCGGAAATTCGAGATCGTTCACGCCAAATCCGAGGGGTACGGTACGGTCCGCGTGTGGGTGGTCATCAACGGCCGATTGAACAGCCTGATGGTGGACCGAAAAACCAAGAGTCTTTCTTACCCGCCGCCGGATTAGCGTCAGCGGTATGCTGAAAAACCGTGTCTGAACGGCGTAGCGGCGATTTTACATCGCCATAAACCCGGCGTTCTCAACGGCCGCATGGCGGGGTAAAGCCGCCGCTACACGCTTTTCAGCATCCTGCTCGTGGAACAAAAACGGAAGCGCCGTTAGCGGCACGGTTGGACCGTGCCCTTCCGCTTGTGTTCCGGAGGGGTTTATGCAACGAGTGGCTTGGTTCATCGCGGCGCTGCTGCTGTCGTGCGTGCTGGGGTGCGCGCAAAACGCTCGAACGTTCACAGGTATAATCAGCGATAGCGGGTGCGGCTTGAAGCACATGATGACCGGGGACACGGCCGCGCAGTGCACGCTTGATTGCGTCCAGATGGGGGCAAAATTCGTTCTAGCCGTCCCAGCCGGCGCAAAGGTTTACGCGCTCAGCGATCAGGAAAAAGCAAAGCCGTTTGCGGGCCAGCCCGTGGTCGTAACGGGAACGCTCCGGGGCGTAACCATCCACGTCCGAGCCATCGTCGCCGCCCCGCCGGCAACAGCCTCACCCGGGGGCCGCTTGGGGGCAGCGCACACCTCTGGCTCTTGAGATCTTCTGCTTTTGCTCGAATGGGCTGCGGAAAACCGCGACCGCGAAGCGCGGAGTTCTCGCCACCTCGAGAGGGTTCGCACAGGAGGAACTCGTGTATCGGAAATTCGCCCTCATAAGTCTATGCGCGGCGGTCGGAATCGCGGCCGCCATCTCATCGCTGCGGGCCCAGCGGCACTCGCACGTGCAGAAGACGATCCATCTCTCGACCAGTAAGCTGTTGAGCCTGCCCATTCCGGGACATCCCGAGAAGACCAACAGCTTCCCCACGGCGCTCGCGTTGAGCCCCGACGGACGCTACGTCGCCATTCTCAACAATGGTTACGGCACCGAAGAATCTTCCTACGATGAATCGATTGCCGTGTTTGACGCCCGAAGCAACCGCGTCGCCGACTATCCCGACCTCCGGCTGCACCAGAGGGCGCACGAGACCTACTTCCTCGGCCTGGCGTTTAGCTCGAATGGCCATCGCCTGTACGCCTCCATAGCATCACTGAGTGACCCGACCGGGAAAGTCGCGGGTGACACGGGAAACGGCATCGGCGTCTTCAGCTTTAGGAGCGGCAAACCGGCGCCGGGAGGGTTCTTGAAGATCGGTCTTGAACGGATGCGATCGCAGCAGCACCCCACTAAAGTTTCATCGGCAGTTCCGGCGGGCGAGTCGGATCCCTACCCTGCCGGGATCGCACTCATTCCGGGCCGGCGCGGCGACCGGCTGCTCGTGGCCGACAATCTCTCCGATGACGCTCTGCTGCTCGACGCAAGGACCGGCAAACTTTTGCACCGCTTCGACCTGAGCCGCGGCGCGTATGTGCCGACCACTTTTCCGTATGGCGCGGTTGCGACGCGTGACGGGCGCGTGGGCTTTGTCAGCCTGTGGAACGATTCCGCAGTCGCGGAGCTCAACCTTCACACCGGAGAGGTGACCCGGCGCATCGCTTTGCTGCGGCCGGCCAGCCCGACCGCGCCGGGATCGCATCCGTCAGCGATGCTCCTAAGCGGCGATCAGAAATATCTGTACGTCACTTTGTCGAACGCAGACCGGGTCGCGGTCGTCAATGTGGCTGAGGGCAAGCTCGTCGCTCTGCTTTCGACGGAGCTGCCGGGGCAGGAATACTCCGGCGCTTGTCCCGACGCGCTCGCCGAGAGCAGTGACGGGCAGTCGCTCTTTGTCGCGGACGCTTGCGCCGACAATGTCGCTGTTTTTCGCGCCGCCGATTTCGCGAGCGAATCGCCGGACCACGCGCGGCTTTTCAAAGCGGCCGGTTTCATTCCCACCGAATGGTATCCCACCGCGCTCGCCGTCCACGGCGAAGATCTTTACATCGCGACGGGCAAAGGCGAAGGCACCACCGCCAACGCGCTTACTCCGGCCGAAGCGGCCAAACAGGATCAGCGATTTCACCGCACGTACAAGTACATTGCCACGCTGCTTCACGGCTCCGTGGCGCGCATTGATGTTCGCCGCGTGCTGAACAACCTGCCCGCGCTTTCTACCGAGGTCGAGGCGAGCAATCTGATGGGCGGAACGCCCGCGGGGTTCCACTTCGCCGGCGGACGGAATCCGATCAAGCACGTGATCTACATCATCAAGGAGAACCGCACTTACGACCAGATTCTGGGCGATCTGCGGCCGGGCAACGGCGACGCTGCGATCACGATGTACGGCTGGAACATCACTCCGAATCTGCACAAGCTGGCGCTTCGGTTCGGCGTGCTCGACAATTTTTACGTCAGCGGCGAGGTTTCGGGGAACGGACACGTGTGGTCGATGGCAGCAATCGACAGCGATTACACCGAGAAGACTTGGGAGATCGCCTATCGGAGCTCCGAGCGAACTTACGATTATGAAGGCGAAGTGCTGCACGCCGTGCCCTTCGCGGAAGACATTCCGGACGTCGATTCGCCCGGCACCGGATACATTTGGACCAACGTGGCGCGCCACGGCCTCACGCACCGCAATTACGGCGAGTTTGTGGCGACGCACTGGTGCGGCCGCAACCCCGCGCGCGAGACGTCTCCGAAAGCCGGAACGCCGCTGCCCGCGAGCGAAAGCTGTCCGGTGGATTTCGTTCGGAAGGGAGAGCGGTTGCCGTCGAACGTCGGTGATCCGCGCGGCTCCGCCAGCCCGTGGCCTTGGCCCGTTCCGATGATCGCGAAAGATCAGGCGACGATGCCGGAGCTCGTAGGCCACTTCGATCCGCGCGCCGCCGACTTCCGGCTCGATTATCCCGACCAGTTGCGCGCCGATGAATTCACGAATGAGTTTGATGGCTTCGTCAAAGCGCGCCGAACCGGCCATGGAAGCCAGCTTCCGCAGTTCGTCATTCTCCGGCTGCCCGATGATCATACCGCCGGCACGCGGCCGGGAATGCCCTCGCCCGAGGCGTCGGAAGCTGACAACGATCTCGCCGTGGGTCGCGTGGTCGACCTGGTTTCGCACAGCCCTTATTGGGCCGATACGGCCATTTTCATCCTCGAAGATGATGCGCAGGACGGGCCCGACCACGTCGACGCGCACCGCAGCCCCGCGTTCGTCATCAGCAAATATTCGCCCGGCTCGCGGGCGCACCCGTTCGTCGAGAACAACTTCTATACCACGGTGAGTATGGTCCGCACCATGGAGGCGTTGCTCGGTTTGCCGCCCATGAACAATAACGACGCGCGCGCCGCAGTCATGGGGCCGCTTTTCTCCGGCAGCGGCGACCAGCAGCCCTACGCGGCTGACTTCCGCAACCAGAAGAACCGCTTGATTTACGAAATGAACACGCCCAAATCCCCCGGCGCGCAAGCATCGGCGCGCCTCGACTTCACGCATGCCGACGCCGCGAACTCTGCCGTGCTGAATCGCATCCTCTGGCGCGAACGCAAAGGAGACGCTCCCATGCCGCCCCCGAAGCACACGGTCATTCTGCCGGAAGAGAACTGATTCGAGGCCCATCGAGAACTCCGCCCGGCGCACGGCAGCTTTGCGCTGCCTAGAATCCCATGTTTCTGGCGTGCGAGCGCCGCGCCCGCAGCGATGGCACGGGTCGGTCGCCGCACGCGTTTGTCACATCCTCCTCGAACGCCTCATCCGCCTCATAGGAATCATCGCGGCGGCGGCAAATTCGCAATCGGACACATACGAATTGTGCGCGCCCCGTCTGCGCAATCCTGAGAACAGCGCGCGATGATGTTGGGTAGCGCGGAGTTGTTTTCTAACTCCGCGGCTGTTATCCGGGAATACGGCAAAAGCCGCGGACTCAAGCCACAAATCCACGCTGCTCAGGATTGCATATTAGTAGTGATGCCGTTTATTGTAGCGGCGGCCTCTGGCCGCCGGAATTGCGGCGCTCAGAGAGCGCCGCTCCAGCGAGCGACCGTCACTATAATGGCAAACCTCAATAGTTCCTGCGCCGCGCCGAAATCAGTCAGTAAGCGGCATTCTATGGCTTGCTGGGAAGGAGATTCTTTAACACCGAAGCCAGTTGTTCAGCGAGACGGCCCGTCTCGGCGACGGATTGGAGCTGCTTGTAGGTGTCCTCCGCATCCCCTGCTTGCGAACGCCGACAGCGCATACGACGACCACGTGATCCTCGGGATAATTACGGTAAATAACGAGGTGGTTTGAGAACTGGTGCTTCCAATAGCCGGCCAACGAGCCGCGCAGCGGCAGCCCGTATCCTTGCGGGTCAACGGCGAGCTTCTTCTCCAATACTTTTCGCAGTTCGTTACGCACGCTGCCGTCGAGCGCTTTGATCTCCGCTGCGGCGTCCGAGGTAAATCTAAGTTTCAAAGCGTAGGGCGCCGCGCGGATGTTGTGGCGGCGGAGCGGGCGCCGGCTGTTTTCGCCCCTTTCTCATTTGCCAAAGACCTCTGCGGTTGTGAGCAGCCGGCCCGCCGCAACGTCGGCGTCAATCGTCTTCGATAACGTCAACAAGCGGTCCGTGAGCTCGCGGTCCGCGAGAATCTCCAGCGTAGCGAGGATCGACTCGCGCTCGTTCAATAGGGATTCCAAAAAATCTTTGTCCACCAAGTACTTTGAGGACCGGCGGCGGTTCTCCACCATGACAACCGTGTTCGCAGTCGCTGCTTTCAAATATACTTTGAGCTTATCCTGTGGAGGCCGCGAAATTGGCCCTCCTCTGTTCTTCAAAAGTTCTGCGTCAACTGGGGATCACGCAGAAAGAGTTCCAGGGGCTGCGGTAGCCGGCAGGGGCTTCGATGGCGGATACGCCGAACGCGTGAGCGGCGTAATTTGCAGGAAAGGGGGCGCGGGCGGGTTACTTCTCGTTCTTCTCGTTCTTCTCGTCCTTCTCGTCTTTTTCGTCTGAAGGCTGCGGACCTGCGGAGGCTTGGGCTTCTTCGGCGGCTTTGCGGCGGCGCTCCATGCGCTTCGCGCGCTCCTCGGCGCGCTTCTCCAGAACTCCGGTACCGATGAGCTCGAGCACTGCGGTGTCGGCGCCATCTCCCAGCCGCCAGCCCGTATGGACGATCCGGGTGTAGCCGCCGGGTCGCGAGGCGTAGCGGGGGGCGACGTCCTCGAAAAGCTTTTTCACCGCCACAGCGCTCAGCATATAGGCGGCGGCCAGGCGCCGGGCGTGGAGGTCTCCCCGCTTGCCGAGCGTAATCATCTCCTCGGCGATTCCGCGCGCAGCTTTGGCTTTCGCGCGCGTGGTTTCAATGCGCTCCTCAAGAATGAGCGAAGTGACGAGATTCCTCAGCAGCGAACGCCGATGCGAAGTGTTCCGGCTTAATTTTCTTCCGTAGTTTCGATGACGCATAGTCAATCCCGTAAGTGAAGCGCGCGAATCCGGTGCGCGGCATCCTCGCAGCGGACGCACGCATCGCGCATTCTCTTGTCGCACACATGCCAAACCACCGCATGTGTGCGACACCCGCGAACAGAGTTCGCCGCTACAGCTCAGGCCCCCCGGTCTCTTGAGGCGGCGGCTGCTGATCCGGCGGCGGAGGCGGCAGCGGTGCTCCCTTCTCGTCAAACTTCATTCCCAGGCTTAACCCCATCAGGCCGAGAATTTCCTTGATCTCATTCAAAGATTTGCGCCCAAAGTTTTTGGTCTTGAGCATCTCCGGCTCGGTTTTCTGCACCAGCTCGCGGATGGTGGTGATATTCGCGTTCTTCAGGCAGTTATAGGATCGCACGGAGAGCTCCAGCTCTTCGACCGAGCGGTCCAGGTTCTCGTTTTTGCCAATGGCGGTTTTTTCCACGGCGCCGGCTTCCGATTCGGCGGGTTCTTCGAAGTTGATAAAAATGGCCATGTGATCTTTCAGCAGCTTGGCGGCGAATCCCACGGCATCCTGAGGCGGGATGGAGCCGTTGGTCCAGACGTCGAGCGTCAGCTTATCGTAATCGGTCATTTGCCCGAGCCTGGCGGCCTCAACGGTATAGTTCACCTTGCGGACCGGCGAGTGGACCGAATCGATGGGAATGTAACCCACCGGCAAATCCTCGTCGAAATTTTTCTCGGCCGAGACGTAGCCCCGGCCGGTCTGGACGTGTATTTCGATGTTGAGCTTTCCGCCTTCGCTGACGGTGGCGAGATAAACGTTATTGTCGAGAACCTCCACGTCGGGATCCTCCTGAATCATTCCCGAGGTCACTTCTCCGGGCTGGTCTACGTTGAGGTAGAGCGTCTTCGCGTCTTCCACGTTCATTTTGAGCGGAATCTGTTTCAGGTTCAGGACAATATCCGTCGCGTCCTCGACGACGCCGGAAATCGAAGAAAACTCGTGCATCACGCCCTCGATCTTCACGGCGGTAATGGCGGCGCCCTCAATCGACGACAACAGCACGCGGCGCAGCGCGTTGCCAATCGTGGTGCCGAAGCCGCGCTCAAACGGCTGGGCCTGAAAACGGCCGTATTGATCCGTCAGCGTTTCACTGTCGACAACCAGCCGCTTGGGTTTCTGAAATCCTCTCCATTGCATCGTCGAATACCTCCTGAATTTCCGACTGTCCTTTGCGTTGCGCGTCTCTTTCGGCCGCAAATCGCGGGCATTGATGCCGGAGCGGAAGCTCCGTGAGAAATGCGCGCCAAGCTGTTCGCTGCGAGCTATTTTGAATAAAGCTCGACGATCATCTGTTCCTGGATCGGAAAGCTGATGTCTTCCCTTTTCGGAATCGAGATCACTTTCCCCTTCATTTTCTCCCGGTCAAATTGCAGCCAGGACGGGAGGTTGCGCCCGCCGGAAAGGTCGAGCGCCCGCTGAATTGAAGCCGCGTGTTTGCTGGCGTCGCGCACTTCGATCTCCTGGCCCGGCGCCACCTCAAACGAGGGGATGTTCACGGTACGCCCGGCCACTCGAACGTGCGAATGGCGCACCAGTTGGCGAGCTTCGGCGCGCGAGGTCGCGAGGCCGAGCCGGTAAACGACGTTGTCGAGGCGCCGTTCCAGCATGAAGAGGAGATTTTCTCCGGTGATGCCGCTGCTGCGGGCCGCCTTCTCGAAATAAGCGCGAAACTGGTTCTCGAGAATTCCATACACCCGGCGCGTCTTTTGCTTCTCGCGGAGCTGCAATCCATAACCGACAATTTTCGGCCGTCGGGATTTTCCGTGCTGCCCCGGGGGGAAATTGCGCTTCTCGATCGCGCATTTGTCGCTGAGACAACGCTGCCCTTTCAGGAACAGCTTCATGCCCTCCCTGCGGCAAAGCCGGCACACTGCATCACGATATCTTGCCAAACCTACCTCCAATATTGCGTCATTGGTTCAATGAGTCATTGATTCAATGGCGCGATGATCCAATCCCTAGACTCGCCGGCGTTTGGGCGGCTTGCAGCCGTTATGGGGAATCGGAGTTACATCCTTGATGTTCCGCACTTCGAGACCTGCCGACGCCAGCGCGCGAATCGCTGATTCTCGTCCCGCCCCGGGGCCTTTGACGCGGACTTCCACGGAGCGCATCCCATGATCGCGAGCCGCGCTGGCGGCCCGACTCGCCGCCTGCTGCGCGGCGAATGGAGTTCCTTTCCGCGACCCTTTGAAGCCTAACGAGCCGGAGCTCGACCAGCACACCAGCCGCCCGTCCGGATCGGCAATGCTTACCAGCGTGTTGTTGAACGTCGCCTGGATATGCACGATCCCCGCCGGCACGACACGCTTTTCCTTCTTCTTGAAAGTCTTCTTTTTCCCCGTCTTCGCGGGAGCTGCTTTCGGCATGGATTCCCCGTTTCACGGTGCTCGATTACGTCTTCGCCGACGCTTTCTTCTTATTGGCAATCGTTCCCTTGCGCGGACCTTTCCGGGTTCGCGCGTTCGTGTGAGTTCGCTGGCCGCGCACCGGAAGATTGCGACGGTGCCGCAGCCCTCGATACGAGCCGATTTCAATCAGCCGTCGAATGCCGAGCGCCACTTCCTTGCGCAGGTCGCCTTCGATGTTGCCTTCATCCTCGATGATCTGGCGGATGCGCGTCACTTCGTCCTCGGTCAGGTCTGAAACCTTTTTGCCGGGGCTCACCGACGCGCGATAAAGTATGGAAAGCGCCCGCGGGCGTCCGATGCCGTAGATATAGGTCAGCCCGATCTCGGCCCTTTTAGCCTGCGGTAAATCGATTCCAGCGATGCGTGCCATTCAACCTCCGAGCTTCAGGTGTCCCTGATCAGGTCAGGCTACAGGTGTCAGATGTCCGCAAGGCCCTGAAACCGCCGGTACCCTGTAACCTGCTCTTTACCCTTGCCGCTGTTTATGCTTCGGGTTTTCGCAGATCACCCGAACCACGCCCTCCCGGCGGATGATCTTACACTTGCTGCAAATTCTTCGAACCGACGAACGAACCTTCATCTGTCCTCGCTTCAGGCGGTGCGGTGCTTCGCGCCGGGCGCTTCAGCGCACGCCGCCGTTTCACCTATAGCGGTACACGATCCGCCCCCGGGTCAGATCGTAGGGTGAGAGCTCGACGGCCACCTTGTCGCCGGGCAGAATGCGGATGAAGTTTTTCCGCATCTTTCCGGAAATGTGAGCCAGCACCCGATGCTTATTGTCGAGCTCGACACGAAACATCGCGTTCGGCAACGGCTCAATCACCGTCGCCATCACTTCG
Source organism: Terriglobia bacterium (assembly GCA_050745265.1). Lineage (GTDB taxonomy): Bacteria > Acidobacteriota > Terriglobia > UBA7540 > UBA7540 > RH2-MAG17b. The sequence goes on from JBOGKE010000084.1 coordinate 22,604, forward strand.
ATTGCTTCTTCCTTAGCCATAAGGTTGATTGCGCCTCGTGCGCGAGCAACGAGCACGCGCCTATAAAGGTCGGCCGCCTGCAAGCGCGCACGTTACCTCCTGGAACTCGGTCAAAACGTCCGGACCGTGGCGCGTCACCGCGATCATGTGCTCGAAGTGCGCAGAGCAGCGGCCATCGGCGGTTACGGCCGTCCACTGATCGGCGAGAACCCGAACCTCCGGCCCTCCCGCGTTCACCATCGGCTCGATCGCCAGCACCATGCCCTCTTTCAGAACCGGCCCATGCCCGGCTTTGCCGAAATTCGGGACCTGCGGGTCTTCGTGCATCGCGCGGCCGATGCCGTGTCCCACAAACTCCCGCACCACCGAGAACCCCGCCTCTTCGGCATGCCGTTGAACGGCCGAGGAAATATCGCCCAACCGGTTTCCGACGCACGCTTGCTTGATAGCAAGCTGGAGCGATTCTTCGGTGACCCGGACCAGCCGCTGTAATGGCTCGGAAATCTCTCCGACCGGAACCGTCAGGGCCGAATCCCCATAGTAGCCGTCTGCGATCACTCCCATGTCCAGGCTTACGATATCGCCGGGCTCGAGGGCGCGAGGGGATGGGATGCCGTGCACGATTTCCTCGTTCACGGATGCGCAAAGGCAGCAAGGGTAGCCCCGGTATCCCTTAAACGCCGGCCGCACGCCGAGTTTACGCACTCGGGCCGCCGCGAACTCCTCGAGCTCAAGCGTCGTGACTCCGGCTTCAACTCGCGCGCGAATCTCTTCGAGAATCTGCCGCACAATTTGTCCGCTGCGCCGCAGCTTTTCGATTTCCGCCGGAGACTTGCAAATGATCATGAAGCGTTCAGAGTTCCGAAGATTGCGGCGGTGACCTCCGCGCTGTCGCGGTTCCCGTCAATATCCTTCAGGAGGTTCAGGCCGCGATAGTAGCCGATCAAGGGCTCCGTCTGGCATTCGTATTCCCTCAGGCGGCGGCCGATCACCTCCTCGTTGTCATCCGGCCTTTGCGTCAGAGGGCTGCCCTCTCGGTCGCAAAAACCTTCGCGCCGGGGAGGACTATAGAATATGTTATAGGTGGTTCCGCATACCGGGCAAATCCGCCGGCCCGACAGGCGCTTGAGCACGGTCTCCCGGTCGACGCGCAGGTTCAGCACCATCGTATGGCCCCAGCGCCTCGACTCGAGCAGCCGCTCGAGGAAGACCGCCTGGTTCACATTACGCGGAAAGCCGTCGATGACGAATCCCTGCGCGCTATCCGGCTCGAGGATGCGCTGCTCGATCAACTGGCAAACCAGCCCGTCGGGAACGAGCTTTCCGCTTTCCATCGCGGCTTGCGCCTGAAGCCCGGCCGGTGTCTTCATCTGGACGGCATCGCGGAGCATGTGGCCGGTCGAGATTTCAGGAATTCCGAACTTCCGCGCCACGGCGTGCGATTGGGTTCCCTTTCCCGCGCCCGGCGGCCCCACCATGACAAGTGCATGAACTGGAAGCATGGCGCCGTCGCGTTTCAGGAAGCAACCCTGCGCCCGCGAACCCTCCCCTTCTTCAAAAAGCCTTCATAGTGCCGCATGATGAGCTGCGCCTCGATCTGCTGCACCGTATCCATCGCGACGCCCACCACGATCAGAAGGGACGCGCCGCCGAAGTAGAACTGAACTCCGAGTCCGTTCAGAAACCAAGCCGGCATGTGGGCGTCAAACCATGCGCCGCCCAGCCAGATCGGCAGATGGTTCAGGCGAACTCCGGCGAGCATCACCTCGGGAATCATCGCCACCAGCGCCAGATAAATCGCCGCTACCCAGGTAATCTTCGTCAGCACGTCGTCGACGAAATCCGCCGTGCGCTTACCGGGCCGGATCCCCGGGATGAATCCGCCCTGCTTGCGAACATTGTCCGCGACCTCATCCGGGTTGTAAATGATCGAGAGATAGAAATGCGAGAAGAAAATGATCAGCACGATGTACGCGACGGCGTACAGCGGCTCGCCCCATTGGAACAGATTCAGAAACCGCGTTACGAACGTCGTGAACCAGCCGCCCTTCCAGAAAAGCTCAATGGTCTGCGGGAAGGTCAGCAAGGAGACGGCGAAGATGATCGGCATCACTCCGCCGCTGTTGACCTTCAGGGGAAGATGGGTGGAAACCCCGCCCATCATCCTGCGCCCCACGATGCGCTTCGCGTACTGGATCGGAATGCGGCGCTCGCCGCGCTCGAAGAAGACGATGAACGCCGTGATCGCCAGCATGAAGACCAACAGCAGCAGCAGCGTGAGGGGTCCCCAAACGCGGGTGATAAAAACTTTGGCGTAGAGGTTGCCCACGGCGCTCGGCAGGCCCACCACGATGCCGGCGAAAATCAGCAGCGACATCCCGTTGCCGATCCCGCGCGAGGTAATCTGCTCGCCAATCCACATGATGAACACCGCGCCCGCCGTCAGCGTGAGCACGGTGGTGAAGATAAACCCGATGCCGGGATTCTGAACCATCGGGATATTGCCGACGACGGTCTCCCGCTCGAGGGCGATGGCGATGCCGAGCGCCTGAAAAGCGGCCAATCCGACCGTCATCCAGCGTGTGTAGTCGGTGATTTTACGGCGCCCGAGCTCGCCTTCCTTTTGCAGCTTTTCGAGCGTGGGAGAAACTACGGCCAGAAGCTGAAGGATGATCTGCGCCGTGATGTACGGCATGATGCCGAGCGCGAAAACCGTGAGCCGGCTGAGGCTCCCGCCCGAGAACATGGAGAGCAGGCCGAACAGCGAGCCGCCCAATTGATTGAAGTACTGTTGAAAAACCGACGCATTAATTCCCGGCGTGGGCACGAACGAGCCGAGCCGGTAAACCGCCATCAAGATGAGCGTGAAGGTAATCCGCTTCCGGAGATCGGTGATTTCCCAGATGCTCTTGATGGATTCCATCATGCGGGCAAAACCTCAGCCTTACCGCCGGCTTTTTGGATCTTCTCCAGAGCGGATTTCGAAAAGATGTGGGCCGAAATCGTAAGAGGAGACTTCAGGTCGCCGTCCCCGAGCACCTTAAGCCCGGCACCCATTTTCCTGATGACCCCGCGGTCGAGCAGCGTCTGCGGCGTGACCGCCTCGCCAGGACCGAAGTCCGGCAGATCGCCGAGATTGACGATCGCGTACCGCTTCTTAAAGATGTTAGTGAAACCTCGCTTCGGCAGCCGCCGCTGCAGGGGCATCTGGCCGCCTTCGAAGCCGGGACGGATGCGCGAGCCGCTGCGCGATTTCTGACCCTTGGATCCGCGGGTCGCCGTCTTGCCGTGGCCGGAGCCGATTCCGAATCCAATCCGCTTGCGTCTCTTGTGAGCTCCGCGCGGGGGTTTGAGCGTGCCAGGATGCAAAGCCATGAGAGCGGGGCTACTCCTTACCTTCGGCGATATCGGGCGACGCACCCGCAGTATCAGGGCTCGCTTGGGATTCCGCCGCCGGCTCCCGCGCAGGCTGCGAGGGTTCCGCGAGATGTGCCGCGGGGGCCACGTCGGGGGGGCGTATCGAGTATTCCGGAACCGAGATCCGGGCGCCCGGCGCCTCCGGGCGGACAATCTCGACGAGGTGCGGGATGCGCGCCACCAGTCCGCGGATGGAAGGCGTATCCTCAAGCTCGACGGTCTGGTTCAGCCAGCGAAGGCCCAGGCTTCGGACCATGGTTTTTTGGCGCCGCGGAAAGCCAATTCCGCTGCGAACCCACCGCACGAAGATCGTTTTCGAGCCCGTTTTTGCGCCTTGAGTCATCGATCCTCTGTTTACAAATCTGCGCGGGTTCGGCCGCGCGCCGCGGCCACGGCGTCGGGATCGCACAGCTTCATGAGCGCGTCCATCGTGGCCTTGACGACGTTGTGAGGGTTGGTGGTCCCGAGCGATTTCGTCAGCACGTTCTGAATTCCCGCCGCTTCGACCACGGCGCGCACCGCGCCGCCAGCGATCACGCCCGTGCCTTCACGCGCGGGTTTCAGCAAAACTCGCCCGGCTCCGTATCTTCCCAGCACGGTGTGCGGAATCGAGGTCGCGGTGATGTTGACCTTCACAACGGATTTCTTGGCCGCTTCGATGCCTTTACGAATGGCCATCGGGACCTCGCGGGCCTTTCCTGATCCGTAGCCGATGTGCCCACCCCGGTCGCCTACGACGACCAGCGCCGAGAAGCTGAGATTCTTCCCGCCCTTGACGACCTTCGTCACGCGGTTAATCGAGATCACCTGATCCTTGAGCTGCAACCCGCTCGCGTCAACACGATTAGCCAAACAACATCCTCCCGGTCCTGGCCGTCTGGCCGGATCCCTTTCGGCGGCTTACGAGCGGCGTGCGCCGCGCGTCTCCTTGGAGTCGCTCAGCGCTTCAGGGCAGCACATGCGGCGCATGACCCCGGCGCTACATTTACAGCCCGAGCAGAGTAAAGGCAAAGAAGCCCGAGGCGCCCTATCCTAGCAGCTTACTGAACGACGTGTAGAGGCCGCTTTATGCCGCCATTCGGCCATTGAGACGCTGGATTGATGGTGATGTACAATCCCGCTACGCCGTTCAGACAGGGTTTTTCAGCATCCTGCCAGACTAAAACTTCAGACCGCCCTCGCGGGCCGCGTCCGCAAAAGCTTTGACGCGCCCGTGATAGGCGTAGCCGCCGCGGTCGAAGACCACGCGCTCGACGCCGGCCTCTCGAGCTCTGGCGGCAAGCGCCTTTCCCACCGCCTTAGCCGCGGCGACATTTCCGCCGCTCTTGAGAGACTGTTTCACGCCGGGATCGAGCGACGAAGCCGAAACCAGCGTCCGGCCCGCCTGGTCGTCGATGATCTGTCCGTAGATATGATTCAAGGAGCGGAACACGTTCAGGCGCGGAGGTCGCGCTCCATCCCCTATCTTTTTGCGGATTCTCGCGTGGATGCGGCGCCGTGTTGCGTCTTTCGAAGCCAATTTTAACATGATCGTTCTGCCTGCCGCGCCGTCATGCAAAAAACTTGCGGGCGCGATGCGCGCCGTGATCCCGGGGAATGAAGCAGCCGGCGCTACTGTTTGGCCGCGCCGCTGCCCGCTGCCGCCTTGCCCACTTTCTTCTTCAACCGCTCGCCCGTGTACCGCACGCCCTTATTCTTGTAAGGATCCGGGGGGCGCAAGCCGCGAATGTCCGCGGCGAGCTGGCCGACGCGCTGGCGATCCGAACCTCGCACGATCAGATGAGTCTGCTTCTCAACGCTGACGGCAAGGCCTTGCGGAACGGGGAATTCAATCGGGTGCGAATAGCCCAGGTTAAAAACCACGTTCTCACCCTTCACCTCAGCTCGGTATCCGATGCCCACAATATCCAGGTGCTTTTCAAATCCCTCGGTGACGCCGCGGACGGCGTTCGCAACGAGGCTTCGAATCAAACCGTGCAGCGCAGCGTCCGCCGCTGCATCCCGCCGCGCCAGCAGTTTGCCGTCCTGCTTCTCGATGCGAACGCCGCGGGGCAGAGGCACTTCGAGGGTGCCCTTCGGCCCTTTCACCGTCACGGAAGACTCGCGGGTCTCGACCGTCGCGCCGGAAGGAATTGCGATCACCTTGTTCCCGATCCGAGACATAGCTCCTTACCCGGAATCCTCGATTTCACTTGACGCGGCTCGCTTCGCCGCCTAAGAAATATTGCAGAGCACTTCGCCGCCCAGGTGCGACTTGCGGGCCTTCTTCCCAGTCATCAATCCCTGTGAAGTCGTCAGGATGCTGACGCCCATGCCGCCCATCACGCGCGGCACCTCATCCGTGCCGACGTAGACCCTGCGGCCCGGCTTCGAAATCCGCTCGAGCGTCGAAATCACGCTCTCGCCGTCCGCCGCGTAGCGGAGGGTGATGCGCAGCGTTCGCTTCTTGCCCTCTTCGCTCGTCTTATATCCGCCGATGTAGCCTTCCTCTTTGAGAATCGCTGCGATTCCGACCTTCAATGCTGAAGCCGGCATGTCAACGCGCGAGTGGCGGGCACGAATGCCGTTGCGGATTCGCGTCAGCATATCGGCAATGGGATCAGTTACTGCGGACATAAAACTCAGGACCTCGAAAATTGAAAGTACGGCTCCGGTTTCCCGAATCAGCGAATGCTTCGGAATTTCAATGAGCCGAACGGCGGCGCGATTACCAGCTCGATTTCGTCACGCCCGGGATATCGCCTCGCAGGGCAAGCTGGCGGAAACAAAGCCTGCACATTTCAAACTTGCGCAAGAATCCGCGCGGCCTTCCGCAGATGCGGCAGCGATTCCGCCGCCGGATCTTGAACTTCGGCTTCTTCAGCTGCTTCGCCATCTGCGATGTTCTCGCCAAGCTTACGCTCCTCCTGCTTTCTGCTCCGCAGGTTCCGCCGCGGCGCGGCGCTTTGTTTCCTGGCGGAACGGCATGCCCATGCGCCGCAGCAGGGCGAACGCCTCGGCGTCCGTCCGCGCGTCGGTCACAATAGAAATATTCATGCCCTTGATCTTGTCGACCTTGGAATACTCGATCTCCGGGAAAACGAGCTGGTCCTTCAGCCCCAAGGTGTAGTTTCCGCGGCCATCGAACGAGCGCGTCGAAAGGCCGCGAAAGTCGCGCACACGAGGCAGGGCGACGTTCATCAGCCGGTCGGCAAACTCGAACATCACATCGCCCCGCAGCGTGACCATGGCGCCGATCGGCATGCTTTTGCGCAGCTTGAAGTTGGCAATCGACTGGCGCGCCCGGGTGATGACCGGTTTCTGACCCGTAATCATCGAGAGCTCGTGGCTGGCCGAGTCCAATAGCTTCGCATTCTGGATCGCCTCGCCGAGTCCCATGTTGAGGATGATCTTTTTCAGGCGTGGGACCGCCGCCACGTTCCGGTAGCCAAACTCCTTCACCAAGGCCGGCACGATCTCTTTCTTGTAACGTTCTTTCAACCGTGGAGTCATGATCGTGAGCAACCCTACGCGTCAAGCACTTGTCCGCATTTGACGCAGACGCGCACCTTCTTCCCTTCCGCTTTTTCGCGATGCTGGATGCGGGTGGGACCGCAATCTCCGCAGACCAAAGCCACATTCGAAATGTCGATGGGACCTTCCTTGTCCAAAACCCCTCCGCGGATCTGCTTGTTCGGATTCGGCCGCGTGTGCCGCTTAATGATGTTGGCGTGCTCGACGTAAAGGCGGCGCTTGCGAGGCTCGACGTCCAGCACCCGGCCTTGCTTGCCCTTGTCGCGGCCGGCGATCACCCGCACCGTGTCGTTTTTGTGGATGTCCAGCCCCTTTCCCATCACAAGACCTCCGGCGCCAGGGAAACGATTTTCAGGAATTTCTTTTCCCGCAGCTCGCGAGCGACCGGCCCGAAGACGCGAGTGCCGACGGGCTCACCGGCGTCGGTGATCAGCACGGCGGCGTTCTCGTCGAACCGGATATAACTGCCGTCGCGCCGTCTCTGCTCTTTTCTCATCCGGACGATGACTGCTTTCACCACCTTGCCCTTCGGAATCGCGCTATCCGGGGCCGCCTCTTTCACTGCGGCGGTGACCACATCACCCAAGCCCGCCTGCAGCCCCACATCGCCACCCAGGGGTAAAATGCAGGAAATCCGGCGCGCGCCTGAGTTGTCCGCCACCCGGAGCATGGTGCGCATGCCAATCATTCGCTACCCTCCGCGCCAGGAACCGCCGCCGCGCTTACGGGATTGGCCTTTTGAATCACCTGGATCACCCGCCACCGCTTCCGTGCGCTGAGGGGCCGGGTTTCTTGAATCCTCACCCAGTCGCCAACCCGCAACTCGCCCTTTTCGTCGTGGACAAGGAACTTACCGCTGCGTCGCACCACCCTTTTGTACAACGGATGGATCAACTGGCGCTCGACGGTCACCACGACGGTCTTCTGCATCTTCGCGCGGGTGACCACTCCGATTTTCTCCTGCCGTCTTCTCGCCGCCACTTTTTTTGGAGAAGAGCCATTCTGATCTTGAAGAGTCATATGCAAAGTCCTGGTGATTGCTGCCGCCGCGCGCTCCCCTCGAATAAATACCGCGCGGGCCTCGTCGTGCGCAAACCGCATCCTGCAATCCCGGCTGCGCTACGGTTTGCGTTGTCCGTCAACGCCATCCTTCGTTTGGAGCTCGCGTTGGAGCGTTTTTGCGCGCGCGATATCCTTGCGCAGCACCCGAATCTTCGAGAGCACCTGCGTCTGCCCGTTCATGAGCTGAAACTTCAGGCGGAACAACTGGTCCGAAAACTCGTGCTGCTTCTGCGCGAGTTCGGCGGCGCTCCAGTCCCGCATTTTTTCGGCTTTCATAACGTTTTGCTCCGCGCCGCAATCTCCGGCCGCGATTCCCTTCAGCGGGCCACCGCACGGCTCACGAACTGCGTTGGCAGCGCAAGCTTGTGGCTCGCCAAGCGGAGCGCCTCGCGAGCGTCCGCTTCGCTGACGCCTTCCATTTCGTACAGAATGCGTCCCGGCTTCACCACCGCCACCCAGAATTCGGGAGCGCCCTTGCCTTTTCCCATGCGAGTTTCCGCCGGCTTCTTCGTCACCGGCTTATCGGGGAAAATGCGAATCCACAGTTTGCCGCCGCGCTTGATGAAACGCATAATGGCGACGCGGCCCGCTTCGATCTGACGGGCGGTGATCCATCCCGCCTCAAGCGTTTTCAGCCCGTAATCGCCGAACGCAAGCGACGAGCCGCGCCACGCTTTCCCACGCATCCGGCCTCGCTGCTGCTTCCGGTATTTGACTTTGGACGGCATCAACATAGAATACAGATCCTCTTACGAATTACCGGACACCGGGATCTCCTCAGACCGCCAGCGCGGGCGGGGCAGATGCGGGCTCGACAGGCGCGGCGTGGGCCGCCGCGGGTCGTTCGCTTCGCTTCTTCTGCTCGAGGATCTCGCCATTGTAGATCCAGCACTTGACGCCGATCACGCCGTAGGTCGTTTTCGCTTCCGCCATGCCGAAATCGATGTTCGCCCGCAGCGTGTGCAAGGGCAAGCGGCCCTGCAAATACCACTCGGAGCGGGCAATTTCCGCGCCGTTCAGTCGCCCGCCGCACCGAACCTTGATCCCCTTGCATCCGAAACGCAGCGCCGAATCCACGGCCTTGCGCATGGCGCGCCGGAAGGCGACGCGCTTCTCGAGTTGCAGGGCAATCGCTTCGGCCACGAGCTGAGCGTTTACTTCCGGCCTTCGCACCTCCTGAATGCTGATCGGAAGCACCTCCCGGCCCGTTCGCTTCTGAATTTCCTGGCGCAGGCGGTCGATCTCGGCGCCCTTTCGCCCGATGATGATCCCGGGCCGCGCCGTGAAGATTGTCACCTTCAGCTTGTTCCCCGGCCGCTCGATTTCGATCGACGCCACGCCCGAGCTTTGGAGTTCCTTCTTCAGGCGCTTCTTCAAGATCAAATCTTCGTGCAAGAGATCCGCGTAGCCCTTTTTCGCGAACCAGCGCGATTTCCATGTCTTGTTGTAGCCCAGCCGAAAACCGTAGGGATGGACTTTCTGGCCCACGTCATTCCTCCTTGCTTCCAACGAGCGCCGGAAGGTGTCCCGTCACGCTCGCGCCTCTTCTGCCTGCGCCACGACCACGGTGATGTGGCTGGTCCGGCGCTGATAACGGTAGGCTCGGCCCATGGGCGCAGGACGGATGCGCTTTACGCGCGGCCCTTCATTCACGTAGGCGCGCGTCACGACGAGCTCGTCCACGTCCACGTGCTCCGATTTCTGCTCGGCGTTGGCGATCGCCGATTTCAGCGTCTTTTCCACTTCGCGCGTGATGCGCTTCTTGGTGAAGTGAAGGATGCTGATCGCCTCTCCCACCTGCCGGCCGCGGATCAGGTCGACCACCAGCCGCGCTTTTTGCGGCGAAACCCTCAGATACTTGGTTGTCGCTTGCGCTTCCATAACATTTACCGTATGTCCTTCAACATTGACTGCCCGAACCGCGAGGCGGCCGCAATTATCGCGCTGGCGGCGGCGCAGGCGCCGCCGCTCTTGGCGGACCCGCGCCGGGGGCCGCGCTCGCCGCTCGCTCGGCGGCTGACTTCACGCTATGACCCTTAAAGGTTCGTGTCGGAGCAAACTCTCCCAGCTTGTGCCCCACCATATTTTCCGTAATGTAAACTGGGATAAACTTCCTGCCGTTATGGACGGCAATCGTGTGGCCTACCATCTCCGGGAAAATCGTCGAGCGTCTCGACCACGTCTTGACCACCTTCTTCTCGAAGCGCCGGTTCAGCAGCTCGATCTTTTTCATCAGGTGGCCGTCCGCGAACGGCCCCTTTTTTAGCGACCTGCCCAAGAATGGCCTCCCTTACTTCTTCTCGCGCCGCTTCACGATAAATCGGTCAGTCAGCTTATTGTTGCGAGTCTTATAGCCTCGAGTGGGCTTCCCCCAGGGTGTCACGGGATTCCGTCCGCCGGAAGTTTTCCCTTCGCCGCCGCCCAGCGGGTGGTCAACCGGATTCATCGCCACGCCCCGCACCGCCGGCCGTATGCCCAGCCACCGCCTGCGCCCGGCCTTTCCCAACGAGACGTTTTCACGGTCGAGATTGCCCACCTGTCCGATCGACGCCATGCAATCGATGTGAATCTTTCGCACCTCGCCGGAAGGCAGCCGGATTTGCGCGTAGTCGCCATCCTTGGATAGCAACTGAGCTGCGCCGCCCGCGCTCCGCACCAGCTGGCCGCCTTTGCCAAGCCTCAACTCAATATTGTGGATCACCGTGCCGGCCGGAATGCTCTTGAGCGTCATCGCGTTGCCTGTGACAATATCCGCGCCCGGCCCGGACACAACCTTGTCGCCCACCTTCAGCCCTTGCGGGTACAGGATGTATCGCTTCTCGCCATCGGCATAATTCAAAAGAGCAATCAGCGCCGAACGGTTCGGATCGTACTCGATCGACGCAACTCGCGCCGTCACGCCGGGCTTGTCGCGCCTGAAATCGATAATGCGGTACTGCCGCTTGTGGCCGCCGCCGCGGTGACGGATGGTCAGATGCCCGACGTTGTTGCGACCCGAAATCCGCTTCTTGGGTTCGACGAGCGGCTTGTAGGGCGTGGTGGACGTAATCTCTTCAAAAGTCAAGCCCGTCTGAAAGCGTCGCGTTTCCGTGTAGGGTCTATAGGTTTTAATCGCCATGTTCTTGGCCTGAAAAATCCGCCAGCGACTGCCGTGCCTAAACGCCTTCGCCGTATTCCGGCATCTTTTCGCCCGGCATCAGCTTGACGTAAGCCTTCTTCCAGTCGAGTCGATATCCGGTGTTTCGTCCCCGCCGCCTCATTTTCCCGGGGAAATTCGCGGTCCGCACGTTTTCAACCTTAACCTTGAACGCTTCCTCGACGGCGTCCTTGATCTGGCCCTTGTTGACCTGCGGGCTGACCTGAAACACCAGCGTCCGCTCGCGCTCCTTGAGCAAAAGCCCCTTTTCCGTGATGATCGCCTTCCGTAAAACCTGGTACGGGTGTCTTTTCACTTAAGCGCCGCCTCCAGGCGCGCTAGGGCCGATTCCGAGATCAGCAGCCCATCGTGGCTGAGCACATCGTAGGGGCTGAGCTCGTGGTGCGCGACCAGATCGCATCCCGGATAATTCCGGGCCGAAAGCTTAAGGTTCCGATTGAGCGAATCATCGACCACGAGCACCGTTCGCCCGAATCCGAGAAGCTTCAGCGCTCCTGCTAGCGCCTTCGTTTTTGGCGCGCTAAGTTCAAAGCCGTCGACCACGGTGAGCTTATCTTCCTGGTGCTTGGCCGCGAGCGCGGACCTCAGTGCGCCGCGCAACATTTTCGCGGGCAGCTTGGTCGTGTAGTCCCGGGGCTTCGGACCGTGGGCAATCGACCCGTGGCGCCAAAGCGAGCTGCGAATGCTGCCGGCGCGCGCCCTGCCGGTACCCTTCTGCTTCCAGGGCTTTTTGCCTCCGCCCCGGACCTCGCCGCGGCTTTTGGTTGAATGCGTACCGCGCCGCAAGCTGGCCAAGTGGGATTTGACCGCCTCCCAGAGCAGGCTCTGATTTGGCGTGGCGCCAAACAGCTCGTCGGGAAGTTCGTGCTCCCTGACCTTCACGCCTTCGAGGTTTTTGACTTCTACAGTAGCCATTTGCCAATCAGACCGGCATTCGCCGCGTCTACTTCGTCTTCTTTCCCGGCCGCGGAGGCTCGGCTTGCGGCTGCCGCTGCGGCGCTTTCGCTCTTCGCACTAGGACGTACGCTCCCTCGGGGCCCGGCACCGCGCCCCGAACCACGAGCGCGTGATCCTCCGGCAGAACGCGCACCACCTTGAGGTTTCTCACCGTGACCCGCGAAGCTCCCATATGGCCCGCCGATTTCATTCCTTTCAAGACCCGCGACGGAAACGCCGAAGCGCCAATCGATCCCGGGGCGCGGTGAAACATGGAGCCGTGAGCACCGCCACCGCCGCCAAAATGGTGCCGCTTGTGAAAACCGGCGAACCCGCGGCCCTTCGACGTGCCGATGACGTCCACGTACTCGTCGGGCTTGAACTGATCCACCAGAACCTTGTCTCCGACCTTAAGCTCGTCTCCGCCCGCCGTCAGCCGAATCTCCCGCAAGAAGCGAGCCGGGTTCGCTCCGGCGCGCTTGAAATGGCCCGCCTGCGGGCCTGTCACCCGCTTCGGGCCGGGCAATTCGACGAGCGCGAGCTGCACCGCGTCGTAACCGTCCTTTCCCGTCGTCTTCCGCTGCAGCACCACGCACGGGCCTGCCTTTAGCACCGTCGCCGGGACGACATCGCCGTTCGGCTCAAACAACTGCGTCATCCCGAGCTTTTTTCCCAGAATCCCGTTAACCATAGCAGGAATCAGCGATCAGCAACCAGCTTTCAGCGATTAGCTTTCGGCTCGCTCGTCTCTCGCCCCTCGTCTCTCGTCTCTTCTCAGACGTCACTTTGTATGCTCTTTTCCAAACGCCCGGATTTCAATATCGACCCCTGAGGGCAGATCGAGCTTCGTGAGCGCGTCGATCGTTGACGCCGTCGGCTCGAGGATATCCACGAGCCGCTTGTGCGTCCGGATCTCGAATTGCTCGCGCGACTTCTTGTCCGTGTGCGGCGAGCGGAGCACGCAGTACTTATTCTTCACCGTCGGCAGCGGGATCGGACCCGCGACCTGCGCGCCGTTTCGCTTCGCCGTCGAGACAATTTCGACCGCCGCCTGATCGAGAATTCGATGGTCGTAGCCCTTAAGGCGAATCCGTATTTTCTCGTTTTGCGTCATGTGCCGATTGACTCCTCTAGGACAGCGTTCCACCCGCCGGCGATCTTCATGCGTTCCGCACAAATGTCCTCTCGCAGAGCGCGAGCCGCACGGCCGAAGCCTTCTCTCGGCGCTATTGCACGACTTCGGTAACGCTGCCAGCGCCCACCGTATGGCCGCCCTCGCGGATGGCGAACCTTAGCCCTTTTTCCATGGCGATCGGCGTAATCAGCTCGATCTCCATGGTCACGTTGTCGCCCGGCATCACCATCTCGGTTCCTTGCGGCAGCTTCGCGACGCCGGTCACATCGGTGGTGCGGAAGTAGAACTGGGGCCGGTATCCGTTGAAAAACGGGGTGTGCCTTCCGCCTTCTTCCTTGGTCAGAATATAGGTCTCGGCCTTGAACTTGGTGTGCGGCGTAATGGTCCCCGGCTTCGCAAGCACCATGCCGCGCTCGACGTCGTCCTTTTCCGTTCCTCGCAGCAGAACGCCGATGTTGTCACCCGCCCGGCCCTCGTCGAGCAGCTTCTTGAACATCTCGACACCGGTCACAACCCGCTTGAACGGCTCGGGCCGCAATCCGACAATTTCGATCTCTTCCTGCACCTTGACCTTGCCGCGATCGACGCGTCCGGTCACGACGGTTCCGCGGCCCGAAATCGAGAAGATATCCTCCACCGGCATCAGGAAAGGCTTCTCGATCTCCCGCGGCGGCAGCGGAATGTAGGTGTCCACCGCCTCCATCAACTGGTCAATCGACTTCTCCCAGTTCGGATCGCCTTCCAGGGCTTTGAGCGCGCTGCCCCGGATCACCGGCACCTTGTCGCCCGGAAAATTGTACTTGTTCAGCAGGTCGCGCACTTCGACTTCCACCAGCTCCAGAAGCTCCGGGTCCTCGACGGCATCGCACTTGTTCATATACACGACGATGTAGGGCACGTTCACCTGCCGCGCCAGCAGCACGTGCTCGCGCGTCTGCGGCATGGGCCCGTCGGTGGCCGCCACCACCAGGATCGCGCCGTCCATCTGGGCCGCGCCCGTAATCATGTTCTTGATGTAGTCCGCGTGACCCGGGCAATCGACGTGCGCGTAATGGCGGTTGGCCGTCTCGTACTCGACGTGCGCGATGGCGATCGTAATGCCGCGCGCCTTCTCCTCCGGCGCGTTGTCAATCGAATCGAAGGCGCGAAACTTCACCCTCGGATTGTGCTTCGACAGCACCTTCGTGATCGCGGCCGTCAGCGTCGTCTTGCCATGATCGATGTGGCCGATCGTCCCGATGTTCATGTGCGGCTTCGAACGGTCGAATTTTTCTTTGGCCATAGCTCAATCTGCTCCTCACGATTCTCATTTTCCGTAACATCAGCTTTGCGGACGAAATCCTATCGGGGCACGCTCAACCCCTTTCGAAGGGATGAACACCGCCCGCAAAGTCTCGACGAAATCCCAGCGGATAAATAGCGAGGGCCAACTGGTATCATTGCCATCGTCATCTGCCGGGTCGGGAAGAATCCAAACGCCGGCGAAATCGGTATCAAGCCCAAAAGCCGTGAACGACCCTCCGGGCACTTGATCCCGCAGCGCCCGTTCGCCCCCAGGCGTCAGGCGAAACTGTACCGAGGTGCCAGCGATGTTCATGCCTGCTCACCGAGGCACGAGTAAATCGCCTTTGCCCAAGCCCGCCAGGAGTCTTCCTCTCAGCTTATCGTCGTCTTCCCGGGCATTGAAGTTAAGCACATCTTCAACGGACGTCCACCGGCGCGTTCCTGCGAATCTCTGTAAACTGCACAGTCCATCTCGACTTTGCAACCTCCGCGACGATGCTGTCCAGGTGATACTCCGCCTCAAGCGGCCTCATGATCTCCTGAATCCTGCCAGCCAACCGCCAGCCCTTTTCGCTCCATTTCCGCACCGCGAGCTGGTTGAGAAACTTTGTGCGCGCGTAATCCTCGATGTCCACCTGGAAGACGCGGCGCGCTCCTTCTCTCGATCGGAGAGAGGTGGCAACTCGGAAGCAGGCGTGCGAACAACCTGTGCCCAGTCCTCCGGGGAGCCGGTCGCCCCCAAAACGACAACGCTGTAATCGTCACCTGCCATGTCGATTCAGCCCGCGCCCGACGCACGCATCAGCGTGCAAATGCTATTAGCTCGCCACTGCCTTGCCCTGCACGCGGGCAATGACCTCCGTCTCAATGCTCGCCGGCACCTGCTCGTACCGCAGAAAGTGCATGGTGTACGAAGCGCGCCCTTGCGTGCGCGACCGCAGATCGGTGGCGTAGCCGAACATCTCGGCCAGCGGAACGGTGCTCCGAATGATCTGCGTCGAGCCGCGCTTTTCCATTCCCTCGATATGGCCGCGGCGGCCGCTCAGGTCGCCGAGCACCTCACCCATGTTTTCTTCCGGGACGACCACTTCCACCTTCATCACCGGCTCGAGCAGGCAGGGCTTCGCCCTCCGCACGGCATCTTTGAGCGCCATCGATCCGGCGATCTTGAAGGCGATTTCCGACGAATCCACTTCGTGATACGAGCCGTCGGTAAGCGCCGCTCTGATCCCCGTCATTTCGTAGCCCGCGAGGGCACCTGTTTCCATCGCCTCCCGCATTCCCGAGTAAATCGCGGGAATGTATTCCCGAGGCACGACGCCGCCCACGATTTCGTCGATGAACAGGAAATTCAACTCGGGATCAAATTTGTCGGTGGATTTCTTCCTGGTGAGCTCTTCAATTTCGGCGGCGGAAGGATGGCCCAGCGGCTCGACTCGCACCACGACGTGGCCATACTGCCCTCGTCCGCCGGTCTGGCGAATGTATTTCCCTTCGACCTCGGCGGCGCCTCGAATCGTTTCCCGATACGCTACTTGTGGCCGTCCCACCCGCGCGCCCACGCTGAACTCCCGCAGCATCCGGTCCACCAGGATTTCAATGTGCAGCTCGCCCATCCCGGACATGATCGTCTGGCCGGTATCGGGATCGGTCGTCACCTTGAACGTGGGGTCTTCCTGGGTGAGGCGCGAAAGCGCCATCCCCATCTTCTCTTGGTCCGCTTTGGTCTTCGGCTCAATCGCGACCGAAATCACCGGCGCAGGGAAATCCATCGCCTCAAAAACGATGGGAGCTTTCTCGTCGCAGATCGTATCGCCCGTCGAAACTGTTTTGAGCCCCACCGCCGCGGCGATGTCGCCCGCGTAAACCTCGCCGATCTCTTCGCGTTTGTTGGCGTGCATTTTAAGAAACCGTGAGATCCGCTCGTCCTTGCGCCGGCGCGGATTGTACGCGCTCCCGCCGCTCTTTAAGGAACCCGAGTAAACCCTGAAAAACGCGAGCTGGCCCACAAAAGGGTCGGTCATGATCTTGAACACGAGCGCGGAAAACGGAGCCGAGTCTTTCGCCTCCCGCGTCAGTGTGATGTCTTCGTTCTCCGGATCACTTCCCTCGATCACCGGAATATCCGCCGGCGACGGCAAGTAGCCGACGACCGCATCGAGCAGCGGCTGGACGCCCTTGTTCTTGAACGCCGAGCCGCATAGCACGGGAACAACTTTCTTGGCCAAAGTCGAGCGGCGAAGGCTGGCGCGCAGCTCGTCGGCCGTGATGGGCTCTCCGTGCGCAAACTTTTCGAGAATCGCATCGTCGAACTCGGCGAGCGTCTCGATCAGGTGATCGCGATAGCGCTTCGCTGTCTGCGCTTCGCCTGCCGGGATTTCCTTCTCATCGTAATCAGCGCCGAGCGTCTCATCCCGGTACACCAGCGCCTTCTGGCGGACGATGTCAATCGAACCCTGGTAGCGGTCTTCCGCCCCGAGCGGCGCCTGAATCACCACCGGCGTGGCGTGGACCTTCGTGCGAAGCTGATTCAGGCACTCCTCGAAATTCGCTCCCGCGCGGTCCATCTTGTTCACGAAAACAATGCGCGGCACCTGGTACTTGTCGGCCTGGCGCCACACCGCCTCGGTCTGCGGCTCGACGCCTTCAACAGCTCCCAAAAGAGCAATCGCTCCGTCAAGCACCCGGAGCGATCTCTCAACCTCAGCCGTAAAATCGACGTGACCCGGAGTATCGATAATGTTGATCCGGATGTCGCGCCAGAAGCACGTGGTCGCGGCGGACGTAATCGTGATGCCACGCTCCTGCTCCTGCTCCATCCAATCCATCACGGCGGTGCCTTCGTGCACCTCGCCCATCTTGTGCGTGATCCCGGTGTAGTAAAGGATCCGCTCCGTGGTGGTGGTTTTACCGGCATCGATGTGGGCCATGATGCCGATGTTCCGGGTTTTCTCAAGCGCTGTCGTACGGGGCATAGAAACAGCCGGACACCGGATTCGCGCGTCTTCCGCGCCAATCCGCCTTCCGGAAGACCTTCCCAATCGTAGTGGCGTTGAGGCCGCCTACGCGGCCGTGCGACGGACCATGGCCTCGGGAGAGACCACCTGCCGTAGCGTTCAGGCGTTCCCGGACTTCCGGGATTACCAGCGGTAGTGAGCGAAGGCTTTATTCGCCTCGGCCATGCGGTGGGTATCGTCCCTCTTTTTGATAGCCCCACCCCGGTTGTTGGCGGCATCAAGAAGCTCGGCGGAAAGTCTTTCGACCATCGACTTCTCGCTTCGCTCCCGCGCATAGCCGATGATCCAGCGGAGACTGAGTGAGGTTTGACGATTCCGATTGACTTCAACCGGCACCTGGTAGTTGGCCCCGCCTACGCGGCGGCTCTTCACTTCCAACGCCGGCTTTACGTTCTCCAACGCCTTCTTGAACACTTTAAGAGGGTCGTCGCTGGTCCTCCCGCGGATCTGCTCGAGAGCGCCATAAACGATCCGTTGCGCGACGGACTTCTTGCCTTGGTGCATCAGGCAGTTCACCAGCTTCTGCACCACCGGATTCCCGTAAACCGGGTCCGGCAAGATCTCCCGTCGCTCGACTGTTCCCTTTCGGGGCATAAGTTAGCTTTCAGTGATCAGCAATCAGCGATCAGCTTTCAGCACTCAGCTTTCAGGTCCTTCTGGTTTCTGCGTTCCTACGAAGCTTTCGGCCGCTTGGCGCCGTACTTGGACCGGCCCTGCCGCCGGTCATTCACTCCCGCCGAATCCAGCGTGCCGCGAATCACGTGATATCGAACGCCCGGCAGGTCTTTGACCCGGCCGCCGCGAATCATCACGATCGAGTGTTCTTGCAGGTTATGTCCCACGCCGGGAATGTACGTGGTCACTTCCATCCCGTTGGTCAGCCGCACGCGAGCGACTTTACGCAGCGCCGAATTCGGCTTCTTCGGCGTCTGGGTGTACACCCGGATGCACACTCCGCGCTTTTGCGGACAACCGTCGAGCGCGGGACTTGAGGTCTTATAACGCGAAGCCTTGCGTCCCAGCCGGACCATCTGACTGAATGTCGGCACCCTAAGCTTCCATCCCGCGCCCCTGAGCCGGCTACGCCAGGGAAACGCTCCGATAAGTAGTAAAGCCCTACGAAGTTAGCAAATCGTATGCTGGAATGTCAAGTGCTTGCTGCTCGGCCAAGCTTCTGCGGCCTCGCAGGGACAGCACGTCAAGCCCAAGCAGCGAAAACGCGGAAAGCCCGCCGCATCCCGTGCTCCCAGTATAACCCGGCGCCAGACTTCTGAAAAGAGGAAGTCCTCCACAGCCGCGGGAACATCGCTACGCTAGCCGCCTAGCCACGGTGCGCGGCTATTTCATCTCCAGGATTTCGCGCTCCTTGCTCTTTCCCTGCGCATCGACCCTGCCGATGAAATCGTCGGTGAGCTTTTGGATGTCTTCCAGTCCTTTGCGCTCGTCGTCTTCGGAGATCGCCTTGTCCTTCAATAACTTCTTCAGAGACTCGTTGCCGTCGCGGCGGATGTTCCGAATCGACAGCCGGTGTTTCTCAAGGATGGTATGAATGTGCTTCACCAACTCCTTGCGCCGGTCCTCCGTCAGCGGGGGAATGGGGACGCGGAGAAGCTTTCCGTCGCTCATCGGGTTCAAGCCGAGATCCGACGAGCGGATGGCCTTTTCGATGGGCGCGATCATCCCGGGATCCCACGGCTGGACCGTGATCATCGTGGGCTCAGGCACGCCCAGCGTGGCGACTTGGCTGAGAGGGGTTGGCGTCCCATAGTACTCCACGCGAAGGTGATCGAGGATTGCCGTCGTAGCGCGGCCGGTGCGCACCGACGCCAGCTCGTGCTGCAGTTCTTCGGCGACCTTTGTCATTCGCGATCGAGTCTCGGCCAGCGTTTCCTTCAGCATGATCTTGATCCTCGACTCCCAGCCGCCACCAGCGACCCCACATTTTCACCGGAAACCACGCGCTTGAGATTGCCCGGCACATTCAGGTTGAAGACGATAATCGGCAGACCGTTATCCATGCACAGCGAAATCGCGGTGGTGTCCATCACCGCGAGGCCCTGGGACAGCACATCGAGATAGGTGATGCGCGGAATCATTTTCGCCGCCGGCGACAATGCCGGGTCCCGGTCGTAGACGCCGTCGACTTTCGTCGCTTTCAGGATCACGTCCGCCTTCACTTCCATTCCGCGCAGCGCGGCCGCGGTATCCGTCGAAAAATAGGGGCTGCCGGTGCCGCCGGCGAGGATCACGACGCGACCCTTTTCGAGATGGCGGATCACGCGGCGCCGGATAAAGGGCTCGGCAATCTCGCGCATCTCGATCGCGGTGACCACGCGCGTCTGGCTGCCCTCTTTTTCCAGAGCGTCCTGCAACGCCAGGGCGTTGATGATGGTGGCGAGCATTCCCATCTGATCGGCGACGACCCGGTCGAACCCGCCCGCCGAGGCCGCCACGCCCCGGATAAAATTCCCGCCGCCCGCCACTAGAGCGATCTGGAGGCCCGAGGCGTGGACTTCGTGGACTTCCTGCGCGATGCGGGCCACCACTTCGGCATCGACTCCAAACCCCCGCGATCCCATCAGGGCCTCGCCGCTGAGCTTGAGCAATATGCGATGAAAGGCGAGTCCGCTCATAAGGAATCGGGCGGCATAAGCAGCGAGTGCCGCAGGCGCAGCTCGGGAGCGCATTTATACCACGGCGCCAAGGAACGCTTCGGCCCGTCCGCGTGGCGCACGAGGAATCACTCCACGCGGGAGCCAGCTTCCGGCGCCTCTTTTTGAACCCCTTCCCCCACCTTGAATCGGGCGAAGCGGCGAACGCCGATGTTTTCGCCGAATTTTGCGATCTTCGACGCAATCAGCTCTCCCACCGTCTGACCCGCCGGCGCATCCTTGATGAAGTGCTGCTCGTAAAGGCAGGTTTCTTCGAAAAACTTCCCCAGCCGCCCTTCCACCATTTTTTCGATCACTGCGGCGGGTTTCCCCGACGACGCCGCCTGCTCGCGCAAAATCGCTTTCTCTCGCTCGATCACCGAAGCGTCGACGTCCTCCTTGCGGATGTACTTCGGATCCGTGGCGCAGATGTGCATCGCGACGTCGTGCGCCAGTTGCTGAAACTCTTCCGTGCGCGCGACGAAATCGCTCTCGCAATTGAGCTCCGCAATCACGGCGATCTGAGCTCCCTGGTGAACGTAAGACCCGATCACGCCCTCGGCCGCCACGCGTCCCGCCTTCTTCGCGGCCGCGGCCTGCCCGCGCTTCCGCAGCTCGGTGAACGCCGCATCCAAGTCGCCGCCGCAGGCTTCCAGCGCCTTCTTGCACTCCATCATGGGCGCGCCGCTCATTTCGCGCAGTTTTTTTACCAGCTCCGCCGGAATATTCATCTTCTCCAACTGTCCTTCCCAGTCCTCACCGTACTCCGCGCTTAGCAGGACGCTGAAAAGTTCGGGGCCCTGTCATTCTGAGGCGCCGTCAGGTCGCCTTCCCGACACTCCGAAGCACGAAAAGGAGGGCGTATTGTGTCAAGGCGTGGCTTCACTAGCCGGGCATTGCCGATCAACAACGGCGTTACAGGCCCGAGAAAACGCCGAACCTGTCATTCGGAGAGCCGCAGGCGGTCCCGTTCGCTCCGCTCAGGGCAGGCTCTGACCGAAGGAAGAAATCTCCGTATTTGTTTGATTCTTAAGTGCGGGGATTCTTCGTTGCTCTCAGAATGACAGCTCGAACGGCTTTTTCAGCAACCGGTCAGGGCTCCGGCTCTTCGTTTCCGGCCGCATCCCGGGACTTGCCGGCCGCCTTGCGCCGAAGCTTCGGAACCCGCACGCGGCCGTCCTCGACCTCCTCAGCGGCCGCGACCGTCGCGGGAAGATTCGGATCCGGCGGTACGAAGATTCCTTCGACCTCTCCGCCTTCTGCACGGCCTCCCCGCGCCTCGAATGCCGCGCGCTCGCGCTCGGCCTCGAGCTCCGCCGCGATCTGCTCGGCCCTAATCTTCTCCTGCTCGAGCCGCTTGTCTTCGGCGGACTGCAAGCCCTCGAGCACGGCGTCCGCGATGCGCGAAGTAAACAGGCGGATCGACCGCAAGGCATCGTCATTGCCGGGTATGACGTAATCCACTATATCCGGGTCACAGTTCGTGTCGACAATCGCCACCACCGGAATGTCCAGCTTATGCGCCTCTTTGACGGCGATGTGCTCGTTGTTCGAATCGACGACAAACATCGCGTCCGGCAAGCCGGGCATGTCTTTGATTCCGGCAAGATTGTAGTCGAGGTGCTGCCGTTCCCGCTCGAGACGCAGGACTTCTTTCTTCGGCAGAAGCTCATAACGGCCGTCGCGGCTCATCTCCTCGAGCTCTTTCAGCCGCTGGATGGATTTTTGAATCGTCGCGTGATTGGTGAGCAAGCCGCCAAGCCAGCGGTGGTTCACATAAAACGCTCCCGAACGGATGGCCTCTTCCGCAATCGCCTCCTGCGCCTGCCGCTTGGTTCCCACAAACAGCAGGATTTTCCCTCCCGCGGCTAAGTCCGCCACGAATTTCGCGGCTTCTTTGAAGAGCTTCAGCGTCTTCTGCAAATCGATGATGTAGATTCCGTTTCGCTCTCCGTAGATGTACTCCTTCATCTTCGGATTCCAGCGCCGCGTCTGGTGGCCGAAGTGAACCCCCGCCTCCAGGAACTCCTTCATGCTAATCGTGGCCAAATCGCCTCCAAAGACCGTGATGAGTGATGAGTGATGAGTGGCGAGTAACAGGTGATGCGCTGCGCCAAGGCCCGCTCGTCACTCGCCACTTGTCACTCGTCACTGGTTTTAGCGTTTTGAGAACTGGAACCTCTTGCGAGCGCCCTTCTGGCCGTATTTCTTGCGCTCTTTGCCGCGCGAATCGCGCGTCAGGAAGCCTCCGCGGCGCAATGAGGCGCGGAGCTCCGGGTTAAAGGCGAGCAGCGCCCGCGCAATGCCCATCCGCGTCGCGCCCACCTGGCCGTGCAGCCCGCCGCCGTGGAGTAAGACCAGGACGTCGAACTTTCCGGCCAGCTCCGTCGCAGCGAGCGGCTGCTGCAACTCGACGCGCAGAGCCTCCGACGGCACGTAGTTCTCGAGCGGCCTGCGATTCAGCGTGATCTTGCCCTCGCCGGGCTTAAGAAGCACCCTTGCGATCGATTTCTTTCTGCGTCCGGTTCCCCGGTATTGAACGGATTCGGGCACGCAAACTCCTTCCGGCTTTCAGTCGTTACCGCGAGCCGCGACGCGAGACCAACACCCGCAGGTCTCGCCCGCTCGCTTGCATATTTCAGCGGCCTTTCTGGATTATCAAACCTGCCTTCAGCGGGTGAGGCGGGCTTCCAACGGCTTCTGAACGGCGTGCGGGTGGACGGGGCCGCGATAAATCTTAAGCCGCGCCGCCATGCGGGCTCCCAAGCGCGTCTTCGGAAGCATGCCGCGAATCGCCTCGCGCAACAGGATTCCGGGATTCGTCTCCGAGAGTTTTCGCGCCGAAACTTCCTTGAGGCCCCCTGGATAACCCGTGTGCCGCCGGTAGATCTTGTTGTCAAGCTTACGGCCAGTCAGCACCACTTTTTCGGAGTTGACAATGATCAGCCCGTCTCGATGGTCTTCGTGCGGCGTAAAATCCGGGCAGTCTTTGCCCATCAGGATCAGCGACGCCCTCGCTGCCAGCCGCCCGAGCGTCAACCCGTCGGCGTCAACCACCACCCAGCGCACCTTCCCCCGCTTCTTTCCCTGCAAGTAAGTCGACACCTATCTCTCCGTCGCGTGCGAATCACGGCAATCTTTTATTAGTACTTGACGGCGCGCTTCTTGTCAACCGGCATGAGCTTCCGCGGCAGTAAGCGTCCCGTTTTCGCGCCAAGAAATTATTCTCAGGTTGACATGGACTTCGCAGAATGCGAGGAGCCGCGAGATGTTCCCGGGGCGACCCGCCTGGTCGCCCGTCTGTGGCCGCCGCACAAAACCGGCGCTACGGCTTTTTTCGCCGCTTCGTCTGCTTCGCCGCCTGGTTCGCGGTCGTCACCTGGAACAGCTTGAAATCCGTGTAGTGGTGGTGGTTCTGAAAGACGCTGCCTTGCCAGCCGATGGTGACAACAACGTCCACGGGCAGCCAGAGCGCGCTGTGATTCTGCTTGAAGCGGACGTCTTTGAACCGAATATCGGTGGTTTCCTGCTCGAGTCCAATGTCGGCGCGAGGCGCGAGCAAGTCTGTTCTCATGCGAACGATCTGATCCTCGGGTAAGGCGATCCACGCAATGCCCTGGATCAGAAGTACCACCGATTCGCGCCCGGAGTTGAACGTGCCTACCGTGCGGGCGGCGCGAGGCCGCTGCGCGAACGCCACCACCAGCGTTTGCTGTTTGTTCATCTTCTGCTCGCCTAAATAACGGAACGTGGACTCGGGTTGCCGCTCGGGAAGAAACAACGCCGGCAGCGAGGCGAATCCCTCCGTCATGAACGCGGCGCCGGGGAGCAGATGATCGGCTTCGACAGGCTGGCCCTTTGAATCGGTGCGGTACTCGTCGAGGCCGGCGCTGGCGGCGTCTGCGGTTGTGAGAAAAAGATAGTGGAATTTCTGCTCGACCGAAGGCCCGAAGCCGGTTTGACCCGTGACCGGGTTGATACGTGTTTCAGCGATCGTCTCCACCGACTCGGTATTAGTGAAATCGCGAAAAAGCGCCTGCACAGTTTCTCCGGTCTTTGCCAGGATCGCCGGGAGATCGGCCTGACTATCTGCGAATTTGAGGCCTTTGAGGCCCAGGTCTGCGTGGAGAAGCTGCCGGGGAGACCATGTGGTGACAGGGCGGGCGGTCTCATAATAGCGAAGTTCTTCGGGAGTCAGTTGTATCGTGTTTTTGGGATTGCTGCGCGCGCCCTTGAGAACAGCGGGGAGCAGAAGGATCGACAACCACGCGGCCCCTGCTGTGTACCGCCGTTTTCCTGCGGCGGTGCAGAGTAAGCGAGCCGCAGCCAGCCGGATTTTCTTCCGAAGCTGAGACGGGGCGCCGATGGGAACCTCAAGCACGTGAGGACATCTATGCTACACCGGCGCTTCGCAATGCGGCAACCAGCCGCGTTCGGCGCCACGCATTCCGTACGCTCGGAACCCACGCCTACCTTCGCTGCGGGCGCTGCCCTGGACCGTTCGGCGAACGCGGCGTATCAGGGCACGACTTCGTGCCGTTGCGGGCAATTGATCGCATCAGCTTTAGCCGCTGAGGGCCCTAAGGGGTCAAAGCCCCTTGTTCAATTTCGGCATGAGCGAAGCTTGGCTGAAGCCACGCCCTGCTACAACGCGCCCGCCTTTTGCTGATTCGCGGGTG
>JBOGKE010000085.1:0-9486 GCA_050745265.1 Terriglobia bacterium
CATCACCCTTTCGGGCATTGTGCAAAATTCCCCACTGCTGCCTCCCGTAGGAGTCTGGCCCGTGTTTCAGTGCCAGTGTGGCCGTGCGCCCTCTCAGGCCGGCTACCGATCATCGCCTTGGTGGGCCGTTACCCCGCCAACTAGCTAATCGGCCGCAGCCCCCTCCTCGAGCGGCCCTTGCGGGCCTTTGATCCTCATCGCATTGCAACGAGGATGTGATGCGGTATTAGCCCGAGTTTCCCCAGGTTATCCCCCACTCGAGGGTAGGTTAGCTACGTGTTACTCACCCGTTCGCCACTTTACTCACGGGGTTGCCCCCGCTTTCTCGTTCGACTTGCATGTGTTAGGCACGCCGCCAGCGTTGATTCTGAGCCAGGATCAAACTCTCGTTTGAAACTTGGCAGGCACTGAGAACTGCAGCGGCGATCTGCGACCGCCCGCTTGGACGCTCACAGAACGCCGCTACAGGAAGTGCCAATACTTGGAGCTCTCCAGCCGGCGCAGATTGCACCAAGCAGGAGGTTGAACGTTCCTTCCCTTGCCGTCAGAAAGGAGCGTTTCGCTCAGCTTTGCGCTAAGCTCAAAAAGAGCCTCGCGCATTGACGTGGCATGCTCAACTCAATTGTCAAAGATCTGCTTCGCCTGCGATGAACAGGGCCCCGTGCGGGGGACGGTTGAGCGGCGAACTTTTCCCGTCGCCGCGCTCTACCCGAGTAAGACTGTGTCGGACAATTTCTAAGATTACAGAAGGAACCTTCGATTGTCAAGGCCCCGAATTGAAACGAATAATATGTAATCGCTAAGCGGGTGTTGAGACGGTTAGAAATGCAACCCGTCGGGCCGTTTTGATGTAACGCGCATTGAGAACTTCCGAGGAGGTTGCAATGAGCCGAAGGTCGCGATGAGAATACCTCAAGGCAATCTATGCGCGGTATCCGCGGGCGAATCGCCGGAAAAGCAAGCGATCTCGAACGACTTCTATTGCCACGCCTCGGTGCGGATAAAAAAAAACCCCGGTTGCGGAGCAACCGGGGTTTTTCTCAAGGGAACGGCAGGCAAGCCGCGGCGATTACTGCGCGGTTGCCTGGGCGGCGAGTTCTTCCTTCACGTTATACCGCGTGAGGTACGGGAACAACGGCGTCACTTCAAACGGCATTTTTTCCCGAGCCGAAAGCAGGGCGGGCGGTTTGCTCTTGACCAACTCGGCGTCGTCGTTCCAGGCGTTCACCTTGACGCGCGAGCCAAGGGGGAGCGCCGCGATCTGATCCACGTTAGTCGGCTGCAGGGCGGGACTGCTGGACATCAATTCTGCCATGCGCTCCACGCGGCCGCTGATCACCAAGCGGCTGCCCAAGTGCGCGCCGAAAAGATTAGGAGTCCGCTGGGCGGCCACCGCCAAAGCGCGGAGAAAGAGTCCCGCTTTCCCGAGCTGATCCTTGTAGGGCGAATTCCGTAAAAATTGGATCGCCTTGGCGTCAGCCGAAGCCTCCTCCTGTTGCGTGGGCCGGAAGTTCAGCCTGCGAAGAACATCCTCGTCGGGCATGATCAGCCGGTCGTGGAACGCGTACCTGGTGGTTTGGGTCGTCAACGTGTGCCCGAGAACGATGTGGGCAAGCTCGTGCGCGAGAATCATGGCCAGGCTCGGCTCGTCAGGCAGCACGTCGATGAGGCCGCGGCTGACAATAATGTTGTCGCCGATCGAGAGCGATTCCAGGGTTGAAGTCAGCAGGACACGGCAGTGGACCGGCGGCAGATTCACGAGGTGATTGGTGACCGCGAGGTTGTTCACCACGGTTTCGAGTACGGTGTCCACGTCCCCCGGGGGCGCCAGCAGGCCAGCCTTTTGCAGCCGGTCCACCACGTTTTGCGCCGCTTCGTGCTCCCATTCGCGTTCGCTCGCCACCGGCGATGCGTCGGGAACTACTTCACTTCGGTCGCGAACCGGGTCGCGAGCCTCGATCAGAACGTGCGTGAGCTCTTCCTCGTGATTAGGGTTCGTCAGCCCGTATCCCCACAGCCGGGTTTGAGACTTGAATCGGAGCGTTCGCCTCAACGCGTAATGAAGATCCGACTCCTCACTGTACACATACACCGGCAACCATAGCCCGGGCTGGAGGTTTTCGCGCCAGCTATCGAAGTGAAAATACGTGGAAAGCATTCCCGAGGGTGCGTACGTTCCGTTGAACCGCACGATGTGGTAACCCTGACTTTCGACCCAGATGCGACCTTTGAAGAGGCCGCTGCCGGAATGCGGGCGGGGCTGCACGTCGAAAACCAGGCACCTGACGTCGCCCAGAAACTCCTGGCGGACGAAGTCGAATTCATAGTGCTGCCGGTCGAAGTGGCGCGTGTCCATCATGATGGTGTACGCAAAGGCGTTCGGCTGATACCGGACCGAGTACCACCGGGTAATTTGCCCGGTGATATCGGAAAAGATCCGGTCTTTCACACCGGGTCCTGGCAGGAAGGATTCCACGTCGAAACCATGGCGGAAATTGATTCGGCCAAGGAAATAGTGGTCGCTGGTCGGCACGGCGCCGAGCTCAGGGTCGGGGCGGAAGTTTTGAATGTAGGTTTCGACGCGGGGGCTGAATTTTCGCAGCGTAACTTCCAACTGCCGTTCCGCAGCGCAGATACGATCCACCACGGCGTTCATCCGGGCTGAGCCCGGGTTCGCATCCGTGCTCTGCCCCGCCGTTGCGGGCGCGCCGACCGCGGACGGAGGCGGTTCAGCCGTTTGCCCGGAGGCTGCGGCCCCGGCGTTCTGCCGGGCCAAACTGCACACGGGCAGGCTGGCCGCGAGGATAAGAAATAGAAGAGTGCATGGCTTTCTCACGTTGTCCTCGAGTGCAGGAGTTCCGCTAGCTAGCTGGCTAGCTCAAAGAGAATACGAAGTACCGCGGGCGTATCCACGGGCGCGCCACCGCGCTGGGCCGGACGGAAGCGAATCTCGCGAGCGTCGTCAACCGCCGACTGATCGAGTCCGTGGCCTAAACCTTTGACGACGCGAACGACGCGCACGTCGCCGGAGGCGGTAAAAACGACTTCGAGCACCACTTGACCTTGAATGTGCTGTCTCCGAGCGTCTTCCGTATACGCTGGATCAGGCTTCGAGAGAATGACGACGCCTTGCGAGGAAGCGGCCATCACTTGGCGCGGCTGAGCTGCGCGGGCGCTGGCACGATCGCCTGCGTCGCCGAAGCCGCCCGCCTGTACGGTTCCAGGCCGACCTGCCACGCCGGTTCCAGAACCGGAGGAGCCGGCCTCGCCGAACCCGGCGCTCGCCACGACGCCGCGTGTGCCATACGCGCCGCCCGATCCGTTCCCATGGCCCGGACCGTCCGGCAATCCGAACGTTCCAAGCTTGGGCGTGTTGCCGGGGAGTCGATCCCGCGCCTCCATTGCCAGGCCTGCCGGTTTACCGAAACCGCCGGTCTGAACGCTTCGCGCCGCCCGCGGGGTGGTCGGCGCCGAGGGCGACCGCGTTGCAAACTTGCCCATTGCGATCTTAGGGGTCCACTTCGGCACCGCAGGGACCATCGCCGCGAACTGTGTCTTGGGAGCGGCTATTTTCGGCCGTTCGAACGTAGGCTTCGCAACGGGCTTGGCCACCGCGAGCCGGGTCGGAATCTGAGGTTGGAAAACGGACTTCGGCGCGACGGCGGGGGCTTTGACGAGTGGTGGTTCGACGGCTGCACGCCGCACCGGCGGTGTGACCACAGGCTTAGGCACCGGCGTCGTTCGTGGCAACGGCGGCAGCGTAAGGTAGACTGTGACGTAGCGATGCTGGATAAAGGGCGCCTTCACCACCGAGGGGATCACTGCGGTGAGGATAAGGACAGTTAAGATAATGACGGCTAGGATTACGGTTCCGGCGCCAAACGAAGTCCACCAGCGTTTCCGCTCGCGACCCGTCGGTTCAAGCAACTGGAAAGCAATGCTCGGGTACTCCGTCTCAGGATCGAGCCCGGCCATCGGCTGATCCTCGAAGTTCACTTCCGGCTCATCAAGAACGGCTGACAGTCTATCGCTTAACATGGCGCTCTCCTGACCTGAAAACAAAACGTCTCTTACCGCTGGCTATTCCACCGGGTGGCTGACTTGCCACCGTTCTCACAGACACTCCTCGGCATCTCCCTGCATTCGCTGTTGCAAAGATCGTTCCATTGCTCGCTCATCGCTAACTCGAAGAAGGGACAGGAGCGGTTCGGCAACGCCGCGCCAAGGCAAAGGGCGTTCGCGTGAATCTGCCTCGGTGGGAGACCAAATTCTGCAACATGAGGAAAAATTTACCTGGACTTACGAGCGACGCACACCGCCCTTAAGGACGAGACGGGCTCGCTGGACTCTGACCGGAAAGGGCGCGATCCAGCAGCAGCCCGCCGCCGATACCTGCGCCGAGCGCTACGAGGAGGACGAATAGGCTTGCGGGCGCGGTCCCGATCCCCGGAGGACCGGAACCCGCGGGTTCCGGGGCGTCGGCTGGTGAATTAGCCGAGGGCTGAACCTCGGTCGGCGGAGCAGCGAGCTCGGCATAGTGCCCCTCGTCTAGGAGGTACCGCTTTCCCGAAGCGAGCTGCGTGATCTCAACCTTCCCCACCCGCGCCGAGACGACAGTTGTTTTATCGGACAAAATGCCGACCACGTAAACGGATTTACCGTGCTCCGCCGGGGCGATATGATAGGCGGGCGTCTCGACGGTGATCGTCGTGCTACCGAGGCTGCGAGCCGCCACCGTGCCGGACGATAACTCCGCCTGAATACCTCCCGGTTCGCGCTTGAAGGTGACCGAGGTGCTCTCAAACGCGTTCACCTGGCTGGCCCCGGAGAACTCGACGATGGCGCGGCCATCCAGCCCTGTCGTGAGGGCGTTCCCGGGCATGATCGTGCCTTGATTCGGCACCGCCGTGCCGTTTACGGCCGCCCCGGAAGATGAGGCAATTTGGCCGGCGCCATCCTCGATGGCAGCCACCGCGACGGCAGGGGCCAATGCGATCCCGATCCAACCGGCTATTTTCCGCTCAAGCATGATCCGCCTCCGGCTCAAGCACGGTGGTTGCCGGCGCTGCTTGAGCCCATTCCGCAGCCGAGTCGGACTTAGGGAACAATCCCCCGGCCATAGCGACCGGAGCATCGGTTCGGCTTCCTCGGGGCGGGACAAAGACCGGCGGCATCCTCTCCTCGGCGACGATGCCGGGCGCCTGCGGTCGGAAACCGATGTCCATTGCCTGAAGGGCCCGTACGACCTCCCCATCGCAATACTGCTGGGCGACTTCTTTGAGGCGCTCCAGCCGGCGGAGGAACGCCCTCTGGTCGAACGGTTGAGTCTGCACAACTCCGATTCGCGATACCACAGTCGGTATGCGCAGCTCGCGCTCGCCATCCAAGAGCTCCTCCCTGAGTTTCTCGCCCTGCTTCAATTCCGTGATCTGGATGGCCACGTCCTTGCCAGGCTGTAACCCGGAAAGTTCGATCAAACTCCGCGCCAGGTCCTGGATGAGGACCGGCTCTCCCATATCCAGGACGAATATTTCCCCGCCCGCCCCGAGCGCTCCGGCCTGAAGCAGCAAGTCTGCAGCCTCAGGAATTGTCATGAGAAATCGCTCGACATCGGGATGGGTCACCGTCACAGGGCCGCCGCGCGCGATCTGCTTCTGGAAAATGGGGACGACGCTACCGCGGCTGCCGATAACGTTACCGAAACGCACGCAGCAAAACTTGGTCCCCGATCCGCGGTTTCGGCCGGATTCCACGACCATCTCGCAGAGCCGTTTGCTGGCGCCCATGATGCTCGCGGGCTTCACGGCCTTGTCCGTAGAAATCAGCACGAAGCGAGACACGCCAAAGGCGTTGGAAACCTTCACCAAGTTGCTGGTTCCCACGACATTGTTGAGGATCGCCTCGGCGGGGTTCATTTCCATCAGGTGGACGTGCTTATGGGCCGCGGCATGGAACACAATCTCAGGGCGAAATCGCGAAAAGATTGATTCAAGCCGCGCCGGGAAACGAAGATCCGCGACGACGGGATGAATACCCTGAGCCTCGCGGAGCAGCAGGCAGGTATCGTGAAGGCCGTTCTCATCCTTGTCCAGCAAGATCAGCTCTGAAGGATCGAGCTTGGAAAGCTGCTGAGCAAGCTCCGAGCCGATCGATCCGCCGCCGCCGGTGATCAGGATTCGCTTACCGCGATACACCTCCCGGAATGACGGATCGCCGGTGCATGAAGGCACGGAATCGCGCGCCAGAAGATCGCTGAGCTCGACATCGCGAAACGCCGCGATGCTTGTCGTTCCATCGAGAATCTCCTCCAGCGTCGGCACGATCTTGATCTTGACTGGAAAGGAGTCGCAAATCGCCCAAACGCGCTTGAGCGTCTGGCGCGGCGCCTTGGCGATACAAATGATCACCTCCTCGATTCCATACTTCGGGATCGCGGAGGCCAGCGAATCGAGTGAGCCCAGGATGGGCAGCCCATTGATGTTTTGCCCGTGCTTGTGCGTATCATCAT
The DNA here is from genome assembly GCA_050745265.1 of Terriglobia bacterium. GTDB lineage: Bacteria > Acidobacteriota > Terriglobia > UBA7540 > UBA7540 > RH2-MAG17b. The sequence continues at coordinate 6,509 of JBOGKE010000085.1, forward strand.
CAAGAAAGCCGACCGCCTTGAGGTCGGACCGCGCCGTCAACTCCTTGGCGAGCATCGCGCCCGCTTGTCCTGCGCCGATCAACAGAACCCGGCGCATTGTTCCCGCGTTCCAAAGCTTGCCCGGAAACCCTTCGTATAGAATTCGCCGCAGCGATCGCGCGCAGATTGCCCCTCCCAGCGATATCATGAAGTCCAGGATGATGATGCTGGTGGGCACCCGGAGAGTCGCCAGGCTCGCGGGCAAGCCGAAGCGAGCGACAACCAGAATCGCCGTGAAGGCGATGTAACTCCACGCGAGGGTCAGCGCGTCGATCAGCCCGATGTACCGCCAGACGATTCGGTAAGTGCCAAAACGCCAGTTGATGAGCAAGCGCCCCAGGATCACCCCCGGCAGCAGAAGCCAGAGTTGATGAGCCGAATTGGCGGGTATTTGCCATTCAAAGCGAAGCTGGTAAGCAAGATAAAAGGCGAAGCTGGTTATAATGCCATCAATAATCCATCGACTGCTGCTATAGAATGCCCTGCGCAGTAGTGTCATTGCGTCTCCTGTTGGTCCTCAGCAATACGGCAAACTCTGGCGGCGGGACGCAGGTTAACCGGCCCCCGCCCAGCCGTGTCGGGTTAGAAAGCCGCTTCGCAGAGAACGGCCCGCGGTAGGTTTCCATTTGTGCTTCTATGACTTGCTGATCGAATTCCTGATTTTCGAACTCGCCTTTGTCAGTCTGGGGCCCCTCCCCAAGCCCACGCGCTTAGTTCCCTGAGCAATTTATCACGCGCACTTCCCGCTATTTTGCGATGATCTCGCACGCGCGCCCCCGCCGAGCACGGTGCGGGCGATAATCCCAAGATCGGAGAACAGAGTGCGGTGTTCGGAATAATCAAGTGAGAGCTGCAACTTGCGCGGCAGAATGCAGGAGGAATAGAGCCGCTCAATGTCGCTGTCGTCGCCGTCACCTAACACCCGGTCCTCGTGCCGGTAGGCAAGGCTCGCGGGATCCGTAATGCCCGGGCGGTCGCGCAGAATCACGGCGTATTGTTCCCGGAAGGCTTCTACGTACCGCTCAACTTCCGGTCGCGCGCCCACAAGTTGCATGTCGCCCCGGAGAATGTTCATCAGTTGGGGCAGCTCATCCAATTTGTGACGCCGCAGGAACTTGCCAACCTTCGTAATCCGTCGGTCACCCGATCTTGTGAGCGAAATCGGATCCGCGCGGTGGGGAGCCATGCTCCGGAACTTGTATAGGCGAAACTTCCGAAAACCGCGGCCCACACGGAGTTGCGAATAGAGAACCTGCCCGCCGTCCTCGATTTTGATCGCGATGCTGATGATCGCGAACAGCGGAGCAAGGATCACCAACCCGGTGGCTGCGCTGATCAGATTGAAGGCTCGTTGCATGGGGGAAGGGTTTCCAGCCGGGCTTTCCACGCTGCAACCGCGGCGAGACTTGGCGCCGGCACCGATACCGCGCGCTTGTATTTCCGCGCCACATCGAGCACCGCGGCGATCACGTCGTCAACGTCCGGATCGCTCATGCGCGGATAAAGCGGAAGCGAAATCATGCGCTGGTACTCGCGGTAAGCCACCGGAAAGTCCTCTGGCCGGTAGCGATACTTGTCGCGATAGTAGGGATGGAGATGAACCGGGATGAAGTGAACGGAACTCGAAATGCGCCGAGCCTTAAGCTCTTCGATAAACTTGTTGCGGGAAATCGAGAGGCGTTCCGTCCTCAGGCGCAAGGCGTAAATATGCCAGGCATGATCCACGTGCGGATGATTCGTGGGAACCTGAAGCTCGGGAACCTCCAAAAACGCTTCGGTATACCGGCGCGCAATCTGGCAGCGCCGCGCATGAAATTCGCTCAGCTTCCGGAGCTGGTGCAAACCGATGGCTGCCTGAATGTCGGTCATGTTGTACTTGAATCCGGGCCGGATCACCTCGTAATACCACGAGCCTTCGTCGCTATAACGTTTCCAGGCGTCGCGGCTCATCCCGTGCAAGCTCCAGATGCGGGCCTCATCGATCAGCTCGCGGGGGCCGGTCAGCATGCCGCCTTCCCCCGTGGTGAGGTTCTTCGTCGCATAAAATGAGAATGCGGTAAGGATAGGAAAGTCGGAGCGGCTTGCGAAGGAACCGATCTTCCTGTCGCGATAGCTCGCCGGCAGAGCGTGCGCCGCATCCTCGATGATCGTAAGCTGATACTCGCGGGCGATCTCGCTCAGAGCGTCGATATCGCACGGGTGCCCGTAAAGATGCACGGGCATTATCGCCGCGACACGAAGCGCGCCGGGTGCCTGTCTCCGGCGCTCGTTCAGCACGCGGCATACCTGTTGCGCATCCAAATTTAGCGTGTCGGGCTCAACGTCTGCGAGGATCGGTACTGCGCCCGCTTGTTCGATAACGTGAACGCCCGAGCAAAATGTCATCGGAGTCGTGATCACCGCATCGCCGGCGCCCACTCCCGCGGTCAGGAGCGCGACGTGAAGCGCCGCTGTCCCCGAATTGAGCGCCAGCGCCGCCGGCGCTTCTACGGCTTGACCAAACTCCTCCTCAAACCGCATCACCTTGGGGCCGGTCGTGAGCCAATCCGAGCGAAGCGTATCGACAACTTCCCGGATTTCCTCTTCCCCGATCAGCGGCGGCGAGAATGGCAGAGTTGTCGTTCGCATTTTCAGGAGCTTTCCTACCGGAGTGGGAATAACCTTATGGAAACTGGAAGGGTACCGTGGTCAGGGCGCATAGCTGCGGCACTCGTTGCCGTCAGAAGCCGGGATAGCGATTTCGGAATTCGCAGGCCCGCGGCGGCTCGCTGTCACGCGGCGGCTCGCTGTCACGCGGCGGAGCTTTTGCCAAAACGCCTTCATGAAGGGAAGCCGGACGATTGCGCTCAGCGATCCGAGGCCGTAGGTCAGATGGAGGATGCTGAACGCCAGCGGCATTGTCGCAAGGAGCCGAAGATCACGTTCGCGGCGCGCGACCG
>JBOGKE010000086.1:0-4576 GCA_050745265.1 Terriglobia bacterium
CAGGCGACCGGGTTTGGACTGGCCGCCGTCGCACGCTGGCTACGCTACAAGGAGGAAAGATGGCGATTTCACGGAATTACACGATTAACGGGTTGGGGATTGCGGTCTCGGCGCAGGCGAGCGCCCAAGATCCCGCAGGCGTGCTTTCGGTAACGGCGACAGCCTCTTGCACGCCGCCGTCGCAAACAACGCCGATTACATATTCGCAAACATGGGTTTTCGACCCCGCCGAGCCCGCGAACCAGGCGCTTTCACCAGCGCAGATGCAGGTGCAGTGCGAATCCTACTTTCAGGCGATTGCCAACCATCTGGCCACTCTCATCATGCTGAACAACACGTTCCAGCAGGTTACTTAGAAAAAGAGAGTCGTCCGCGCCATCCGGAATACGAATCCGCACGAAGTCTCTTTCATGGTAAGTCCCGCCGCGAGACGACGTTAGCCCAACTTCGCCAGCCCGCGTGGCGCGATGCGACGCCTTGACAAAGCCGCTTTGTTTACCATATAGTAAATAACAATCCGCGCGGAGCTATTCTCCCTCCTCTGGCGCTGCGGTCTTCAGCTTCCGGCCATGTCGCTACGCAAATCCCCGACTCGTACGTCCGCATTTCTCGCCGCCCATCGTGCCAACGCGTGGAAATCCACCGGTCCCCGCACCGCGCGCGGCAAAGCACGCGTGGCTTTGAACGGCCTGAAGAACGGACGCTACGTAGTTAAATTGGGCGAGAAGCTTTTGCGGACCGGGGACGCCGAAGCCGAGCGGCAGTACCGCTGGCGGGTGGCGCATACATCCCCGCCTTTGGGATGTGTGCGGGCCAGAGACGCTCTCGCCCCACGGGCCACACCGCCCCTCCAACTATAATTCACTTTACTTTCCTGTGATTGCGCTTGTGGCCCAGTCCGGCTTGTTCAGGAAGCCGCCCGGCAGGCGAGATGCGCGGGATCTTAAGGAGGATTGCATAATGTATTGTGAGGTGCACGAAAGGGCGCGGACCTGAAGCCCCGGGAGAGCGTGGGCGTGGTATCAGGGCACGGCTCAGCCGTGCCGCCATGGGACGGAATAAAACGTCGGCTTTAGCCGCTGAAAGCGTCTCTGAGCAGTGTCATTGCGAGCGAAGCGAGGAATCTCGCTCTGAAAACAAAGGCACTGCGAGATTCCTCGTCGCCTGCGGCTCCTCGAATGACAGATTCGGCTTGGTTTTCAGCAACCCGTTGGCCGCTGAAAAGATTCAGGGGTAACGATCGGAAGGATCAGGCGTACGTGTTTACTTTGGCGCCGGGCTGAGCGCCGGCGTTCCCAGCAGTTTCGGTGCTTTCGCCGGACACGAGAGCGCTGGGCGCCTGGGTCGCGGCGCTACCGAAAGCGGTTTGACTAGTGTTTGCGGCTCCCACGGTCTGTCTCACCTTTTGCTGAGCATTGGCCTGGACGTTTTGCGCTGCGGCGTTGGTGGCGGTTGCGTCCACCGCTCCCACAGCAGGAATGCTTGCGACAGTCATGATTCCTCCTTTGGCACTGGGAGAACATCCCCCTTCTCGTTCCCTCTATCGGCAGGCGTGAGGAGACGGTTTAACATAATTTGCTCTAATCTGATGAACGGAGCGCGGCAGATCGGGCGAATCGGCACTACTGAACTGACCCGGGTCCGCTTTGAGAATTCGTTTCCGCTTGCGCCCGCCAACGCTTATAATGCAGCCCAAGAAAGCGGGAGGGAATAACCCGCGAGTTGCCGGCGGCGTTCGAACCCGCTCTGCTGCTGAGCATCCGGCAGATTCGACGGGCGCAGATGGCTTTCAATCACCGGCGAAATTGTTATCATTAATCGGCGAGGCTGTTCGCAAATTGATCGGGGAGGGCGCTGTTGACGCCGAGGTTTCTGATTACGGGGGCGAAGGGGTGTATCGGCTCGTGGATCGTGAAAAGCCTGGTCGAACGGGGCGACGAGGCTTGGATCTTCGATGTGGATTCTAACCGGCACCGCCTGCAGGCGCTGCTTGGCGACGACCAGCTTGCCCGCGTCCATTTTATCCAGGGCGATATCACGAACATTGATGAGCTGGATCGGGCCGTAACCCAGGACGGAATTACGCACCTCATTCATCTCGCGGCGCTGCAGGTGCCCGCCTGCGCGGCCAATCCGGTGCTGGGCGCGCGCGTGAACGTGCTCGGAACGCTCAACCTTTTTGAAACGGCCAAGCGGCGGCGCGATCACGTCCGCCGGATTGTGTATGCAAGCTCGATTGCGGTGTACGGGCCCGACGAGTTTTACGGCGGCGGCGCCGTGCCGGAAGACGCGGTGCTCCGGCCCGGCACACACTACGGCGTTTTCAAGGTAGCGAATGAGGGAAACGCCCGCGTCTATTTCCTGAGCGATGGAATTTCGAGCATCGGACTGCGGCCGTGGGCCGTCTATGGCGTAGGACGAGATCAGGGGCTGACATCCGGACCGACAAAAGCCATAAAGGCCGCCGCGCTCGGCAGGCCGTATACGCTGCGCTTCACGGGCGCCATGGACTTGCAATACGTGCGGGATACCGCGAGGGATTTCCTGCGCTGTGCGGAGTCGGACCTCACCGGGGCGCGCGTCTACTCCCTGCGCGGCGCGGTAATTTCGGTGGAGGCGTTCATCGGCGCGCTTGAAAACGCGGCGCCGGGATCGAGCCGGCTGGTTCGCGCCGAAGGCAAGCAGATCCCGATTGCGCCCGATATCCAGGCCACGGCGATCTCGCGCGATCTGGGCGAGGCAGCGGCCACTCCGCTCGAAGCCGGGATCCGCGAGACGCTTGAGATGTTCTCGCGCATGAATCGCGAAGGCCGCCTCGACGCTGCGGACCTGGAATCATAGCGCCGGAATCGCGCCCCGCGGGCTGAGAACCTGGTCTAACGATAAAAAGATTTCACGCAAAGGCGCAAAGGTCCGCAAAGCAGACAAAAGAAGTTCCTTTTTGTGCTCCGTTGCGGCTTAGCGCCTTTGCGCGCGAAAGCGTCGGGGCTGCTCGCCCTCTCCCTTGGGGAGAGGGTGCCCGATGGAGGAGGGCGGGTGAGGGGTCATTTTCGTGCTTTGGGGTGTCCCGACGAGTCGGGACATGTCAGACTTCCCCGATCTGTTGTAAGCCATGAAAGCTGTCGCTCTTGAAAACGTCGAAACGATGGCGGTGCGCTCGGTGCCGGATCCCTCCGTCGCGCCGCACGAAGTGCTGATCCGCGTGCGAGCCGTGGGCGTGTGCGGCACCGATCTGCACCTGTACCAGGGCCATGCCAACTACAACCTTGACGCGGCCCACCGGGCCATTCCCCTTTCCGTCGAGCCGCAAATCCTCGGGCATGAGTTCGCCGGCGAAATTCTCGAGACCGGGCGCGCGGTCGAGGACCTCCGCCTCAGCGATCGAGTGCTTTGCGATCAGGGCCGCAATTGTCATAGTCAGGAGCGCCAGCCCGCGTGCCCCTACTGCATCTCGGGCGATTCGCATCAGTGCCGCTTTTATCGCGAGCACGGAATCACGGGGTTGCAGGGCGCCATGGCGGAGTTCATCGCCATGCCCGCCGTCAACTGCCTGAAGGTCGCGGATGGAATGACGTTCGAGCAAGCCGCGCTCGTGGAGCCATTCGGATGCGTGCTGCACTCGAGCGAGCGGGCGGAGCGCGCAAGTGCCCGCTTCACCTTTGATGGACCGGAGCGGATCAATTCGGTGCTGATCTTCGGCGCAGGGCCCGCCGGATTGCTTTTCCTGCAATACCTCCGCAGCGTAAAGCGCTTCGACGGCTTGATCGTGATCAGCGATCTGCGCGAGAAGAACCTTGAGTTGGCTCGCCGCTTCGGCGGCACGCCGGTTAACGCACCGCGCGAGAACGTTGTCGACGCCGTCGCGGACCTGACCTCCGGAGAAGGCGTCGAATACCTGATCGAATCGTGCGGCAATGCGGCCGTGTTTGAGCTGATTCCCGCCCTGCTGCGCAAGCAGGGAACTATCCTTCTGTATGGCACCGGACACAAGGGCCGGGATGTGGGCGTGCTCGCACAAGTGCTTTTTCTCGAACCCACGCTCGTGGTGGGCATCGGCGCGTCCGGCGGTTTTGATGCGGATCGGCGCCCATCAACCTACCGGCGCGCGCTTGAGCTGACGCGCGAGGGTAAGGTTCAGGCGCTTCCCTTCGTGACGCATCGCTACAATGCGCTCGACGAGATCCATCGCGCCTTCGAGCAGGACTTCAACCGGCCGGAGTACATCAAGGGCCTTCTGACGCTCGCCTGAACGCTGCTCGTCCCCGCGAGCACCTACCGCAGGACCCGCTTGTTCGATTCCGACCGCTTCGTGGCGTGCAGCCCTTCTGACTCTCAATAGTGGTATATCGAATTAGTTATTGGAACGCCGGGGACTTGTGGTACCGCCGGATCGAGCGTAGGCTATCCTCAGCTTGATTCCTTTCACAACTTAATTAAGCGAGGGTTTTTGCGGGCCCTAGCCCGCATAATTCATGATTTTGGAGACAAAGAAAGCCTCCTATGGTACAAACACGTTGAGATGACGATGTTTGAAGCGCCAAAGGAGGCTTTTACTTGGGTCACGATACCACAACAC
>JBOGKE010000087.1:0-41839 GCA_050745265.1 Terriglobia bacterium
TCGGCGTAGAGGCCGACGGTGAGATAACCCTCGTGGCCGCCCACGGAGAACTTGTGCGTGATCGCCTGGCGCTCGTCCGGCAGCTTACGGCGGAAGGGGCGTGCAGCTCGGGTTTCGGGGCTCGGGACTCGAGACTCAGGCTCTGGGGCCCGAGCTTCGGCGCTCAACCTCGTCTGATCACCTGAGGCTGCCGCAGGTGCGGAAATGGCGGCAACTGACGTCTTCTCCGGCGCCTGTTCCCTGGCACCCGCCACCTGTTTCGGTTTCGCGTCGGACGTGTTCAGCGGCTGACTGCGCTTTGAGCCATCGCGGTAAATAGCGATGGCCTTGATACCCAGGCGCCACGCTTCGGTGTACGCGCTGGCGATATCCTCCGCGCTCGATTCCTCCGGCATGTTCACCGTTTTCGAGATGGCGCCGGAGATGAACGGCTGCACCGCGGCCATCATGCGCACGTGTCCCATGTAGTGGATCGCCCGCTTGCCGTTCGCGGGCTTGAGCGAGCAGTCGAACACCGGTAGGTGCTCGGACTTGAGATGCGGCGCGCCTTCGATGGTTCCGTGCTGATCGATATAGTTCACGATTTCGCCCGCCTGCTGGTCGCCGTAGCCGAGCTTCAGCAGCGCGGTGGGAACCACGTTATTGACGATTTTGATTAACCCGCCGCCCACCAGCTTCTTGTACTTGACGAGCGCGAGATCGGGCTCGACGCCCGTGGTGTCGCAATCCATCATAAAACCGATTGTGCCGGTCGGCGCGAGCACCGTAACCTGAGCGTTGCGGTAGCCGTGCTTCATGCCGCTCTGCAGACACTCGTCCCACACCTTCCGGGCCGCTTCACCAAGCGGCTCGGGAACGTTGCGGGGGTTCACGCCCCCCACGGCATTGCGGTGCATCGAAACGACCTCGAGAAACGGGTCGCGATTCTCCGCGAAGCGCGGAAACGCGCCCACCTCAGCAGCGATGCGCGACGAGGTGAGATAAGCCTGCCCGTGCATCACGGCTGTTATAATCGCGGCGAAATCGCGGCCGGCATCCGAATCGTACGGCAGCCCATTCGCCATCAGCAGCGCGCCCAGGTTCGCATACCCGAGGCCGAGCGGCCGGAAATCGTGCGAGTTTTGCGCGATCTTCGCGGTCGGATAGCTCGCGTTGTCGACGATGATTTCCTGCGCCAGGATCAGCACATCGACCGCGTGGCGGAATCCCTCCACGTCAAACTTACCGTCCGCGCCCATAAACTTCATTAGATTGAGCGACGCCAGGTTGCAGGCCGAATCGTCAAGGAACATATACTCGCTGCATGGGTTCGAGGCGTGGATGCGCGCCGTGTTCTTCGACGTGTGCCATTTGTTGATCGTGGTGTCAAACTGCATGCCCGGGTCGCCGCACTGCCAGGTGGCTTCGGCAATCTGCTTCATCAGGTCACGAGCGCGGAAGGTGTCCATCGGCTCGCCCGTGGTCACCCTGCGGGTTTGCCAGTCCTGATCGCTCACCACCGCCTTCATGAAGTCGTCGGTAGCGCGCACGCTGTTGTTGGCGTTCTGGAAAAAGACCGAGCTGTAAGCTTCGCCGTCAAGCGAGGAGTCGTAGCCCGCGTCCACCAGCGCCCAGGCTTTCCGCTCCTCTTTGGATTTGCAGCCGATGAACTCCGCGATATCGGGATGATCGATGTTCAGGATCACCATCTTCGCGGCCCGGCGAGTCTTTCCGCCGCTCTTGATCACGCCCGCAAAAGCGTCGTAGCCCCTCATGAACGAGAGCGGACCCGACGCGACGCCTCCGCCCGAAAGCGACTCGGTGGAAGAGCGAATGGGCGAAAGATTCGTCCCCGTGCCCGATCCCCACTTAAAAAGCATGCCCTCCGTCCTCGCCAGCGTGAGGATGCTTTCGAGGTCGTCCTGGACCGAATTGATGAAGCACGCCGAGCACTGCGGATGGCGATACGCTTCCGTCTCCTTCTTGATGTCCTGCTCCGCGGGATCCCAATACCAACCCGTTCCCCGCGAGCTCCGCTGATACTTGTGCCACAACCCGCAATTAAACCACACGGGCGAGTTGAACGCCGCCTTCTGACGCACCAGCAGGTGCGTCAGCTCGTCGCAGAATGCCTGCGCGTCTTCCGCTCCACGGAAATAACCGCCGTCGAGGCCCCACTCAGCAATCGTATCCGCCACCCGGCTCACAAGCTGGCGCACGCTCGTTTCGCGCTCGGGCGTGCCGAGCTTTCCATGAAAATATTTCGACGCCACAATGTTGGTCGCGGTCATCGACCAATCTTTAGGAGCCTCAACATTGCGCTGCTCGAAGATCGTCTTGCCTTTTTCGTTCTGAATGGAAGCCGTTCGCAGCTCCCATTCCACCTCGTCAAACGGATGAACCCCGGGCTTGGTGAAGTATCGCCGGAGGACAATGCCACGCTTCGAAGGCACGGCATTAGTTTGTTCATGATTCAATATCGTATGAGTAACCTCGCGTTCGGCCATCGGACCTCCAGGTCGGTCAATTCGATGAGTCGCGGCATCCGGGGGCGTGTCCGCCGCACAGCAGGCTGACGATGCCAAACCGCTTTGGGTTTGTCGCGCTGTCGAGCAATGTAGCGCCCCCGGATTGGGATGTCAAGGGGAAAAAATACAACATCTAGTGGTCCGCGTGAGGGTGGCTCCCAGTGGTAGCGTGAACGATACGGGGCGCGAGATAAGCCGGAGCCGGGGCTATTTCTTGAACAGAGCTTCGAACGCGGCCCGAGGGTCGTCGCGGACGTGCGCAGCGGGCGTGGGTCTCGGCGCTCCCGGAGAGGTCTGGCGCTCAAGCGTCACGCGCGGAGTGTAGAAGCCGCAGTCGTTCCGCGCGTCCTTCTTGGCCACCCGGACGGTGATGGGCTGGGTGCATTCAAAGCGGGCCGAAGTATCGAAGTGGGTGCACTGCTTGCAGCTATGAAGCTCGAAGCCACAGTTGGGGCAGCGGCCATTAAAGTCGACCTCGCGGGGAAGGATCTTGCCGCAACCCGCGCAGCGCGATACCTGGTGCGCATCCGGGAATCTGGGCGTCTTCGGTCCAAATGTTTCGGACCGGGGCGGCGGAGGGCCCTTGTCCATCTTCTTTCCGCCCGAATCCATATACCCGCGCTGGCGGTATTTTCTGTCCATAACTTCTTTCCGCAACTCGGAGCGCCGAGCTGCTCATTTCGTTTTTTCGCTCCCGAGCGAGCGGATGTAGGCCACCAAGTCCTGAATCTGGCTCGAAGTCACCTTGGTGCCAAAAGCCGGCATGCGAGTGCCCGGCTTGCCATGGCTGATCACGTGGGCAATCTGCTGATCCGAATGCCTAGCCTGCCACTTCGCGCTGGTAAAGTCGGGGGTGTGGATGGCGGCGTAGCCCTTGCCGTTCGCGCCATGGCACATGACGCAGTGCTGGCTTTGGAAGAGCTCGCCACCTTGGTGGGCGTCGGGAGTCGCCGCGACGGCAAGCCCGCTGATGGCCAGTGTGACGATGCACAGACCTAGAGTTCGGACCCAACGAAGTTTCATATTCACCTCACAGAGAGTAGATGTTCTGGAAAAGTGAAGACCTGAAAATGGTCAGTAGCGATTCACGACCCGCCAGCGCGGCCGGGGAGCGGGCCTAGCCGCGATGGTACAAAGGGACGTGCCAAAAAGCAAGTACTAACGCTGCCCGATAGCGGGACTGGCCTGAGAATGCAACGCCCGCTCAAGGGCGGGTGGCGCCATAAACAAGCTGCGGAAAAACTCCGGAGCGTGTCATTCTGAGGAGCCGCAGGCGACGAAGAATCTCCGTGTTGTGATTCCTAAATGCAGAGATTCTTCGCTTCGCTCAGAATGACAGTTTGCACCGCTTTTCTCCAAGACTGATGAAGCTGCCTCTGCGCCCGACCCTCGAACAAACGCGTGCCGGTTCTCGTGCCGCACTACGCTACTCAGTGCACGCGCGGCGAATTATCGAGCGCGCGCAGCATATTTTCGACGACTCGGCCTACGATCCCAAGGCTCGCCGCGCTGCAACGCGCCACCGTGTCCTCCGGCGAGTGCCAATAGGAGTCATTGGGCCCGTAATCAAAGTCGATGATATCCACGGCCGCGACGCCGGCTTCGATAAACGGCGTATGATCGTCGCCGACCGGCAGAGTCTCGTTCCCAAGAAAGTAGCGCGAATAGCCCAGCCGGTCCGCGGTCCTGAACAGCAGGTCATTAAGCCAGCCGGTCGAGTTCGAGTCGCGGCGGATATCCAAATCCTTATCGGCAATCATGTCCACCAGGATCATACTTTGGATGCGGCTTAACTCGCCCTCGGACGCAAGTTCCTGCTCGAGATGCCGGCTGCCGTAAGTGCCGTCGGTGGGCGACATCTCCTGACCGATGGCTTCTTCTCCATCAAAGAAGGTCAGCCAGACGGTGTACTTGTCCTTACGGCCGCACAAAACCCGCCCCATCTCCATGAGAAACGCCGCGCTCGAGCCCCCGTCGTTCGCGCCGACGAAGCGGAATTTAGTGAACCGCTTGGTATCGTAGTGGCCGGCCAGCATCACCACCGACCGGCTTTCGCCGGGGATCTTGACGATGAGGTTCTCCATCTTGAGGCTGCCGATGGGCGTCGGGGCGGTAAACGCATCCTCCGTGACCGCGCACCCATCCTCGCGGAGCTGGCGAATCATCCAGGCGCGGGCGGCGGCGAGCGCCGGCGATCCGGGCGGCCGCGGGCCAAAAGAGACGAGGTGGCGGAGGTCGTCAAACGCGCGCTGGCCGCTAAACGCCGGAGGCGGCTGCGCATTCAGGCGGACGGCGAGACCCGCGAACAACGCCAGCAGCCACAACACGCATAATGCCGCGAGCATGCGGCCTTGAGATTCCCCCGCGGTCTGGAAAGTCATGAGAAAAGCGCGTCAGGCGGTCTCGAGTTTCTTCTTCTTCTTTTTCATCCACACGAGCCGCGACAGCAGGATGCTTAGCAAGTAAAGGGCGACGAGGGGAATCCAAACGATAAAGATGGACGCCAGATCGTTCGAAGGAATGATTGCAGCCGAAAGCACCGCCGTAATCAGCACGGCGTACCGTAGATTCTTCCAGAGAAACCTCGGCGTGACGATGCCGAAAAATGAAAGCAGCAGAATAACCACGGGCAGCTCGAAGATGAGCCCCACCGCCACGATCACCTGAATTGCCAGGTCCCAATACTCATCGATCGTGATCACGGGCGTAAACTGGTGCCCGAACCGCACCAGGAACTCGAGCGCCGCCGGAAAGGCGAAGCGCCAGGCGAAGTATCCGCCCATAATGAAGAGGCCGCTGGTGAGCAGAATGAAAGGCCAGATGTAGCGCTTCTCGTGCCGGTACAAGCCGGGCGAGACGAACAGCCAGATCTGGTAAAGCACGTAGGGGCAGGCGAGAAACAAGCCGCCCACCAGCGAGAGCTTGATGAACAGGTTGAAGGGATCGACGGGGTTGAGGTAAGCGAGCGACGCCGTCAGATGCAGGGATTTCAAAGTGTTGGTGAGCGGCTCGGCGAGAATCCCGTACAGGCGGTCGCGGAAAGCAAAGCATATTCCCGCCGCGACCACGATCGCGATGATGCTGTGCATCAGGCGCTGACGAAGTTCCTCAAGATGCTCGAGGAACGACATCTGCTTCCCGTTGAGTTCTTCCTCAGGATCGTGGTTCTTCGGGCGTGGCGACGGAGCTATCGTGCCCATAGGCTGGCGCCGGTTCGACCGGTTCTACTGATGCGGCCGATTCGGCTGATTCCTCAATCCCGTAATCGTCGATGTCAAGGGTGCGCTCGACGACCCGGTCCATGAGATGCTGCTTGTCCAGTTCGAGGTTGCGGATTTCCTCTTCTAGCGAAAACCGGAGTTCATCGCGGGCCCGGCGCAACTCTCCCATGCCCTTTCCGAGCACCCGGGCGATTTCAGGCAGCTTCTTCGGCCCGAAGAGAAGGAAGGCGATAAACAGAATAAAACCGATATCTTCGATTCCGCCGCCTAGCACCCTAGAACCTCTTTGTGAATCATAGGCGTCCGCTAGCCCGATTGTCAAGGTTGCGGATCGCATGCACCCAGCTCCTTCTTGAGCGCTTCCTGCACGATCTGCGGATTCGCCTGGCCGCGCGTCGCCTTCATCACCTGCCCCACAAACCAGCCGAGCGTTGCCGTCTTTCCGCTGCGGTACTGTTCTGCCTGCATCGGATTCGCCGCGACGATGTCGCGGACCGCGGCGGTAATGCGGCCGGGATCGCTGATCTGTTCGAGGCCTTTGTCGCGCATCACTTCTTCCGCTCCGTAGCCCGTCGAAAACATCTCAGCGAGAATCTCCTTGCCCATGGTACCGGAGATCTTTCCCTGCGCGATGAGCGCCAGTAGCGCGGCGAGCGCTTCGGCCGAAACCGGCGACGCGGAGATCTCCCTCTTCGCCTCATTCAGCAGATAGAGCAGCTCGCCGAGCACCCAGTTGGCAGCGAGTCTAGGGTCCGCGGCGGCCCGGACCACCCCTTCATAGAAATCGGCGAGCGCCCGCGATCCGGTCAAGTGATCGGCGTCCTGGCGGGCGAGCGCGTGCTGGGCGATCAACCGTTCCCGGCGCGCCGCGGGCAGTTCCGGCAGCAGTCGCCGTACTTGTTCCTGCCAGGCTTCGTCTACCGTGAGCGGCAGCAGGTCCGGTTCGGGAAAGTAGCGATAATCGTGCGCGAATTCTTTCGATCGCATCCCGAAAGTACGCTGCTCGCGGCTGTCCCAAAGGCGGGTTTCCTGCACCACCTCGCCGGCCGACTCGAGGAGCGAAATCTGCCGTTCCCGCTCGTAGGCGAGCGAGCGCTGCAGGAACCGGAACGAGTTCAGGTTTTTCACCTCGGTCTTGGTTCCGAACGCGCTTTCTCCGGCGCGCCGCACGCTGGCGTTCGCGTCGCAGCGCAGGCTTCCCTCCTCCATATTGCAGTCGGAGACCTCGAGATATAGCATTACGGTCTTCAATCGCGTGAGAAATTCGTGCGCTTCCTCGGGCGAGCGCAGGTCGGGCTCGGTGACGATTTCAATCAGGGGCACGCCCGAGCGATTGAGGTCGATGCGCGACCGGGCGGCGGAATCGGCGAAACCTTCGTGCAGGGATTTACCGGCGTCTTCCTCGAGATGCACTCGCGTGATGCCGATGCGCTTCGGCGCGCCGTCCAATTCGATCTCCACCCAGCCGCCTTCGGCCAGGGGCTCGTCGTATTGGGAGATTTGATACCCCTTCGGCAGGTCCGGATAGAAATAGTTCTTGCGCGCGAAGCGCGAGCGCGGATTGATCGTGCAATGGAGCGCCATCGCCGCCTTCATCGCCATCGTGACGGCCTCGCGATTCAGCACCGGGAGCGCGCCGGGTAACGCAAGGCAGACTGGGCAGGTCTGCGAATTCGCCGCGCCGCCAAATTGCGTCGAGCAGCCACAAAAAATCTTCGAGCGCGTCAGAAGTTGGACATGAACTTCGAGCCCTACGACCATCTCGTATTTTGCGAGGATTGCCGCCGCCACCGACATAGGGAGAGGAGTCGCGCCGGTCGCGGGCTCTGGCCACGCGCCGAACTGAATATTATACCGGAACGCGCGCGCCATCCGCCGCGGCACTGCCCATCGAAAAACGCAATCGACGCGGCTAAGAAGATAACAATTCAGCGATCATTTGCTCAACGTCCCGCTTCTTCAAGCCGAGAGGCAGAAAAAGGTCCTCGCAATCGAAGTCGGGAAAGCCGAGCCGCGTCAGGCGGGCCGGAAGCCATTCGCGCAGGCGAACCGCGGGTGCGGCGGGAGCGCCCGCCAGCGCTCGGAACAATGCCTCGTGTTCCGCTTCGCTCCAGGCGTAGTTCTCGAGCCGCCGGATACTCGCCTCGTCGAGCGCTCCGTCAGCGCATCCCTGGCACATCGCGCTCAGAATCTGCCGTTCTCTCCGCGCCGCCTTGGAATCGCGAGCCACGAGTCGCCACCTGGGCAGAAGGAGTAGCGCAGACCGCCAACTTTGCGGTCTGCGGCATTTGCGCCGGAACCCACGGAAAAGCCGCGGACTTCAAGCGCGGAAGTCCGCGTTACCCTCCTGCTCGGATGGAATAGGTCAGCGCAACTTCCGAACGCAGTTTTTGCGCATCACCGGGCCAAAAACGTAGCGCCACGTGAAAGCAAGTCCGACGAGAAGGATCACACCCACCAAAAACAGCAGCAGCGATTGCAACAGGCGGCTCGCGGGCAGACCGGTCTCGCCGCGCACCCACATCCAAAGGCAGTTCTTTGACACCTGGATGCCGGCCGGACAGTCGCGGACCGCAAGATGGGCGGCGTAGAGAATCGCCGCGGTCAGCAAACACGCAGCGGCGGTGCGGGCCACTCGTTCGATCACATTGCTCCTGTTGGGGCGCTACAATAGCCTTATGACCGACGAACAGGAAAGACTCGTCAGGATTCTCGAAACGGGCGAAGCGACGCCGGAGCAGCAGAGGGAGGCCGCGCGCATCATTCGCGATTTTGATAACGAAGTCCGCGAGCTGACGGCCTGGGGACAACGCGGCTGACCTGCTGGGGCGCGGTTGCTCTCGCACGGCGCGCACACGCTCGGGCCCGCCGCCTGCAAGCCTGAGCGCGGGTCTCACTCGCCGCGGAACTGGTGATCGATCTCCACCTGATAACCACTCGCCAGGCGGTTCATTTCGTTCGCCAGACCCGTCACACTCATCAGCTCATCAAGCATCGCGTCCGTCATCCCTGCCTTGCGCGCCGAGGCCGTGTGCGAAGCAATACAGTAAGCGCATTGGTTCGTCACGCTGACCGCGAGGTAGATCATTTCCTTCGACAGCGGGTCGAGCGCCCCCGCCGACATCGTCCGCTTGACGCGCTCCCAAGCCCGCCGCAAGCCCGCCGGATCGTGGGCGAGCGCTTTCCAGAAATTATTAATCCAGCCGATCTTTCGCGTGACCATGATGTCGTCATAAACCGCCCGCACTTCAGGCGGCGCGTCACTGTATTCAATCAAGCCGAGTATCGCCATTTTGCGCTTTCTCCTGTGAAAACGACGTCGATGGAGGCGGATTGAATCACTGATCAAATGACTCAATCGCACGTCTGATTCTGCCATATAATCGGGGTGGGAAGGAGAACGACATGGGGAAACTTTTGATGCTGGTGGGTGACTACGTTGAGGACTACGAAGCGATGGTTCCGTTTCAGGCGCTGCAGATGGTGGGTCATACGGTGCACGCCGTGTGCCCGGGGAAAAAGGGCGGGGACACCGTGAGGACGGCGATCCATGACTTTGAGGGCGACCAGACGTACAGCGAAAAGCGCGGCCACAACTTTGCCCTGAACGCGAATTTTGACGAAGTGAAGCCCGAATCGTACGACGCGTTGGTGATCCCCGGAGGCCGGGCGCCCGAATACCTTCGCATGAATCAGAGAGTGCTCGAAATCGTGCGCCACTTCTTCGCCGCGGAAAAGCCCGTCGCGTCGCTCTGCCACGGAGCGCAACTGCTCGCCGCGGCAAGGGTGGTGAAAGGGCGATCGATCAGCGCGTATCCTGCTGTTGGCCCGGAAGTGGAGGCCGCCGGTGGAACCTACGTGAGCATTCCCATGACCGAAGCACACGTCGACCGGAACCTCGTCACCGGCCCCGCCTGGCCCGCGCATCCCATCTGGCTGGCGAAATTCCTGGAGGTCCTCGAACGCACCACATCAGCTTCCGAGAAACACGCGCACGCCACGGCGGGCGCAAAGCGCGGAAGATAGGGGCGATGCCTGCTTTGTGCGGCACGGCTATCTCGGAGGCGCTATGGAAGAAAACAAACTGCTGGAGAGAATTACAGTCAATCAACAGATTTTCGGAGGAAAACCAATCATTCGGGGCCGCAGGCTGGCCGTCGAACACGTTTTGGGCATGCTGGCAGCCGGAGACACTATTGATTCGCTCTTGGCTGCATATCCGTGGCTCGAACGCGAAGACGTACAAGCGTGCTTGATCTTTGCACGTAGAGTTATGGCAAACGAGCGGATCGAGCCGCTGATTATTGAGGCTGCGCATTGAGGGTACTGCTGGATACGTGCCTCTCGCATGGCGCTAAGGAGGCGCTCGCAGCCACGGGGCACAACGTCGTTTGGGGAGGAGACTGCACTGAAGATGCTCTGAAGGAGAGTCGCATTTTGATCACTCTGGACAAAGACCTCGGTGAGCTTGCCGCTCGTCGCAGACTTCCGCATTGTGGCATCCTTCGCCTCGTTGGCTTCAAAGCGAGCGACCTCGGAAGTATCTCTCAGAAGATGCTGGCAGATCACGGCGACGATCTTCAGAAGGGCGCCATCGTAACTGCGGAGCCAGGGAGACTAAGAATCCGTTACTCGCCCCCCGCGGCACAGAACTGAACGAAGCGGATTCTGCGGTAAAGGAGCCCTGAGTGATCCTGTATTTAGTCGCGGAGCGGCGAAGGTGAAGCCTTATCGTGAACGAATTCTCCCAAAGCAGGAGCTTACGTTGAGATGTCGTGTAATTGTGTTGCTGCTGTTCATCAGCGCCGCGGCGTTCGCTCAGCGGCCGTCTATCCCTGAAATCTCCTACGAATCGATTCCGGATTTTCTCAAGCTCCCCGAGAACATGTACCTGGGCGAGGCGGCGGGCGTGGCGGTGAATTCGAAGGGCGACGTGTTCGTCTACCACCGCGGAGCCCACACCGAGCTGCTCGAGTTCGATGCGCACGGCAATTACCTGCGAACGATCGGGAGCGGTCTCTACGGCTTTGTTTTCGCGCACAGCGTAAAGATCGACCGCTACGACAACATCTGGTGCGTGGACGAAGGCTCGAATATGGTGATCAAGTTCAATCCGGAGGGCCGCGTCGAGATGGTCCTGGGCCGGCGCCCGGAGCCGGTCGAGCACGTGCTTCCCGGCCAGCCCGCGCCGCCCCCGCCCGAGTGGCAATTCAACCGGCCCACGGATGTAGCTTTCGATTCCCAAGGCGACATCTTCGTTTCCGACGGCTACGTGAACTCGCGCGTGGTGAAATACGACAAGTTCGGAAACCGGCTGAAGGAGTGGGGATCGCGCGGGGCTGCGCCCGGTCAGTTCCACACGCCCCACACGATGGTGGTGGACGCCCAGGACCGTCTTTATGTGGGCGACCGCGAAAACCGGCGCATCCAGGTTTTCGACACCAACGGCAAGTTCATCACGCAGTGGACGAACGTGGGCGCTCCGTGGGCGCTGTGCATCACGCCTCCGCCCCACCAGGTGATCTACAGCTCCGATTCAATCCCGGGCCGCATTTACAAGCTCAACCTGAACGGAAAGGTTCTCGGGGTGTTTGGGAAAGCGGGGAAACAGCTTGGCGAGTTCGGCTGGATCCACGAGATGGCGTGCCCTTCGGAAAACGTTCTCTACGTGGGCGAGCTCTTAAATTGGCGCGTGCAGAAACTCGTGCTGCATCCGGCGGAATAATGTGCCGGCTCTCGTGCTATGCGATTTCCACTCCAGCCGACTTGGCCGCTTTGAGCAATTCGGCATCGAGTGTGGCGAGTGGAATACCATCGTGTATCGCCAGTTCTAAATACGCCGCATCGTAGGCCGTGAGGCGATAATGGCGGCCGACCTCCAGAATGTGCTCGAGAGCGCGTCCAACGCCGTCGATGTCAACTTCGATGGGCCACTCACTGAGTTCTCTCAAGAACGCCGTCGTCTGAGCGGGTTTAATTTTCCTGCGACGCTCTGCAACGAGCATCGCATGGGCCATCTCAATGGGCCAGATGAACGGCGCCCGGCCGGCATCGCCTTCCTCGAGCCGCTTGAAGACAGCCTCTGAGTAACGGGTGGACTGGTCTTCGAAACACCAGCAAAGCGCCACCGAAGCGTCGAGAACAAAGCGGATCAGAACCGCCTCCCTTCCTCGATAAGCTCCCGAAGACTCAATCCTCCCAGCCTGACGCCCTTTCGCATGGCGCGAAGCTCGATGCCCACCTCTTTCGGATCCTTCCGCCGCCGCTTCGACGCCGGAATCAGGACGGCCGCAGGGGCTCCGTGCTTCGTGATGGTTATCTCTTCGCCTCGTTCAACGCGATCGACCAGCGCCGACAGGTGGGTTTTCGCTTCGAAAATACCTACGCTTCTGCTCATACTAGCTACAGGCTAGTCTATTTTGCTGCGGGCATCAAGGGTGTCCCGCAGGCTCTCCTTCCGTTCAGGATCCAGAGCGCTTCCTTGCTTAGGTCAGGGCCGGGTTGTAAACTGAACTCGGGAAACCGCAATCGAGCAACTGGAGACGAGAGCATGACAGACGCGATTCGCCGTGAATGGGTTGCGAAGCGCACGGGTCCGATTGTCACTCAGATGCACTACGCGCGGCAAGGCGTGGTGACTGAGGAAATGGAGTACGTTGCGCGGCGCGAGAACCTGGCTCCCGAGGCGGTGCGCGACGAGGTGGCGCGCGGCCGGATGATCATTCCGGCGAACCTCCGCCACGTCGAGCTCGAGCCCATGGCGATTGGGATTGCGGCGAAGTGCAAGATCAACGCTAACATCGGCAATTCGGCGACCACGTCCGACGTCGAGCAGGAGGCCGGCAAGCTCATGACCGCGGTAAGGTATGGCGCGGACACGGTGATGGACCTTTCGACGGGCGGCGACATCCATGCCATCCGCGAGGCGATCTTGCGGTCGAGCTCTGTTCCGATCGGCACGGTGCCGATTTACGAGGCAATCAGCCGCGTGAAACACGTGCGCGATCTCACGCCCGATCTGATGCTCGAAGTTATCGAAGAGCAGGCCGAACAGGGCGTCGATTACATGACGATCCACGCGGGCGTCTTGCGCGGGCACATCCCGCTCACGCGCCACCGCATCACCGGCATCGTAAGCCGCGGCGGCGCGATCATGGCTCAATGGGCGGTTGAGAACAACCGCGAGAATTTCCTTTACGAACGCTTCCCGGACATTTGCCGGATCTTTCAGAGATACGACGTGTCGTTTTCGCTCGGAGACGGCCTGCGTCCGGGCTCGATTGCGGACGCGAGCGATGCAGCCCAGTTTGCGGAGCTTCAGACGCTCGGCGAACTGACCAAGAAGGCCTGGGAGTACGACGTGCAGGTGATGATCGAGGGACCAGGCCACATTCCGATGGACCAGATCAAGCTACAGGTGGATAAAGAGCGGGAGTTGTGCTACGAGGCGCCGTTCTATACGCTCGGTCCGCTCGTCACCGATATCGCGCCGGGTTACGACCACATTACGAGCGCCATCGGCGCGGCGATGATCGGCTGGCACGGCGCCTCGATGCTTTGCTACGTCACGCCTAAGGAACACTTGGGCCTGCCCAACCAGGAAGACGTCCACCAAGGCATCATCGCTTACAAGATCGCCGCCCACGCGGCCGATCTCGCCCGCCACCGCGCCGGCGCCCGCGACCGCGACGACGCGATCTCCTACGCGCGCTTTCTCTTCGACTGGAACAAGCAGTTCGAGCTGTCGCTGGACCCCGAAACCGCGCGCTCGATGCACGATGAGACCCTCGCCGACGATTACTATAAGGACGCTAAGTTCTGCTCCATGTGCGGGCCGAAGTTCTGCTCCATGAACGCCACTCAGGTGATGGAAGAGCACCTCGGGCACACGCAGTCCGAGCGCGAGCAGAAATACGCGGAGCTGCTAAGCAAGGTACAGGCTTAGACGACCCGAAAATAGTAATTCAAAATTCGAAGCGCCTTTCAACGGCTGCCTGATTGTCCCACATCATCGCACCGCCTGCTGGCGTGCACCGATTCATTTCACGATCTACTTAAGGAGAACCCAATCTATGTTTGAGGGCCAGGTTGCACTTATCACGGGAGCTTCGAGCGGCATCGGCTATGCGACCGCTGTCGCCTTTGCTCGCGAGGGCGCGTCCGTAGCCGTGAACTATCTCAACAACGAGAAGGGCGCAGAGGATGCTGCGCAGGCGGTCCGCAAGCTCGGGCGCGAGGTCTTGACCGTCAAGGCGGATGTCACTCGCAGCGGCGACGTGAACAAAATGGTGGAAACGACGCTCGGAAAACTCGGGCGAATCGACGTCCTGGTCAACAACGCCGGGGATTTACTGGCGCGGCGCGGCCTGGCGGAAGTCACCGAAGAGTACTGGGACCAAGTCATGGCGCTCAACGTGAAGAGCGTTTTCCTCTGCGCGCAAGCGGTGTGGAAGCACATGGCGGATCGCAAGAGCGGCTCCATTATCAATGTCAGCTCGATCGCCGGACGCAACGGTGGAGGGCCGGGAGCGTCGGTTTATGCCGCCGCCAAGGGAGCGGTGATTACGTACACCAAAGGCCTCGCCAAGGAGCTTGTTGCGCATGGCATCCGCGTGAACGGCATCAACCCCGGCGTGATCGCGACGCCCTACCACGAGCGCTACAGCCCGCCGGAACTCTTCAAGAAGTATTTGTCTGCGATCCCGCTCGGCAAGGCAGGCACCTCGGAAGAAGTGGCGGACGTGATCGTCTTCCTCGCCTCACCCGCCGCGCGCTATATGGTCGGGGAGACCGTTGAAGTGAACGGCGGCATGTTGATGGACTGAACCCATTCGGGGATCGGCTGATCGGGTGATCACCGCGTCCTGCAAATCGACAGGAGCCTTGCGAACGACCCTCCGGATACGACAATTTAGTCGAGTTCCGCGTCGGTGTCACGTTCCTGTAGGGAATTTTCGGCCCTTCGGGCACGAGCTGACATCCACCCTCACCGTCCGGCCAGGAGCGGCGCCAGGAATTTCCCCGTGTGCGACGCGGGCACGCGAGCAATTTTTTCCGGCGGTCCGGCGGCAACCACATAGCCGCCCGCATCCCCTCCTTCGGGTCCGAGGTCAATGATCCAGTCGGCGCATTTCAGCACTTCGAGATTGTGCTCGATGATCAGCACCGTGCCGCCGGCGTCGATCAATCTGCGGAAAGCCGCGAGCAGCTTGCTGATGTCTTCAAAGTGAAGCCCGGTGGTGGGCTCATCAAAGATGAAGAGCGTGCCGGCGCTGGTTTGCTGCGCCAGGTGCGCGGCGAGCCGCACTCGCTGGGCTTCGCCGCCCGAAAGCGTGGTGGCCGACTGGCCAAGCCGCAGATACCCGAGTCCAACCTCTTCGAGAACGCGAAGCTTGCCGGTGACGTTCCGCGTGGCGGCAAAAAACGCGAGCGCTTCGCGGACGGTCAATCGCAGCACATCCGCGATGTTCTTGCCCTTATAACGGATGTCGAGAATCGACGGCTTATAGCGCTTTCCGCGGCACTCTTCGCAAACCAGCTCGACGTCGGCCAGGAACTGCATCTCGACCGTGACCGAGCCGTCTCCCTGACACGCCTCGCAGCGTCCGCCAGGAACGTTAAACGAGAAATAGCCGGGCGTAAAGCCCCGCTTGCGCGCTTCCGGCGTGGCCGCGAAGAGCGAGCGAATCTCGTCAAATGCCTTGATGTAGGTGATCGGATTCGAGCGCGGCGTGCGGCCGAGAGGAGACTGATCCACCAGCACCGCGTCCGCGACCGGCGAATCGCCCTGCATTGCTTCGTACTCGGCATGAGGCGCTGCCACACCGCGCCGCGACAGGAGCGCGTTGAACAGCACGTCGTGCACCAAGGTCGATTTTCCCGAACCGGAAACTCCGCTGATGCATGTCATTGTTCCGAGCGGGATCGCGACGTCGATAGACTTCAAATTGTGCTGGCGCGCACCCAGGATTTTCAGCCATGACTTGCCGGGCTCGCGGCGCTGGTGCGGCAGCGGAATGCATAGCTCCCCGGACAGGTATCGCCCCGTGAGCGAGCGCGCATCCGCCAGCAATCCGGCGAGGCTTCCCTCGTAGATGACGCGGCCGCCGTGCTCTCCCGCGCCCGGACCGAGATCGAGAATGCGGTCCGCTTCCTTCATCATCGCCGGATCGTGCTCGACGACTAGAATCGTGTTGCCCAGGTCCCGCAAGCGTTTCAGAATACCGATCAGCCGGCCGGTGTCGCGCGCGTGCAACCCAATGGAAGGCTCATCGAGGACGTACAGCGCGCCCACGAGATTCGATCCCAGGGAGGTCGCAAGCTGGATGCGCTGAGACTCGCCGCCGGATAGCGTCGACGACAGGCGGTCGAGCGTGAGATATTCCAAACCCACTTCGTCGAGAAACCGAAGCCGCGAGCCAATCTCCTCAAGCAGTTTGTCCGCGATCGCCCGCTGCTCGCCCGAGAGCTCAAGCGCTGCGAAGAACTCGCGCGCCTCGCGCACCGATAACGCGCACACCTCGGTGATGTTCTTCCCGTTGATCCTGACGTGTAGCGCCTCCGCGCGCAGCCGCCCGCCACGGCAGTCGCGGCAAAGGGTGTAGCCGCGATACCGGCTGAGAAAAACGCGCACGTGGAGTCTGTACTTTTTCTGTTCGAGGCGGTCAAAGAAGGCGTGGACCCCCGGAAAGCTCTCATCGCCGTCCATAATCCATTGCGTGTGCGCGCCCGACAGGTCGCGATAGGGCGTGTCCAGAGGCACGCGCCTGGAGCGCGCCAGCCGTTTCATCAACGAGAAGAACTCTCGGTAACGCGGCTTGTTCCAGGGGTCGATTGCGCCTTCATTCAGGCTCTTGTTCTTATCCGGCACAACCCGGTCGAGGTCAAGATCGATGGTGTTCCCGAAACCTTGGCAGCGCGGACACGCGCCAAACGGATTGTTGAAGGAGAAAAGGCGCGGCTCGGGCTCGGGCAGAGACAGCCCGCACTTCTTGCACTGAAACCGCTCGTTGAACACCAGCCGGTCCCCGGGGGCTTCGGGAAATTCCAGAATGGTTTCGCCGCTCTCCCGGAAGCAAATCTCAACCGAGTCGACCAGCCGCTGGCGAACGTCCGGCTCGACCGCTAGCCGGTCCACCAGGACGAACACCGGCCGCGCAAAGTCGATCTCGAGGAGCGACTCCGGGACGGAGAACTCGTACAGCCGGCCGCCCTGATAGAGCCGGTTGAAGCCTCGCTCGCGAAGCGAGGAGAGGCGCTGCCTCACGGCCTCGGCGGGCCCGCCATCTCCGGCCGGAGCGGTGTCGTTATGGCGAGACAGCTCTTCAGAACCGGCGCCGCTTGTGCGCGGTTTCTTGGCTCTCTTTCCTATTGTGACGCTGGGTTCCGCCGTTGTGAGGGGCTGCGCCTTCGCGCCCGGCGCCGTTTCTCGGTCGATTGCATCATCCCGCGCGGTGGGATCTTCACCGCGGTCGGGTCCCGGCCGCGCGGGCTCGGGATGCAGCGGAAACATCACCTGAAAGCGGCGTCCAGCTTCCAGTTGAAGCACGCGGCGGGCTATTTCGTCCACCGTGTCTTTACGCACCTCTTCGCCGCAGCGCGGACAAAAGACGGTGCCGGCGCGCGCGAAAAGCAGGCGCAGATAATCGTAGACCTCCGTCGCCGTCGCCACCGTCGAGCGCGGATTTCGCGTGGAGGTCTTTTGCCGGATCGCCACCGCCGGAGCGATGCCGCTAATCTCGTCCACGTCCGGCTTTTCCATGCGTTCGAGGAACTGCCGCGCGTAAGCGGAAAGCGATTCGACGTAGCGGCGCTGCCCTTCGGCGTAAAGGGTGTCAAACGCGAGGCTGGATTTGCCGGAGCCCGAAACTCCGGTGATCACGGTCAGGCGGTTGAGAGGGATTTCGCAATCGATGTTCTTGAGGTTATTGACGCGCGCCCCGCGCACAACGATCGCGTCGCTTGCGTTAGCAGCGTCTGAGTGAGACGCCTGCGGCGGTTCGCTGGCTACCGCCGGGCGGCCGGATGACCACTCGGACGAGAATTCGCCTGGACCTGCCGGCGCTGCCGAAATCGATTCCCGGCTAAGCGCCTGTCCTGCGGTGGCGCCTTCTGTTTCGGAAGATTGGCTCATGGAGGGGGCATCGCCGGTCGAATCCATTCGGACGGCGCCAGCGAGAGCTTCGGCTGAAGGCCCAAACTATCCATTATACCGTTAACAGCTTGTGGGGAAATCGGGCAACGGTGTCATTCTGAGGATCCCCGCCGCGCGGGTCCTCTTTGCGGCTTCTTTGCGCCTTGGCGTCTTTGCGAGAGGCTGTTGATTCTTTCGCAGCTCCAAAAGCCTACTTTGAGTAAAGTCCTTCGCGGGTATCGAGGCTCGGTTTCGCGTTGAAGCTTCCTAGCGTGAGGCGCCCTCCCGAAGCGATGTACTCCTTCATCTTCGCTGACAAGTTCCGGGCGATATCCGGGTACTTCGCCGCCACGTCGGTGAGCTCGTTCGGGTCGTCCTCGAGATGGTAGAGCTGCGGCTTGTAGATGCTGAGCGGCGATCCCGGCGAGATGTGAAATTTTCCTTGGTGCGCCCGCGGCTGCCACACCTCGCTGTAATTCCATTCCGGGTTCCGAACGGCGCCCACCCAGCCGTAGGTGTGCACGACTTCATCTCGGAGCTTGGCAGTTTCGCCGGACGCCAGCGGCCATGCGTTCTGCCCCGTGACGCGCGAAGGCGGCTTCAGCCCGAGCAGATGAAGCGCCGTCGGCATCACGTCCATCACTTGGACAAAACCTCCGACTTTCTTTCCCGCGTAGGGATTCCCGGGAGTGCGGATCAACAGCGGAATATGAGTCACCTGGCCGCGCATTTTGTCAGGCCCCTTAAGGAACTGACCTCGCTCGCCGAGCATCGCGCCGTGGTCGGACATAAAGACTACTACCGAATTTTCAAACAGACCGAACTGATCGATCGTATCCAGCAGATTGCCCACCCAGTAGTCTACGTCACTCACGGCTCCCGCGTAGTTGGCGCGGAAGCGCTCTTTAATCTCGTCCGCGAGAGGAACTGTGTCGTATGGAGGCTCGACAAAGCTCGGTCCGGTAGCATTCGGCATGTATTTTTCCAAAAAGCGCCGGGGCGGGTCCCACGGCTCGTGCGAATTGAAGAACTCCACGTGCAGGTAGAACGGGCGCTGATCGTGATTCTCGTTCAGCCATCGGACGGCGGTTTGCGCCACGATCTGGCTGACCGATTCTCCTTTCTGCTTCCAGAGCCTGCGGTTCGCTTTATACTGGCTCAGCATTCGATGCAGGCCGGGAAACCGGGACATGTATTCGGCGGAAACAAGATCGCTGACGTCGAGCAAGGCGTGCGGCGACGTGCCGTAGTAGTCGAATTCCAGGCCGCGAACCCACCGCCACGTATGAAAGCCACGCTGAAAGTTTCTGCCCGGCTTGAATTGGTGGTAAAGGCTGCTGATGAGCGCATTGACGTACCCTGCTTCGAGCAGAGTCTCGCCGAGCGTGACGTCCTCGTTGTAAAGCGGATGCCATCCGGGAAGCTGAACGTTTTCGTGCTGCGGAAAATAGTAGAACGGAATCACACGCCGGCCGGTGTAAAGCGTGCGCCGGATGACGATGGTCGGCATTCCTTCCGGATAGGCGTCTTTGAAGACAACGGCCTTTTCGGCGAACCGGTCCAGATTGGGCGTTTCGAGCTTCTCGAGCCACTTCGGCCCGTAGCACGCGAGGTTGTCGTGGCGAAACGTGTCGCTCACGATGACGATCAGATTCAGATTATTGCCCTGCCGCTTGGGAGGCTGCTCGTAGACCGAACCGCACGAGCTGGACGGCGCAACGCCGGGAGCCGGCTGTTGAGCCGCCGCGCTCGCGCCCACGCCTGCCGCCGCTGTGCCGGCCATGGCAGACGTCAAAAACTTTCGCCGCGAATAGTTTTTCATGCGGGAGTGGTATCACACCGGCTCCGGCGTGTCAAGATTCGGGGGGACACAACACAAGAATCGACCGCCTCTCGCCAAGACGCCAAGGCGCAAAGAAAGCGCAAAGAGGAACTCTCTTGCCTCCTTCGCGGACCTGTGCGTGGGTGGCGCATACATGCCGTGGTTGGGCCTGTGTGCGAGAAGGAGCGCTCGCCCGGGAATCTGATCGGTAGGGCGGGCTACTTTCTGTCCCATTCATCTCACCCGTCTCCATCTTCTCACCGCCTTATGTCACGCTGGCGGGGATGGAAACCCGCACCGAGCCGCCGCCGCGGCGCAAATACACCGTCTCGCCCCAGGTGCTGGCCGCCAACCGCCGCAATCTCGCGCGCGCCAACGCCGCGCCGCACGAAATCCGCTACCGCTCCACCCCGCGCCGCACCGCCGCCGCCCGGCAGAACCTGCTGAAGGCCGGGCTCGCCCGCCAGGCCCCTTCGCTTCCCCGCCGCCGTCCCTGGAGCTGCCACTCCGTCCTCCACGCCGTCGGCCGTGCGGGCGCCGCTGAGATCGCCTGGTTCCGCCGCCTCGCCTCCGAGGTCGCCAGCATCATCGTCGGGGGCACGGCGCCCGGCGGCGAGACGGGCGGCGAGTTGAGTTTCTGGAGCGACACTCAGAATAATCCCGACAAGGCGGAGGCCAAGCTGGCGCGCGGCATGGCGGAAGGGTTGTGGCGCTGGACGCGGCTGCTCCGCGAGCGCGCCGACATGGAGCGCGACGGGTTGCTCCGGGTGTGGCGCGAGCGTCGCGAGCGGCCGGTCGACGCGGTGTCGGCCGCGTGGATGGGCTGGCGGCTGCTCGGCGCGGTGCGCGGGCGGCCCTGGCTCGCCGAAGCGTTTGCGCGGCTCGAGTTGCGGCTCACGCGTCTCGCGCGCCTGTGGGGGGACGTGTTCATGATGGCCGATTTCAATTTGCGCGAGGAGGTGGACCAAACGCCGGCGGAGGCGCTCGGCAATCCCTTCCAGCCGATGCCGCCGGGCGCGATTGCCGAGCGGCTGCGGAAGCCGCTGCCCGAGCTCCCGTTCGGCGAAATCACGCTGCCCGGCTTGCCGGCCGAGCCGCCCCTGCGGGAGGTAGGGGCGACGCGGCGCGTCGCCCCCACCGCACCGCACGAATCGAGTCCCGGTAGCGCGGAGTTGTCTTCTCACTCCGCGGCTTTTGGTCCGTGGATCGAAAAAGCCGCAGACTTAATGAACAAGTCTGCGCTACTCCGCTCGGCCGGGGCGGCGCAGCGCGCCACCCCCGCCTGGCCCATAACATTCCGGCCCTACCGCCGCCTGGTGAAACGCGCGCTCGCCGCGCCCCGCGAGCTCGCGCCCCTGGTCGAACGGATTGCGCGCTTGAGCTGGGATCACTGGCGCGTCATCGAGCGCGAAAGCCGGCGCGCGCAGAAGGCCCTTCAACTCGCGCTCGACCGGTGCCCCTGCGGGATGCACGCGACCACCCTGCTCGAAGAAACTCTCGACGCGCTGACGGGCGAAGAATCTGCTCCCGCCGCGCTCGAAGCGGCGCGCCTGGAAGAGGAACTCGCGCGCGTGTTCCGGAAATATCTCGACCGGCGCTACGGAGCGCATCCGGCGTTCGAGGCGGTCGGCCCGCCCGAAGACGATGGCGGACCGAGCAACGGCGGCGGCGGCCCCATCGATACGAACGTGGGTGGCGCAGACGCGGCGCCGTTTGCCGAGTCTGCGGTTTCGGTCCCGTGGGTGGCGCATACATGCCGTGGTTTGGCATGTGTGCGTCCAAGAGAGCGGGCCCGGAAATCGGGTTGGTGGACCTTCCTTGAAAGCCGCACACATCGCAACAGCCGCCATGTATGCACCACCCGGCGGCTTTTCCGCAGACGATATCCGCCAATACCCCTCACCCGGCTCGCGCCGCTCGCCACCCTCTCCCCACGGAGAGGGCGGGAATCAACCAAACAATCCGCAATGGGGAGGTTGGGGCCGCGGGCGTTCCCGGCGCGGGCGAAGTTTTCCCATTGCAGCGAGCGGAGCGGCGATGGTATATTGCGGCCACGATTCCCCGGGGCATCTCAACCTTGAATTGCGGCGCGGCGGCTCTTGGGCGAGCCCGCGCCAGGAGGCATTATGGCGCGTCTTTCTTCACCCATCGAGCAGATGCAGGATCATTACGCGGTGGTCGTGGTGGGTTCGGGTTATGGAGCATCCATCGCTTCCTCACGGTTGGCGCGCGCCGGACAGCAGGTGTGCGTGCTCGAGCGCGGCAAGGAGTTTCAGCCGGGGGAATATCCCAGCACCGAGCTCGGGGCGATTGAGGAGATGCAGGCCGCCACGCCCGATGGCCGCGTCGGCCCGGCGGACGGGCTCTACGAATTCAGCGTCAACGATGACATCAGCGTGTTCAAGGGCTGCGGCCTGGGCGGAACCTCGCTCGTCAATGCCAACGTCGCCTTGCGCGCTGAGCCGCGAGCCTTCGACGATGCCCGCTGGCCGAAAGCCTTGAAGAACGACCTCGGCACGCTGGTCGAGGAGGGCTACCAGCGCGCGGAAGAGATGCTCAAACCGGCGCCGTATCCCGAGAGCGGCTATCCAACGCTGCCGAAGCTCGAGGCGCTCAAAGCCTCCGCCGAGAGTTTGGGCGCGAAGTTCTACCATCCGCCCCTCAACGTGAATTTCACCGTCACCGGCGCGAACCATGTCGGTGTGAGCCAGCGTCCGTGCGTGTGCTGCGGCGACTGCGTTACGGGCTGCAACTATGCGGCGAAGAACACGCTCATCATGAACTACCTGCCCGACGCGGTGAACCACGGGGCGGAGATTTACACGCAGGTCGACGTTCGTTCGATCGAGCGCAGCGGCGCGCGCTGGCTGGTTCACTATCAGCCGCTCGGCGGCGGCCGGGAAGCGTTCCATCCGCCGGAGATGACCGTGAGCGCCGATCTCCTGATTCTGGGCGCCGGCACGATGGGCTCAACGGAAATCCTCCTGCGCTCGAAAGCGCGGGGGCTTGCGGCTTCGGATCGCGCCGGTGAGCGCTTCACGGGCAACGGCGACGTGCTGGCCTTCGCGTACGATACGGACCGCGCGATCAACGGCGTCGGCTGGGGTCGCCATCGCGCCGGAGAAATTCCGCCCGTCGGGCCGTGCATTTCGGGCGTGATCGATCTGCGCGAGCAGCCCGCGCTCGATGACGGCATGATCATCGAGGAGGGATCGCCGCCCGGTCCGATTGCCGGATTCCTGCCGGCTGGACTCGCCGCCGCCGCAGACCTCGAACGGCGCGTCGGCGACCCTGCCGAAACCGATGTGATCCGCGAAGATTTCGATAAGGCCGCGAGCTGGCTCGAAGGACCCTACCGCGGCGCGGTGCACAGAACCCAAACTTACCTTGTCATGACGCACGACGACGGCGCCGGCCGGATGGCGCTCGAAGACGATCAACTGCGCATCCACTGGCCCGGCGTGGGCGCGCAGCCGATCTTCGACAAGGTGAACGCAACGCTCGAAAGAGCTTCGCAGGCGCTGGGCGGTCAATATCTCCACGATCCGCTCTGGTCGAAGCTGCTTCACAACAACTTGCTCACCGTTCATCCGCTCGGCGGCTGCATCATGGCGGAGGACGCGAGCGGCGGCGTGGTGAATCACAAGGGCCAGGTGTTCAGTTCCGCCGCCGGGCCGGCCGTTTATGAAAACCTCTACGTGATGGATGGCTCGGTCATTCCGGTGCCGCTCGGAGTGAACCCGCTGTTGACGATTTCGGCCATCTCCGAGCGCGCCGTGGCGCTCGCGGCGCGCGCTCGCGGCTGGACGATCGATTACAAACTGCCGTCCGCGCCTGCCGGTCCCACGCCCGCCGAAAAGATGGGCATCGAGTTTACTGAGACGATGACCGGATATTTTTCGACGAGTGTGAAGGATGATTATCAGCGCGGCGCGGACCGGGGCAAGGCGGATCATTCTCCGTTCACGTTCACGCTGACGATTGCCTCTGATGATTTGGAGGACATGATTACCAACGCGCGCCACGCGGCTCGCATGGCCGGCACGGTGATTGCGCCGGCGCTTTCCGCCCAGCCGCTCACCGTCAGCGGGGGAACGTTCAATCTGTTCGTCGTGGATGCCGCCGAGCCGGCGACGCGCCGCATGTGGTACCGCATGACGCTGGCTGCCGAGGACGGACGCTCCTGGTTCTTTGTGGGCTTCAAGGTGATTCGGGATCGTCCGGTCTACGACGTGTGGCACGACACGACCACGCTCTACATCACCCTTTTCGACGGGTCGGACGAAACGAGCCCGGTGCTGGGGAAGGGAATTCTCATTATCCGGCCGCAGGATTTCCTGCGCCAGTTGACAACGATGAAAGTGACGAACGCGCCCAGCTTCGAGAAACGCCTCGAGGCCGAAGGACAGTTTGCGCGCTTCTTCCTCGGCGTGCTGTTCCAGAAATATGCGGGGATTTTCCGCCCGCCCGCGTGAGGATTTTTGATTCCGATCGGTGAGCGCGACGGCAGGACTCTCGCCCGGCGCTGCTCGTTATTGCGAAAACGGCAGCACCAGCGGGGGCTCCGCGAGGAAGGGCAAGCGCGCGATCTCGCGCTCCGCGCGTCGCAGATGTTTTTCTTTCACCGGCTCGAGCGTCATCACGAACGGCATTTTCTGCTTCACCTGCCCCGGCTCCTGGAGCACCGAATCGATGTTGATGCGATGCCGCGCGAGAATGGCGCTCACCCGCGCGAGAATCCCCGGACGATCTCGAACCACGAGGCGGAGGTACGCCGCCGATTGATTGTCGCCGGAGTCGGCAAGCCGCGCCGGGCGCCACTCGGTGTAGCCGAACGGCGTGGGCACGGACCCGCCTGATACGATGGCCCGCGTGATGTGCACGACGTCAGAGAGCACGGCGACGCCCGTCGGCTCGCCGCCTGCACCTGGGCCCGTCACCATCGTCTCGCCTCCCTTGTTGCCGGCAAGCAGAATGCCGTTGATTGGGCCGAGCACCGCCGCGAGCTGCGCGGTTCTCGGAATCATCATGGGGCGAACGAACATTTCGACGCGCCCGCCAGGGTGCCGCCGGGCTGCGGCAATCAGGCGAATCGTGTGGCCGAGGCGATGCGCGTAAGCAAAGTCCACGCTCTCGATTCGCGTAATGCCCTCCGCCGGGATCTTCTCGACGGCGACGGGCTGGCCGAAGCACAACATTGAGAGGATGGCGATTTTGTAACGCGCGTCGAATCCTTCAACATCGAAGGTGGGGTCGGGCTCGGCGTAGCCCTTCTGCTGGGCTTCGGCGAGCGCCTCGCGATAATCGCAGCCGCGCCGCTCCATTTCCGTCAGGATGTAATTCGTGGTGCCGTTCAGAATTCCGTAGACCGCGGTGAAGCGCTCGCCGGCCAATCCCTCGCGAATCGCGTGCAGGATGGGCGTGCCGCCCGCGACGCAAGCCTCGATGCCAAGACTCGCGCCGGCGGCGCGGCTGCGCTCGACCAACTCCATGCCGTGCTCCGCCACCAGTTGTTTATTCGCGGTGACCAGATGCTTGCCCGCCGCGAGCGCCGCGAACGCGATGGCGCGGGCGGTGGGAAGATTGCCCACCAGTTCCACCACAATATCGATCGCGGGATCGCGGACGACCTCTTTCCAATTGGTGGTGAGGGAGACGGGCTGGCGCAGCCAGGCGAAATCCCGCTGGCGGATGCTGCGCGAGCAGAGCGCTTTCAGCTCGAGGCGGCAATCCAGGCGGCGCTCGATCTCGCGACGGTGCTCGAGCAGCACGCGGAGCGCGCCCGTTCCCACCGTGCCGAGGCCAATCATCCCCAGCCGCACGGCGCGGGATTTTTTAGCCGCAGCCGGCGCCTTGCTTTCTGGTTTCATGCCACTCCTGACCAACACCGGGAAAGTTCTCATACCCTCTTCCGAGACCAACGAAGAATCTGCTTGTGCGCTTTCAAATCATTTTCGAGCCGTCTGCCACACAACGCATCTCATGTGATTAGCATTGAACGAGGCGCCAAGGCAAGCGAACCGCATCGCCCCTTGCCCCACGTGGGCCGAGAACGTAGGATGAAGGCATGGTTTCGTTTGACGCAGTGGACACGCTCCGGCGCGTAGCTTTTTTCGCCGTGCTGCCGGCGGAAGAGATCGAAAGGCTGGCGAGCCACTGCGCTGCGCGGAGGCTGGCCAAAGACGAGATCCTCTTCATCGAGGGCGAGGCGTGCGAGGGCCTCTTCGTGGTCCAGTCCGGCGCGATCAAGGTGTACAAGATGGCCGAAAGCGGCCGCGAGCAGGTGATTGGCATCGATCGGGCGGGTTCGACCGTGGCGGAGCTGCCGCTCTTTGACGGCGGCGCTTATCCGGCGTCCGCGTCGGCGATTGAAGATTCGACGCTTCTCTTTCTTCCCAAGCGCGAATTCCTGCTCGAGGTCCGGCAAAACTCGGAGGTCGCGTTCGCCGTCATTCGTACGCTCGCCTGGCGCTTTCGCTACCTCACGACGCTCGTAGAGGAATTGTCTTTGAAGGAGGTCAGCCATCGCTTGGCGCGCTTTCTGCACAACCGGGCGCTGCGCGACGGGGTGCGCACGCGGCGCGGAGTGGAGTTTCCGCTGCACGAGACGAACCAGGAAATCGCCGCTGAAATCGGCACGGTCCGCGACTTGGTCTCGCGCAACCTGCGGCGCTTCGTCGACCGGAAGATCATCCGCCTGGAATTGCGCCGCGTGATCATTCTCGATCTCGCGGAGCTCGAAGCGCAGGCGGCGGGCACCAAGCGGGCTACCGAAAGAGCCGCGCTCGCCCTCACGCACTAGTGGAGTGTCCTGACTTACAAGTTCGGTACACAAGCCGCCTTGATGCGAAACGCCTTTCCTAAGCCCCGTCAGCGGCGCAAGATCTTAGCCCCGGCTTTCTCACCAGGTTTGGCAGGAACGGGGGGCGGAGCCGGGCTAAAACCCGGCGCTAGTTTGACTGCAATAAACAGATAGATTGAATTCCGGCCCTTCCCCCACAATAAGCTGGTGTGGAGGCAACATGCCGAAGCTGCAGAGGAATGCAAACAATCGCGCGGGGTTCACGGATGAGCGTTGCTGGCGCGCGGTCGAAGAGCGCGACCGCTCCTTCGATGGCCGCTTCGTTTATGCGGTTCTCTCGACGCGCGTCTACTGCCGTCCGGGGTGCCCGTCCCGGCGCCCGGCGCGCGAGCGCGTGACCTTCTTCGCCGCGGCGCACGCGGCGGAAGGGGCGGGGTTTCGTCCCTGCAAGCGCTGTCGTCCGCAGGAGACCGCGCGTCCCGGTTTTCACGTGCCGTGGATGCGCGAAGCCTGCCGCTACATTGAAGACCACCGCGACGAGCGGCTGAGTCTCGCAGCGATGGCGGCCCGGGTCGGCATCAGCCGATTCAGCTTTCAGCGCGCGTTCAAGCGAGAGACGGGCGTGAGCCCGCGCGAATACGCGGATGCACGCCGCGTGGACTTGCTGAAGAGCCGTCTTCGCGGCGGATCGCCCGTGGCTGACGCCCTCTACGAAGCGGGTTACGGATCGAGTAGCCGTCTCTACGAGCGTGCGCCGGCGTACTTCGGCATGACTCCCGCAACCTATCGCAAAGGAGGATTGGGCATGGAAATCAATTATGCGTTTGCAAAATGCGGACTTGGCTCGCTTCTGGTGGCGGCTACGGAGCGCGGCGTATGCGCGGTGCGCCTCGGCGACTCGGTCGAGGAGCTGGAGCGCGGATTGCGGGCCGAGTTCCCGCGAGCACGGATTGACGGCGGCGACGTGAGGCTCGCGCATTGGGTGAAGGAAGTCGTGGCGCATATCGAAGGGAACGCCTCTCGCGGTGATATTCCCATGGATATCCAGGGCACCGCGTTCCAACGGCGCGTCTGGAATGAGCTCCGCAAGATTCCTTACGGCGAGACACGGTCCTACGGGGAAATAGCGCGAGCCATCGGCCAGCCTGCGGCGATGCGCGCGGTCGGCCACGCATGCGCCACTAATCCGATCGCGATTGTCGTTCCGTGTCATCGCGTCGTGCGATCGGATGGCCAACTCGGCGGGTACGCCGGCGGGATTAACCGCAAGCAGGCGCTACTCGAGCGCGAGCGCGCGAACTCACGCGGCAAACGTGCTGCGAGCGCTTAACCGGTTGACGATTCTGATTACTGTCATTCCCAGCGAAGCGAGGAATCTGGCTCTGAAAACGAATTCTTCGTCGCCTACGGCTGCTCCGAAATAAGGATTAAGTCCCTTGAATTTAGTAAGAGGCCGGGGGCTCTTTTTTCATGCTTCGGGGTGTCGCGAAGCGACGTGAGGAACTCCTCAGAATGACAGGGTTCCGAGGTTTTTCCGCAGCCTGAGTAACCGGAGGTAGCGAGAGATGCCGGCGAAGCTCGTGGTTGAGAAGATCGAGGACGGGAAATTTCGCGTGACCGTTTCGGAAGCACGCGCCGCGCCGCCGCGCGTCGTCACGCTCCGGTCCAATTACTATCAGAAACTCACGGCCGGCAAGATCACGGACGAAGAACTGGTGAGGCGGTCGTTCGAGTTCCTGCTGGCGCGCGAGCCGGAGGAATCAATCCTCACCGAATTCGACCTGACCGTCATCGCGCGGTATTTTCCGGAGTACGAAGGGGAGATGAAGCGGAAGGCTGGCGCGTGACAATGTCAGCCGCTACCGCGTCAACGGTTGTACTTGGGCGTGATGCCGCGCAGCCGCCGCCATACCGCGTCGCAGCGCGCGAGAACGTCATCGCCGAGTGGAGGTCCCTCGCAAGCCTGCAGGTTTTCCTCTAGCTGATCGAGCCCCGAAGCGCCCAGGATTACCGAATCCACGTGCGGCTGGGTGAGCAACCACTCCAGAGCGAGTTCAACCAGCGTTTTCCCCGTGTCACGAGCGACGCCGGAAAGCTCCTCGACGGCGGAGAAGTAGTCTTCGTGCCAGTAGCGGTCCGTGTAGAGCTTGTTGTTATTGAACCTGCCTCCGGCCTTCGGATCGCGGCCGGCGGTGTATTTGCCGGTGAGCAACCCTCCCGCGAGCGGGTTGTAGGGCACGATCGCCACTTCGTAACGCTTACAAAACGGCACGTACTCCTCTTCAATCGCGCGTGCGAGCAGGTTGTACATGGGCTGCGAGACGTGCGGCGCTTGATACCCGCGCCGTTCCGACACGCAGTGAATCTCGGCCACCTGCCATGCGGCGTAGTTTGAGACCGCGAGGTGCCGCACTTTTCCAGCCCGGACCAAGTCGTGCGTGGCTGCGAGCGTCTCTTCGATGGGGGTAGCGTTGTCTGGCCAGTGGAGGTAGTAGAGATCGAGGTAATCCGTGCCGAGCCGCCGCAGCGTTTCATCGATGGCGCGGTGAACGGCCGTGCGCGAAAGGCCGCTCTCGTCCGGCGCTTCACCCATGGGCGCCCTCACTTTCGACGCCACGACCACGCTCCCGCGCTTTCCGCTCAGAGCCTTGCCGAGGATGATCTCCGCTTGTCCCCGATTGTACATGTTTGCGGTATCGAAAAAGTTGATGCCCGCTTCGATGCAGCGGTCGACGATGAGCGCGGCCGCGGCTTCGTCTACCTGTGAGCCGAATGTCATGGTGCCGAATGAAACACGCGAAATGTTCAGGTCCGTGTGCTTGAGAAGGCGATATTCCACGACAACCTCAGGCGGGCTCAGAGACCCGCGTCTGCTGCCCCAAGCTAAAGACCGTCGCCGCGGGTCGAGATCGCGGCGCGCTTGTAAACGGGGCGCTCAGACAACGGTAACACGAGCACGCCCGGATCGACATCGGCGGGAAAGCTCGCGTGAAACCGCAGGTCCAGGCCCATCGAGGGCAGCCGCAGCATTTGCACGCGGGGCGGTTCGGAGGACGTGCTCAGAAACAGCGCGCAAAGCCGCGTTTTGCCACACGGGCCGACGTGACTCGGCGCGATAATTGCCGCGACGCCCATGCCCCGGATCACCACCACCGGTCCGGGCCGCGTTTCGACGAAAAACAGGTCGTATCTCCCGGGCCGCAGCGTCAAGTCTCCCCACGAGGCGGTAAGCGGAAGCTTGAACTCGCTGGTCACAAGGCACGGTTTTCGTCGAGGATGCCGATGCGGCACGATCACTCGCTGTTCTCTTTCTTGCGGTCCGGGCGAAGGCATTCGGGAGGCTTGGGAGAATTGGCTGTTCAGGCGCACGCCTTCGCTGGTAACTGCGGAAGGCGAACGCACGCCAGCCCAACCCCCTCCAGCCGGAAGGACCAGCAGCCGCCGACGCGCGGCGAGTGGGCGATTGCGTGATCCAGTTCCAGCGTCCCAAGCCTCGCCGTAACGGATAAGCAAGCGGCGTGCCACGAGGCGGCGAGAAGGGCCCTCGCCGACCGATCCCTCAAATTGCGCTGTTTTCGCGGGGCCGGAACAATCCTCGCGGGCTCAGAAAACCGCTATGCGCTATCAACTCCGAAGCGCGGCTATCCGAACTGTTATTTCGCTATCCGAAGGGAGAGCCGCCGAGGTCGTTGCCGTTGCCTGGTGCGAAGAACGGTCGTTATAGTACAGTGTTGAAACCGGGGACGCCGGAGGCCGCGCCGGACTGTTGCGCCATGTACCCGAAACTCATCACGCTGCTGGGACCGCATCGAGGCAAGGCTTACGACCTCAATGAGCCGCGGATCACCGTCGGACGATTGCCCGCCAACCACCTTTACCTGCCCGAGCAAGGCGTCTCGCGCCAGCATTGTGTTTTTGAAACCGAGGGTGAGCGGGTGATTTTGCGCGATCTCGAAAGCCGCAACGGAACCCGCGTCAACGGGATGCCGATCCTCGAGCGCGCGCTCGAAGACGGAGACTTGATCGAGATTGGCGACTCGCAGTTCATGTTCCTGCTGAAAGAACCGGGCCACGAGGACACGACCACCGCGGTGACGATTCAGGAGACGAACATCGACACCGCGGTAGCCGTCAAGGTGCCCTGGGCGGAAGGAACGCACGCCCCGCGCGCCGCGGCGGCAATGGCGGCGGCGGCTGAATCTGGCTCCGGACGCAAGGCCCGCGACCTCGACGTGCTGTTGAAGATCAACCAGGCGCTGAACAGCGTGCGCGAGCTCGATGCGCTCGAGCGCGAGCTCGTGTCGAGGATCTTTGAGGTAATCCCGGCCGAACGTGGTGCGATCTTACTCGCCCGCGAGGCGGGCAGTGAATGGGAATCCACATTTGGCTGGCGAAGAGGCGAGGAGGGCCAGCGGCCGGTGGAGGTGAGCCGCACGGTGCTCCAGCAAGTGATCGGCGAAAAGCTCGGCGTCCTTTCGACCGATCCGCAAGCTGACCCGGCCTTGCGCGGCTCGGAGAGTCTTTACCGGGCGCGCGTCCAAGCCGTGCTCTGCGTGCCCTTGATGACCTTCGACAAGCTGATCGGAGTACTCTACCTCGATACCTCGGACCGCGCCCACCTCTTCGATCGCGATCACGTCGCGCTGCTGATGGGCATTGCGGGAGTCGCGGCGCCCGCGCTCGAACACGCGCTGCGCGTGGCGCGTCTCGAAGCCGAGAACCGGCGCCTGATGGAGGAAATCCAGATTGAGCACCACCTGGTGGGCGAAAGCGAGCGCATCCGCCAGGCGCAGCGCTTCATCGCGAAGGTCGCTCCGTCCGATTCCACGGTGCTGATCAAAGGAGAAAGCGGAACCGGAAAAGAGCTGGTGGCTCGCGCCATCCACTACCTGAGCCGCCGTGCTTCGAAATCGTTCGCCGCCCTGAACTGCGCCGCCATCCCCGAGAATCTGCTTGAAGCGGAGCTCTTCGGGCACGAGCGCGGCGCGTTCACCGGGGCCGCGGGATTACGGCGAGGGAAGCTCGAGATGGCGAGCGGCGGCACGTTTTTTCTCGATGAGATTGGCGAGCTGGCGCTGCCGCTCCAGGCGAAGCTCCTGCGCGTCCTTCAGGAGCGCGAGTTCGAGCGCGTCGGCGGAACTCAGCCGGTGAAAGTCGATTTGCGCATCATCGCGGCCACCAACCGCGACCTCGAAGAGTCCATCCGCGCCGGCGCGTTCCGCCGCGATCTCTATTTCCGCCTCAACGTGGTCGCCTTCACGCTGCCTACCCTGCGCGAGCGCCGCGAGGACATCCCTCTCCTCGCGACCTACTTCATCGCCAAGCTTTCCGGGCACAGCGGGCGGCGTGTGCGCGGCATTTCCAACCAGGCGAAAGCTTGCCTCATGCGCTACGATTGGCCGGGAAACGTCCGCGAGCTCGAGAACGCCATCGAGCGGGCCATCGTGCTCGGCTCTGGAGAAGTCATCGAAATTGAGGATCTGCCCGAGAGCCTGCTCGAATCTCAGCCCGCGCAGGGCGGCGAAATCCCGCGCTTCCATGAGGCCGTTCAGCAGACCAAGCGGCAGCTTATCCTTGAAGCCGTCGAGGCCGCTCAATCGAATTACACCGAGGCCGCAAAGCGGCTCGGGCTGCATCCGAATTACCTTCACCGCCTGATCCGCAACTTGAACCTGCGCGAAGAACTGCGCAAACACGCTCAATGAGCCTAGTGCCGGCAGATTCCAGTTGACACAGGCTCGGCGTACCGTCAGAATGTTCCATATGGCTATTGGCCACAAAGCGGAGATGTGTACGGGCTGTTGTTGTTGTCCGTGTATCACATCCCCGCCCGTGGGCTGACGCCAGACGCGATAATTCAATCGTGATCCAGTAGTTAGGAACCCATCGTCGGGGATAGCGGACCCGGTGATGGGTTTTTTGTTTTTCGGAGGCCGATTTGGAACCGCAGAGGGAAGTTCGGAGCAAGGAGAGCAAAGCGCAGCGGGCGGAACGCCTGAAGGCGGAGAAAAATCCTTGGGAGAGCCTCGCCGAGATCGAAGCGTTTGCGCGCCAGGGCTACGGATCGATTCCCGAGGAATGGCTCAAGACGTACTTCCGGTGGTGGGGCGTCTATACGCAAGGCGACGGAGCGGGCGTGCTCGGCGGCAAGGGCGGAGAAGGAAACGCGGCGCCTTACTTCATGCTTCGGATTCGCATCCCCAACGGCTTCCTGCGCAGCCGCCAGCTCCGAACGATTGCCTCGATCAGCGAACAATACGGGCGCGGCTTGGCGGACCTGACGGTGCGCCAGAACGTCCAGCTCCATTGGCTCACCATTGAGACGCTTCCCGACATTTTCCGGCGCCTCGAAGAAGTTGGGTTGACCACTAAGGCGGCGTGCGGCGACGACACGCGCAACATCACGGGCTGCCCGCTCGCGGGCCTCGATGCGGCAGAGATTGCGGACGCCTCGCCGCTGGTGTTTGCGGCGCAGGAAATGCTGGTGGGGCCGCGCGAGTTCTATAACCTGCCGCGCAAGTTCAAAATCTGCATCACGGGTTGCCCCGTGTGGTGCTCGTACCCCGAGATCAACGACATTGGTCTCACGGCCGCCGTTCGCAAGGCCGGCGGGCGGCGCGAGATCGGCTTTTCGCTACGTGTGGGCGGCGGCCTCTCGTCACAGCCTCACTTGGCTGTGCGTGTGCCCGCGTTTGTCCGCTGGGATCAGGCGCTGCCTGTGATGAAGAGTGTGGCGGAAATTTTTCGCGACTCGGATTGCCTCCGCGAAAGCCGCGAGCGCGCGCGCTTAAAGTTTCTCTTCCTCCGCCACGGCTGGACGGCGAAAACATTCCTCGATGCGCTTGAAGAGCGCCTTGGCTTCCACTTGGATCCGCCCGAGGATGACGCCGCGCCCGCCGATGCGTTTCGCGATCATGTGGGTTTCTATCCGCAGAAGCAGCCGGGGCGGTACTACGCCGGCGTTTCGGTTTTGCGCGGCCGGGTTTCAGCGGCGCAGCTCACAGCGGCGGCCGACCTGGCCGAGCGCTACGCGAGCGGCGAGTTGCGCATCACCGGAATGCAGAATCTGCTCGTGGTGAACGTACCGAAGCAAAACGCCGATCCGCTGATCGGCGGACTGGAACACGCCGGCCTGCCCCTCTCCGCGTCTTCATTCCGGCGCGGCGCGATCGCGTGCACGGGTACCGAATTCTGCAAGCTCGCAATCACAGAAACCAAGCACTTCACGAAGCAGCTCGTGGATGAGCTCGAGCGCAGGATTCCCGGCTTTAACCAGCAACTGAAGATCGATGTGACCGGCTGCCCGAACGGCTGCGGCCAGCACTGGATCGCGGATATCGGCCTTGAGGGGAAGCGGATTAAGATCGGCGGAAAAATGGCCGAAGCCTACTACTTCAGCCTGGGGGGCGCCGTGGGAAAGCATCAGGGCTTCTCGCGCCAAATCGGATACCGTTGCGCTGCGGCGGACGTTCCTCCCGCGATCGAACGGCTGCTCTTCTTCTATCTCGCCGAACGCGAAGAGGGCGAGAATTTCCGCCTCTTCTGCTCCCGGGTCGCCGACGAGGAGTTGCGCGCCGCGCTGAGCGGCGAACCGGCGCTCTCCGCCGGCGGCGCCCCGCTCGGCGAATCTCCCTCTGCCGAACTGGCGATCGTCGACGGCTGTTAGGCCGCCGCAGGTCTCCGGGCTCTGTGTGGTTCGGCAGCGTTCATTTTCTTTGCGAGCCGCGAAGATCCCGGCCTTATCCTTTCGAAATCCCAATTTGGACCTTGAGATCTGATTGCGGCGCAGGGCCCGCGCCCCGCCACACGCAACCGCAAATCCGAATCACTGCTGGACTCCCGCTCATCATTTCGCCTACATTCATCCAATGTCACGAATTACGGCACTCTTCTCAGATGTCGGCGGCGTGATGGCCACGAACGGCTGGGACGGCCCGACGCGCGAGAGAGCGGTGTGCGAGTTCGGGCTTGACGCGCTCGACTTTCAAGATCGCCACGAGCTCGTGATTAACGCCTTCGAGTTGGGAGCGCTCAGCCTCGACGACTACCTCGATCGCACGGTGTTCTATCGGCCTCGCGTGTTTAATAAGGCCGAGTTCCGCGAGTTCATGTTCGGCCAGTCGCGGCCGTTTCCCGAGGTCGTTGACCTTTACCTCCGGCTGGCTGTTTCGGGGAGGTACTTTATGGCGGCTCTGAACAACGAGTCGACGGAGCTCAACCTGCACCGCATCGAGACGTTCGGGTTGCGCCGGATTTTTTCGATTTTCTTCAGCTCGTGCTTTCTCGGAATCAAGAAACCGAATGACGCCATTTATTCGCTCGCGCTCAAAATGAGCCAGCGCTCGCCCGAGGAATGCCTTTTCATCGACGACCGCGAGTTGAACGTCGAGCAGGCGCGCCAGTGCGGAATGCAGACGATCCGCTGCGAAGAACCAACGCACTTAGCTTCACAAATGAAGGAGCTGGGGCTCGAGTGGTGACCCATCTAACGGGAGAGGCGTAGCGGCGCGCCTAATCGGATGCGGTCTGCAGATCGCCGACGAACAGACATCCTCACCCGAATCGCTCGTCGGCCGAAGGGCCGTAGATCGCGGGCACCTTCGCTTCGTTCAGTCGCAAGTAAACCGTCAATTGACCGCGATGGTGGGCCATATGGGTGAAGACGTCAGCGATTTGTGCACTGCGGGGCTCACCACTGAGCGCCTTGCCTCCCATCATGAATTTCCAGGATTTTGCAAGATGGCCTTCAGTGGTTTTGCTCGCTTGGGCCTGAGCCGTGCTCTCATCCGCCAGCCTGAGCAGATCCGCCGTAGAATCCTGCGGCTTCGCGCGGATGCGTTGCGCCTCCGGCTTATCGAGATTCAATTCGTCAGTGTCGATCATCATTGAGATCCACGCGGGCATCGACGCGACCAAGGCCGCCAAATACCCCATCCCCATCGACCGTTCGTGCGGTTTCCAGACGTTCTTTCCGTCGGGCACGCGCTCGAGGACTTTGCGGTTTGCCGCCGTTTCACGATGCAGTTGTTCGAGAAAAAATATCCTGAGCTCCAACGTTCTCTCCTCTGATACGGCCTAGCTGCGCCGCGGCGCACCGAGAAATCACGAATCCGGGAATATTATAGCCGGTTTCCGATCCGCGCTCTGGTTACGGCCGCCCCACACTATAATAGTTGCACGATGGGCCAGCACGCCATACCGTCAGCGGGCGCCGCGCGCGCGAAGCCTCCGAACGCCACGGTGGCGAGCGGGCTGATGCTGCTGACCACTTTCTTCTGGGCGGGCAACATCGTTGCCGGCAAAGTGGCGCTGACGGGTTTCAGTTCACTCGCCCTCGCCCAACTGCGCATGGCAGCGACGGGAATATTGTACGGGGTCCTCTACCTCAGCATCCGCGGCCTTCCCTCCAAGCGGCCTT
This sequence comes from Terriglobia bacterium, assembly GCA_050745265.1. GTDB lineage: Bacteria > Acidobacteriota > Terriglobia > UBA7540 > UBA7540 > RH2-MAG17b. The sequence continues at coordinate 35,904 of JBOGKE010000087.1, forward strand.
CAAAGCGGCAGTGGCTGATCCTCGGGCTGATGGCGCTGACCGGGATCACGCTCAATCAGATCTTCTACATCGGCGGGCTCGATCGGACTTCCGTGACCCATGCCGGCTTGATCCAAGCGCTCGGACCCGTAATGGTCCTGCTGCTCGCCGGATCAATCCGAATGGAGCGGCTCACGTGGCAGAAGATCGCGGGAATGGCCTTGTCATTCGCCGGCGTCGCGATTCTGCTCCTCGAGAAGCCGGGAACCGCCAGCGGCGCCCGCTGGACGGGCGACCTCATGATGATTGTCGCCGGCGGCGTCTTCGCGGTGTACACAATTCTCATGAAGGAAGTCGCGCATCTTTACGACACGCTGACGCTCAATGCGCTGGTGTTCGGGCTGGGAGCGATTCTGCTGATTCCATTTTGCGTCCCGGCGGTAACGGAGGTGCGCTGGGGTGACGTTTCCGGCCAGGCGTGGCTGGGCCTCGCGTTCATGGTGCTTTTCGGATCGCTCGCCGCCTACCTGATTTACGGGTTCGCGCTGCAGGAGCTCTCCGCCTCAACGGTCGCGTCGTTCTCCTACCTTCAGCCCGTGATGGCCGCGGCCCTCGGCGTCTGGCTGCTGAGCGAGCGCATCTCGGCCAGCACGTATGTCGGCGGGGCCGTCATTCTCGCCGGCGTTTACGTCACCGAGCGCGCGCGCGGGACGAAGAAGCACATGGATCATCTGGCGACGGGGAAGGTATGAGACAGAGAATAGGGCATAGGGCACAGGGAACAGGCACTCGGTGAACAGCTAAGACTGATGAGTGTAGAGATCAACATGAGACTTATGAGATTATCGTGAGCGGTATGAGGTAGTCGCGACGGGTGAGCTGTCTGGCGAGTGGCGAGATGCACTCGCCCGGCGGGCCCTGGAGATTCCGAATTTCACATTTGAGATTTTAGATCGGATTCAGTTTCCGGATTCCTGATTTCGGATCCGGGATTTTGTATCCGGGTTACGGATTCGCGATCTGAAACTCCGCATCCGCGCCATTGCGCAGGGGTACGCTGCCGGCGCGGTTTGCAGTTCCGGCCATGCGCGCTCGGGGATCGTCAGAAAGGCGCGGACGATTTCTGGATCAAACTGCCGCCCGGACTCGGACCGGATTCGCTCGATCGCGGCGGCAAAGGACAGCGCCTTGCGGTAGGGGCGGTCCGAAGTCATGGCGTCGAACGCGTCCGCCACGGCGAAAACGCGCGCTCCCAACGGAATCTCCTCGCCTTTGAGCCCTTGCGGATAACCGCCGCCATCAAAGCGCTCGTGGTGGGAAAGTATCGTTTGCGCGGACCCGGCGAGGAAGGGGAAGCGCTGAACCAGGCGGTATCCGATCATCGCGTGAGTTTCCATGACCAGCTTTTCGCGCGGGTCGAGTTTTCCTTGCTTGAGCAGCACTTCATCGGGAATACCGATCTTTCCGATATCGTGCAGGTAGGCGCCCCGGGCGATCTCCTGAACCTGCGCGTCGGAGCAGCCCATGGCCTGGGCAATCAGCGCCGCGTAGCGCGTGACCCGCCCGCAGTGGCCTTCGGTGGCGGAGTCGCGCAGATCGAGGGCTGCGCCCAGCGCCTCGAGCGTGGCGCGGTAGGCTTCTTCAACCTCGCGCAGCGCGGTTCGTAGCTGCGCCGTCCGCTCCTCCACCATCTGCTCGAGGCGCTGGCGGTAGGTGTCGAGCTCGCGCTCCAGTCGCTTCTTGTCCAGGGCTTGCTCGACGTTGTGAACGACCGCTCCGAGCTGAAACGGCTTGGTAAGGTAGTCTGAGGCTCCCTGCTTCATGGCTTCGATGCCGACGTGAACGTCCTGAGTTCCGGTCACCAAAATAAACGCCGTGCCCGGATACTTTGCCCGCGTCGCGCGCAGCAAGTCGATGCCGGACATTCCCGTCATGCTCAGGTCCGACAGAACGACGTCGAATCCTTCCTGATTGAGCAGGGCCAGGGCCTCCTCTCCGCTCGAACACGACCAGCAGTCAAAACGGCTCTGGCGGAGCCTCTCTTCGAGAATTTCGCGAACGGCCGGTTCGTCATCCACCACCAGCGCTCGGGCCACGAATTTGCCATTGCGAATCATCAATCTCTACCGCAGCGTCCACGAATTGGGTGGGACAATCTGTTTCAACGGGTGGCGCATACATCGCGCAGTTTGCGATGTGTGCGACCCTTGAAAACAGCGTACATGGCAGGCGCGGCCACCTATGCGCCACCCGAACTTGCCATTGCGGGTCATCGATTGGTACGCCTCACGCGGGATGCTCTCGATCCGAACCGAGCGCGGGGGAGCCGCCGCGGGCCACCGTGGACTTCATGACGGTTTCAATCACCCGCCAAAGCTCCTGGCGATGGATCGGCTTCGAAAGGTAATCGTCCATTCCCGAATTGAGGCAGGCTTCGCGGTCGCCGCTCATCGCGTAAGCAGTCATGGCGATGACGGGCAGATGTCCTCCGCAAAGCTTCTCCTTCTCGCGAAGCAGCGAAGTGGCGGTGCGGCCGTCCAGGCCCGGCATTTCGACGTCCATCAGAACGAGGTCGAACGCCTGCTTCTCGATGAACGCGAGCGCCTCGCGTCCATCGCTTGCGACGGTGACCTTATGGCCGGACTTCTCGAGCAGGCGGGTGGCGAGGGTCTGGTTTACCCGGTTGTCCTCGGCCAGAAGAATATTCAGCTTCAGGGGCGCCGAGCCGCCGTCGAGATCGGAGTCGGCGACGCCGTCTTCGCGCAGGCTGTGCCGCGTGACGAGAGGCGCCGATGCTTGACCGGGCGGGCGGCCGAGCACTTTCAGCAAGGCCGCGTGCAACTCCTCGCCGCCAACAGGCTTGGTCAGGTACGCGGCGATACCAAGCTGCCGGCAGCGCGCCGCATCCCCGCGCTGGCCTCCGGATGTCAGCATCATGATGACGGAGCTCGTCACGCGGCCATCGCGCTGGATGCGCTCGGCCAGCTCGAATCCGTCCATACCCGGCATATTGGCGTCGGTGAGCACGAGCTTGAAAGGCGAGTGAGCGCGTTCCGCGTCGAGAAGCAGCTTGAACGCGGTTTCCGCATCTTCAGCGAGCACCGGTTTCGCCCCCCAACGCAGCAGTGATTCGTTCAAAATTCGACGGTTGGTCGCGTTGTCGTCGACAACCAGGACGCGCGCCTGCTCGAGCACGGTTTTGTGCGCCGGCTCCGGTGTCCCACTCGACGCGCGCGCCAGTCCGAAGCGAGCTGTGAAGTGAAACGCGCTGCCTTTTCCCATCTCACTTTCCACCCACAGAGTCCCGCCCATCAACTCGACTAAGCGCGACGAAATACTGAGGCCGAGGCCGGTACCCCCATATTTCCGGGTCGTCGAGCTGTCGGCCTGCGCAAAGGCGTCGAAAATGCGCGCTTTCTGATCGGGAGCAATCCCGATGCCCGTGTCCGACACGGAGAAATGGAGGAAACACTCGTTCACACCCTCGCGCTCGACGCCGACGCGGACCGTGATCTCTCCGCGCTCGGTGAATTTAATGGCGTTGCCGACGAGGTTGACAATGACCTGGCGAAGTCGCGACGGGTCGGCAATGAGAAACGCGGGAACGCCGGCGCCCACGTCGGCGATGAGCTCCAATCCTTTTTGGTGAGCGCGAAAAGCCAGCGTCTTCATCGTCTTGTCCAAGCTGCCGCGCAGGTTGAATTCGATCGGGTCGAGGTCGAGCGCCTTCGCCTCGATCTTGGAAAAATCCAGAATGTCGTTGATGACGGTCAGGAGCGACTCGGCGGAAGAGTGAACGATTTCGAGGAAATCGCGCTGCTCGGCGCTCAGTTCCGTGTCGAGAGCGAGCTCGGTCATTCCGAGGATGCCGTTCATCGGGGTGCGGATTTCGTGGCTCATGTTGGCGAGGAATTCGCTCTTCGCCCGGCTCGCGGCTTCCGCCGCTTCCTTGGCTCGCTGCATCTCGGCGGCCGCCCGCTTGATCTCCGTGATGTCGATAATGGTGCCTTCGATCACCGCGGGGTCGCCATTCTGGCTTTCCATGAGACTAGCGTTCTCGAGACCCCAGAAGCTGGTGCTGTCTCTGCGCCGGAAGCAAGTTTCATAATTGCTCACCGCTTTCCGCTCGAGCAGCGCTTCGAGAAAGGTCTTCCAGCCGCTCGGGTCGGCGTAAAGCGCGCTGACGGGCGTCGCGACGAGCTCTTCCCTCGAGCGATAACCGGCGGCTCGGGCATACGCTTCATTGCAGTCGAGCACGATGCCCTCAAGGCTGGCGCGGTAAACGCCGGCCAGGTTGCGCGCAAACAACACCCGATAACGCGCCTCGGAAGCCACGAGCGCTTGCTGCGCGATCTTCTGCCTCGTAACGTCGCGCGAGATGCCGACCGTTCCCAGGAGCGTTCCGTCTCGTGTATGAAGCGGAAGCTTGGTGGTGCAAACCCAGGTGTCCTGCCGGTCGCGCCACGTCTCCTTCTCTTCCTTGTCGATGATCGGCTGGCCGGAGCTGATGATGGCCTGTTCGTCGGCGAACGCCGCCTGGGCGTGCTCCTGGCTAAAGAAATCGAAGTCCGATTTGCCCTCCGCTTCGGAAGGTTCGCGGAGCCCAAAATTCTCGGCGTGAGCCTTGTTGATTCGGATAAATCGGCTCTCGCGGTCCTTGAAGTAGAGCGCGTCGGGCACGTTGTCCATCAGCGCGTCGAGCAATGACTTCTGGAACATCAGTTCCTGCTCGATCTTTTTGCGCGGCGTAATGTCCCTCCCGACGCCGAACATTCCTAAGATCTGGCCGCGCTCGTCATAGAAGGGCATTTGCGTCGTCGACGCCCACGTGTCAGGCTGGTCATGCCACACCTCAAGCTGCTCTTCCGCGATCAGCGGCTCCCCGGTCGCCATCACGCGCTCTTCCGCTTCGATCGATCCGCGCGCGCACTCCGCAGAAAAATAGTCGTAGTCCGTTTTGCCAATCGCTTCGTCCGCATTGCGCAAGCCGTGCTTGCGGGCGAGACCTCTGTTCACTCGGATAAAGCGGTGCTGGCGATCCTTGAAATAGATCGCATCGGGGATGTGGTCCATCAGCGCGTCGAAGAGCGATTTCTGGAAAAGGATATCCTGCTCTATTTTCTTCTTCTCCGTGATATCGCGCGAGATGCCGACCGTGCCCAGAAGCTGTCCGTCACGCGTCCGAAGCGGAAGCTTGGTGGTGCAAACCCACCGTTCGCGCCGGTCCGGCCATGTCTGCTTCTCCTCTCGATTGATGATCGGCTGGCCGGAGCTCATGATCGCCTGTTCGTCAGCGAGCGCCGCCCGGGCGTGCTCCTCGCCGGTGAAGTCGAAATCCGTTTTGCTCTCGGCGTCGGATGGGTCGGCGAGCCCGTTCTGAGCGGCATGAGCCTTGTTGATTCGAATGTAGCGGCTCTCGCAGTCCTTGAAGTAGAGCGCGTCAGGCACATTGTCCATCAGGGCGTCCAGCAATGATTTCTGGAATACCAGATCTTCTTCGGCCCTCTTTTGCCGCGTAATATTTCGTGAAAGCCCGAATAAACCGACCAGGCTGCCCCGTTTATCATAAAGCGGCAATTTGGTCGCCGACGACCAGGTCGGCAGCTTGCCGGGCCAACTCTCCTTCGTCTCGAATTCGACAACGGGCACTCCCGTCTTCATGATCTTCTGTTCCTGCTCGTAAGTCGACCGGGCATACTCGGGTGTGAAGCAATCGGCGTCCGTCCTCCCCACGGCTTCCTCGATGCTCTGGTAGCCGTGTTTGACCGCCAAGGCTTTGCTCACGCGCGTGAAGCGGCACTCGCGGTCCTTGAAGTAGATGGGGTCCGGGAGGTGGTCCATCAGCGCGTCCAGATGCGATTTTTCGCGAAGCAGCTCTTCCTCGGCGCGCTTTCGCTCAGCGATTTCGGCGAGGAGCGCGTCGTTTTGGGCTGAAAGCTGGGCCGTCTTCGACCGCA
>JBOGKE010000088.1:0-12054 GCA_050745265.1 Terriglobia bacterium
TGGTTCTGCGACGCTCGCCGCTGGACGGGATTTTCCCTTCGAACGGAGCGATCTGAGCCGGGGCTGCAGCGTTTGAGTCCACGCACGATTTATCGGAGGAACGTGGCGCCCGCATGAGCCGCGTCTCGTCGGCAATCGTGTTCTTCGGGCTCCGAGCCGCCATCAACGGAAATGTGGCAAAATCGCTAACGCTGGCATTGCCGGGACGGAGGGAAGATCTGTTGACGATTCTCTGCATCGTATTCGCCGTTTGCTGCGCTTGCTCCATCGTGTATTACGTCCTGGCGTGCGTCGCCGGCCTCCGCTTTGCGCGGCGGGCCGCGAAGCGCCCCGTTCTACCACCGACGCTTCCCGGCGTCGCGCTGCTCAAGCCGCTGCACGGCTCGGACGATGAGCTCGCCGCAAATCTGCGGAGCTTCATGGAGCTTAACTACCCGCACAAAGAATACGTGTTCGGCATTACGTCCGAAAACGATCCGGCGGCGGCCGCCTTGCATGAGATGAAACGCTCCTATCCCGATGCACAAATCGCCGAAACCGTCGGTGACGTGGCCTCGGCCAATCGCAAGGTGGGTAAGCTGCTAAAGATCCTGCAGCGCGCGCCCGAATCCGAAATCCTGGTGATGAGCGATGCCGACGTGCGGGTGGATCGCGACTATCTCAACCGCATTGTGGCAGAGCTCGAAGCGGATCGGAGCGTGGGTTTGGCGACCTGTCTCTACAAGGGGATTGCTCCGGCCGGCAGCCTCGGAGCGCGCTTGGAAGCAAGTTACATCAACACGGACTTTGCGCCCACGGCGTTCGTGTCGCATCTTCTCGAACCCATGCGCCACGCCTTCGCCTCGACCGTCGCGATCCGGCAGAGCGTTCTGAAAGAAGTAGGCGGACTCGAAGCGGTGCAAAACTGCTTTGGCGACGACTTTGCGCTTGCGCGGCGGGTCGCGGCCCAGGGCTACCGGATTTTTCTTTCGAGCTCCCTGGTTACGATGGTGGTGGAGCGAACGTCGCTACGCGAATTCTGGCAGCGCCAGATGCGCTGGGCAATCGTCGACCGCAGGATTCGTCCGGTGAGCTTGGCGCGGATGCTGATCAACGGCCCTTTTTGGGCGCTCGCATTGTGCTTGGCGTCGGGTCTCGGCTGGCCCTGGGGCCTGGCGGCGCTCGTCACCGTGGCAGCGCGCCTCGGAATGGCCGCAGTTTCGCTGCGATTCGCGCTGCGCCTGCCGGTCCGCTTTGCCGATCTGCTCTTGACACTTCCCAAGGACCTGGTCATGCAGGTGATTTGGTTCGCAAGCTTAATGGGGGGTACCGTCGCGTGGCGCGGCCGCAAGCTGCGGCTCTTGCCGAGCGGTGAGATGGAAGAAGTGGCTACTCGGCGGTGAGTGGCGCAGCGCCGCCGCGCATCAGCTGGCGGGCGAATGAACCCGCAGTGCCGATGCCGAGCAGCAGCCGCATAATGATGCCGATCGCGCTAATGGCGAGTCCCAGCGTGAGGAGCGCGGCTCGCGTCCCGTACGAATGGAAACCGAGAATCACGACCGCCTGAAGCACTCCTAAGCCGGCGGGCGTGATGGGAAAAGCGCTGAGAAAAAGCTCCGCCGGCTCGAACGCGAGCACTTGAATTAACGGTACGTGCACGCCGAAGCTCATCAACTGGAAATAGAGCGCGAATCCTTGGGCCGCAAAAATCGGCAATCGAATCAGCGTCAGCCGCAGGTAGTGCGAAAGACGCGCATCACGAAAGCTGACCAGCGAACGGCGGTCATAAATCCACCGTGCCAGCTTCGATGCCGGACGCCCGCGCAGCCAGAACCAGGCAAAGACGCACGCGCCCGCAGTCAGGCCGGCAGCGTAATACCACCGCGGCCCAAGCCATGAGCTGGGCACCAGCACGGCCGCTGCTAATCCCATCGCGGCCATCACGAAGAAATCGATCAACCCCAGGAACGCCAGCGTGGCCCCGCCCGCAAATAAAGGTACGCCTTTGCGCTGGCGCATGAAGACGCACAGCGCCGCGCCGCCCACCACCTGATTGATAGCCTGCAAAAAATATTGCGCTGCGTTGACCGGGAGCATCTCGCGAAAAGAGGTCGGCGCGTGAAAATAGCTGAAGAGCTTCGCGTAGAGGAATGTTTCTCCGAAGAACCAGATGGCCAGGGAGCCTGCTGAAGCCAGAATAAACAGCCACGGGTTGGCGTGGTGAAGGCTGGCGGCGAGCTGGCGGGGCGACGTGCCCCGAGCGAGATAGACGATGATCGCCGCTGCCAAACCGTACGCGAGAACGTCACGCAGGTGATGGTGCTTCTTACGTCGCGACGCCGATGGCGGCGGTTGCGCGGAGATGTCCGGCTGAGGCATGCTCTCGGTCTCCAGCGGCGCAACGGTTTCGTGGTGACACTCAGGCATCATCTTTTGAAGCAAATAGCGCCGGGTTTCATCCGGCGACGCCACGAGCTGTGGCGCTACACCAAAAGCCGCGATAAGGTACGACTTGCCCCCTTAAGGGGCGGCGCTGCACCTGAGGCGCACCCCACCCTTTTATTATAGTCGGGAAAGCCGGCCCACGCGCGGTGCATTCTTATTCGGCGGCGTCGCTTGGCGGGGCCGTAACAGCGGGCGGCTGACGTTGCAATTCCGGCAGGATCTACCTCCGTTGTGAACGGGCCCCATCGGCGCGCCCTGCAAGCGCGCCCGGGCTACAGACTCTGCTGGGTAGCGAACACTCCGGAGTATCGGGTTTTGCGCTACGCGTTTTGGGAACTGTTCGCGGTGGCCAACTTCGACGCCCAAGCGCCGAAACCTAAGGGCGGATGCGACGTTTACTTTACCTGAGAATTTGGGCCGGCGGTGGATCCGCTCTCACTTTGCGCCGTTGCGCCGGGTCTGCTTGTCCACGATGTCAATGAGGGCGTTGAGCTTGTCGTCCATTTCGGCCATCATCAGTCCGTGCCGCGCAATGGCCTTTTAAGGTCCATTTCGCCTCCAGGAAGCATCATCCATCGGGCGCGCGGCTCCGCGTGAGCGCATTGTACGACATTGTGACCACCGTTTGGCGAAGGCTTGGGCGTGCTGATAATGGGAGGTCGAAGCTGATGTTGACAGGCGCCGTTCGCTCGGCGGCTCGGGCTTGCGCTTGCGGGGCTCGCCAGCCGCCGTACGCGTTCGGCCGAGATCGCGGACAGACTATGAATCCAGGGTGGTAGCGCTACCGGGAATCGAACCCGGGTTTTGAGATTGAGAATCTCACGTCCTAACCCCTAGACGATAGCGCCAAAAACATAGCGTGCGGTCGCTGACGTAAGCCGGTTAAGCGGATTCGTGATCGCGGCCCCGTCCGCCGCCGCTCCTTTGATAATACGGGAAAAATCGCGGCGTGACACGAGGAACGCTGCGCTACAATGCGTACTCACGCGCGCGAGGTTTCTCTCACTCATCGTGGTTTCCGTTTCCGCCTTAGATGGGCAGCGCGGCCGCGCGAGGCGCGGTCAATGCGGTTCCGGAACACCTTCAGCAACTCCTTAAAGTATTATGCGGGCTGGCGCCTGAATTTTGTACTGTCTGAACGGAGGAGCCCTTCATGAGAAAGCTGCTTGCCGGGTGCTGCGCGGCTGCCGCGCTGATCTTCGCTCAGGCGGGACTGGCCCAAGTCGCGCCGGGTGCGGTCGCGTCGGTCGAGCGCCAAACCGGCGGCGTCCTGCTCAAGATGCAGCACGGCGCCATGCATCTCACGGTTTGTACTCCGTCCATCATCCATTTCCAGTACTCGCCGGATGGGTCCTTCCCAGCGCACCCCGATCCGATGATCGTACGCAACTCCTGGCCGTTGCCCGCTTCATTTAACGTGAGCCAGGATGAGCGGTACGTCACCCTCAAGACTTCGGCGCTGGCCGTAGCAATCGCTCGAAAGGATGGCGCGATTCACTTCACGGACTCGCAGGGCCGCACGCTGCTCCACTCGGGCGGCGATTCGGGAGGAATCCTGATGACGCCCGCGACGGTGAACGACGAAAAGACATATCGCGCCGAGCTCGAGTTTTTCCCTTCCGCCGATGAGTCCTTCTACGGTCTGGGCCAGCACCAGGCCGGCGTCTGGGATTACGCGGGTGAGGACGTCCGTCTCTCGCAGGACAACACCAACATTTCCATTCCGCTTTTTGTCTCTTCGCACGGCTACGGGTTTTTCTGGAACAACGCCTCCTTCTCGCGCTTCAACGATCGTTTCGCGCAGCACCTCTTCGTCAGCGCCGAAATGGCGGACACGGTGGACTACTACTTCCTCTACGGTCCTGAGATGGATCAGATCGTCAGTGAATACCGCGAGCTCACCGGCCAGGCTCCGCTGTTCGGAAAATGGGCATACGGATTCTGGCAGTCGAAGAACCGCTACAACTCGCAGGACGAGCTGCTGCGCGTGGCCCATGAATACCGTCAACTCGGCATCCCGGCGGACAACATCGTGCAGGACTGGTTCTGGTGGACGCGGATGGGGTCGTTCGTCTTCAACAAGAATTATCCTGACCCGAAAGCTATGGTGGACGCGCTGCACCAGGATCATTTCCACATCATGATTTCCGTCTGGCCCACGTTTCAGCCCGGCACGGCGCCCTTCGAAACCATGCAGCGCAACGGGTGGTTTATCCACATGAACAGCCCCCAGGCCGGGTGGCTGCCCGGCTCGGGACTCTACGACGCGTTCAGCGCCAAAGCGCGGGCTTACTACTGGAGTTTGATCGATCAGAACCTTTTTCGGCTGGGGTTTGACGCCTGGTGGCTCGACACGACCGAGCCCGAAACATTCGTCGAGCAGAACTTGATGGCGTCCGCTCATACCGCCATGGGGAACGGCGCGCGTTACGCGAACCTTTATCCATTGATGACCACGATGGGAGTCTACCAGGGACAGCGGCAGGCAACTTCCGAGAAGCGCGTTTTTATCCTCACCCGATCGGCCGGCGCCGGAATGCAAAGGAACGCGGCCGCGGCGTGGTCGGGCGACCTCTTCGGCACGTGGACCGCTTTCAAGCGGCAAGTGCCTGCGGGTTTGAATTACTCTCTCACGGGTCTGCCCTATTGGACCACCGACATCGGCGGATTCGTCTGGGGGAACCCGGACGATCCGGCGTACCGCGAACTCTTCGTCCGCTGGTTTGAGTACGGAGCGTTCTGTCCCGTCTTCCGCGTTCACGGCACGCGCGCGAGCGGTGATAACGCGATCTGGTCCTACGGCACGCAGGCGCAGTCGATCCTTACGAAATACGACGTGCTGCGCTACCGCCTGCTGCCGTACATCTATTCCGCGGCCTGGCGCGTGACGCACGACGCGTACACGATGATGCGGCCGCTGGTGATGGACTTCCCGAATGACCCGGCGGCGCGCGAGGTTGGAAATCAGTTCCTGTTCGGACCCGCAATCCTCGTAAATCCGGTGACGTCGCCCGGGGCGCAGAACCGCCGCCTCTACCTGCCGGGGGGAACCTGGTACGATTTCTGGACTGGCCAGCCGCAGCCCGGAAGCCGTTGGATCACCGCGCCCGCGCCGCTCGGCACGATGCCGTTGTACGTCCGCGCCGGTTCGATCGTGCCGTTGGGACCGGAAATTCAATACGCGGGTCAGAAGGCTGGCGCGCCGATTGAACTCCGCGTTTACCCGGGCGCAGACGCGAGCTTCACGCTCTACCAGGACGATGGAACAACCTACGACTACGAGAAGGGGGAGTACTCAACAATCCCGATGCGCTGGAATGACTCCGCCCATACGATGACGATCGGCGCGCGGCAGGGAAGCTTTCCGGGGATCGTGGCGCAGCGGACATTTGACGTGGTCCTGGTATCGGCAGGCCACGGCTCCGGCGTACCACCGGCGCGATTCCCCGACAAAGTCGTGCGTTACGACGGCACGAGCGTGACGGTGACGCCGTAAAGCCGAACTGCGGCATACGGAAGGCTCGAGCGCGTCCGCCGCAGGCGAAAGCAAAAATGGGCACGAAGTAATTCTCGCTCAAATCCTTCCACCGCTTAGCGTTGCCAAGCGCAAAAATCTGCACTCTTCGATTCACCGTGGGCTCTCGGTATCCGACGTCAGGAGCCGAGGTTTGGGAAAAGCACCGAGAATAATTGCCGTCTCACGCGCAACCGCTATCCAAGGTCTTATCCAGGCGTATCTCGATACTATGACGGATATGCAACGGATTCGCGGTAACGCGAAACTACTCCTGGGGGAGCGGAGGATACCCATGGGCTGGAGAAACACGTTAGTGAGCGCGATGCTTGGAGCTGCCTTGGTGCTGGGCGGGTCGGCATTTCCGGGGACCGCACGCGCGGCCGGTCGCAAACACAATTGTGCGGAGCGCGTTGAGCGCGAGAGGGTCAGGCTCGATCAGGCCATCCGGCGGCACGGCGAACACAGCCGGCAAGCAGAGAAGGAGCGGCGCAGACTCCGTGAGGAGCAAGAAAAATGCGAGCACGAACGTCACGATCGTCATTGATCGAAAGCGAGCGGGCAAGGGCCGCGAGGGTGGCGCATTCATTGCGGCTGTTGCGAAGGATGGCCCACAATCTTCATTGGCCGTGGGCATTCGTTGCTGATAAAAGTCCACGGCCGAAAGGCGCTGACCGTGGCTAAAACCCTCCGCGCATACATGCCAAACCACGGCGCCGGTGCGCCACCCGCGCATCTTCTTCGCCCACGAAATTTGATATAAATCTCCACATTAAAACTTGGCGCGCCTCCCGCTTCGTGCTATATTGGATCTTCGCCCGGAGCTCACATTTCCAACGCAAAGGGTTATCCTTTAATTACTCTCAAGTCATTACATATAAAGGCTTTGTGAGGATTGCTGCGCTCGGGTTTCTGAGCGGGCGCAGGAGCGGTTGTCGTCTTTTTCCGGCTCCGGGGCTTTGCGAGAGAGGGAACTTCCAGTTCCGCAGGCTCTGTCATTCCAAATCGCGGCCAATCGGGTTCGTCCATGAACGCCTGGCAGGAAATCCTCGGCTATCTCAAAACCAAGGTAAACGCTCAGAGTTACCAGACCTGGCTTCGCCCCACGAGGTTCAGCCACGTGTCGAATGGCAGCATCGTCGTGCGGGTGCCCAACCGGGAGTTTCAGGACTGGATTGAGGAAAAGTATGCCGCACTGATCGCGGCGGGCCTGCAGGATCTGAAGCTTGGGTACGAGCACATCGCATACACGTTCGAGGAGGCCGCTGAGGCGAAGCTCGCACGCGCGAACGCGCCGAACGCTGTGCAGGGCAAGCTCGACTTCGACTCGGCCGCGCACCAGCTCGATCCGCGCTACACGTTCGATGCGTTTGTGGTGGGATCGTGCAATCAGTTCGCCCATGCGGCGGCGCGCGCGGTGGCTCAGTCTCCTTCGAAAATGTACAACCCGCTTTTTCTCTACGGCGGAGTCGGGCTCGGCAAGACGCACCTCATGCACGCTATCGGCCACCTGGTGAAAGGCCAATGCAAGGAGGTGCGCCTAGCTTACGTCTCCTCGGAGACTTTCACCAATGAAGTAATTAACTCGCTGCGCTACGACCGGATGTATTCGCTGCGCGAGAAGTACCGCAACGTGGACGTTTTGCTCGTGGACGATATTGAATTCATCGCCGGCAAAGAGCGGACGCAGGACGAGTTCTTCCACACGTTTAACGATTTGTATCAGGCGCAAAAACAGGTAGTGATCTCGAGCGACTGCGCTCCCAAGGATATCATGGAGCTCGAAGAGCGGCTTCGCTCCCGTTTTGCCTGGGGCTTGACGGCCGATCTCCAGCCGCCAGACCTTGAAACCAAGATGGCGATCCTCGGGAAAAAGGCTGAGGCGCTGGGTGTCGTGCTGCCGGACGAGGTGTCAGAGTTTATCGCCTCCAGAATCAAGGCGAGCGTCCGGGATCTCGAGGGGGCGTTAACCCGTTTGCTCGCCTATTCCTCCCTCACCGGCGAAGCGCTTTCGCTTGGAATGGCTCACCAAGTGCTCAAGAACGTCGTTGACCAGGATGAGCGTCACGTCTCTATCGAGAATATCCAGCGCGTTGTGTGCAAGGAATTTTCCCTGAGCCTGAGCCAATTGAAATCGCGAAACAACAGTCAGCGCGTCGCCTACCCTCGGCAGATTGCGATGTACCTTGCGAAGCAGCTTACTCCAACCTCACTGCCCCAGATCGGAAGAGAGTTTGGCGGCAAACACCACACCACCGTGCTGCACTCCATCAATAAAATTGAGCTGTTGCAGCATTCCAGCAAGGATTTGAACAGACTTATTAACAAGCTAACGGATGGTTTGTGTTCGAGTTGAGGCGATTCATGGGAAAATAGAGTGTGGAACGCTTTGTGGATTTCCGGATTGATCCTCTTCTTGCACAGAAACTCACAGTTGGCGGCTGAAGCTCGATCGACCGGTATTACTGAAAGTCTCCGGCCGCAAAGGTTTACCGGGATTTCCACATATCCATAGGGCCTACTACTAATACTATATATTTATAGGTGTATAACACTATGGAATTCACAGTACGTCAGCCCGAACTTGTCAAAGAGCTGGATTTGGCGCAAGGAGTCTCCGAGAAGAAGACCACCATTCCAATCCTTTCGAGCATTCTCCTCGAGGCCACGGACTCTGAGCTTCGGCTGAGCGCGACAGACTTGGAATTGGGACTTCGCTGCGGTTGCCCCGCCCGAGTAAAGACGACCGGCGCTTCGACGGTTCCGGGCAGAAGACTTCTTGAGATCGTCCGATCCCTGCCCGATTCGGAGATTCGAATCAAGGAACTGGACAACCATTTCATTCAAATCACCTGCGAGCGCTCATCGTTTAAGCTCGCGGGGATGTCCAAGGATAATTTCCCCACGCTTCCGGAGAGCCCGGCGGTTCTGGCTACCATTCCAGCCGGCGTTCTGACGCCGATGATTCACCGGACCGGTTTCGCCATCGCGAGCGAGGAGTCACGCTACACGATGAACGGAGCCCTGCTCCTACTCAAACCCGACGGCGTTCTTATGGTAGCGACCGACGGCCACCGGCTCGCTCAGGTTGAACGAACGGTGCAAATGGAAGGGCTGAATAGCGAGTTGCGCGTTCTAATTCCCCGTCGCGCGATGATCGAAATCACACGGCTTATGACCCAAGCCGCCGCCCAATCACCCATCCTGTTTTCGAAGGACGACAGCCACCTCTTTTTTGCCGCCGGCCACCGGCTGCTGATCTCCCGCGTTCTGACGGGCCAATTTCCGAATTATGAGGCGGTGCTCCCGCGCGACAACAGCCGCACGCTGGATGTCCCGAAGACCCAGCTCGCGGAGGCGATCCGGCGCGTTGCCTTGCTGGCCGATGAGCGCTCGCGCGTGATCCGGCTGAATCTGGGAAACAACCAGATGGAGATTTTCTCGTCGAGCAGCGAATTCGGCGAGGCGCACGAGGAGCTCGACGTTGAGTATTCGAGCGAGGCGATGCAGATCGGATTTAATTACCAATACCTACTCGATTTTCTCGATGCGGTGGACGGCAGCGAGAAGATTCGCTTTGACTTGAAGGACGATCAGAGCGCCGGACAACTCCGGCCGGCCGAAGACGATGCTTATCGTTACCGGTACGTGGTGATGCCGATGCGCGCCTAGCCCGAGGGCTCACCCACCGGGCGGGTCATGGAGGAAAACAGGTTCGTGGAAGACACAGTGGGGAAGATGGAGGCCAGGGCCGTGGCAAGCGAGCGATACGACGCGGCCAGCATCAAGGTGCTGGGCGGCCTTGAGGCGGTTCGCAAGCGGCCCGCGATGTATATCGGATCCACGGGGCAACTGGGTCTGCACCACCTCGTCTGGGAAGTGGTGGATAATTCCGTCGATGAAGCGCTGGCGGGTTACTGCGATCACATCGAGGTTACCGTACATTCCGACAATTCCGTCACCGTGGTCGACAACGGCCGCGGAATCCCCGTGGGCATCCACAAAGAAGAGAAGCGCTCGGCGGCGGAAGTTGTGATGACCGTGCTGCACGCGGGCGGCAAGTTCGACACCAAGAGCTACAAGGTCTCGGGCGGGCTTCACGGCGTAGGCGTCTCGGTGGTGAACGCGCTTTCCGAATCGCTGGACCTCGAGATTTGGACCGACGGCTTCACCTGGGAACAGTCGTACGAGCGCGGCAAACCCCTGGCGCCGTTAAAGAAAGAAGGAAAGACCACCAAGCGGGGAACTAAGATCACCTTCAGGCCCGATCCGGCAATTTTTCCCTCCATCGATTTCAATTACGACACGCTGGCGCAACGCTTGCGCGAGCTTTCGTTTCTGAACAAGGGGCTCACGATCAGGCTTAAAGACGAGCGCGCCGACAAGCAGGCCGAATTTCACTATACCGGCGGCATCGCCGAATTCGTAAAGCATCTCAACAAGAACAAGGACGTGCTGCACGCAGCCCCGATTTACGCCGACGCGCAGCGAGATGACGTGGGCATTGAGTTCGCCATCCAGTACAACGACGGATACGCCGAAACCATGTTCTCGTTCGCCAACAACATCAACACAGTGGACGGCGGAACGCACCTTTCCGGCTTCCGCTCCGCGCTCACGCGCGCCATCAATCAATTTGGCCAGAACCAGAGTCTATTCAAAGATGTGAAAGATAACCTCCAGGGAGAAGACGTCCGCGAGGGCTTGGTCGCGGTGATCAGCGTGAAGCTGCCGCAGCCCCAGTTCGAAGGCCAGACGAAAGGAAAGCTGAACAGCGATATTCAGAGCGTGGTCGCGAGCTTCGTTTACGAAAAGCTGATGGAGTTTTTCGAGAAGAACCCGTCGGTCGGACGAAAGGTCTGCGCGAAATCGATTGATGCCGCCCGCGCCCGCGAGGCCGCGCGCAAGGCGAGGGAATTGACGCGGCGCAAGGGCGCGCTCGATTCGGGCGGCTTGCCCGGCAAGCTCGCCGATTGTCAGGAAAAAGATCCCGACCGATGCGAGCTCTTTCTGGTGGAGGGAGATTCGGCCGGCGGCTCCGCCAAGCAGGGGAGGGACCGCCGCTACCAGGCGATCCTGCCGCTGCGCGGCAAGATCCTGAACGTCGAGAAGGCGCGGTTCGACAAGATGCTCGGGCACGAGGAAATCCGCGCCCTGATCACCGCCGTCGGCACCGGCATTGGCAAGGACGATTTCGACATCGCGAAGCTCCGCTACGGAAAGATCATCATCATGACCGACGCGGACGTGGACGGCTCGCACATCCGCACGCTGCTGCTCACGTTCTTTTACCGGCAGATGCCGGAGCTTGTCGAGCGCGGCAACGTCTACATCGCTCAGCCTCCGCTTTACTTGATCAGGAAAGGAAAGAGCGTTCGCTACATCCGCGACGAGAAGGAATTCCGCCGCGAGGTGATGCGGCGCGCCACCGAAGACCACACCGTCGAGGCCGGGCCGGAAGGCAAGGCGGTGAAGCTGCAGGGCGGCGAGCTGACCAATTTTCTCATGGCTCTCGCCGAGTACGTGGAGCTCTTCGACAAGCTCGAAAAGCGCGTAGGCGACGCGCGGCCCCTGAATGCGCTGCTCAAAGCCGAGCTGGGCAAGAAGTCCGAGCTCGACAGCCAGGTGAAGCAGGCGAAGCTCGAAGCGGTGGAGCAGGATCTCAAGGCCCAGGGTTTCAAGTCGAAGCTCGAGCGCGATGAAGAGCACAACCTGTGGGTGCTCAAGATCTCAAGCGACATGCTGGGCGAGCGCGTGATCGATTGGGACCTGATCTCAAGTCCCGATTACCGGCGCGTGCTCGATCTCTACCGGCGGGTTCAGAGTTCCGACAAGCCGCCCTTCGTGATTTCGTCGAATGGCGACCGGATCACCGTCGGCGACCGCAGGGAATTGCTCGAGCACGTGATGTCGGTTGGCAAGAAGGCGTTCACCGTGCAGCGCTTCAAGGGGCTCGGCGAGATGAACCCCAACCAACTTTGGGAAACCACCATGGACGCCGAACGGCGCATGCTGCTGCAGGTGCGAGTCGAAGATCAGGTGGAAGCCGACTCCATCTTTACCGTGCTCATGGGCGACGCCGTCGAACCCCGCCGGCAGTTCATCGAAGGCAACGC
>JBOGKE010000089.1:0-13687 GCA_050745265.1 Terriglobia bacterium
GTTCACGTGGGCGGGGCGGAGCGGGTGCTGCAGAGCCTGCACGGCCTATTCCCGCAGGCGCCCATATACACGCTCTTTTGCGATAAGAAGGCGGCGCGGGAGATGCTCCCGGGCGCCGACATCCGCACTTCATTTGCCCAGAGCTTGCCGGGCGCGGCGCGGTTCTTTCGCGCCTATTTTCCTCTTTACCCGATGGCGGTGGAGTCTTTCGACCTGACGGGCTTCGACGTGATCGTCAGCTCGTCATTCGCATTTGCGAAGGGGATTCTGCCGCCCGCGTCAGCCTGTCACATTTGTTACTGCTATACACCATTGAGATATCTTTGGTCGGAATATCATGCCCACCGCTCGACGGCGCTGAGGCAGACATGGAAGCGCATCTTCGCTGACCCGATGATGAGCTATCTGCGAATGTGGGACCGGCAGTCGGCGGATCGGGTTGATCACTTCATTGCAATCTCAGCGACGACCGCCACTCGCATTGCGAAGTACTATCGCCGCGATTCCACGGTCATCCATCCCCCAGTCCGGGTAAAGTCTATGGAACTTTCGCGCACTTCGGAGGATTTCTTTCTGTTGGTTTCGAGGCTGATGCCTTACAAGCGAGTCGACGTTGCGATTGAGGCTTTCAATCAGCTCCGCCTGCCGCTTAAAATAATTGGGACCGGACCGCAGCTCGGCCAACTCCGGCGGCAGGCGCACTCGAATGTCGAGTTCATGGGCGCAGCCACGGACGCCGAGCTGGCGGAGTATTATGCGCGATGCCGCGCCCTCGTTTTCCCCGGCATCGAGGACTTCGGGATCGTGATGGTTGAAGCTCAGGCCTGCGGCAAGCCCGTGATTGCCTGCTCGGGCGGTGGCGCTTCGGAAATCGTGATCGACGGCGAGACGGGAGTTCTCTTCGCCGAACAGACGCCCGAATCACTGATTGAAGCTGTGAAGCGGTTCGCCAAACTGGGCTTCGATTCTGAGCAGATCCGCGGCCAGGCGCTTCGCTTCGATGAAAGCGAGTTCAGGCGAAGCATCGCCGCTTTCGTCGACGAGAAGTTCCGGCTGATGTCTAGCGGCGGCGACGTCCCGGCCCGAAAGGCGGCATTGAAGATCTGACAGCAGCCGGGGCCGCAGGGGAGCGAGGGTCTCCGCATTTTGGCTGGGCTGCCCGAGCGCGCGATGCGGTGGCAGGCGCTCACGAAGTTTTTCGGAACCTATGAAGCTCCGGCACCGCAAAAGAACAACCGCGCTGTGGTAGAATGGTACAACAGTTGAGGCAGACAGGTGGATCATGGCGCTTAACATCAAGAACGAACAGACGCAGAAGCTGGCTCGAGAGCTGGCGAAGCTCACGGGCCAAACCATGACGGAGGCGATCACTGAGGCGGTTCGTGACCGCCTGGAGCAAGTGAAGGGCGAGCGAGGTTCCGGTCTCGCAGACCGCTTGGTCAGAATTGGCAATGACTGTGCGCAGCATTTGCGCGAGCCTTTCCGATCTGCTGACCACGGAGCACTGCTCTATGATGATCAGGGGCTACCGCGGTGATTATTGACGCTTCCGCGCTAGTCGCCATCCTGCGCGGCGAACCCGAAGCGCTTGCCTGCGCGCAGGCTATTGCCGGCGCCGGCCACCGCCGGATTTCCGCGGTCAATTATGTCGAAGCCGCGGTGGTGATCGACGGCAGCCGCGATCCGATCGCAACCCGGCGGCTTGACGACCTGCTCCGCGCGGCTCAGGTTGTCGTCGAACCGGTCACCGAAGATCAAGCAAAGGTGGCTCGTGAGGCGTACCGCGATTTCGGGAAGGGGAGCGGACACCCTGCGAATCTGAACTTTGGGGATTGTTTCGCCTACGCTTTGGCCAAGGTCACCGGTGAGCCGATTTTGTTCAAGGGCGGCGACTTCACACATACTGACCTGACTTCTGCGATTGGTGAACCGCGGCTGTGATGTAAGTCGAGGCGGGTCCTTCACTGCATCGCGGGCGCGGCCCGGTTCTTTCGCGCTGGTGTCCCGCGATATTGATTGGGGTCGAATGTCTTGACCTGCCGCGTTCGACGTGATGCTTATCTCGTCGTTTGCCTTTGTCAAATTTGGGGCGGCCGAGAAGCACTCGAAACCACCAGCCACAGCGGCGAAACGAATGCCACTTTCGCGGTGAAGACACGGACGGTGAGCGTGAGCGACGGCCAATTTAGCTACGAGGAATACGCCGCCGAACTGAAATCGGTGCTGGATCGTGCTCCCGTCGAACAGGCAAGGCGCGCGGCAATCCTTTTATTTGACGCCTACGAGGCGGATCGCAACGTCTTTCTATTCGGCAACGGCGGCAGTGCGGCGCTGGCCTCGCACATGGCGGCGGACCTCGGCAAGGGGACCCATCAGCCCGGGCCAGGCTGGATGGCGGAAGTGAAACGGCTCAGGGTGTTTTCTCTCACTGACAACGTACCCCTCCTCACCGCCTGGTCGAACGACACAGCTTACGAGAACGCATTTGCGAGTCAAATGGCGAATTTCCTGCGGGCCGGCGATGTCGCGTTCGCCATCAGCGGAAGCGGCAACTCGCCGAGCGTCTTGCGGGCGCTGGAGCTTGCCCGGCGGAAGGGCGCCATGACGATCGGACTGGGCGGCTTTTCTGGTGGCAAGATGCGTGCTTTGTTGGATTGCGCCCTGATTGTACCCTCAGATAACATGCAGCGGATTGAAGACGCCCATCTGATCTTGTCCCACATGATTTTTCTTGATCTCAAACAGCGCATTGAAATTTCGGCGAAAAACGAGAGGGTCGCAAGCTTCACTTGACGCCGCCATGCGCGAGGCGAAACACAATTTGAGATTCCCGGAGCGTGGCGCGCACCCGCTTGGTGCGGCAGACCATGCTCGTTTGGCCGAACAGCCGCGCCAAGGCGTACGAGGGCTTTACGCACCCCCGCCGAGGACCGCCGCCCAGCGGGCGCTGAAGCGCGCAATAGACTTTGTGATCGCGCTGGCAGGGGGAATCGCGTCGCTGCCACTTTGCGCCGTTATTGCGGCGGCCATCCGGCTTGAGTCGCGCGGCCCCGCAATTTTCACCGCGAAACGCATCGGGGAAAACGGCAAGCCGTTTACCCTTTATAAGTTCCGCTCGATGGTCGAAGATGCCGAGACCAGGCTCGATTCCCTCGCTCACCTCAATGAGGGTGGAAAGTTCATGGTCAAGATTCCCGTTGACCCGCGAGTGACTCGGGTCGGCAGGATTCTTCGCAAGTATAGCCTGGATGAAATCCCGCAGATGTGGAATGTGATTCGCGGGGACATGAGCATGGTGGGGCCGCGGCCTCAGGCCCCTGACGAGGTCGCCCAATATGATGATTACCAGCGCCGCCGCCTCGCAGCTCCCGCTGGTATAACGGGCTGGTGGCAGGTGACGGCACGACACGATCCGCGCTTTGAAGTCTGGGTAGAAAAGGACCTCGAATATATCGATAACTGGTCGATCCGACTCGATTTAACTATACTGGTAAGAACATTTGGGGTAATCTTGGGGGGACGAGACGCGTCGCCGAGAGCTGCGCGGCCCGATGCCGCTCCGGCGGGTGGATCATCACAGAGCTCCCGAGGCGCTGAAGGCTGAGCTATTTTGCGCTGGGCTGATCTGTGTGCCGGATCGGGTCATTTGTGCTCAGCTCCTCATACACGAGCGCATCTATTCTGTTTGCCTTTGGGGAACTGCCGGGCTAGGTACGAAAGGTTGAGAACCCACCGTTGACTCGCAGAGCGCTAATTACGGGTATTACCGGTCAAGACGGTTCTTATCTGGCGGAGTTTCTGCTCGAGAAGGATTACGAGGTCTTCGGGCTCCTGCGTCGCACCAGCACGGTGAACTTCGAGAGAATCGGGCACCTTCGGGACAGGGTTACGCTGATCTCGGGCGACTTGCTGGACCAGAACTCCCTCCACCGCGCGCTCGAAACGGCGCGACCGTCCGAGGTCTATAATCTGGCGGCCCAATCCTTCGTCGCAACCTCCTGGACGCAGCCCGTGCTGACGGGAGAATTCACCGCGTTGGGTGTCACCCGCATGCTCGAAGCGATTCGGGAGGTGAATCCCAAGATCAGGTTTTACCAGGCTTCGAGCAGTGAAATGTTCGGGAAGGTTGCCGAATCGCCTCAGAACGAGGGGACGTTTTTTCACCCCCGGAGCCCGTACGGCGTGGCCAAGCTGTATGGTCACTGGATCACCGTAAATTATCGCGAGAGCTACGGCCTCTTTGTGTGTTCGGGCATTCTTTTTAATCATGAGTCGCCGCGCCGCGGAATCGAGTTCGTCACGCGGAAGATTACGAATGCGGCGGCCCGGATTAAACTGGGAAGGCAGGAAAGCTTAGCCCTCGGCAATCTTGATGCGCGCCGGGATTGGGGCCACGCCCGGGATTATGTCCAGGCGATGTGGCTCATGCTCCAGGCCGCCCAGCCCGACGATTACGTGATCGCCACCGGCGAGAGCCATAGCGTTCGCGAAGTCCTCGATATCTCCTTTGCTCACCTCGGACTGGACTGGCAGCGCTTCGTCGTGCGGGATTCAAGCTTCATCCGTCCGGCGGAGGTCGACTTTCTTCTCGGCGATTCGTCAAAGGCCCGGGCGAAGCTCGGTTGGCGCCACGAAACCAGTTTCAGAGATCTCATCCTCGAGATGACCGAAGCCGACCTGGAGCTCGAAAAACGAACCGCCTACACCGAATCCTTTGAAGCGGCGAGAAGTGGATGAGGGCTCTGGTGACGGGTATCGCCGGCTTTGCCGGCAACTACCTTACCCAGCTCTTGCTGGCAGAGCATGTGGAGATTTACGGCGTTTCGCAGGAGAAAGAGTTCAAGCCTTTCCTGGACATCGACGGCTCCGCCATCCATTATTGCACAGCGGACATCCGGCACGAGCGCCAGATCGCTGAAATCGTGAGCAAGGTGCGGCCGGATCTGATGTTCCATTTGGCTGCCAAGAGTTCTCCTTCGTCTTCGGTAGACCGGCCGGTCGAGACCTTCGAAGTTAACTTGAGGGGCACGCTTAACCTATTGGAAGCTCTGCGAGTTGCGGCCATCCGCTGCCGCTTTCTGTTGGTGAGCTCGTCGCGCGTTTACGGCGACCCCGCCGGGACTGGCCCGGTATCGGAGGAAGCGCCCCTCAGGCCGGCGACTCCGTATGCTGCCAGCAAAGCAGCGGCTGAGATGGCAGCGTATCAGTACTGGAAGACGTACGGAATTGAAGTTGTGACGGTCCGACCGTTTAATCACACCGGAGCAGGCCAGCCTGCGGGGTTCGTGGCCCCGGACCTGGCCCGGAAAGTGGTGGAGATCGAGAGGGGTCTCCGTCCGCCTGTCCTGGACGTGAAAAATCTTCGGCAGGAGATCGATTTTTCTCACGTGCGGGATATTGTTCGGGGTTATTATAGTGCTTCAGTAAATGGAGCTGAAGGAAGAGTTTATAATCTTTGCTCCGGGCAGGCCATCTCGATACGGAGCATGGCGGAAGAGTTGATATCCGTATCGTCGAATGAAGAGATCGACCTGCGGCCGCCGATCGGGGAATCCCGCCCCGAACGGCTACCCGGCGTGATTGGCGATAATTCCCGTGCGCGAGGCGAGCTCGGGTGGCAGCCCGCGCTCTCAATCTCCGCGGCGCTGCGAGAGCTTCTCGAATACTCGCGCCATTCATATCGAGGTTCTGCTTCGCCCGAGCAATCCAACGTTTTCCAGTCCGCACCCCGTGCTTGCTCTTGAGACTCAATGTAGAGTCCCAGCGATTCGGTAACCGGGGAGAGCGCTGATCCCATGAAGGCGAATTTACCAAAATACCTGCTGCTTGCCGCCGATCTGGCCGCCATCTTGATCGCTTTCCGCGTGGCGTATTTCCTGCGATACGAGTCGGCGATCGTTCCGCTTTATAACCTGCCCGTATTTCCGTTCTGGGCCTACGGGTATGCGATTCTACTGGCTTTGGGAACCTGGATTTTCATATTCCTTGTTTACGGCGTCGATAATTTTCCCGGCGCCGCTGAATCTCCGCTCGCCGCTTCGAAACTCATCACGGCGTCCTTTTTTCTGACCGCTTCCCTCCTCGCCGGCATGTATCTCGCCAAGGCCTATTATTCCCGGCTGCTTTTTCTGTTCCTCGCCGTGCTGGTCGTGATTTTTCTGGTGTTCACCCGCTTGCTCTATCAAGCCGCGCTGAGCCTTATGCGCCGCCACGGGCTCGGCTTGAGGCGAGTGGTGATCGTTGGACACTCCGAGTTGGCTGCCGAAATCGCCGAGCGCCTGGGGCGGCGCCTTGATCTTCATTACGAAATCGTTGGTTTTCTCGCTCCCGCCGTGGCGAGATCGCAAGCGGGCGGAGATTCGAATCCCGTCGAGCACGAAGCTATCATGACCGGTTCGGAAGCGATGGCGCGCGAGCTTGCGGCGAAAAACGTTCACGAGCTTCTGTTTGCGATTCCGATCCGCCGGGACACCGAAACGCTGGAATTCATCGCCCATTGTCAGCAACAAGGCATTACGATCAAATCGGTTCCCGAGTATTACGATTTGCACACGAGCCACATCGAGCGGCTCAGCATTGACGGCATCCCGATTCTTGAGATGAAACAGACCTCGCTCCATTCTTCGCACGAATTGCTCAAGCGAATCACCGACGTCGGGCTGGTAGTTTTGACCGCTCCCGTCACCGTCCCGGCTCTGGTGCTGATCAGCGCAGCGCTCCGGGTTACGCGCAGGCGCGGCATTCGCGGCGAAACTCGGATTGGCTTGGGAGGCAGACCGTTCAAGCTCTACCGCTTCGATGTGCATCCGGCCGAGGCGCCGGACCCGCGAACAGACGAGCCCCGACAGAGGGGTTTTGCCGGCTTTCTTCTTCGTTACAGCTTTTCCGAGCTGCCGCAGATTTGGAACGTGCTGAAGGGCGACATGAGCGTGGTGGGACCTCAACCCGAAAGCCCCGAGCGGGCCCGGCACTATTCCGCCTGGCACCGGCGGCGCTTGCAACTGAAACCCGGCATCACCGGCCTGGCGCAAGTTCAAGGGCTGCGCGATCTGGACTCGTCCGATCTCAAGACGAAGTACGACCTGGAGTACGCCGCCAACTACACGCCGCTTGTCGATCTTGCTCTCGTTGTTTCCACGGTCAGTACTCTGCTTTCGAGGCGCAACGCCTTTTCCGGCGGCCCTCGGCCGAGGAGCGCAGGATTTCCGGGCGCGCCGGTTCCATCCGATCCGCTCAACATCTCCGAAAGTTAATCGTGAATGCTCATTGTCCGCACACCGGTACGAATCAGCTTTGCAGGCGGCGGTACTGATTTTCCCGCGTACTACGAGAGGTACGGGGGAGCGGTTCTCAGCACCAGTATCGACAAATATGTCTATACCGTGCTGACGGAGCGCGAGGACAACCAGACCCAGATCATCTCCTCCGACCTCAAGGCGCTGGAATCGTTCGAACAGATCGGCCGGATGCAATTTGAGGGCGCCGAACTCGAAATACCGTTTGCCGTTCTGAAGCATCTGGGCTGCAGCGTCGGGGTCAATCTGTTTATGGCCTCCGAGGTTCCGCCCGGCACGGGGCTGGGATCCTCGGCCGCGGCGTGCGTAAATCTTTTGAAGACCCTGCGCGTATACCTCGGACGGGACGACCAGAACCTCTCCCTCGCCGAAGAAGCGTTCTACATCGCCCGCGAGCTTTTGCACCGGCCGGCGGGAAAGCAGGACGAATACGGGGTGGCCGTCGGAGGAATGAAGGTTCTTGAGTTTGATTCGAACGGAGTCCGGGTTGAGCCGGTCCGCTTGAGCTCGGAAGTGCTGATGGACCTTGAGCAGAATCTTCTGCTCTTCTTCACCGGCAGCTCCCGAGACAGCTCGGAGATCCTGAGCGGGCAAGACCGTTCCGTGGTGCAGAATCAGCAAGGGGTTCTCGACGCGCTCGCCGAGCTGAAGGCCATGGTTCCGCAAATGCGCAAGGCGCTGGTGAACGGAAATTTTGACGATTTCGGGAACATGCTCCACGAAGGGTGGACGATTAAAAAGCGGATTTCGGCGAAAATATCCAATCCGCGCATCGACGAGATCTACGAGGTCGCGCGCCGAGCCGGCGCTTTGGGCGGCAAAATAACGGGTGCGGGAGGCGGCGGGTTCCTTCTTCTCTGCTGCGGGCGCGAGCGCCAGCCCCTGGTGCGGGCGGGTCTCGCGAAGTTTGGCCTCAAAGAGATGCGATTCCATTTCGATTTGGGCGGCAGCCGGGTCGTCTATAACGATCCGTTTTTCGATTCCAGCGGGCGCGGCGGGATGCGCTGGGCCTTTGCCTCCAGCCTGTCGCAGTTGCGCCGCGCCGCGGGCTCAGGCTGAACACGGCGGGATGCGGCGAGGCGCCCGGCGTTCGAGTGTGGCGTCTAGCTGAATCCGCTCCTGAGGAAACTTCCTCGCGCCCCGGAGAAGGCCGCATGAGGCATCATCGATGACGCCCTTTGTGCTGCTGGACCGCGATGGCGTTATCAATCGGAAACTGCGAAACGCCTACGTCATGCGGTGGCGCGACTTTGTCTTTCTCCCGGGCGCGCTCGATGCGCTGCGCCAGCTCCGCGAAGCGGGCTACGCCACGATTGTGGTGTCGAACCAGGCCGGGGTCGGGAAAGGTGTAATGACTTCGTCCCGGCTGGATCAAATCACCCGCTGTTTTCTAAGCCGGGTCACGGCGGCGGGCGGGCTAATCCACGGCGTGTATTACTGCCCGCATCGGAAGGAAGTCCAATGCAATTGCCGGAAACCGCGCCCCGGCCTTCTGCTCAAGGCGCAGCACGATCATGAATTCAAATTCACTGAGACCTACATGGTGGGTGATTCGCTGAGCGACTTGCTCGCGGCCCAGCGCGTCGGATGCCCCTCGGTGGTGGTGAGTCCGAACCCTTCCAGCTTCGAACTGGATGGCCACCCGCCTCCCGAAGCGGTGGTCCCAGACCTTCTTTCGGCGGTGAGCTTCATCCTCCAGCGCGGCGAGAACGCAGCGGCGGCGCGGCGCTGACGCTTTAACCTGGAAGAACAGTCCTCTATGCGCAGAGTTGCGGAAATTATTCTGACACTGACGGTGATCGGCGCCACGCTGTCGTTTGGAGGAGTCGAACCGCTCACCTACTCCCTGATGGAGATTGTGATCTTCGCGCTGTTTCTGGCGGTCGTGATCGACCAATTCCGCCGGCGCCAGATTGAGCTTGGCGTTCCCATCTGGCCGGTTCTTTTTGCGCTCCTGGTTATCCTTCAGATTGTTCCCCTTCCCGCCTCGCTGGTGCGGGCGATCGATCCGGCACGGCTGCTCCCGGCCGAGCTCCTCAGCATCGCGCATCGTTCGGGCCACGCCGTAACGCTCAGCATTTATCCGCACGACACGCTGCTGGCGCTGATGAAATTCCTGGCCTACCTCGGAGCCTTTGTGCTGGCGGCTTACGTGTTCGATTCGCGCCAGCGCAAGAGCCTGATCGTCAGGACCGCGATCTTTCTCGGGCTGTTCGAAGCG
This sequence comes from Terriglobia bacterium, assembly GCA_050745265.1. Lineage (GTDB taxonomy): Bacteria > Acidobacteriota > Terriglobia > UBA7540 > UBA7540 > RH2-MAG17b. The sequence goes on from JBOGKE010000089.1 coordinate 9,517, forward strand.
GCTTATGGCATCGTGCAATACCTGACGGGCTGGCAGAAGATCTTCACCTACCAAAAAGTCTACTACACCGAATCGGGCACCGGGACCTTCATTAACCACAATCATTTCGCGGGATTCCTCGAACTCACGTTTCCGTTCACGCTGGCGATGGTTTTCTATTATTTTCAAATCTGGCGCGACGCGAAGCGCCGCGGGCCGGCCAAGGTGGACCCGGCAACGGCCAGCTCCGCCGGAATGCAGGTGCTCGTGTTCGCGTTTCTGGTTTTGGTCTCGGTGGTCGGCGTCATCTTTTCGCGCTCCCGCACGGGAATCTTTGCGACGCTGATCACGCTGGTATTCGTCGGGCTGTTTGCGCAGCTCAAGGTCCGGCGCAAGGCGTGGGCGCTCGGACTTGCGGCGTTCGTACTGGTTGCGGTCGGATATGGATTGTGGATCGGCTTGAATCCCGTCGTATCGCGCTTCGAGGCGCTGCGGGGAGGCGCGCCGACGCTCGAACGGGAGGGGCGCCTGCCCACTTGGCAGGCGACGCTCGAAATTGTGCGCGGGCACCCCCTCACCGGCACGGGTCTCGGCACTTTCCGGTACCAGTTTCCGCATTTTCAGACCGTTCAACTGAGTCTTTTTTTCACCCACGCTCACAACGACTACCTCGAATTTCTCTCCGAAACAGGCTGGGTGGGCGCGCTGCTCTTGTTCGTTCCCATTCTCGTCCTGCTCGTCTGGATGGGCCATTCTTTTCTGACCGACCCGCGCCGTTACCGGCCCGCGATCACGCTCGGGTGCATGGGCAGCACGCTGGCGATTCTCATCCACAGCGTGGCAGACTTTAACCTCCATATCCCCGCCAATGCGCTCGTCTTCGCCATCGTGCTCGGGATCGGGTATAAAGCGGCGTGCATCGAGCGCCGCAGCGAGCGCGCCAAGGCCGAGGCTGGTCATCCTGCCGTAGTGGGGCGCGTCGCGCGCCGGCAGGTTTCCTGATGGCGCCGGAATAATTAAACGCGCAACGGCCGGCACGCGCCGAGCCCCTCGCCCCGCAGTTCTTGCCACCTCCGCGAAACGCGAGCCAATGTTTGCCTCCGCCCCGGCCGGAATCCCCGCTTGAGCCAGAATTATGCCGACTGGCCATTCTCTCAATCGCGTCTCATGAGTTATTTGTCTCAAGGTCTCCGCCCCAGGCGGATTCTGCGTCGGCCGGCAGATGCGCGGCGGGTGTAACGTTGTTAACGTTGCGACCGCGCTCTGGCCTCCCATTGCGGATTGGGTGTAACGGTGCGATGACGGTTGGGCTTCCATTGCGGACGGGGTGTAACGCTGCGATTGCGCTTTTGCGCCTTATTGCGGATTGGGTGTAGTGCTGCGAGGGCGCGTCGTCGTCAACATTGCGGACTGGGTGTAACTTGCCATAACGCTTTGGGGCTCCATTGCGGATTCCGTGGCGGGGGGTCCGCTCGCTTCAAAGACTGAGCTGGAAACAGCCGGATGGCGGGTTCTTTCAGCCAGGCTCGTCAGGCGGGCGGACAGGGGTGGGCTCAAGGAGGAGAATGCTGCGGGATGATCGGTGGAGTGTCGCCCCGGCCCGTACCGTCTCGCCATCCGGGCGGAGCTGCAAAAGAGCTCGTCAATTTTCGAACGGGTGATTACGACGGGCGCGTAGCGAGACCGCGATACCTGGACCGCGCTCGCAGCGGTCAGGACAACCATCGTCAGCCAAATGAAATGCAGCGCCATAAATCACCGACATACCACCCTACCTCGCCTCGATGAGACTTTGGACATAAATGAGACGTATGAGACACTATTTATTTGCTCATGTAGGGGTCCTCTTAGCGCTTTCTTCGCGCCTTGGAGCTTTTGCGAGAGGCTGTTGGCTGTTTCACAGCTCCAATAATCGCGGCGGCGCTTCGGCGCGGTCGCCCCGGCGGCCGAGTCCACTCCTGCCGGCCCTGCCGCCCCTTCCTGATATAATTCCCGGTTAATTAGAGGCGCTTAATCAGTCGACGGAGGCCGTCCCTTGCACGGAACTGAGCACGACGAGTTGCTGGCGCAGCGGCAGAAGAAGCTCGAAGCCATCCGCGAGCTGGGTTTCGAGGCCTATCCGCGCAAGTACGAGCCCACGCACACCCCGGCGCAAATTCTCGCCGAATATTCATCGCGGTCTGCCGAGGAGCTCGAATCGCGGCGGATTCCGGTGCGCGTTGCCGGGCGCGTGATGACGATTCGCCCGCACGGGAAAGCCGGCTTCGCGCACCTTTCGGGCGGAGGGAAGAGCCTGCAATTCTACGTCCGGCTCGACGCGGTGGGCGAGCGCGATTTCGCGCTTTACAAACTGCTCGATATCGGCGATCTGGCTGGCGTCGAAGGTTATCTCTTCCGCACCCGGACGGGCGAGCTGACGGTGCACGCCGAGCGCCTCCACTTCCTCGCCAAAGGCTTGCTGCCCTTGCCGGAGAAGTGGCACGGACTCTCCGACGTCGAGATTCGCTATCGCCAGCGCTATCTCGATCTGATGGTGAACGAGGACGTGCGGCGCGTCTTCGAAACCCGCAGCCGCATCGTGCGCGCGGTACGCGATTTCCTGGACGGCCAGGGCTACATGGAGGTCGAGACGCCGATGATGCAGCCGCTCGCGGGCGGCGCGATGGCGCGGCCGTTCGTGACCCACCACAACGCGCTCGATATCGACCTCTATCTTCGCATCGCGCCGGAACTCTATCTCAAGCGGCTGCTGGTGGGCGGGCTCGACCGCGTGTACGAGATCAATCGCAACTTCCGCAACGAAGGAATCTCGACGCAGCACAATCCCGAGTTCACCATGCTCGAGTTCTACCAGGCGTACGCCGACTACAAGGACATGATGGCGCTCACCGAGCGCATGTTGCGGCACGTCGCGACAACCGTGCTGGGCAAGCTTGAATTCGAATTCAACGGCCACACAGTTTCTTTTGAGCGTTTCGAACGGCTGACGATGAAGGAGGGGTTAGTGAAATATTGGCCCGCCTCCGCCGGCCAAGCGCCGACGGTGGATGACCTGGCGGACCCAAGAGCCATCTTCCGCTGGGTCGAGCAGTATAACGAGACTGCGGAGCAGCCGATCGACGACGCCGAAGCAACGGCGCCGGGGAACGCGCTCGCGATACTGTTCGAAACCGTCGCCGAGCGCCACCTGATCCAGCCAACGTTCATCATCGACTATCCGCTGGAGGTTTCTCCGCTGTCCAAACAGAAACCCGACGATCCCGATTTTGTCGAGAGATTCGAATTGTACGTGGGCGGGATGGAAGTGGCGAATGCGTTCAGCGAGCTCAACGACCCGCGCGAGCAGCGCGACCGCTTCAATTACCAGCAAATGCTGCGCGAAAAGGGCGATCTCGCCGCGCACTCGATCGACGAAGATTACATCCGCGCGCTGAGCTACGGCATGCCGCCGGCCGGCGGCGAGGGAATCGGCATCGACCGGCTGACGATGATTCTCACCGATAGCCGGTCGATTCGCGACGTGATTCTTTTTCCGCTTTTACGTCCCGAAAAGAACGACTGAGGCGATTTTGGATTTCAGATTTTGGATTTGCGAGTGATCGCGGACTTGTCGCTTCTCACGAAAGGACGGTTTGAGCAAGTGTCATGCTGAGCCCTTCGGCTGCGCTCGCCAGAAACTTCAGACGGGAGAGGCCAAAAGGCCCCGAGGGCCGGAAGAAAGTAGCCCCGGGCGTAAGCCCGGGGTTAAGGACAGCTCCCACGTCTTCTTGCCGCGCCTCTCGCCCGGCGCAAGCGCCGGGCGAGAGGCACGGACGAGATCGTAAGAGGTTCGCCTTACCCACGGCTCGCGCCGTGGGCTACGTTATTCCGCCCGCTTCGCGGGCTGAAGCAAAGTTTCCGGCACTATGGACCCGCCACCCGGCGGGCGGGTACTCAGGATAAACTCCGTGAAGAATCTGCTTCTCTGTGATTTGGACCGGCGGCGAAGCCGCGCCCCGGCGATGTATAATCCCCCTCTGTGAAGAGATCTACTCGTCCAGTTCCGCGCCAAATACGCTACCCCGCAGCCGCAGCGGCGGCGCTAGTTTTCGTTTTGCTCGCGCTGCCGACCGTCCGTCACCAGGTAGCGCAGAGTTTCGCGTTTCAGAAAATCTGCGGTTTCGCGCGTGCCCGGGAACAAGCGGCAGAATTT
>JBOGKE010000090.1:0-45626 GCA_050745265.1 Terriglobia bacterium
CCGATTACCCCTGGTCGGTGCGGCTGAAGGCGCTGCTGCCGGAGTGGATGCCGCAGATTCGCCAGCGCTTCCACCTGACGCCCGAGCTGGAGCGACAGTTGCTCCAGATCAGCCCGCGCAGCATCGATTACCGGCTGCGCGCGGAGAAGCGGAAGCTGCGGCGCAGAATTTATGGCCGCACCAAACCGGGAACGTTGCTGAAGCATCACATCCCGCTCAAAACGGATCACTGGGATGTGAAGATCCCCGGCTTCACGGAGATTGACCTGGTCTCGCATTCGGGCAACTCGGCAACGGGCGAGTTCTGTTACTCGCTGAACGTGACCGATATCCACACCGGCTGGACCGAGACGCGAGCCGTGCTGGGCAAGAGCCAGGAGGCCGTCCGAGCCGCTCTGGAAGCGGTTCGCGAGGCCTTGCCCTTCGCCTTGCGCGGCATCGATTCGGACAACGGATCGGAGTTTATCAATCACCATTTGTTTCGCTATTGCGACTCGCGCGCCATTCAGTTCACGCGCGGGCGCCCGTACAAGAAGGACGACAACGCGCACATCGAGCAGAAGAACTGGACGCACGTGCGGCGGCTGCTGGGTTACGTCCGCTACGACACGGAGGCGGCGCGGGAGGCGATCAACCGCCTGTACCGCGACGAGCTGCGCCTGTTTCAGAACCTCTTCATGCCTTCGGTGAAGCTGGCGAGGAAGGAGCGGGTCGGTTCACGTCTGCGGCGGCATTACGAAGCGCCCGCGACGCCGTTTCAGCGCGTCGCGGCTTCTCCGGTGGCGGACCCGGAGCGGGTGGCAGAACTCCGGCAGCAGCGTGAGACGCTCGATCCGTTTCAACTCTCGGCTACGATTCGGGCCAAGCTGGAGCAGATTTTCGAGCTCAGCACGAAGGTGAAAGAAAACGGGGACCTTTCCGGGGCTGCTCCCCAAGGTGAAAGAGTCATCGAAAGAAAAGCCCACAGGCGCGCGCGCGCCAAGGCAAAAACCGCGCGCGGAGAAAAAGCAAAAACCAAGACAAAACCAAAGAGAAAAAGAAAGGAAAACCGACGACGACGGGTAACATTACCGACTGCAAGATGATTCCTTCGAAAGTAACATTTTTAAATTGCTTGACAGGTGCTTTACAGCTGTGGAGACGAGCGGGACAGATGAGACAACTATTTTCATTAGACCGGTCCGAAATCTACCAAGACGGCCCGGCAGTCGGTAACCACTTTTAGTATACTGCCCCAGCGGGTAGCCACGGTCAGTGTTTTGCTGACCGTGGCTTTAGTGGTATCCGTGGGGCGATGTCTCAGGTTCATCGGCTGCGCACGTCGGAACGAATCTACTTCGCAGGTGGGGCGTCGCTAGTCGCGCTGGTTTTATGAGGCGCTTGCTGCGGACGCCGTACTCTAGCCGGGGCCCAATCCTGGGTCTCATCCGCCCCCGGCTCCATCGTCCCTTCCGGGCCCCTTCTCCGCCGTTAGCCCCGCCTCAACCCGCCTGCGGAGGAGAAACATTCCCTCGTGATGGAAGATCGTGAGCTCGCCTCCTTCGATCTGAGGAGAGAAGCCCGCCCCGTCCCCCACCGCCGAGCTTTCAATCAGGCGGCGCGCCTCGGCGTAGCGCAGCGCGGAAGGTTCCAGCCCGGCGCGCAGCATCCAATCATTAAAGGAACGAGCCCGGCGCTTGAGACCCTGACGCACGATCTCCAGGTGAAGACTCTCAAACAGCTTCAGAAAATCCGTCCATCTCAATGTCGAGGTGTGAGACGGATCCCGAATGATTTCAATTCGGTTGAAGAGCTCCCCTTTTTCATCGCTCTCCGGCGAGATGCTGTCGACGAGGAGCAGGCGGGCTTCCGGCCGCGCGACGCGCAGCATCTCGCGCAGGACCGCCGAGGGCCTGGGCATGTGGTGGAACGCGAACTGGCAGCTCACGAGCGTGAACGAATGATCCGGGTAAGGGAGCTGCTCGGCATCACCCTCGTCAAAAGCGGCATTTACGATCTGGAGCTCGGCTTGAAGCCGCGCCGCCCGGACCAGCATTGCATGGGTCAGGTCGATGCCCCGCCCCAGGCGAACCCGGGGTGCGAGGGCGAGGACGATTGCGCCCGGGCCGCAGGCAACGTCGAGCGCGATATCATCCGCCTGCGGGTTGGCGAAAACAACTCGCTCCGCCACCACGTCGGCTGAATCCCGGACGGCAAACTGCGAGAACGCGTCGCACGTTTTCGTGAACTGCTTCTGAACCAATGTTTTGTGCTTGCTCGGCATCCGATGCTCCAAGCGGCGCCAAGTGCACGGGCGCTCCCAGGAGGACCAAACAGGGCCCTGGACTGATCTTAGAAAATTCCCGCTGCATTGAACAGGGTAAGAAGCCCGGCGACGGCACCCGCGCCGCCGGTCTGCAAGGGGCGCGGCCATCAGGCTGCGTGGGCGGTGGTGCGGTTGGGGAGAGCGCGGAACGCGAGCTCCTGGCTCGTGTTCGGCTGGAAAGTCAGGGCGCGAAGCGCAGACGCCACGTACAGCGGCAGCCGGTCCGCCCGGATATTCGAAAACGTGACAAGCATGAAAATCGCCGGCCCCATGAACGCGATGTTCTGCAGCCAGGACTCAATATCGGCGCCGAGATGGCTGCTGGCCCAGCGCGCGGCGAGGTTCAGGGCGAGCATGGCGACGAGGCCGCGCAGCAACGCCTGGTTTACCGCGCAGGAGCGGCGGAGAAACGCCACGACGATGACTCCCAGCGCGAGCGCAAAACTCAAGCCATCCGCCACGGGCCAAATCTTATACATCCACGGCCCGTATCCGACGAGCATCCCGCAGGCGGAGACGATCTGCATGGTGATTCCGAATCCGAGCCACCACCCAAACCACAGGTTTCGGCGATGCAGGTTTTGGCGGAAGTAAACAAAAGCCAGGAGGAGAAGGATGATTGAGGATGCAACCCAGAAAAGAAAGATCTTGTTCACCGGGAACCTCCTTCAAGAAAGGCCCCCGGATCGCAAAATTTCGTGCGATTAGCGCGCTGGCGGGCGCGGCATTGGCGGCTTCGGCCACATGTTGACTCAACTCCCCTCTGACCCACGTCTATTCGGGTCAGGAGGATCATAGCAAGCCGCGGGGCGATCTCCCCTGTATATGTTGTGTTTTTCATACGATACCTCATCTACATCTGATACATCATATACATTTAATACATCCGATACGTATGATACGCGCGCGCGAAAAAAAATTTATCCTTTCGGCCCTACGTGCAGATGGCGGACAAATTCCTCCACGGGCTGTTCAATGTACTGTTGTTGCGAAACCATCTCCACGATCCGCTCCAGCACCAGGCCGATCACCTCGGATCGTTTTCTGAAGCTATTGTCGCACCAGACCTCGAGCGTACGGAAGGTCGAAACAGAAACCCTGGTGCAGATGGGCATCTCCATCTTCTCTTTTTTCCTCGGCATCACAAAGTTCCCCTGTCTGCTCCCTTGCGAGGGGGCCGGCGCGCCGCCAAACACGGGATCTCCCGGCGGGCAGCCCTCCACGACGTTTGCGGCCACGATCGCGAACGGCAGCGCCGGCGCGTGGACCGGTAACGGCGTCCAGGCCAAGTCACTCGTCCGTCCAGCTTCCCCCATGCCATCTCGCTGATTACTCATGCGTAAACGATAGCAGGCCGGTTTGAGAATTTGGAGATAGATGAGACGAACGAGACACTTTTTTTTCGCCTGAAAGCGGGGCAATTTGCCACGTTTCGGGTTTTGGGCACGCAGGCACGCCTGGCCGATATTTTAATCGCCAAGACGCCCAATCGCGCGAAGGGAGACTATAATGAATCCATGGCACGGCCAGGGACTCTGGGTGATCTCAAAAAGACCGGTTACGACGGAAAGGGTGTAAGGGATGAGATGCGAGCGAATCTCATCTCCAGGTTAAAGTCCGGAACGCCTGCATTTCCGGGGATCATCGGATTTGGTGATACGGTGATTCCGCAGGTTGAGAACGCGATCCTCTCCCGCCACAATTTCATTCTGCTGGGGCTGCGAGGGCAGGCGAAGAGCCGGATCCTGCGATCGCTGACGCTGCTTCTCGACGAGGAGGTCCCGTTTATCGCCGGCTGTGAAATCCACGACCACCCGCTGAGACCCATCTGCCGCGCTTGCAAGGAGCTCATCAGCGAGCGCGGCGACGAGACGCCGCTCAGCTATTTTTCGCGGGACGACCGCTTTGTTGAAAAACTCGCCACGCCCGACGTGACGATTGCGGACATGATTGGCGACCTTGATCCCATCAAGGCGGCGCGCGGCGGCCACTCGCTATCGAGCGAATTCACGATCCACTACGGTTTGCTCCCGCGCGCGAATCGCGGCATCTTCGCCGTCAACGAGCTGCCGGACCTCGCAGGCAAGATTCAGGTTGGCCTGTTCAACATCATGCAGGAAGGGGATGTGCAGATCAAAGGTTATCCGATGCGCCTGCCGCTCGATATGGTGCTGGTGTTTACGGCCAATCCGGAAGATTATACCGCGCGCGGAAAAATCATCACGCCGCTCAAAGACCGCATCGGTTCCGAGATTCGTACGCACTACCCGCAAACGCTCGAGCATGCCCTGGCGATCACGCGACAAGAGGCCTGGACCGAACGCCCGGGGCGCATCGAATCGCTGGTGCCGCAATTTGTCCGCGAGGTGATCGAAACCATCGCTTTTGAAGCGCGAGCGGAGAAGCGAATTGACAAGCGCAGCGGCGTGAGCCAGCGCATGCCAATTACCTCTCTCGAGAATGCCATCTCGAACGCCGAGCGCCGCGCGTTGATGAACCGCGAACGCACAGCGGTGGCCCGCCTAACGGACGTTTACGCGGCTCTTCCTTCGCTGACCGGAAAGTTCGAGCTCGAGTACGAGGGCGAGTTGCGCGGCGCCGACGTCGTCGCGCGGGACGTGATTCGCCAAGCCACGGCGCGCGTTTTCCGCAAGTATTTTGAGGGCGTGCCGATGCACGCGATCGTAAAGTGGTTTGAGTTGGGCGGCAGCCTGAAATATCCGGAGGGCGCACCCGCCGACGAGATTTTCCTACAGGTGAAGAGGATTCAGGGACTGCTTGAAGCCGAAGAGCCGCTGGGCATCAAGTCGAAGGATGACAAGGGGCTTCAAGTCGCGGGAGCCGAGTTCATTCTCGAAGGCCTTTATGCGCTGAAGCGGATCAGCCGAAACGAGGAGCTCGGCTATCATGCCGAAACGCGACGGGTCGAAGAGCCTTCCGAAGAGCCCAGCCCGGTCGCGGCCCGGCGGCGCTCCCTGAACTGATTTCGATTCTAGACAGCCGGTCCGGAACGTGCCGTTTCCGCGGTGCAGGACTCAGACCCGTTTGCGCGGGCTTGATCGCGCCCGCGATGACCGCTCTTTGGCAACTCTTTCGCCGTGAAGAATAACAGGCGTCCCTTGTGAAATACATTAAGTACACAAAATACTCCGGCGATCCTTTCGACGGGATCACCTCCGAAGACCTGCTGCAGATGCTGCAGGATTTCCTTCTGGACAGCGGCTTCTACAATCAGCGCTACGATTTCTACGAGATGGATCCCGAGCGCGCGATGGAACAGCTCCACGAGGCGCTCCTGGATGCACTGCAGCAGAAAGGCATGATCCCGGGCGATCTGCTGAACGATTATCTCGGCTCGCCCGAAGAGTACGAGAAATCGAAGCTGCACGATCTCATCAATCAGCTTCTTCAGAAACTCGCCGAGGAAGGCTACATCACCATCGATCAGCCCCATCAACCGGGTAAGGCCGAAGTCCAGCTCAGCCCGATGCGCGGCGGCGCCGGCGATCGCGCGAACGGGCCGGTCAAGTTCGAGGTCACGGATAAGGCGCTCGATTTCCTCGGATTCAAAACTCTGAAGGACCTGCTCGGGTCGCTCGGCAAATCCAGCTTCGGGCGGCACGATACGCGCGAGCTCGCCACCGGTGTCGAGTCGGGCGGATCGACAAGACGCTACGAGTTTGGCGACACGCTGAACCTGGACGTCAATTCCACCCTTCTTTCCGCCATTCACCGCGGCGGCTTGAAGATGCCGCTCGACCTCGATTACGAGGACCTGCAGGTCCACCAATGCGAATATCAGAGTTCGTGCGCTACGGTGCTGATGCTCGACTGCAGCCACAGCATGATTCTCTACGGCGAGGATCGCTTCACCCCGGCAAAGAAAGTGGCCCTGGCGCTCACCCACCTGTTGCGCTCGCAGTATCCGGGCGACACTCTCCACCTGGTGTTGTTCCACGATTCTGCCGAGGAAATGCCGCTTCCGCAGCTAGCTCGCGCGCAAGTCGGCCCGTATTACACGAACACTCGGGAAGGGCTGCGGATGGCGCAGCGCATCCTCTCCCGCCAGAAGAAGGACATGCGCCAGATCGTCATGATCACCGACGGCAAGCCGTCCGCGCTGACGCTCGACGACGGGCGGATCTATAAGAACGCGTTTGGGCTCGATCCCCTGGTCGTTTCCGAGACGCTGCACGAAGTCGCGCGCTGCCGCCGCAACGGGATTCTGATCAACACGTTCATGCTGGCCTCTGATCATGGCCTCATCAACTTCGTTCAGAAGGTGACGGAGATCTGCCGGGGCAAGGCCTACTTCACCACGCCCCATACACTGGGCCAGTATTTGCTAATGGACTACATGCAAAAAAAAGTGAAGCGGATCCACTGATTCCGTAGACCGGCAACCGCCGCTCCTTACAATGCCAAGCGAACTTCGTGATTTCCCCAACCTGCTCTTGGACGTTTACGGGCGGCCGATGCGCAGCCTGCGCATCTCCGTCACAGACCGGTGCAATCTGCGGTGTCGATATTGCATGCCTGAAGACGATTACGCCTGGGTTGCGCACGATGCGATCCTGAGCTTCGAGGAGATTTCGACGCTGGTTGAAATCTTCACCGCGCTCGGAGTCCGGCGCCTGAGGCTCACCGGCGGCGAGCCGCTCTTGCGCCGCAATCTGGACGGCCTCATCAAGGTGCTCGCAGCGAGACCGCTCGTCGAGGACCTCGCCATTACGACGAACGGCGTTTTGCTCGGGGCCAAGGGACGATCCCTGCGAACGGCTGGCTTGAAGCGCGTCACGGTAAGTCTCGACACGCTGCAGCCGCGGCGTTTTCAGGCTTTGACGCGGAGCACGGCGCATTCAGCGGTAGTCGCGGGGATCGGCGCGGCGATCGAGGCCGGATTCGACAGCGTTAAGATCAACACCGTCGTGATTCGGGGATTTAATGACGACGAAATCGCAGACCTGCTGGAATTCGGCCGCCGCGCCGGCGCCGAGGTTCGCTTCATCGAGTACATGGATGTGGGCGGGGCAACGCGCTGGGCGGCGGAGCAAGTCGTCACGCGGGAGGAAATTCTTCGCACCATCGAGAGCCGCTTTGGCCCCGCGAAGACCGCTTCCGCCGCGACTTCCGATGCCGATGGGGCCAAAGTCCCGGCAGACCGCTTCCGGCTCGAAGACGGAACCACGTTCGGAATTATCTCTTCCACCAGCCGGCCGTTTTGCGGCACGTGCGACCGCAGCCGTCTCACGACCGATGGCGTCTTACTGCTCTGCCTGTATGCTGGAAATGGCGTCGATCTGAAAGCGCTGCTGCGGCGCGGCGCTTCGGCGGGAGAAATCGCGCGCGCCATCGCGCGCGCGTGGACGGCGAGGACCGACCGCGGCGCTGAGGATCGCCGCCAGCTTCAGTCGCGCGGCGCACTTTTCCCAGTCGAAGAACTGCGCAAGGACCTTCACCGCGAAATGCACACCCGGGGAGGCTGAGCCGGCTGGCGCCTTCTTAGCCCGTGGCGGATGGCGGGCCTGCCGTAGAGCGCAACCCGTTCCTCTGGACCCCGAATCTAACATCTATGTCCGAACGATATTTCAATCGCGAAGAGGCCGAGGAGCTTCTTCCCGCCATCGGGAAATCGCTTGAAGAAGCCCGCAAGCAGAAGCAATCGCTCGACACTCTGGATGAGGATTTCTCGCAGGCCGCAGCGCGAATCATGATGCTCGGCGGATCGGTGCCGCCCTACCAGGACCTGCTGAAGAAGAAGGGCGAGCGCCAGAAATTTGCGACACGCATCGAGGACGTGGTGAATCGAATTCAGGAAACGGGGTGCGTGGTAAAGGATGTCGATATGGGCCTTGTCGATTTTCCGTCCTTGCGCAACGGGCGGGAAATCTACCTCTGCTGGAAACTGGGGGAAAAGCGAATCGAGTTCTGGCACAGCCTTGACGAAGGTTACGCCAGCCGCAAGCCGATCGACAGCGAATCCGGCGGAAGCGAATCTTCGGGCAAATCGAGCGTTCAGTGAAGCGCGAGACACCCAGATAGTAAAGTCAACCTCCCCCGACGTTGGGTCTTGGGAATCTCTAGCAGCCGGCGAAGCTGCCAAGTGGGCTCCCCCATAAGTACCGAACTCGAAGAAGCGCTTCGGCGCCGGTATCCGCAATTTGGAGTCGCGGCGAAAATCCGCCCGCGCGTCTGCGGCTCTCACCGGCTGCTCCTGAGCTCGGCCAGCTCGCGAGCCAGCTTGCGCTGCCGGCGTGATCGTCCCTCGATCGCGGATGGAGCGTGCCAGTTCGTGTAATACGCGAGGATATTCTTCCTCAGCGCTGGGCTTGCGGAAGCGAAATGGCCCGCTGCGAGCAGGTTGAGCCAGCGCGCATAGGTCTGATCGGCAAGCCGGTAATCGCCGGCGCGGATCACTCGACCGGTATCAAAGTTGCGGTCTTGAAGATTCAGCCGCCCCTCTCCCGCGTCCCGGAGCAAATCCCGGTAGCGCTCGACCGTCGTTCGAAAGCTGCTGATGAAGAGAGCCTGAGTGCCGGGCGTGGGCGGCTTAAAATCGAGCGTCCGAAGCGGTCCGATCTTTGGCAGCAATTCGATGGACAGCACTACGAACCGTGAAATCAAGCCAATCTGCGCCTGCTCGGAATGCAGCTTCCATCTCGACGCCCACCGCCTGAGAGCGAACCGCCGCCCTTTGCGTCGCGCGTACGGTTCGCGCTGATAGTTCCCAGGCGCGACCCGGTATTTCCATCGATGGCGCGCCAGGACGGGCCGCAGTCTCAAGATTTTCTTTCGCTTCTGTTGCCAAAGAATTTGAGTTAAGCGGGGGATCACCTCGCTCGCGCCAACCTCGTAAATCCAGATCGAGAGATGCTCGCTAAGAAACAGTTTTCCAAAGCTCAGCCCGTAGGTTTGCGCGAACGCGCGCTCGAGCAGAGCGTTGGAGACTTTGAACCCGATGTAATTGTGGTAGCTTCGGGGAAGATAACCGTCCCCGGCGATCTGGACCACGTCGAACGAGAATTCCACCATCATGTGCGCTTGGGGATCATCTTCATAGGTGACGCGCCGGCCGTATTTGCTTTCGAGTTTCGGATAAAGGTCGGCGACCGAGAGGTTCACCGCCAGGGGATGACCCGTATTGTCCGCCGCGTAGTGGGACAAAGCGCCCAGGGCGAAAGCATATTCGTCGATGTCCTGAGCGTCGCCGAGGAGCGTTTTAATAAAGTCAGCCCCGCGCGCGTAATGGGTGAGATTGCTGAACAGGCGGCTTCCGAAAGGGTAGTACCCCATATCCTGGATGACGCAGCCGCCGTACGCATAGGCGTGCGCTTCCCGCAACTGCTTTGCGCTCGCGCCGGGAAAGCGCGCGAGCAGCAAAGGCACGATGACGGGGCCCCAGACGGTATCAATCAGGGCCTCGTGGCTGAGCACGGAATAGCTATACAGGGATGGAGGACGGCAAAAAAGGAAGAGCAGCAGGAGGACGAAACCCCATCCGCCGCGTGCGCGGAGTGTGGTGGGCACGAGATATCGTACCACACAGGGGCACCGTCGCATGGGCACCCGAATCGATCTGACCGCGATGCTCCTCGGAGCGACTCAAGCGCCGTGCGGATTTTCATCCGGCCGCCGGGCTGACGGGAATGCCAATCGCTTCCCCGGAGATCACAATTTCTACGCGGCGATTGAGCGCGCGGCCCTCCGCCGTGTCGTTCGGCGCGACGGGACTCGACTCGCCGAGCCCTTGGGAGGTGATGGAACCGCTCGAAATGCCCTGCTCGACCAGGAAATCCCGCACCGCGTCGGACCGCTGCTGAGAGAGCTTCTGATTGGTTTCGTCGCTTCCCGTGTTATCCGTATAGCCGTTCACGCGAATCGTCAGGCCCGGATAAGCCAGCAAAACGCCCGCGATCTTCGCCAACGTCTCGCGCGTTTGTTGGCCAAGGGTATACCTTCCTGTATTGAAAAGCACGTGAGACATCGTAACGACGAGGCCGTTCGGGGTCTGCCGCGTCTGCAGGACGGAATTGAGCTGGTTCAGAAGCCGGGTTCGAAGTGCCCGGCGTTGGTTGTCCGCCTGCTGGGCTGCGACCTGGGCCTGCTGAGCCGCTGTGCGAGCCTGCTGGGCTCGCGCCTGCGCTTGGTCGGCGGCAAGCCGCTCCTGTTCCGCCTGAGCCTGCGCTTTCTCCCGCGCGGCCTCAGCCTCCGCTCTTGCCGCGGCCGCCTTTGCCCGCGCCTCGCTGTCCTGCTCCGCCTGCTCGCGCGCCGCGGCCATTCGCTGCTCGGCCGCCGCCCGCGCTTGCGCCTGGGCTTGCTGCCGCTCCTGCCGCATGGCGATCACGCGAGCGTCCTCGGCGGTTTGCACCGCCTCTCGCGCCGTCATGATGACCGGCTTCTTGCCCGCCTTGCGCGTCTGATAGTCCTCCGCCTGGGCCAGGAGCTGCCGGGCTCTGCTGAACGTTTCCGCGGCGTACTTATCGGCTCCCGCCCAGCGCGCGATCCGTATGGCGTTTCGAGCTTCGTACAAAGCGAGAGGCGTATTAGGCTCGATCGTGTACGTCTCGACTTGGCTCGGTTGCGCGTTGGCCCGGTACAGGCCTCGCTGCAGCAACTCGGCCTTCGCGTTGACCGACTCAATCTTTCCGACTGTATTCGGAGTGACTTCATTCTGCAGGACCACGACGTTGCTCGGACGGGTGACGGCGAAGTACGGTTCGGCCGTAACGATGAGTGCAAAAGCCTGAAAATTGACCGTGACATCTACGTGGGCCTTGCCGTCGTGCGGGATGATTTCGGCTACATTGACGGGGCGCCCGTCGGGAGTGATCGCCCAGAGGACGTAAGTCAAATACTCAGGCCCGAAGCTGTCCGCCGCGCCCAACTCCTTGAATTGAGCATCCACTCGGGTGGCGCTTCGCAGGCTCGTAACCTTCGCTTTCCCGCTGGCGTGCGACATCAGGCCGGTGCCGCGAAAACCGATTTCGGTTGAACCGCTGAGCGTTCGGTAGCTGATCGCGGGAACCGTCCGAGCAACCACGGTGACTGTGACCCGGTAAACGGGAACGGAGGCCTGATTTCGGTTTACCGGAGGTTCGGGCGCCGCTTGGCCTTGCACTTCAGCCGCAGCGAGCAAGCAAATAGCAAATATGAGGAAAAAGGTTCGAACTGTTTTCATCATGAACGATGCCTCTCTTCCGCCGAGGAAGTCGCCTCGCCAAAATTGTGAATCCCGCGCTCGTCTCTCGAGGCGCAGTCTCTCACCTTGACTGAAACGGGTCGCGCCTTCCCTGCCGATGCTGATCCACCGCACAGCTTCTGCAGCAATCGGTCAACCCAATGTATTTGATGTTTTGAGCACCCCATTGAGCTACTTCCATTTTTCCGCCTGGTTGCTCCGCAAGGCAGGGCACGGCGCCGGAAGCCGATGGTCGGGTGGGCGGAAGCGTTCAATCAAGGCGCCCAATGCCGACACCGAATGCGGCGCAGAGGCGCCTCGAGCCCGGACGGTCCTGCGGGCGGAGAGCTCGGAGGTGCGCGGGCGTATTATAATGCGTCAGGCTCGGAGGACTGCGGGCTCAGCACCGCCTTGGTCACGCGCGGCAGACACATCGAATCGTGGAGATAAGGATGCGTAAGCGATTACGTGTTTTGGCAGGGATCAGCTCAGTGAGCTTGCTCTTGGCCATCGGACTTACAAGAGGTCAGGGCACCACAGCCGCGGAATATGACGTGGTGATCAGGAACGGGCACATCATCGACGGCACAGGCTCTCCCTGGTACTCCGACGATATCGGCATCCGCGGCGGGCGCATTGCGGCGATCGGCAACCTTACCCAGCCACGGGCCAAACGGACGATCGATGCGGCGGGACGCGTGGTTGCGCCGGGATTTATCGACATGCTCGGTCAGTCGGAGTTATCGATGCTCGCGGACCCACACGTCGAATCGAAACTGTTTCAAGGAATCACGACCGAGATCACCGGCGAAGGGGACACGGTCGCCCCGCAGAACGCCCGCACGTTGGCGGACGCCAAGCAGGAATTCAAGCATTATGGAATTACTCCCGACTGGCGCACCTTCACTCAGTACTTCGCCCGCTTGCAGAAGCACGGCATGGGGATCAACCTCGGCACCTACGTCGGCGCGACTCAGGTCCGCCGCTACGTCATTGGCGATGGCAACCGTGCGGCAACTCCCGCAGAGCTCGCTCAGATGAAGGGATTGGTCGCGGAGGCGATGCGCGAAGGAGCGCTCGGCGTGTCGTCGGCTCTTCAGTATCCCCCGGCGCCGTATGCGTCCACGGACGAGCTGATTGCGCTCGCCTCGGTGAGCGCGAAGTTCGGCGGCATTTATGCAACCCACATGCGCAGCGAGGGAGACGGCGAAATAGCCGCGCTCGAAGAAACCGCCCGGATTGCACGCGAGGCCGGCACGGGCGTCGAAATCTTTCATTTGAAAACCGCCGGAAAACCGAATTGGGGAAAGATGCCGCAAGTGGTGGCGTTCATCGATAAAATGCGCGGCGAAGGCTTGGACATCGAGGCGGACACCTACGCCTACACCGCGTGGGCGAATGATCTGGCGGCCTTCGTTCCGCCATGGGCCCACGACGGCGGCGACGCGAAGATGATCGCCCGCCTGAAGGATCCTGCCATTCGCCGGCGCATCCGCGAAGCCATAGAGACACCGTCGCGGACGTGGGACAACGAATGGCACGAAGTCGCGGGACCGCAAGGGATCCTGATTACGTCGGTCGAGAATCCGCAGCTCATTCCACTTCAAGGAAAAACTATCGCCGAGATCGCCAAGTTGTGGCACGAAGACCCGATCGACGCCATTTGCGACATGATCATCAAGGACCGTGCGTTTACCGGCGTCGCCGTGTTCGGCATGAGCGAGCCCGACGTCGAGCTCGCGCTGCGACAGCCTTGGGTCTCGATTGATAACGATTACGAGAGCGGCTCGCCCACCGGACTTCTGGGCAAAGAGCATCCTCACCCTCGTGCCTACGGGACTTTCCCTCGCATCATCCGAAAATTCGTGCGCCAGGAGCATCTGCTGAGTCTGCCGGACGCTATCCGCAAATTCTCTGCCCTGCCTGCGCAGCGTGAGGGCCTTACCGATCGGGGCGTGCTGAAAAAAGGGATGTGGGCCGACATCGTGGTGTTCGATCCGGCGAAAGTCCGGGACCTGGCAACGTACCAAAATCCAAATCAACTCTCAATAGGAATGGACGCTGTGCTGGTGAACGGGGTTCCGGAGATCCTGAACGGGAAACCGACGTCCGCCCTCGCAGGACAGGTGCTTTACGGACCGGGCTACCGCGGATCAATCAGGCCGCGGAGTAACACCAACGGGCGCTGATCAGTAAACGAGATTCTTAAGGAACCAGGATGCGTTCGTCCTGTTTTGCGGCAGCGTGTGTTTCTGTTTTTGATCCGCGTTGATCTGTGTTTCCGTGGCCGCGAAGGCGCGGTTTCGGCCGTGCCGCCAGCGACACACCTCATGAGTAAGGCGCTGCTCAGTTGGGCCGCGCGCTCGCTTGACGCGCCGTCAATCCATCCGCTATGTTGACTTTCGTGCTGCGAGGCGAATTTCTCCCCTATGAACAGGCGCGGCCGGCGTTGGATTGGATGGGCTTTGGGCGCCGTGGTGCTGGCGCTGATCTTTATTCACATCGCCCGCAGTCCGGAGTGGAGAGATTTTTCCTGGGCGCGCCTCGGCGCGCTGCTGCTTCAGGTCCGCCTGCGGCTGCTCATTCCGGCGGCCGGTCTTGCCTATCTCACCTACCTCATTCGCGCCTGGCGCTGGCAGTTCTTCTGCGAGCCGCTCAAGCGGTGCCGTCTAGGAGTTCTGTTCAACGCCCAAGTGCTCGGGTTTGGATCGATCTATCTCGTTGGCCGGGCCGGAGAGATCGTGCGACCGGCATACATTGCCAAGGCGGAAGACCTGCCTTTCACCTCGCAACTCGCCGTGTGGGTGCTCGAACGCGCCTACGATTCGATCTCACTCATTGTGCTCCTCGCGCTTGCTCTCTACTTCGAGCCGGTCGGCGCGAGCGCGGGGAGGCGCCTCGCGATCATTCATCGAATGCACGAGGGTGCGATCGCGGTGTTCATCGTCTGCGCTGCCGCGGTGGCGTGCCTGGTTGTCTATCGGCTCTATTCGGCGAAGCTGATCGCGTGGCTGGATCGTGCGCTTGAGGCGGCGCCCGAGAAGTTTCGCGCCCCGGCTCACAACTTTGCCGAGTCATTTGCGTCGGGACTGGACGTCGTTCAAAACGTCCGAGATTTTGCCGCCAGCGTCGCCTGCACAGCCGTGCTGTGGGCGGTGAACGTGACGGTGATGTGGCTTGCGTTCCGAAGCGTTGGAGGAGCGCTCGCGAATTTCTCCTGGTGGGCCACCGGAACGGTCACTTTCCTGGCCTGCCTGGGTCTGGCCGTGCAATTGCCCGGAGTGGGCGGCGGGTACCAGGTTGCGATCCTGCTCGCGCTGCGCGACCTCTACGGAGTGCCCGCGGCGGGCGCGGCAAGCGCCGCGATTCTCACCTGGTTCGCGGTGATGGCGCCGTGTGTGGCGCTCGGGCTGATCCTCGTCGCGGCCGGCGGCCTGAGTTTCAAAAGGATCCAGACGCTCGTCGAAGAGGAGGAGAGCGAAATTGCGACGCCCGGCCCGTGAGGCGAGCATGGCGCCAGGCGCGTTCCTCATGGCTCGATCACCCCACGCATGAAATGCCCGTTCTGCGGTCACGTCGAAGATCGAGTGGTGGATTCGCGCGAAGCGCGCGTCGGAGAATCCATCCGGCGCCGCCGCGAATGCGCGAAGTGTGCGCGGCGCTTCACCACGTACGAGCGCATCGACGAGATCCCGTACATGGTGGTCAAGAAAGACGGACGGCGGGAAAAGTTCGATCGCCAGAAGGTTCTTACCGGCCTGTTGAAAGCCTGCGAGCGGCGCCCCATCCCGGTGAGCAAGCTCGAAGAGATCGTCAATGAGGCGGAAGGCTACGTCGCAGAATCGCCGGCGCGCGAGCGGCCCACATCCGCGGTCGGCGAACTGGTGATGAATCGGCTTAAGAAGCTGGATAAAGTCGCCTACGTCCGCTTCGCATCCGTCTACCTGGATTTTAAGGACGTACGCGAATTCATGGACGAGCTGCAAGACCTTTTGAAGGCGCGCGGGAAATAAGTCGCCCCTCGCAGCGCGGCGCTGCAGGAATCTCGCCGCCCAGGCGCGCAAAAAAATGGGTCCGGCAAACGCCGGACCCGGTGGACCCCGTAGCGCCGGGCTTTTAGCCTGGCACCTGCCTCCCCGAAAGGGCGGCGCTACGGGAAAGTGCCTGCCGCCCCATTCGCTGCGCCTCGGGGCAAGCTCTAAAGGGCGGCGTTACGGGTTAACGCTACTCACGCAACCTGCAGATGATTGGTCACGGAGAAAACTCCCGGAACACCCTGCGCTCGCATCGAGGCAAGGTTCTTGTCCGTGGAGTTATCCACAACTCCCGTCAGGGTTACGTGACCATTGTCCACAATGATGTGAATCGAAGGGATTGCGCCCATCGCGTAGCGGCTGAGCGACGGTTGCGAAAAGATGGCCCGATACTCCGCCAGGCGGATACGCTCGTCCATTGGCGAGAGCGGCAGCACCTTGATGTGATTCACCACGCGCGTCACCCCTTCGAGCCCTTTCACGGCGCCGGCGGCATCGGACTTGGTGACCGGCCGAACGACTTCGCCGTAAAGGACCACTTGGTTGCCCTGAACCTTGTACGCGAGATTGTCGAACACCCCGTACCAGGGGAGCGTCGCAAGCCGGTGTTGCACCTGCTTGTTCAGCCACGTCTCATACTGGACTTGGTCCTGGGGTGCGCGCGACTTAGCGTTCGCGCTCTGAACTCCCACAGCGAATGTCACGAGGCCCATGAGCGCCAGCACCAGGAAACTCCGCGCTAGCGCTCCGGGGGAACTGAAATTCTTTTGAGTCTTCATGACTCCTCCTTATCTCCTCTCACACACCCTATTTGATGACCGCGGTCCGTGCCGGGATAGCCGTAGCGGCGGCACTTTTCCGCTGTATTGACGGGGAAAAAAATTGCGATCAGAACTGGAGACGTGTAACCCTGAGGGCGCCGTTTTCGTCGCGGGATCAATGGGCCGGGTCCGGCAATCCCGCCGCGAGACCATGTCACCACACGAAGGTGGGGCAACTCAAACAAATGGATTCCCGGTTTCGCGGGAATGACAGCGGCTAACTTTCGCGCTTCCGCGTAGCCGTCGGAGCGACGTGAGAGGCGGAGCAGAGCGATCAGGATTTCGAGGCGCCCCGGATCGCGATCACGTGAATGGTATTGCTAGCCGCGTCGAGCGTGCCTTCAACCTTCACGTTTTTGTTTTTGAACTGGCCTGCCTGATGCTGGTTGTCCAGGCCATATTTGGTCTTCGTAGCGGAGTCGAACAGGATGTACGCTCCGGCTGTCTCGACAACCGTTCCGGTAAAAATCTGGGGCTGGTTGGGATGCTCGAGTTGCTGTTTCCGCTGCTGCCGCGCTCCCTGTTGGGCCGGAGTTTGCGCCGCCTGCGGCTGAATGGCGGCGATGCGGGCGGCATGAGCGCTGGTTCCGGGGAGCAGCGATCCCACCGCCAGCGCGGCGATCAGAACGACGAATTTGGCCTGGCTCATGTCGTCTCCTTGCCTCATCCTCTCGACAACTCAGGAAACACTTCTGTCGCTCCCCGCATTCAGGATAGGCAAGGGACGCGCCAATCGATAAGCAGAGGGCGGGAAAGGGAGCCGTGCCGCAAAGTCGCTGCTTTCAAAGCGTCTGAGGCCTATTGATGAGGGCGCGGCCAAGGCCGCGCCGCAGGAAAGGTATGAAAATGTAACCTGCCTGGAAGCACATTTTGCTCGGTGCTTGCGGCCGCAGCAGCCGCGGAGAAAAGCTTCTGAGCGAGATGCGGCCTCAGCCCGATTGGGTAATCGGGGGCGTCTCTTTCACCACCACCAATCGTCTGCGCCGCAGACGCAGATAAACGATCCGGGCGAAGGCGAGCACCGGCACGGAAACGAAGGCTCCGATGACGCCTGCGATCTGAGCCCCGGCGAGTACGCCAAAGATGACGAGGAGCGGATGGAGCTTGAATTCCGAGCTCATCAGGTGGGGCGAGATGACATAATCCTGCACGAGGCGGAACAAGGCCATATACGCCAAGATCCACCAGATGTGTCCGTACCCGCTGAACACCGAAACGAGCATGATGATCGCGAAGGCGGCGAAGGGTCCGACGATAGGAATAAACTCGAGCGGGAAATCAATCGCCGCGAGCAGAATGGCGTACGGCACTCTGATGATGGAGAAAAACACCCCGTACGCCGCAAACGCGATGGCGGCAAGCAAGGTCAGAGCCCGCATGTATTGTGAGAGCAGCACGTGTACGTCGGCCCCGATATCCTCGACCTGCCGGCGGACGACGCCTTCCGGCACGATGGAAAAAATGGACTCGCGAAGAGCGTATCCGTCCTTGAGAAAAAAGAAGCTGAGAATCGGGATCAAGACCGCCGCCAGCAGAATCCGAGCGATCAGGAGGGCCTTGACCGCAAGCTTCGGCACGGAGGCGGCAATTTCCTTGGAGTGCTCGGCGAGCTGCTTTTTAACCTCCAGGATCATCTCTTGCCTCATTGAGTGCGGCCCGGGAGGCACTTTTGCCGCCTTCGATGCATTCACGCTGGAAACTATATCTGGAAGCTTGTTGGCGAGTTTGGTCGCTTCCGCAATCACTCTCGATCCGATCTCGAAGCCGGCGAAAACCAGAAGCGCGACGAGAAGGACATAGACGATTGCGAGCGCCGGTGTGCGCGAGCGCCCCGGGATATGCTTATCGAGATACTGCAGCACGGGCCAGAGAAGGTAGGCGAAAAAGAGCGCGATGAGAAAGGTGAAGATCGTGTCGCGAATCCTGTAAAGGAGCGCGATGAGGATGAAGAGGGCAACAACGGTCCACGCGTAGCGCGCAATGCGGGAATCAATTCCGAGCATGATGGTCTTCCGCCTTCAGCAGGATCACGCGCCGGCTCGCCTCATTCGGCTTGTTCGGCGACTCGTGATCCGGCTGAGCCCATCCGCATCCCGTGACCGCCCCAGCGCTGCTGCACGGCACCCCGCCGCGAGCGTTCTTTTTACGTCGCCGCGAAATGTCTTAACTCTTTGATGCCGTTGGCTTCTCAGCGGATTGGATCAATTTTCCATTGCCGCCGCGGTTGCCTTGAAAAGTCACGATGAGACACCTCACCCGGCTTAGAACTATAAGGGTGCCCGAGGAACGAGGGCGGGTGAATGGGTCGCCTATAAATTTAGCGGGTTGAGATCATCGGGCATCCTGCCGTGAGGACTGTTCGAACTTGAGCCGTCGCTGCCGGATGCGCGGATGCGCGCGCGTCTCTTCTTCAAATGCACTCAGGATCGCGCGAAAAGCGGGCTTGGGATGGTAGTTGGCGTCGAAGATCAGCGCCGCGCCTTTCTTGCCGTGGGTCGAACCGGGAATCCACGAGTGCTTATCGGTGAATCCCCACGTCTGAAAAGCGGTGCACGCCGGTTCTCTCGCGCAAATCGCGGCTACCCTTTTATACGTTGCCGCCTGCCTATCGAGATCCTCCTGGTTGGCTGCTTCGCCGCGCGCGGCGATGGGAAGCGCCACGTCCATTTCCGTGATGTGCACCTGAACGCGAAGCTTGGCGAGGCGCCTGATGTTCTTCTCCAGCGATGCTGGGGCTTGGCCGGGGCCGTGGAGGTGCATCTGCAGTCCCACTCCGTCAATCGGCACGCCGCGCTGCCTGAAATCCTTCACCATCCCGTAAATCGCGTCTGATTTTGCGTTCAATCCTTCCGCCGCGTAGTCGTTGTAGAAAAGCAGCGCGGCGGGGTCCGCCTCATGCGCCCAGCGAAAGGCCTGAGCGATGTATTCTGTGCCCTGCTGAGCCAGCCCGATTCCGGGACGGTCGTACCAGATGCTGTGCTTGAGGCCGCCGTTCTGATCGAACGCCTCGTTGACCACGTCCCACGCGAACACCTTGCCTTTGTAATGCCTCACCTCCGTCAGGATGTGATTTCGCATGATCTGGCGGAGATCATTCGGAGTAAAGTTCCCACGGCTGACCCATGCGGGATTGTAAATGCCCCAGAGCAGATTGTGCCCCCGCACTTTCATCCCATGAGCTTCGGCGAAAGCCACCACCTCGTCGCCGGGCGCAAATCGAAACACGCCGCGCGCGGGCTCGATCGTGGCCCACTTCATCACGTTTTCCGGCTCAATCATATTAAACTCGCGCCCGAGCGTTGCAGCATAGGCAGAATGCGAAAACAGCGTCGGGTTCACCGCCGTTCCCACGAGCAAGCCGATGCGGTCGGCTGTCTGCCTCAGCGTCTGCGCGCGACCGGCCGCGCCTCCCATGGACACCAGCAGCACGAGCCCGCACAGCCACGTTTTCAGTTGCAAGTTGCACCTCCAAGCGCAAGGTCCATGTTAATCGCGAGGTCAGCATATACGAACCTGCACTCGGGAGCAATCACTCGCGATGAAACGACTTTCGGCGCGGAGCCGAGCAAGTCCTCCGGAGCAGGTGCATTGTATCAGGGCCTTCAGCCGTTCCATTCGGCATGCCAGCCGCAATGCTCCGCGCCGTCCGGCGAGCATCGTCCGCCGGACGGGGCGGAAAGAGAATTCGGGTGCAGTCCTTTGCGGCACGGCTGAAGCCGTGCCCCTGATACAAGCGGCGCGGCGGAGGTCCCCGTTGCGACGCCGTCGGCGACGGCACGGTGATTTATGTCTCGATGAGCATATGATATTATATCGTCCTTATACGGCTATAATACCGTGTTGAATCGTATCATGTGTCGGACGGGTCCAACCGACGAGATCTCAATGCCTTGCTCGAAGAGCGAACAATGAGACGCGTGCAATCGCGATCGATCACGGCCGTTCTATCGCTCGCGGCAGTGTCAGCGGGGCTGTGTCATCTCCCGCTCTGCTTCGGGGCGCGATTGACGGCGTCGATCTCAGGGACGGTGACAGACGCCAATGGCATCGCTCTCGCCGCAGTCACCGTGACCGTGTTGAATGCGGATACCGGAAGAGTTCAGAGAGCTGAGACAGGTCCGAAGGGACTGTACTGCCTACCCTCGCTTGCGATTGGCGCGTACGAAGTCAGGTTTTTGAAGGCCGGCTTCAGGTCCGAGCTCCGCATCGGCGTCACCCTGGCGGTGGCCCAGCAAGCGGTGCTGAATGTGAGGCTTCAGCCCGGCCCGTTGAGGCAGCGAGTAACGGTGCGAGGTGAGTTGCCGCTCGTCGGCTTGGCGTCGGCCGAATCCGGCGGGCTTGCCCCTCCGCGGGAGATCAAAGGTCTTCCACTCAATGGGCGCAGTTACGACCAGTTGCTCACGCTGAACCCTGGAATCGTGGACTACACGTCAGAAAAGACGGGCGGGGTTGGCGTCTCGAACTCAGCCGTCGCAAACATGTTCGCGGTGTCAGGGCGGCGCCCGCAGGCGAATCTGTTTCTGCTCGACGGAATTGAGTACACGGGAGCGGCCGAAATCAACACCACGCCCGGTGGAACGAGCGGACAACTTCTCGGCGTCGAAGCCGTCCAGGAGTTTAAGGTTCTCAAAGACACGTATGGCGCGGAGTACGGCAAGAAACCGGGCGCTCAGGTGATCATTGTCACGCAGTCCGGATCGAACCAGGTTCACGGCAGCGCTTACGATTTCATGCGCAACAGCGTTTTCGACGCCAGGAACTTCTTCGATCGGAGCGCCATCCCGCGCTTTGAGCGCAACCAGTATGGAGCCGCGCTCAGCGGCCCTCTGGAAAGGAAGAAGCTCTTCCTGTTCGGCAATTACGAAGGGTTCCGGCAACGGCTTGGGTTGAGCGACTTGACCCTCGCACCCAACAGCGATGCGCGCGAAGGGCTGCTGCCGGGCCCGAGCGGATCTCTTGTAGACGTGGGCATCGCTCCCCGCGTCCGGCCGCTCTTGCCGCTTTGGCCGGCGCCGAACGGGCCGGAACTCGGCGGCGGCATTGCCGAGTCGTTCAGCCATCCCGTGCAGGCGATTCGCGAGGACTTCGGAACCAGCCGCGGCGACGATCTTTGGTCGGACCGGGATTCGCTGACCGGCGTGTATACGGTTGACGACAGCGCCGACTCGACACCTACTTCGAACCCTGAGAGCCGGGATGTTGAAAGCCTGCGCGAGCCGGTGCTGAGCCTGGCAGAGACGCGCGCATTCTCCGCGGCGTGGCTCAATGTCGTGCGATTCGGTTTTTCCCGCGGCAGCTACTTCTATACCGGAGTCCCGCCGCCGAAGGTTCCCGGCTTCATCGCCGGCGATCCCGTGGGCGCGGTGGTGATCGGTGGTAGCGCCACGCCGAATTCGCCCAGCCAGATCACGCTCGCCGGAAGTAATATCGGAAGCCACCTGTTCGCCGCGCGCAACTTGTTCACCGCCGAAGACACCGTCTTCCACGACGCCGGGATCAGTCAATGGACCGCCGGCCTGTGGTTTCAGCGGGTCGAGGCCAATGACACGCTGGCCCTTGGCCAATACGGGCAGGCGAACTTCTCAAGCCTGACGACGTTTCTCCAGGGCCAAATGGCGACGCTGAGCGCCGTGCTCGATCCGACGCCGCTCGGCTGGCGCTCGCTCGAAGGGGCGTGGTTCGTTGAGGACGCGCTTCAGCTCAAGCCAGGCCTGAGCCTGAGGATCGGATTCCGCGATGAATTTACCAACGGCTGGAATGAGGCGCACGGCCGCGCGGCAAATTACGCTTTCAATTCGGAGGGAGTGATTGAATCGCAGCCGCGCATCGGAGACTCGGCTCTGTCGACAAACAATGCGCGTTTTCTGCCGGAGCCAAGGGCAGCTCTCGCCTGGGCGCCGTTGGCGCGTGAAAGAACCGTGCTCCGCGCCGGATTCGGACTCTACGCCAGCTTGCAGGACGCACTGAGTTACCGGCTCGACCAGAACGCTCCGTTTAACACGACACTTACGTGGGTGAACATTCCTCTTTCGGCACTGCCCGTCGCGGCGGGGAAGACCCCGCCTGCGGGCGCGCGGATTTCTCCCGCCGGGGTTCAGCCCAGCCTCGACACCCCAATGATTCAGTCCTACACACTCGCGATCGACCAGGAGATCACCTCGAATGCCGCAGTGACCTTGGAGTAC
The DNA here is from genome assembly GCA_050745265.1 of Terriglobia bacterium. Classification (GTDB taxonomy): domain Bacteria; phylum Acidobacteriota; class Terriglobia; order UBA7540; family UBA7540; genus RH2-MAG17b. The sequence goes on from JBOGKE010000090.1 coordinate 22,524, forward strand.
GCGGGCTCGCGCGGTTACCACGAAATCGTGAGCGTCGATGCCAACGAGCCGGTGCGGCTCGTGTGTCCTTCGCCCGGTTGCCCGGCTGGCCTCGCTCCCGGCGTGATCTTCTATCCGAAGGGCGCGCCTCTCGCTGATCCGGCCCTACTGAACACCTGGACGTGGTTTTCCGAAGGCAACAGCTCGTATAACGCTCTCGAGGCCGACTTCCGAAAACGATTCAGCCACGGGTTCGCGCTTCGCGCGGCATATACGTGGTCAAAGAGCTTGGATGACGGTGACACGCTCAACGGCAGCGCCGCTGCAAACGCCCCCACCACGGTGATGGACCCCATGAATCTCAGGGACGACTGGGGACTGGCGACCTTTGATGTCCGCGAAACCGGGGTGTTGAGCGGAAGCTGGAAGCTGCCGTACGGAAACAGCAGGAGCTTTCTGAGCGGCCTCAGGACGTGGCAAAGCAAACTCGCGAGCGGCTGGACGTTGAACGGCATCCTGACGATCGAGTCGGGTTTTCCGTTCACGCCGGAGCTCGGCTTCAACCCTTCGAACAATGGCGACACTCGCAACCCCGTTCGTCCATCGTGGAATCCTGACTTCCGCGGCCCCGTCATTCTTGGGCGACCGAGGGAATTCTACAATCCCGCAGCATTCGTGGTGCCGGCCAATGGCACCTATGGAAACGCAGGCCGCGACGTCCTCGCCGGACCCGGGCTGAAGACCGCCGATATCTCCGTAGTCAAGGACGCCCGTTTGAGCGAGAGGCTGAAACTCGAATTTCGAGCCGAGTTTTTCAACTTATTTAACACCGCAAATTTCAGTACACCGAACCCCGTGGCGTTCAGTTCGGATTCGATCTTGCCTTCCAGCACCGCCGGCGTGATCACCGGCACTTCGACGGCATCGCGCCAGATTCAGTTTGCACTGAAATTGATCTGGTAGAGCTCGGGAGAGTCCGCGTGGCGCGGCCAAACGCAACGTTTTCGCCTACAGCTTCACCGGCAAGGGCCGATACATGTTCATATGCGACGTGAGGAAATCGGCTTTTGGCGGGAGCCGCCGGGACCTGCTGGAACTTATGTCTTGAGCAACGATTAGCGCAACATGGCCGCATCGGCAAAATCCGCGCCCAGCTTCTCGGAAACGCAGCAGAAGCACATCAGCGTGCAGCGTTACTTCGAAGTTTCCCTACTGCTGATGCTCGGCACGGCTTTTCTGACGCTCGCCTCGACGGGCAAGCTGGATTCAATCTCGATCCTCCTGTTTGCCGTGGCCATCGGGATCAAGCTCTGGAGTTACGCGCGCGGAGAATCGGGCTACCGGCTTCGCTCACGCACCATCACTTACCTTTCGCTCGCTTATGTTGTCTTCTTCATTTTTGATCTCACGCTCTCAGGGGGCGGCCTGCCGGCGCGCCTGCTGCCGGCCGGCGTGCACCTGATTCTCTTTGTCACGGTGATGAAAATATTCTCGGCGCGCCGCTATCGGGATTACGGCTATCTCGCTGCGCTTTCTTTCCTGATGCTCCTGGTGAGCGCGGTTTTGGCTGCGGGCGCCGGTTATCTGATCGGGCTTGCGCTTTACGTCCTCTTTGCCATTTCAATGTTCATCAGCTACGACATCAAACGGGGCATCGAGAAGGCAGGGTATCCGCCGCGCGGCCCCTTCCGAGAGCCGGCGCAAAACCGGGTTGCGGTCGAGAACGCACTGGCAGTTACTGCGTTGGGCCTGGCTGTCGCTATCGCGCTGGTAGGAACGTTGCTGTTTTTCCTGATCCCGCGCTATCACGCCGCTTATCTCGGAAGGCTTGGCATGCAAGCCGGGAACGTGACGGGCTTTTCGGAAAGCGTCAACCTCAGCGACCTGGGCAAAATCAAGCGCTCGAACATGGTCGTCATGCGCATCAAGCCGCAGGGAGATCCCCGCCGTTTTCAGGGCGTCTACTGGCGCGGAGTGGCGCTCGCCCGCTTCAGCGGAAGGACGTGGTACAACGAAAGCTGGGCCGGCCTCACGCGCGTCGAGCCGCTCTGGCAAGGGCGCTTCGTCCTCCCGCCGGTGCCGGGCGTCTCGCGGCGAAACCACAGGCTATTGAATTATCAGGTGCTCCTCGCGGGAGTGTCCTCGGGCGTGCTTTTTGCCGCCGCACAGCCCATCGAAATCAGCGGAGGCATCGCGGGGCTTGACATGGACGAAACCGGCTCCCTTCACGATCCTCGCCAGGCGGGAATGTCCCTCGAATACAAGGTAACCTCGGACGCCGGCTTACCGCCCGCTCGCGACTTGCGCAGCGACACGGCCGAGATGCCCGCCGCAATCGAGCATCTCTACCTGAGCCTGCCCGCAATCGATCCACGCATTCCCGGCCTGGCCAGGCGCGTCACGAGCACCGCCACGAATAATTACGACCGCGCTCTCGGCGTTCAGAATTATCTGCGCGGAAATTTCGGATATACCCTTGATCCTCCTTCCATCCAGCCGTCAAACCCGGTCGGCAGTTTCCTCTTTGTTTCGCGCAGGGGGTATTGCGCCTATTTTTCCGCCGCCATGACCCTCATGCTGCGGACGCTTGGCATTCCGGCGCGGGTTGTGAATGGTTTTCAGACGGGCGAGTATAACCGCGTTGGAAACGATTTCATTGTGCGCGCTCGCGATGCGCATAGCTGGGTCGAGGCCTACTTCCCGACATATGGCTGGGTGCCGTTTGATCCGACCCCCGCTGCGGGCGAGGAGTCCGCAGTAAGCGGTTGGAGCACGCTCGGTGACTACGTCGACGCCTTCAGCCTCTTCTGGAATGAGTGGGTGGTGAGTTACGATTTCCAGCACCAGGCGGCGCTCGGCGAGCGGGCTGCCCGCGAATCCCATCAGGCGCGCCGCTGGATTTCTCGCCTGCGCGCTCACGCTGCCCACCGAGCCAAATCGGCGGCGCGAACCCTCAGGGGCCACCTGCTCGCGTCGTTCTTGGTTGCGCTCGCGATCGCATCCGGAATCTTGACATTCAGGCGGCGCGCCGAGCTGCGATACTGGTGGTTCCGGTATCGGCTGCACGCCGGAGCCGGCGGGGAGTCGGTGAGCCATCGAGAAGCCGCTATCGCCTACCGCCGCTATCTCAGAATCCTCCGCCGCAAAGGATTCGTGCGTGCGCCGGCCCAAACTCCGCGCGAGTTCGCGTTATCACTGCCCTCCTCTCCCGCTGCCGGTTGCGCTGCCGAATTTACCGAGCTCTACAACACCTTGCGATATGGAAATCAACCCATTCCGCGCGAGCGGCTGGCCGGCTTGCTCGCCGCCCTGGCGGATCGCGACTGGCTTACCGGCGTCGCGCGGCAAAGCGGAACGCCCCCTCCTCCACGGTGACTGACACGCCGCCAAAGCCAGCGGCTTCGAGACGCCTCGGGAGGTTCGCCGGTACGACCGGAACCAGAATGTCCCGAATGTGTAGAATTCGCATCCGCAAGCTTCCTATGTTATCTACGCCAGCAAAAACCGCTCCCGGCGAAAGTACTCGCCGCACCTCGGCGAACAGGCGGTCCTGCAGCTCGACCGAGGGAACGTGGTGAAGCATGGTGAAGGCGACGGCGCCTGAAAAAGAGCTGTCCCTGAACGGCAGCGCCGTGGCGTCGCCCTGCACCACCCGAACATTTGTGCCGCGCAGGCGGCGGCTCAATGAATGCGCCAAGCGGCCATCGATCTCAAGGGCGGTTAGCCGCTGGAGCCGCGTTCGCAGCCAGTCTGTCGTCGGGCCGAACCCGGGACCGACTTCAAGCACGCTGTCTCCAAGATCCAACCCCTCCAGGGCGTTTGGCAGCACGTGATTCTCAAGCTTCCGCCTCCAATATCCGGAAGAGCAAATCCAACCATGAACGCGATTCATAGGATCTCGCTTATAATACGATTGCGGCGGGGTGGTTCCGAGCCGGACCCGATCACCTCGCTGATTATAAGGAAAGAGCCGAGCTCCGTTCCAGCGGCGCTCGATTGACGGAGGTGCCCCGCGGCGTCTTCCAGTGGCGGCGTCCACAAACGTATTGACTTCGACGACCGGCGATGATACTCCTTGTGTAATGCTCCGGTGAGCACTATGGGTCGTAACGTGACAACCAGATCGGTTTTGGTCGCCGATGACAACCTGACGATCCAACGCGTCGCCTCCGAGATGCTGTCCGGAGCCGGCCTTGAAGTCGTCACGGTGGCGAACGGCATGGCCGCCATAAAGAAATTGGCCGACATCAAACCGCTTGTCGTCCTGGCGGACACCGACATGCCCGGCAAAGACGGATACGAGGTTTGCGATTACGTAAAACGCCAGCCCGAATTAGGCTACGTTCGCGTGCTGCTCGCGGTGGGTGAGGCCGACCCGTTCGATGAGGCGCGTGGGGCCCAAGCGGGTGTGGACGGAATCGTGAAGAAGCCGTTCGAACGGGATGATTTGGTCGCGTCGATCCTCCGCTATGTGGGTGAAGCGGAAGCGTTGTGTCCGCCGCCCTCTCCCGCACCGAGCCTGCCCGATCCGTGGCAATCCACGAACAATTGTCCCGCGGCTGAGGCGGCAACTCCAGAGAGCGGCGCCGGCTTGACTGCGCCGTCTGAATTCCGAGCATCGTTCGTGGCTTCATCCTCGTTCCCCGACTCGCAGGGCTTTCCGGCCGAATTTCCCGAGCCCGCCGGTCCGCCTGTGGTCGATTGGCCAGCATCGGGAGCTCCCGAAGTACAGCTAGAGTCTCCGACTCCGGTGGCGGAGTCCTGTTTCGATGCTGCCGACGGAGGCCCGGACGCCGAGCCGGAGTATGCAGAATTTCACGGCAGCGACCCACCGGCCGCCGCTCCGGTGGCTGAGTCGAAGGCATCGGCAGTTATCGAGGATGTTCCACCGGAGCCGCCGCTTGCCGAGAACGGCCTGTTGGAGCCGCCGGATTCGGCGCATTATGTAGCGCCGCCACCTTGGCGGGCTTTGCCTACAGAGCCTGCCCTGATCGGTGCGGAGGCACGCCATGCTGACGCAGCCGGTGCCGCGCCGGCTGAATGCGCTGGTCCTGAACTGCACGTCGAGCATGGCTCGACTGAAGCTCGCTCCTTAGAGACGTTCGCCGATTCAAGCAGCGCTCGGGACGCGGTGGCCGGCGACTGCGTTCGCCACGATGAAGGAAACGCCGGCACCGAGGCCGTTCGGCTCGGCGAAGGAAACGCCAGCGCTGAGCTTAGCTTGGACCGTTCCCTTGTTGCTTCAGTGGTGCAGCGTGTTGTAGCTCGCATGGCGCCGCGGGGGCTTTCGCAGGAACTGGTGAAGGCGCTCGAAGAGGAACTCACGCAGGAAGTCTTGCTGGAACTCAAAAGCATCGGCATTTCATAATCAGCGGCGAACCGGTCGAGCGGGCCGCGCGGCGTTGACCAAAAATCTTATAGATTCTGTTGAACTGTAGCTCGGGCCGGGCTAATATGCATAATCGCGCGGGCATTCAGGGCTGAATGGGCCGGAGGGGAATCACTTGCGCGCCAGGATGATCGTTGCCCATGTGGTGGGAAAAGGAAAAGAAAGAACAACCTCAGGCCCCTCCCTTCAGACCTGAGAACGTTGCCCAATCCAGAACGTCACCGCCTGTGCAGCGCAGGCCGGAAGAGCCGCGCCCTGTCCTGCCCCCGACTCCCAAACTACCCATAGAGAGAGTGGAAAACCCCATGACGGAAACCAACCTGAAACCCTCAAATGCCGGCGTCTCCAGCCCGCATGCTACGTATCTCGGCGGCTCGGTCGTGCTGCGAGGCGAACTCTCGGCGGATGAAGATCTGACCATCGAGGGGCAGTTCGAAGGCAGCCTCAATCTGCAGAGCCATTGCCTCACCGTCGGGCCGCACGGGCAGGTCAAGGCGGACATTACGGCGCGCCAGGTGGCAGTTAGCGGCAAGCTGAATGGCAAAATCAACGCGCAGGAGAAGATCGAAATCCGCCGCACGGGTAACGTGGTCGGCGATCTTGTCTCCGCCGGGGTCGCCATCGAAGAGGGCGCGTACTTCAAGGGCAGCATCGAGATTCTTCGGGATGAAGATAAGCCGGCGCCGAGAATCCAGCCTACTCCGGCGCTCGCGATGAAGGCGAAGGCGGAGCTGTAACGGCCTGCTCGCGGGCTCGAAACCGCGTCCGGGCCGGAAATCGGATCGCGCTGAATAGGTGCGGGGCCGCTTTTGCGCTTCGTCATGCCTCCTGCACGGGCGCGAAGGCCAGCAGACTCTGACTCGCAGGCAATCTGTTGGCGCGAGGGCCGGGCGCCATCCGCTCACCCCCTCGAAGCTGAGGCATTATTGGCTTTCGCCTTTTGCCTGCTGTTTCCGCCGCGCTACGCGGCGAAGTTCAGGCGAGTTCCCGGTACGCTCGCCGAATTGAGGGCGCGCCTCGCCGGATTTCAGGCGCCGCCGCTTGAGTCGTGAACAGTTTGTCTAGTGAGTACGAACGTGAATGGCGCGCATCTCTGGGCATGACAACGCTTCCGCCGCCGCCCGGCCGGTCCCCGGCGCGAACCCGGTGAGCCAGGGGTTCGAGTGGCTCTGGCAGCACTTGCGCGATGTTCGCAACCCCGCCACGCTGGACTGCGGTCCCGTTTCGCCCGCTACACTCGACGCCCTCCTTCGCCGCAGCGCGAAGTTCTACGCCGCCGACGTCATCACCCCGCTCTTCCACAGCGAGACACGCTTTTGGGACAGAACCGGGAAGCAGCCCGTTTTCCTTCCATCTCAAGTACTGGCCGAGCTTTCTTCGATTCCCCCCGGTTCGCTCGCCGCGATTCTGAGCTGGAACCTGCTTGACCTCGTTCCTCACGAAGGGCTCCCGGAGGTTGTCGACCGCCTCCTTTCGCTGCTTCAGCCGCTCGGCCTGCTCTTCTGCATTCTGAGAGAGCCGCAGGCGAAGGGCGGGCCCGAGAGCCGCTGGTGGCTGGAGACGCTCACCTCGCCTCGCTTCGAGAGCGATCCGAAGCGGCCTTTTCCCTATCCTCCGATCACCAACCGTGAGATCGAGCGTCTGATGCCGGACGCCGCGATCAAGACGTTTCTCACGCGCTCCGGCCGGCGCGAGATTCTTGCCATGCGGCGCCGGTAGCCGCGGCGGGACATTTGACCCAGCGACGGCGCCAACCCGCATGGGGACGACACGCCAGCGATTTCGACCGGATGGAGAGAAATAGCACACCCTACGCCTCCTCGAGCGAGAACAGTTGCTCCACGGTTTCACGCTTGCGGATCAGCCGGGCGTTGTCCCCAGTGACGAGGACCTCGGCGGGACGGGGGCGCGTATTGTAATTCGAAGCCAGCGAGTAGCCGTAGGCGCCCGCCGTGAGAATCGCTAGGAGGCCGCCGGGCGCGACTTCGGGCAGCTCGCGGTCGCGCGCCAGGAAATCGCCGGTTTCGCAGATGGGACCGACCACGTCCGCCAGAAACGTGCCGTGGTTCCCGCGCGTTGTAGCTACGGCTTGGTGGTACGACCCGTAAAGCGCGGGCCGCACGAGGTCGTTCATGCCCGAATCGACCACAATGAAATTCTTAGCGGCGTTTCGCTTGACGTAGAGGACGCGGGTGAGGAGCAGGCCGCCATTGCCGACAATGGCGCGGCCGGGCTCGGTGATGAGCCGGTACGGCGAACCGGCGAGCCGCGCCTCGAGCCCCGCAGCGAGCGCGCCGATATCGAGGCCGCGCTCGCCGGCGTACGAGATCCCGAATCCTCCGCCGACATCGAGAAACTCAATCGTCACGCCCTCCGCCCTGAGGGAATCGGCGAGATCGCGGATTTCGTCAAAAGCGCTGAGAAACGGGCTGACAGCGAGGATTTGCGAGCCGATATGGCAGGCGACGCCGCGAAGTTGAACCTCGGGCCATCGGGCGGCCGCGCGGTAAAGCTGCAATGCTTCCGCTTTGGGCACGCCGAATTTATGAATGGCCTGGCCCGTTGAAACGTAGGGATGCGTCTCGGCTTCAACGCCGGGATTGACGCGGAGGGCGACCGGAGCGCGGCGGCCCAGATCGCGCGCGCGGCAGCGAATCAGCTCCAGCTCCCCGGCCGACTCCACATTGAACATCAGAATGCCCGCGTGGAGCGCGCGGTCAATCTCCGGCCGCGTCTTGCCCACACCGGAAAATACCACCCGCGCCGGCTCGGCTCCGATCTGCTCGACGCGCGCAAGCTCGCCCCCCGACACGATGTCAAAGCCAGCGCCCGCTTCGGAGAGCATCCGCAGAATACTGAGATTGGAATTCGCCTTGACGGAGTAGCAGATCTCGGCCGGAAGCCCGTCCAGCGCCTGGCGGAAAGCGCGAAGGTTCTCGTCGATGGCCGTGCGGCTGTACACATAAAGCGGCGTGCCGAACTCCTGCGCCAAGGAATCCAGCGCCACGCCCTCGCAGAAGAGGCGCTCGGAACGGTACTCGAGGTGCGGATTCGAGAAAACCTGGGATTGAATCATTGAATCATTAGAATCATTAGAATCATTGATCCATTAAACCATCGAACGATCGCGCTGCTGAAGCATTGAGCCAATGAATCAATGAAAAAATGGCTCAATTTCCTCACCGCGCTTTGATGACGAGCAGCGTCTGATCGTCGCGCGGGGCGCGCCCCTGTTCGAAGCGGCCTATATCGCCAAACACCTTCTCGATGATCTCAGAAGGCGTCCGGTGAGCGTTCTCGCGCAGCAAAGTCTCCAGGCGCCGGCTGCCGAACTCTTCGCGCTGAGCGTTCACGGCCTCGACGAGCCCGTCAGAGAACATGGCGAGCACGTCTCCATCCTCAAGGGTCAGTGAGGTCTCGTCGTGCTGGGCTTGGTCGAGCAGGCCGAGCGGCACGCCCTCGGCGTGAATCGCCTGCGCGTGGCGGCCGCGCACCAGGATGGGAAGCGGCATGCCGGAATTCGCGAGACGCAGGAGGCGCGACTTCGGTTCCCAGACGCAGTAGGTCAGCGTGATGAAGTGCCCGTCGATCTTCCGCTCAAGCAGCAGCACGTTGAGCTTGCGCATCATGTCGGTGGGGCTCAGGCGCTGCGGCGCGAGGCTGCGCAGCGTCCCCATCACCATGGCGCCGTAAAGCGCCGCGGGAGCGCCCTTGCCGCTCACGTCGCCGATTGCCAGAACGTGCCGCTCTTTGCCGTAGGTGAGAAAGTCGTACAGGTCTCCTCCCAGCTCGCGCGCCGGGCGAAAGCGGACGCTGACAGTGAGTCCCGGAATCTGCGGTTCGGGGCTGGGCATGAGGTGCATCTGAATCTCGCGCGCCCGCTCGAGATCCCGTTCCATTCGCGCTTCGCTGCGGACGACGCGCTCGTAGAGTCGCGCGTTTTCGATGGCGACCGCGATCTGGGGCGCCAGCGTGGAGAAGACCCGCGCGTGATCCTCGGTGAAGTACGCCGGCTGAGCGCTCACCATGTCCGCGACGCCAATCACGCGGTCGCGGTAAAGCAGCGGCACCGCAAGCTCCGACCTCATTTCCGAATCCAGATAAACGCTGCGCGGATCTTTTTCGACGTCGGGGACAATCACAGCGCGGCGCGCCGCCGCCGCCGCGCCGACAATTCCCTGCCCGAAGCGAACCGTCACTTTATCGGGCGTGCTCTGATCCTTCTTCTGCGTGATCACCGCGTTGAAGGTCTGCGATGGTTCGTCGGCCAGAAGGATCGTGAAGCGGTCGTAACGGATCAGCCGCGTGGTGAGCGCCGCGATTTTGCGCAGCAGCTCGTTCAACACCAGCACGGAGCTGACCTCCCGGCTGATTTCGTTCAGGAGTTGAAGCGTCTTCGACTGGCGCAGCGTGCGATGATAGAGGCGCGCGTTCTCGATCGCCACCGCTATGCGGCCGGCGAGAAGCTCCAGCAGGTTCTGGTGCTGGTCGGTGAAAAAACCGGACCACGGCGCTTCGAGGTCGAGCACGCCGATCACGCGGCTCTTGAATATCAAAGGCACGGCGAGCTCGGAGCGCACGGCGGGGATCGACTCGATGTAGGACGAGTCCTTGCGCACGTCGTTCACCAGCACCGAACGCCGAGTCTCGACGGCGCGCCCCACGATGCCCTCGCTCACTTTGATCCGCAGGTCGCGCACCGCGTCCGCTGGATGGCCCACGCTGAAGCGCACCCGCAGCTCTTGCATTTTCTCGTTCAACAGAAGGATCGCGAAGATGTCGTAGTCGATCAGCGTCTTCACCGTTTCGGCGATCCGCTGCAGCAGCTCATCGAGGTCCAGCGTCGTGTTCAGGCGCTCGCCCACCTGCACGAGGAGCGTGAGGAGCTCCGTGAGCTCAAGCGGCTTCGATGAAGTTTTGACCGTATCGTGCATGGCGTCGTTGGCGGATGATCTCCGCGAGTCTGCCGCTAAAGCTTGGGGTGGCCGCGGGTGGTTCGGCCTCGCCGGATGAAAACACTGGCACACCGGTTACCCGCGAGCAGTCTGTGAATAATCCGGATCAGGTGGTCCGTGAGAGCAAAAGCATCAACTCTATTTTAGCACACGCGATCGCCTGCCGAAGTGCTGTCGGCCGTGCTCCATTTGCTTATAATGCGAGGTGATGCTCATTCTTGCGCTCGATACCACCAGCGAGTGGGGCGGCGCGGCGGTCTTCCGCGACGAACACTGCATCGCGGCCGCTCCGCACCATGAGATTGCTACCTCCTCGGTAAGCCTTTTCGACGATGTTGACCGGCTGCTCGGCGATGCAGGCATCGGCTTCCACGACATCGAGTTGTTCGCGGCCGCAAGCGGCCCCGGCTCCTTCACGGGAATTCGCGTGGGCCTCGCGGCGGCACAAGGGTGGTCGCACGCCTTCGGCAAGCCTGCCCGCGGGGTCCCGGTGCTCGACGCCATGGCCGAAGCGGCGCAGGCCGGCACGCCGCGCGTGTTTCCAGTTCTCGACGCGCGCCGCGGCGAGTTCTACGCAGGCGCTTTCTGCCGCGTCGCCTCCGCGGCTAGCGATCTGAGGATGGAATTCGCGGCATGCGGCGAGGCTGCCGTGCTCAATCCGGAGGGGCTTTTCCGCTATCTCGAAAAGGCGGGGGAGGTTGCGGGCGGCGCCATCATCGCGCGCGATGCGGACGCGGCGGCGCAGTCTTTGCGCGCGAAGTTCGAAGCGCAGTTTGAGTGGAAAATGATCGGCAGTTTTCTGGTCCCCGCCATTGCAACGCTCGCGCTCCGGGCGGAACACGATCGGCAAGCCGGTTCACCGCAGGAACTCTCGGCGTTTTACGTCCGCCGCTGCGACGCCGAACTGAACTGGAGCGAGTAACCCAGCCGCACCGCAGTCCGGGAAGTCCGGCCAGGTACAGCAGCATGACTTAGCCCGGGTTAATGATGAATCTCCGGACAGGCGCGCGCGTATCAATTATCGCGCGGGGGCGGGCTCACACTGAAGGGCGAGCCTTTCCCAACACGCTGCTGCGCCGGTGAGCCGCTGGGGACACTCGGGGCCGAGGGCACGTTCGAGTACCGCAGTAAGCTCCGCGAAGCTGGCCAGCGTGGTCGGTGTGATCTGGCAGGTGATATTAAAAATCCGTGCTGCCTCACCGACCTTGTAATCGTAGGGCAGGACGGCGCAGGGCCGGCCGCACGCCGCCGCGAGGATGGCGGCGTGGAGCCGCATCGCGATGACACAGGCAGCTCCGGCGATGCACTGAGTGACCGCGGCAAGGTTCCCCGTCCATTCGCGGATCACCACCCGAGATTGTTCCTGCATGAGCGCGGCGATTTTCGTGTGAATTTCGTTGTCGTTCTCATGCTCGGCCGCCATGGTTTGGAAAGGAATGAAGACGATGTCCAACCCGCGCTCGCGCGCCAGGCGGTCCAGCGCGTGGGCAAGGTTGCGCAAACCGGCTTCGCCCACTTGGAATTGGCCGAAGACGTCGCAGCGGGAGCGGAGGCACACCGCGATGTAAGGCCGGAGCTGCGCCTCCGCGTCGCGCCCGGCTTCCAGCCACTGCGGAAGAAGGGTGACGATGTCGGGAGCGAGCGATGCTTCCGCGCCGGCAGTCCGGCAGATTTCGAGGGAGCGCAGGTCGCGCACCACAATCTGACGGCACCGGCGGAGGCTCCAAGTCAAAAGGTAGCGCCCGTACCAGGTTCGCGGCCGGCCGATTCCGATATTCAGCAGGAAAACCGGCTTGCGGAAAGCAATGGCGAGCAGGATTTTCTCCATCGTGTACATGAAGTTCCGCCAGCCGCGGTCATCGCGAATCAAATCTCCCCCGCCCACAATAAGTCCATCCGTCTGCCAGAAACGGCGAATCAGGCCCGGCGCTTTGACGCGCAGCCAAACGTCGACCCAGCCCCACTCGAGGAGCAGCGCCAGGTTCTCCACCGCGGGCACGTTGTACCGGTCGGCCGGCTCGCGCGACCCTTCGCACAGCAGCGTCACCTTGACGCCCTGCCCTTCGAGCCAGCGCAGCAGGCAGTAGAGCATCATCTCGTCGCCGAGATTCCGTGAACCGTAGTAACCCATCAGAAGCATGTTCATTGGCAAACCTTAAGGCTCGTGGTTAGGGCGCCCATGAGCTCGCAACATGGTTATCGGCGGATGGACGTGAGACGGTGAGGATGGCCGCCGGGGAATCGAGCGCGCGGTACGATGATTCCGGCTTTTCTTTTTACTTCGGCCTGCGGTAATCTGGCCGATTGGGAGACGCGCGCCGGAAACACCCGGGCGGCGCGTGCCGCTGTTAAAATGAAAACCTACGGAGAAGCGTAATGGCAGGCGTTGACGTTCCACTGAGTCAAGCGGGATTCGGGAAGACCGCGCGCACCGATCGCTGGTGGGTGCAGCCGCTGGTCGTGTTCACGGTTCTTTCGGGGTTCGTCGCCTACGCCACATGGGCGGCGCTTCAAGGCACGCATTACCGCTTCGGTCCGTATCTGTCTCCGCTCTATTCGCCCGAACTGTGGGGCAACTCGCTCACCGCGTGGATTGGCGGCAAGCCCGGCTGGTATCCAAGCTGGCTAATCTTTTCGCCGGCCTTTTTCGTGCTGCCGTTTCCGGGCGGGTTTCGCGTGACGTGTTACTACTATCGCGGCGCCTACTATAAAGCGTTCTGGGCGGACCCGCCCTCGTGCACGGTGGGCGAACCGCGCAAGACCTATTGGGGCGAGCGCACGCTCCCGCTAGTGCTGCAGAATATTCACCGCTACTTTCTCTACATCGCCATATTTTTCATTGCGGACTTGGCGTATGACGCGTGGAGCGGCTTCGACTTCAACGGCCACTTCGGAATCGGCGTGGGTTCGATCGTTCTGCTGATTGATGTCATCCTGCTCGGCGGCTACACCTTCGGCTGCCACGCCATGCGGCATCGCGTAGGTGGAGTGCTCGACCGGCTGTCGGGCTCCCGCCTGCGCAAGAAGACGTATGACTGCGTGAGCTGCCTCACAGGCCGTCACATGACCTGGGCGTGGTGCAGCCTGTGCTGGGTGGCGTTTACCGACTTCTATGTGCGCGCCTGCTCGATGGGGCTGATCCGGGACTGGAGAATCTTCTGATGGCGGAGTACGAGACGCACGAGCACGATGTCCTCGTGATCGGCGCCGGAGGGGCGGGGCTGCGCGCGGCGGTGGAAGCGTCGGCCGCCGGTGTTTCGGTAGGCGTGGTCACGAAGTCGCTGCTCGGCAAGGCCCACACCGTCATGGCGGAGGGGGGAATCGCCGCTTCGCTCGCGAATGTGGACGACCGCGACAATTGGAAGGTCCACTTCGCCGACACGATGCGCGGCGGCCAGTATCTCAACAACGCGCGCATGGCGCAGATTCATGCGCAGGAGGCGCCGGCGCGCGTGCGCGAGCTCGAGGCGTGGGGCGCGCTCTTTGACCGCACCACGGACGGGCGCATTCTGCAGCGCAACTTCGGCGGGCACAAATACCCGCGCCTCGCGCACGTGGGCGACCGCACGGGCCTCGAGATGATTCGCACGCTGCAGGACCACGGCGTCCACCTCGGCATCGACGTCCACATGGAGTGCACCATGCTCACGCTGCTGAAGGACGACGGGCGTGTGGCCGGGGCGTTTGGCTACGACCGCGAGCGCGGGCGCTTCAAGCTCTTCCACGCGAAATCCGTGGTGCTCGCGACGGGCGGCATCGGCCGGGCGTACAAGATCACCAGCAACAGCTGGGAGTACACGGGCGACGGGCATTCTCTTGCCTATCACGCGGGCGCCGAGCTGATGGATATGGAATTCGTGCAGTTCCACCCCACCGGGATGGTGTGGCCGCCGAGCGTGCGCGGGATTCTGGTGACCGAAGGGGTGCGCGGCGAAGGCGGCGTCCTGAAAAACAAGGACGGCCGCCGATTCATGTTCGACGACGTTCCGCCCCTCTACAAGGACCAGACGGCGGACAACGCCGAAGAGGGCTGGCGCTACACGCAGGGTGATAAAAACTCGCGCCGGCCGCCGGAGCTGCTCACCCGCGACCACGTCGCGCGCTCAATCGTGCGCGAGGTGCGTGAAGGCCGCGGCAGCCCTCACGGGGGCGTCTATCTCGACATCGCGTGGATCCGCGAAAAACTTCCCAATCCCGCCGAACATATCAAAAAGAAACTGCCGAGCATGTATCATCAGTTCAAGCAGCTCGCCGACATCGATATCACCGAAGAGCCGATGGAGATTGGCCCCACGGTGCACTACGTGATGGGCGGAGTGCGCGTGGAGGCGGAGACGCAGATGTCCAGCGTGCCCGGGCTGTTTGCGGCGGGAGAATGCGCGGCGGGACTGCACGGCGCGAATCGCCTGGGCGGAAATTCGCTCTCCGATCTTCTGGTGTTTGGCAAGCGCGCGGGTGAATACGCCGCGCGTTTTGCCCGCGAGAATGGCGCGCCAAAGGTCGACGCCGCGCAGGCAAACGCCGCGGCCCGGCGCGCCCTCGAGCCTTTCGCGCGGCCAGCCGGCGAAGGACCTTACCTCGTGCAGCGCGATTTACAGGAGGCCATGCAGGACCTCGTCGGGATCGTAAGACGTGAAAGCGATCTCGAGCAGGGACTCGAGTCTATCGGCAAGCTGCGCGAGCGGGCCGCGAAGGTGTCGGTAGAGGGAAACCGCGAGTACAATCCCGGCTGGCACACTGCGTGCGATCTCGACAATTTATTCACCGTCTCGGAAGCAATCGCGCGCGCCGCCCTGGCGCGCAAAGAGAGCCGCGGCGCTCATTTCCGCGAAGATTATCCGGCTAAGGTTGCGGCGTTGGGCAAGCTAAATACAGTGATTCGCAAGGGTGAGAACGGCGAGATGGTGCTCGAGCCAGTGCCAGTGCCGGAAATGCCCGCCGAGCTCCAGGAGATCATCGAGGAGATGAAGTAATGGCAAGCGCGACGTTTCGCATCTGGCGCGGCGATCAAGGCGGGGGCGGCTTCAAGGATTACATCACCGAGGCCCAGCCCGGCATGGTGGTGCTCGACGCGGTGCATCAAATTCAGGCCACGCAAGCCAACGATCTGGCGGTGCGCTGGAACTGCAAGGCCGGGAAGTGCGGCTCGTGTTCGGCTGAGATCAACGGCATGCCGAAGCTCATGTGTATGACGCGTCTCAGTTCCCTGCCGCTCGACCGCCCCATCACCATCGAGCCGATGCGGACGTTCCCTCTGATCAAGGACCTTGCCACCGATGTTTCCTGGAATTTCGAAGTGAAGAAAAAGATCAAACCGTTCAGGCCCACAAAACCCGGCGCCGACGGGACTTGGCGCATCGCCCAAGGCGACGTGGATCGCGTGCAGGAGTTCCGCAAATGCATCGAGTGCTTCCTGTGCCAGGATGTGTGCCACGTTCTGCGAAATCATCATATGCACGAGAGATTCGTTGGGCCGCGCTTCTTCGTTTACTCGGCGGCGCTCGAGATGCAGCCGCTCGACACAGAAAGTCGTACGCATGATTTGCGCGATACGCAAGGCATCGGCTACTGCAACATCACCAAGTGCTGCACCAAGGTATGCCCCGAGGACATCCACATCACCGACAACGCCATCATTCCACTCAAGGAGCGAGTGGTTGATGATTGCTTCGATCCGCTGACGAAGCTGTTCAAAGTCTTTCGGGGGTAGCGCCGTCCTTCAAGCCGGTTGAGCGAACCGCCGCCGCTGATGAACACAGATCAACGCGGATGAGAAACAAACCGGTGAGCCGGGGTTTTGAAGTTCCAAGCATCATCTGCGTTTATCGGCGTTAATCTGCGGCTCCACCGGGGCTGACAATTTGGCGCTATGCGATCTCGCCGCGCAGGAGCCGCTGAACGATTTCGCGATCCGCATCGAGGAACGGATACTCGGCGAGCCGATTTCGTGCGGCCCACTCAATCTTCTCGAACACGCGGTTCTGAATCTCGCCTTGATACGCAAGAACCCGAAAAAAGACTACCTCGACGAAACGGTCCGGGTAGCGGTGCCGAACGCGGAACAGTTCTTCCCCGATCTCCGCCGCGATCCCGAGCTCCTCTTCGAGCTCCCGCGCGAGCGCCGTCCTGAGGTCTTCGCGTGGATTGACCTTGCCTCCCGGAAACTCCCACTTCAGCCCGTATGGATCGCTCCGGTGGCGCTGGCAGATGAGCACATGGTCACCGGCCAGCAGAATTCCGGCGGCGACGAGAATGGGACGCGCTGCTTGCATCGTAGATGCATCGTATTCGCGTGGCGCTCGCATGTCTGGATGAATCCAAGGAGGGCGGAGTTTGAACCCCGCCGGAAGCGCTCGCTCGTTTTGGTTTGCCGCGGTGAGCGGCGTGCCCACGCGCGCCGCTCACCGCGGCAGCAGGAAGACGGGGGTGTGCGCGACTAACGGCGCGATTGAAACCGGGCCCCCGGGTTTGTCCCGGAACTTCGGGAATGATTCCCTTCATTCCACACACGATACAAATGTAAACGCGTAGAGGCTGACTCCAGATGTCAGGGCTGTGACTTCGAGGCGGCGGGATTCAACGCGGTCGTGCTTCACAAGCCGGTACATGCGAGGCTCGCTCACGGCGACCAGCGACTGGCCGTCGCGAGAGTGAACGTCTTCCCCTGCTTCAGGGTCGCGAAGGGGGCTGCCGTCGAGCGTCAAGCTGATCAGCCCCACGCCGTCTTCGGGCGGGCTCATTACCAGATTCACTTCGGCGGCGCGGTAGGCCACGATCAACCGCGCGGGCAGGTCCTCTATCGGACAAGCTTCGATCGACTCGCTGCCGGCGAACCACGGGCCGTCCAGCCACGCGACGGCGCCGGTCGGTTCCGAGCCCGCATGGTAGTCTTTGACTTCGTTAGCGGCGTAACCGCCATCGTTTCCCAGGCGCCCGCGGCCGAACCCGAGGTAGAGCTCCGGCGTGACCGGGGAGCAGCGAGCGCCGGGCCGGTCGGTGTCGCGCAGCGCTTCCATCGGTGCTGGAAAATGATCGGCCGCGGCGATCTCTTTGAGGAGCGAATGGATCGCTTCCTCCGATTCGCGGTAAGCCCCCTCGCCGAGGTGGCAATATCGGACGTAGCCCTTGGCGTCGATCAGATACTTCGCGGGCCAACAGCGGTTCGAGTACGCCTGCCAAATCTGGTAATCGTTGTCGAGGACGACCGGGTATTCGATGCCGAGCTCCTTCACCGCTCGCTCGACATTTCGCGCCGTGCGGGCGAAGTGGAATTCCGGTGCGTGCACGCCAATGATGCTGAGCCCGTGACCTCGATAGCGGCGATTCCACTCCTTCAGATAGGGGATCGTGCGAAGGCAATTCACGCAGGTGTAGTCCCAAAAATCCACGAGCACCACGCGGCCGCGCAGCCCCGCGAGCGTGGCCGCGGGCGAATTGATCCACTGCCGGCCTACTTCAGGCGCGTGTATTTTCTCCTCAAGCCACATCGGCAATTACTCGCTTCGTCCGAGTCGCCAACGCAATGGCGCGGGGCGTCGAGAGATTCGAAAGGGACACTATAGCGCGAATTGCGTCCGCCGGGCGCGCTTCCCGCTCGCCCGCGGGACCGAGGCCCGGGCGCCTCGCGGGTTCGGGTGGCGCCCGCGTCCGAAGCCGTGGTATAAAATCTGTTGTGCAGGGCGTACCGTGAAATCTGCGTCTAATTTAACGATGGGAAACGACGAAACGCCGGCTCGGAAGCGAACGAAGTTTTTGGACGGCCGTTATTGGCTGCGTGATTTGATCCTTTCGCTGCTGGTGGCGTTTATCGTGATTGTGTTCCTGTATCAGCCCGTGCAGGTAGAAGGCACGAGCATGATGCCGGAGATTTACAACCACGAGAGGATTTTCATCAACAAATTTGTTTACCGGTTCGAGCCGATCCGCCGATTCGATATTGTTGTCTTTCATTATCCGCTCGATCCCGCCAAATCGTACATTAAGCGCGTAGTAGGGTTGCCCGGCGAATGGCTCCGCATTCAGGACGGACGCGTGTACGTCGACGGAAAGGCGCTCGCGGAATCGTTTATCCCGCCGAGCTACCTGGACCACGATACCTATCCCCGGGTCTATATCCCGGCGGCTCACTACTTCGTTCTGGGGGACCATCGTGACGACTCGAACGACAGCCGGGAGTGGGGAACCGTCGACCGGAAGTACATTTACGGCAAGGCGGTGTTCGTCTATTGGCCCTTCAGTCAGATTGGAACGCTGAACTAGCTGCGATGGCGCCGCGGGCAAGTGCGGCGCGGACGAACGCGATGAGAACAGGTCGTCCGCATAAGCAAACACGGAAGCTGAGGCGATACCGATGGAGGCGATCCTCGCCTTAGAAGACGGCACGGTTTACCACGGGCGCGGACACGGCGCCCGCTGCGAACGTTTTGGCGAAGTCGTTTTCAACACCTCCCTTTCCGGCTATCAGGAAATTCTCACTGACCCCTCGTATGCCGGCCAAATCGTTGTTCTGACGAATCCTCACATCGGAAACTACGGCACCAATCCGCTCGATAGCGAGTCCGTGCGCCCGTTCGCCGAGGGGCTGGTGGCGCGGGAGCTGAGCGAAATGGCGAGCAACTGGCGCTCGGCGGAGGACGCCTCGGAGTTTCTGGAGAGGTTCGGCGTGCCGGCGATCTCCGAGATTGACACGCGCGCGCTGGTGCGGCGCTTGCGGCGCCACGGGGCGATGCGGGGCGCGATCTCGTCGGTGGATTTGGATGCGCCGAGCCTCGTCAGCAAAGTAAGGGCCTCGCCCGGAATGGCGGGTCTTGATCTCGCCAGCCGCGTCACCACAGCCTTTCGTTATCCGTGGAACGAGCCATCGAAGGGCATCTCTAACGCGGTCGCCGAAGCGCCGCCGGCGCGATTTCACGTGGTGTCCTACGACTACGGCATCAAGCACAACATCCTGCGCCGCCTGGTGGACACGGGCTGCCGCGCCACCGTCGTTCCCGCCGGCACGCCGGCGGAAGAGGTCTTCGAGATGCGTCCGGATGGCGTTTTTCTTTCGAACGGTCCGGGAGATCCTGAGCCGCTCGATTACGCGGTGAAGTCGGTGAGGAGGTTGATGGGCCGCGTTCCGGTGTTCGGAATCTGCCTCGGTCACCAGATTATCGGCCGCGCGCTCGGCGGAAAAACCTACAAGCTCCCCTTCGGCCATCACGGCGGGAACCATCCGGTGCTCAACCTCGAAACGCAAAAGGTCGAAATCACGGCGCAGAATCACGGCTTCTCCGTCGACCCGGATTCGCTCAAGACGAGCGAAGTGATCTTCACCCATCGGAACCTGAACGATCAGACACTCGAAGGCTTGCGGCACCGCTCGCTACCCCTCTTTAGCGTCCAGTATCATCCCGAAGCTTCGCCCGGCCCGCACGATTCGGCCTACCTCTTCGAGGATTTCGTGAGAATGATGGAGCAATGGAAGAACGGGAAATGACACGGGCGGGCGCGCGCCTGCCGCGGCGGCGCGGGCGGTTCATCACGATTGAAGGGATCGACGGAACCGGCAAAACCACGCAGGTGCGGCAGCTCGTCGCCTGGCTGGCCAGGCGCGGCTACGCGCCACTCGTCACGCGCGAGCCCGGAGGCACGAAGACCGGCAATCAAATTCGCGGCGTGCTGCTGGCGTCGGCGAATGATCGGCTCACCCCGCTCGCCGAACTTCTGCTGATGTACGCGGCACGGCATCAGCACCTCGAGGAAGTGGTCCGCCCGGCCTTGGCGCGCGGCCGGCTCGTGGTCAGCGACCGCTTTAACGACGCGAGCTTCGCCTATCAGGGCTCGGGCCGGAAGCTCGGCGAGGCCGCCGTGCGGCGGCTCGATGAGCTCGTCTGCGGTTCGACGCAACCCGATCTCACCATTCTTCTCGACGCGCCGCCCCGCCTCAGCCTCACGCGCGCGAAGGGTCGCCGGGAACGAGGCAGTCGCACACGGTTCGAAGACGCAGGTTTGCAATTTCAGATCCGCGTGAGGCGCGGTTATCTTGCGATCTCCCGACGCGATCCGCAGCGGGTGAAGCTGGTGCGCGCGGACCGCCCGATCGAAAGCGTGCAGGCCGAAATTCGCGCCCTGGTTAGTGAATTCATCGAGCGCACCGGATCGAAGTAGCGCCGCCAACGCAGCATGAACCTTGACTATCAGCAGCCTTCGGATCGAACGGCATAAGCCTCTGTTTTCCATAACTTGGCAGGATATCCGCATTCGCGCTAGCCCCATTAACCTGCTCATTGCAAATGAGTTGATCCGGTAGTAGCCAAAATCCGTAGGTTCGTTTTTAGGTTCGTTTTCGATTAGCAACTTCTCATGTTACTTGTTTTCAGCAACTTCTTAGGTTCGTTTTGCAAAAAAACAATCCACTAATCGCGCTGTGTCGCGCTAGCCCCAACCTATAGGTGATTAGGCCCAAGAACGAGCCTCGGCCGAGCGGCCAAAGCCGGGCATCCGGCTCTTTCGCACGCGGAAAAAGCTGTTTTCTGCTTGTTTCGCAAACAGATGCCTGCGAAATCTCGCATTGCGGCGCGCCGGCCGTTTTTGCGGCTCCAATCGCGCTTTTTCGGATTCTTGGGACATCAGAAGGTTATAATCCATCCGCAAGCTGCTCAATGTGCGGCGGTTATTCACACTGAACGTCATCGCTGTTTTCGCTTGTCTCAACACCACAAGATATGGACCCTCAGAGGGCGACGAGCTGTAGCATGGCATCTTGCCCATGCGTCCTCCACGG
Source organism: Terriglobia bacterium (assembly GCA_050745265.1). Classification (GTDB taxonomy): domain Bacteria; phylum Acidobacteriota; class Terriglobia; order UBA7540; family UBA7540; genus RH2-MAG17b. Next base: position 43,612 of record JBOGKE010000090.1, read on the forward strand.
GCGAGACGCCCGTGCTACGGGACGAAATCCCTGCGGCCCCTTCCTATGTCAGGGCAGGCTCCGACCGCCGCTACAGCGCACCGCGACGACGGTAACAAATCCGGGTGAGAATCTGGATACAGGCGGGATGAATGAGACAATTTTTCGTACGCGAGCGCCACCCGCCCCGGAGCCCGAATTACTGTCAAAGCGGGTATGGGTCGAGACCGGCAAAGCCGGGATCGTCGGCCGGGAGGAGCGTGGGGCCGCGACGGTTCCAATAAACTAAAACGCGGCCCGCGAGGGATTCGTCGGTGACGAGGCGCAGGGCTGCGTGGGCGATTTCGTCGAGAGTAGTGAGCGAAGGCGGGATGCGTGGGTTGCGGCGCTCCTGGGGCGTTAACGCATCCCAGTAGGATTTTACGTCCGGCGTGGCGACCCAATCGGGAACTAGACAGTTGATGCGAATGTTGTGGGAATCGCGCAGAGCAGCGTGCGTCGTGGCAAGACGAAGAACAGCGATTTTGGCGATATCGTACGCCGGCATGTTGGAGTGGTCGGAGCCGTGCCCGAGTGCAGACGTCGAACTGACATTGACGATCGCTCCGCCACCGCGGCGCTTCATCGCCGTCACACCGTATTGCACGCCGTAAAGAGCTCCAAAGAGGTCGGTCTGAATCGTGTCGTAGGACTCTTCGATGCTGGCACCGGGGCGATATCCCGGGCCGGAAGCGTTGTTGATAAGAACGTCGAGGCCGCCGTAAGCGCGCTCAGCAAAAGCGACGAGGGCTCCCACTTCCGATTGAATGGAGACGTCGCAATGGCAGAAGTGGCCAGTGCCGCCCGCATCAATGATGAGGCGGAGAGTCTCTTCGCCGCCGGCATCGTTGACGTCGGAAACGACGACGCGACAACCATTGGCAGCGAAAAGCAACGCTTCGGCACGGCCGGAGCCTGGGCCGCCGGAGCCGGTGACGACGGCGACTTTGTTTCTAAGATCCATACGCGAGAGCCTATGTATTCTACGGCGAATTTCATCAAAGAGCCGGCGGCTGGCGCAGACGCGGCGCCGTTTGCCGTGTCTGCGCGTTGCCGTCCACCGAGACGCCGCAGGATTGCGTTCCAGGGCCGCCCCTCATGTGTACGTTGCAGCTGGCTACCGGCATTCTGGCGCGCGAACTGCGATTCCCTACTTGCTGCGCGATGATCTGATTTTCAGAGTGGTTCGCCAGTTAGACGGCGAGGCCGGCTCCGCGATTCTGATTCCGGACGACGGGTTTGCCAGCGAAGCTGCTATCACCAAGCTTGCCATCGCGCGCTCTCCGATGTCGGCGCGCCGGATTTCGGCGGTTGCAAGCACAACCCCCGGGGGACTGGCAGGCATTACGACGGTCTGATTCGCCGGCTTGTAGACAACTCCCGGAACTCCCCCGCCCGGACTCGAGCTGTAGCTGCCGACCTCTAATACCACGGACTCCCGAGACGTGAGCTCCTGGTGAGCAATTTGCACAGTGATCACAGCCAGAGGCTCCCGTGCATGCCTACTCGCGTAGACCTCTGTTGGCTTGACGTCCACCGAGGAGATCACGGCAAAGGGGAGCTGGGACTTCGGAGCGCTGGATACCTCGTGTGCGTCGTACTGGCCGACCGAAGTAGGTCCGGCGATGGCGCAAGCCGCCGAGATCAGCACTATTATTGATACCCCTATACTGCGCCTAATACCGCTCATAAAGTTCAATGGCTGCTACGGATTATCTACCGTGACATTGGTTTGCCCGTTGCTCGCTGGCGAAGTCGCCAGGATAGTCAGTCCTGATGAGGCGTTCGCCAGGCTGGCGATGACCACGAACGTTGCCGAAGTGTTGCTGCCGATATTGGCGCCGCTGATCGTAGGATTCCACATGATCGACCCTAGCGGGTAGCCACGGTCAGTGCTTTCCTGACCGTGGGCTTTAATCAGGATCATGCTCGATAACCTTCCGGCAACCACACCCGATCCATTTGAATCGGACAGTCCTCCGCGGTGGCCTTATCCA
>JBOGKE010000091.1:0-4740 GCA_050745265.1 Terriglobia bacterium
TCGAATGAGAACGGCGGGTGCGAGTCGAGCCCTCAGCCCGGCGCTCTCGAGTCGGAAGTTCAGAGGGGCAGCACACTCACAAATGAGCACGATTCTGCGCAGCCGGCCAACTCGGCCCAACAGCAGAGTAACGAAATCGCCGGACAGATCAATCACGAAACGTTGGGAATGAAGGATTCCAAGACGGAAAACGAACCCCTCGCAAGCGCCGAAGACAAAATCGCCCACGTGCGCCTGAACGGAATCAAAAAGTGGGGCAGCAACGAGAGGGCCCAAAAATACGCGAGCCTCGTCTCTGCGATAGAGAAGGGACCAGGATTTAAGATTTCACAGCAGGCCGTGGAGCAGGCCATCAGGGAAGATTCGCAGGGTATTGATCCAACCCGAGGCGCGATCTATTACAACATGCGCACCGCTGGCCAATTCAAACACGGCGGCCCATTTCAGGGGCAGAAAGTGCATACGTTTTCAGGGCCGTACACATCACCAAGCAAGTACACGTACATAATGACTTATGGGCCGTAGCCCGTGTGAGGTAGGAGGAATTCGTATGCGGAAACTGATTGTATCTACGGCTCGGCATCGCGCCAACAAGGAGACGGTACGGCGCTCGCTTCATCAGCACAGCGTGAGCCTTCTCGTTATGGCTTTCCTTATCGTGATGGCATGTCTTCTGCCTGCCTGGACAAGCGCGCAGGCTACCGAGACGGAGAAGGGGAAAGTGCCGCCCCGTCTAAAAGGAGCCGTGGGCTGCTTGGTAAAGGCCGATTTCGTACGGCGGTACGACCTGAACTACTTGGGGCTTAAGGTGGGAGATTGGGCGTGGGTGCAATACCAGGTCGGGTCAATCCCGGAAATAGGAGACACACCCGGAGTATTCAATATCGTCGTTTACTCGCCGGACGGGCGGAGCGGGATGCTTTTGTTCGCGGACCCCGATGAGAACGGAGGTTTCAATGCAATTGTGAATGCGTATCGCCTTCATCGGCGTGGCTCCAAATGGAACGCTAGTTACGGCAATGGAGGATACGTAATGTATGAGGCCATTGGTAGGTTCGTCGCCGAGCTTTCTCATCGACCGCGTTACAGAATTCAGCTCGTGCCGGGCGGCAATGAATGCAAAGCGGAAGAATCGCAACCCTGATAGACACTGTTCTTGGCCCAACAGCAGAACAACGGCGAGGTAAACAAAGACAAGCTCGTTAATTACATGGACCAGCACGCGAAGAACAAGTCAACGGGTTATTGCGCTATGGCTTGCAGGAAGGGCCTCGCGGCTGGCGGCCTTGATACCTCCGGTCATCCAGCAGACGCGAAAGACTACGGACCATTCCTAACGAAGCACGGCGCTTCTGTCGTGCCGAACAAAGATTACAAGCCAGAGAAGGGCGATATCGTCGTCTTCGGTGGGAATAAATCGCATCCGTACGGGCACATCGAAGTGTACAGCGGGAAGGGATGGGTTTCCGATTTCAAGCAACACAGCATGATCCCGTATCGCAGTGACGTGCCGTCACACACGATTTATCGGTTCCCTGATGACCAGTAGCCGTCTTGCGAACGTGGGACTGTGCGCCTCTGTTCCTTCGCCGGGCCACTTGCCGGGGTCCGAGAGATCGCAGTTAGGAAAGGGGATGGCTAAATGAGAGCTTTCGGAATCGTGGCTTGGTCGCTGCTGCTTGCGGGGTCCCTATGCCTTCCACAAGCACACGGCAGTAACAATGGAAATGCCGCTGAGATAGTCAAGGGTTTCGTGCAGGGGTTTTATAACTGGTACGTGCCGGGGGCCCTCAAGACGCAGGAGACGCCGGCGTGGAGTGTCGCCCTAAAGTACAAGCGCAGCACGCTCAGCCCTACACTTTTCCGGGCGCTCAAAGAAGACTCCGACGCGCAGGCGAAGGCCAGCGGTGAGATCGTTGGCCTCGACTTCGATCCCTTCCTCAATACCCAAGACCCTTGTGACCGCTACGAAGTCGGGGCGGTGACTCCCCAAAAGGCCGGGTTCCAGGCTGACATCTATGGCGTGTGCTCAGGCAAGAGAAACGAGAAACCCGATGTCGTCGCAGAGGTAGCGCGCCAGCAGGATGGTTCTTGGGCTTTCACAGACTTCGTTTATCCGGCGATCCACCGGGATTTGCGAGGCACATTGGCAGCCCTGAGGGAGCAACGCCAGAAGTCTTCCCGGTGATGCGGCTGCCGTTGATGCGTGCCGGCCAGGTGCCGCCGAGGATCAAAGGTAGCTACGAAGTGAGCGATTGGCGTCTGTGGCCGGGCAGTTAACGCGGAGCGCCGGGCTCAGGGTGAGGGCGTTGAACGCCGAAAGGACCACCGAGATAGCGATGGTCACAGCAAATTGTTGGTAGAGCTTTCCGGTAATGCCCGGAATGAAGGCGGTGGGAACAAATACCGATGAGAGAACCAGCGCAACACCGATGACGGGGCTGGAGAGTTCCTCCATCGCTCTTCGGGCCGCATCCTTGGGCGCGAGGCCATCCTCAATGTGACGTTGCACTCCCTCGACCACGACAATGGCGTCATCCACCACCAGTCCGATGGCAAGCACCAGCCCGAACATCGAAAGCGTATTGATGGAGAAACCGAATAGCGGAAAGAAAATAAACGTGCCGATCAGCGAAACCGGCACCGCCAGCAGCGGAATCAGCGTCGCGCGCCAGTCTTGCAGGAAGAGGTAGACAACCAGAATCACCAGCAGGATCGCAATCAGAAGAGTGTAGATGATCTCTTTCATGCCTTGCGTCACCGCGGTTGTTTGATCAAGAGCTACGACGTAGCTCATGTCTTGCGGGAAACGCTGCTTCCATTGAGACATCAGCTTTCTGACGGAGGCGGCCGCTTTGACAGCATTCGAGCCGGGATCCTGGTAAACGGCGATAATGGCGCTGGGTTTCCCGTTCAGCCGGCTCACCAGGTTGTAGAATTGGGCGCCCAGCCCCACGCGGGCGACGTCTTTCAAGCGAACGGTCCCGCCGTCTGGAGTTTCTCGCAGGATAATGTTTCCGAATTGTTCGGGCGACGTCAGCCGGCCTTGGGCGCGCACCGCGTAGGTGAATTGCTGGTCGCCGGCTGCAGGCTCGCCGCCCATCTGTCCGGCGGGATTCACCGTGTTCTGCGCCTGGACCGCTTTGACAATGTCCGAAACCGTAATCCCCAGTTTCGCCATGCGGTCAGGTTTTACCCAGATCCTCATCGCGTACTGACCCGCGCCGAAAACCTGCACCTGGCCGATACCAGGCAGACGCGCGATGGGATCGGTGAGGTTGATGTAGGCGTAGTTGGCGAGAAACTTCGCGTCGTGCGTGCCGCGCGGCGAATATAAAGCGAGCAGCATCATCGGAGCGGTTACGGACTTTCGGATGATCACTCCGTATTTGTCGACAGCGGCGGGGAGCTGTGAGGAGGCTTGTTGCTCGCGCGACTGGGTCAGAATCAAATCCGTGTCAGGATTTGTTTTGACGCCGAAATTTGCCACCACGGTCGTCTGCGAGTTGCCCGTGGCGTTTAGTGAATACATATAGTTCATGTGTTCCACGCCGTTCAATTGCTGCTCGATGGGCGTGGCGACAGCCTTTTCAAGCGTCTGCGCATCCGCCCCGACGTAAGTGGCCAGCAACTGGATCTCCGGCGGGACGATATTCGGGAACTGAGCGACCGGAAGACTCACAATCGTCACCGCACCCACAATCACTGTGAGGATAGCAATCACCATCGCCACAATTGGACGCCTTATAAAGAAGTTGGACATGACTTCATTTCCTTTCAATGTTGGGCGATCACCGACCGGCCGTCCCAATCAGGAAGTGACTGATTCTGATGAGCTTGCTGATCGCTGATGGCGGCTGGCGCGCCGCTTTCCGTCACTCGCCACTACCCTTAAACGGCTCCGGCTCGACCTTCATACCCGGCCGAAGCATCTCCAGCCCTTCGGCCACGACGCTCTGGCCGGCGCTCAGACCGCTCTGGATGATCCATTTCGCGCCAACTGCTGGATGAGTGGTTCTCTGCCGCCGGGATCAGCAGCGGAAGGCTGTTCAGGCGAGTTCACCGGACGGGCAGAATCTGGGGAGAGGGGCTTACGGAGAAGGCCGTTTGGCATATAGTGAAGGAGTTCGCCGGGAGAACTGGGATTACCAAACTCGCGCCGCACGACCTCCGGAGAACGTGTGCGAGGCTCTGCCATACGGCTGGAGGTGAGATGGAGCAAATCCAATTCTTGCTGGGCCATGTTTCCGTCCAGACGACGGAACGTTACTTGGGCTGCAAGCAGCGAATCCGGGAAGCCGTGAACGATCATATCGGCATCGAGCCGACCAACGGATGCTTGTAGCGAGCGTTTTGCCTTAATGGAAGAGTGGCCGACGAAACATCCATCACCATCGCATCCCTCGGCTGGGCGGCCTTGTCTGGCCTCTGCAGCCGTAGTTACCACGTGACGGGGCAACCGGTGCAACATCAGCTTCCCAGATCGGGACACGATGACCAGGAAGGATCGTTACCCTCGGCAGGCCCATTACTCTGATGCGTAACCAACGAGGCTCCTGAAACTGCCACCCTTATTTTGCCTGTCTGCCGTGATCCCGGCATTGTGCGACCAGATCGGAGATATTTGCTTCGCCCACGCACATAACCGTATCTGCGCCGCCCCAATAGATCTTCACCGTTCCATCGGACTCCGCAACGGCACCACAGGTGAAGACCACGTTGTGAACATATCCAGTGATT
>JBOGKE010000092.1:0-18296 GCA_050745265.1 Terriglobia bacterium
GATGACGCGCCACCCGGAAGTTGGGCGGTATTGCGTCGATTTGGCGGGTGCTGCCTTCGCCACTGAGGGGTGAACCTGTTCGCATCGATGCGACGCTTACGCTCCACAGCTCACGATAGCGCAGGCGGAGGTTTTCTAACGGGACGACTGAAAACCCGCGGAGTATCAGCGGCTAAAGCCGCAATAATCAATGGTCCGCAAGCAGCACGACTAAAAGTCGTGCCCCGATACGCTGCCCTGGCCGAACGTTTCAGGGCAGCATGACAGCCTCGAAGGCTTTTCAGCGCCCCGTTAAGCTGGCGTAATCTCGCTTGTGGCCGAATGCCTTTTCTGGTTAGATGGCTTATATGTCTGCGTCGAGAAGTCTCACTGAAATCCAGGAGATTCCGTCCGCATCGCGCACCGAGCACGTGCGCTACGCGATCCGCGAGATTGCGCTTCTCGGCGATCAACTCGCTCGCGAGGGACGGCGGATCATCCCGTTGCACATCGGCGACCCCGCCGCGTTTGATTTCGAGACCCCTCCCCACCTGATCGAAGCGGTGGCGAAGGCGATGCGCGACGGCAAGAACGGCTACGCGCCGGCGCTCGGCCTCGGCGACGCGCTCGCGGCGATTCGGACGGGCGCGGAGCGCGAGGGCATCCGCAACGTTCAAACGGTGTTCGTAACCTATGGCGTCAGCGAGGCGGCGGATATCTGCCTCACCGGGCTGGTGAATCCTGGCGAGAGCGTGTTGACGCCCTGCCCGAATTATCCGCTTTACTCGGCCATTCTGGCGAAGCTCGGCGGGTGCGACGTTGCTTACCGGCTGGACGAGAGCCGCGGCTGGGAGCCTGACCTTGACGATTTGGCCTCGAAGATCACCAGCGGCACTCGCGTGCTGGTGGTGATCAATCCGAACAATCCGACCGGGTCGGTGCACTCGCGCGTGACGCTCGAGCGCGTGGCCGAGCTTGCCCGGCGCCACAACCTGGTGGTCTTCAGCGATGAAATCTATGACAAGCTGATTCTGGATGAGCGGCCCCACGTCACGTTCGCGGCGCTTGCTCCGGACCTTCCGGTGGTGACGTTCAAGGGACTCTCGAAAAATTACGTGGTGCCGGGATGGCGCGTGGGCTGGGTGATCCTGAGCGGACCCGAAGTCGCGCTCCGGGATTATACCGAGGCGCTGCATCGGCTGGTGCGGGCGCGGCTGAGCGGCAATAATCCCATACAGCACGCCATCCGTCCCGCGCTCGAAGGGCCGCAGGATCATCTGCCGAAGGTGATTCAAAAGCTGCGGGCCCGGCGCGATCTGACGATGGGGTGGTGCCGGCAAACGCCGCGCGTGAGCTGCGTCGCTCCGCTCGCCGCTTTCTATGCTTTTCCGAAGATCGAGATTCCCGGCCCCGACGAGAAGTTTGTGCGCGAGCTGCTCTTGAAAACGGGCGTGGTGGTGGTGCACGGCAGCGGGTTCGGTCCGCTCGGCGCGGCGGGCCATCTTCGCATTGTGTATCTTCCGAATGAGGAAACGTTGCGGCGCGCCTACGGCGCGATCACCAACTTTATGCGGGAGCAATACACATGAGCGTGCGGCTCAATGAGCCCTCCGGCGACGGCGCGCCTGCGGATGGCATTGAAAATCCCGGACCTGAGCTCGCGGTCCATTACTGCCCTGTCTGCTCGCTGCGGCTTGAATCCCGGCGCTGCAAGATGGTGTGCCCGCGCTGCGGATTCTTTATGTCGTGCTCGGAATTTGAGTAGCGCGGACCGCGCCGGGTGCCGTCCGCGGTTTTGATTTCGGGAGAAGCCCCGGACCGAACAGGTAGCGCAGACTTGTTTTTCAAAGTCTGCGGCTTTTTTGCGCGCCCTCAGAAAAAACCCGGAGTTCGAAGACAACTCCGCGCTACCCTATGGACCCGGGCGGGAACTCAGGGTAAACTCCGCGAAGAATTGCCGCGCTGCGCATCGCACCCTGGCTTCACACGGCGAGATTCTTCGTCGCTTCGCTCCGCACAATGACATGTGGCGCGAGTTGAGCCGTCGGTTCCCGCAGCGCTACACCGTTCTGCGGACTGTGCGCATTGGGGATGAGGAAACGCTATGCAGAAGTCCGACTTTCTACGCGAAACGATCCAGCACATCGATATTAAGGCGCATGACCTCACGGCGCTCGTGGACGCGATGCGGTCGATGGCCTTTAGCGCGCGCGACCTCGCCCGCGCCGCGGAAATCTACGATCTGATGCTTCGCGACCGCGATTGCGGCGTGATCCTGTGCCTTGCAGGCTCGCTGATCAGCGCCGGGCTCAAGCTCGTGTTCGTCGATTTGATCCGCCACAACATGGTGGACGCCATCGTAAGCACCGGAGCCAACATCGTCGACCAGGATTTTTTCGAGGCGCTCGGGTTCAAGCATTACATCGGCGCGGAGCGCTTGCGGGCGGGGATGGACGACTCCACTCTGCGCGAGCTTCACATTGACCGCATTTACGACACGCTGATTGACGAAGACGAGCTGCGCGCCTGTGACGACAGCGTGCGCCTGATTGCCGACCGGCTTGAGGCGCGGCCGTACTCTTCCCGCGAGTTTATTCGCGAGATGGGCGCGTGGCTGGAGCGGGAAGGGAAGAGCGAGGACAGCATCGTGCTCGAGAGTTATCGCAAGGACGTGCCCGTCTTCTGCCCCGCGTTCAGCGACTGCTCGGCAGGTTTCGGCCTGGTGATGCACCAGCACGCGCGCGGCGAGAAAGATAAGGTCACGCTCGACAGCGCCAAGGATTTCTACGAGCTGACGCAGCTCAAAATCAAACAGCAGACCACCGGTCTGGTCATGATCGGAGGCGGCGTGCCGAAGAACTTCGCGCAGGACGTCGTGGTGGCGGCAGAAACCCTCGGCGTGGACGTTCCCATGCACAAATACGCCGTGCAGGTGACCGTGGCCGACGTGCGCGACGGCGCGCTTTCGGGCAGCACGCTGAAAGAAGCCAGCAGTTGGGGCAAGGTGGATACGACTTACGAGCAGATGGTCTACAGCGAGGCGACGCTCGCCGTCCCGCTGATCGCGGGCTACGCCTACCACCGCGGCGCCTGGCGCAGCCGCACGGAGCGCCGCTGGGCTACGCTGTTGCAGCAAACCGTGACAGCGTAGTGTTGAAAAGGGGTGAGGAGTATCAGGGCATGGCTTCAGCCATGTCGTAAGCCGGATGACGAACGAGATGGCTTTAGCCCCTGAGGCCCTCAGCGGCTAAAGCCGAAAAGAATCGAGGGGTCTACAAACGGCACGACTGAAAGTCGTGCCCTGATACGCTGCTTGGCCGAATTTTTCAAGTCGCCGTCACGCCGGCATAATGTCCTCGCGCTCGGCGTTCCAGCACACCGCCCGCTTCTGGTGTAGCGCGGCGAGCGCCATCTGGCATGCCACCGCCGAGCGATACCCCAGCTCAAAGGGGCAGTTCGGCTCCTTACGGTCGCGCACGCAGTCGAAGAAGTTCTGCATATGCTGCACGGTTTCGTCGCCGTGGCCGACAATATCCGGACCACCGCCAGAGGCTGCGGCGATAGGCGCCTGCTGAGCTCCGTGCCGGTGCCGTCCTTGCGGAATAAACTGGACGTCTATGTCGTGGCGCACGATCGTTCCCATCCTGCCCAGCAATAAATCGTCGTCCGAGCTGTAGTAGCGGTTGCCGAACCCCGAATTCCAGGTGAAGAGCAGCTTCTCGGGCTGCTCGAGGCTCACGTTCATCGTGTCGGGCACTTCCATGTCGGGCGAAATGTAATTCGCTCCGGTCATTTGAACGAGGCTCGGGATGTTGAGGCCGAGCACCTTGTACCAGAACCCCACCTGGTGCACCATGTTCTCAAAAACGTTCCCGCCCGAGTAGTCCCAGTAAAAGCGCCAGTTGATGACGCGGTTCGGGTCGAAGGGATGGGGCGCAGCCTCGCCCTCGAACATTTTCCATTCCACGTTCTGGGGATTGCAATCATCGGGAATCGGGCGCCGCCAGCCGCCGTAGGCCGCGTTGCGGTACATGTGCGTGTGCAGCGCCGTAATCTGCCCGAGCTTGCCCGATTTCGCGAGCTCCGCCGCCTGCGGGTAACCGGAACTGCTGGTCGATTGAATGCCAACCTGCACCACGCGATTTGAGCCGAGAAACGCCCGTTTCATCCGGCGCGCGTGATCCGGATTGAACGCCATCGTTTTTTCCTGATAGACATCTTTGCCCGCCTGTAGAGACGGAACAAAGTTCAGCGCGTGCTGGTGCTGCGGGGTGGCAATGATCACGGCGTCGACGGTCTTATCATCGAGCAGGCGGCGGAAGTCGCGGTACTGGCGGGCGTTCGGGATCACGCTCTTCACGCGTTCCAGCCTGCGTGTGTAGACGTCGGCCACGGCCACGGCTTCGACGTTCGGGCACTTCAGCGCCGAACGGAGGTCCTGAGTGCCGCGCCCGCCCGCGCCGATCAGCCCGAATCGGATGCGATCGTTCGCGCCGAGAACGCGGCTCGGCGCCCACGCGCCCGCCGCAGCTACCGCCGCGCCTCCGAGAACCTTATTCATAAATTCACGCCGGGTTTCCATGATTCACCTCCGAAAAACAGCGATGAGTGACGAGTGATGAGTGACGAGCACGCAGCGCGGACTGCGTTTTTCCCACACAACTCGAGTATGTCATTCTGAGCGCAAGCGAAGAATCTGCTTCTCTCTGAGCTGACAAGCAGATCCTTCGCGGAGTTTATGCGGAGCGGAAATGCTGAGATTCTTCGCTTCGCTCTGCCGAAGATCACCGGGACGAGTCATTCCCGCAAAAGCGGGAATCTAGACCCTGGACCCCCGCTTTCGCGGGGGTGACGATCGCGTTGATTTTCATTCCAATAGGTAGACCGCAGGCCCATGTGGCACTCAGAATGACAATCGTGACGGGCTCAGGATGCCAGTGCCGCTGGTTGGGATTCCGCCTCGCGGCGCTACTGCTGCCGAAATCTGACGGCTGACCACGGAACGCTGAATTTTGAGCGCTCGTCACTTGTCACTCATCACTCGTCACTGCGTTTAGACCGTCGAATACTTCTTGCACAGCTTTTCAATTTTGGCGATCAGCTTGGGCACTCCGGTCATCGGATCTTCGCGGCCTTCGTACTCAGCCGACATATATCCCTTGAATCCTGCGCGGGCAAACATGCGCCACACGCGATCGAGGTCGATGGGAGTCTGGTCGTCAAACACGTCGCGAATATGCGTGTTCGTCGCGTAGGGGATGCACGCCTCGATTTGGGCGTACGCGTCCTGTGTGCCGGTTGGGATGAAATGGGTGATATCCAGGTTGATGCCGGCGTAAGGCGAGTTCACGCGGTGCATGATCTCGAGGCACGTGTCCGCGTTCTGCGTGACGCCCGAATGGTCTTCCACGCCGAGCATGATCCCCTTCTTCCCCGAATAGTCGGAGGCGGCTTTCATCGTGTCCGACACCCACCCAATCGCTTGCTGGACGGTCGCTTCCGAGCGCAGCTTGCCGGCAAAAACGCGCAGGTGCGAAGCGCCAAGCTGATCCGTCGCGTCCACCCACTTCTTGATCTGCTCCAGCGTTTCCACCCGGCGGGCAGGGTCGGACTGCACCATGCTCACTCCGCAGGCGGCGCCCGAGAAGGGAACGCAATTCTTGTACGCCAGGTGGCGCAGGCTAGCGAGGTACTCTGGGTCCATCGACTTGAAATAGTAGCCCGTCATGTCAATGCCATCGAGGCGCAGCTTGACGGCGTTGCGAATGAAATCCTCCATCGTCATGGGGCCGTGCTGCAAATATTTCCGGTAAGAATAGGCGCAGCAACCGGAGAACAAGCGCGGCATTTTCGAAACGCTTCCGTTCTCCGCCTGCTCAGACTGCGGCGCCGCGACCGCGAACGCCGCCGATACACCCGCCAGCGCGGAAGCGCTAGCTCCCCGCAGGAATTGCCGCCGAGCGATTTTTTGACTCATCGTTACTCCTCACACGTCTGGTGACGCACGCAGGAGTATATCACCACGCGAATCTGCCTTCTACAACCTGGAACCATCGATGGAAACGGGATCGCACCGGCCCGAATTACCGGGAGAACTTCCCTGCCGCCCGCGAGCGGCTTAGGCGAAGCCGGTCCTTGCCGTTTGCAGCCTTCATTACTGATTCGTAGAGGCAATCAGTAATTCCAGGATTGTTAGTAAACTCTCAAAATTCCTGTTGACTGCGCACTCGCTGCAGTGATATACCCACACAATCCCCTAGGTTGGCTACATAAAATAATGCGCCCAATTGCGCAGTATTGAGCTGCCTTGCATCAGGGCACGGCTTCCGCCGTGCCGCTTTGGGGCAAAGAGAGCGCGGCTTTACAGGCTGCGGAAAAGCCCCGAGCCTGTCATTCTGAGAAGCCGCAGGCGACGAAGAAACTCCGTATTTATTTGATTCTTAAATGCAGGGTTTCTTCTCTTCGCTCAGAATGACAGTTCGAAGTGCATTTTTCCGCTGCCTGTTTAGCCGCTGAGGCTCTCAGGGGCTAAAGCTGATCGAAGCGGTGCTTTTCGGCACGATTGAAGTCGTGCCCTGATAGGATACGGCAGCTACGCGCATCTTTTACTGCGGCCGACCTGGTCTGGATCATTCACGAATTTCCGGTTCACGGCGAGAGCCGAAGACCCTGCAGATATCGCGACCGTCAATGAACACTAAAGCCGGAGGAAATAAACCATGGCGCAAATCCCAATCAGCGATGTGACCGCAGCAGTTCAAATCGATCTTTCCGATGGCAGCCTGGCAGCGAAAAGCGGCTTGTCGGCGCTAACCACGGGCGCGCCGAACGTGATCGCCGCTTTGCCCAATCTGGTCAACGACCCAACGCCGCAGTTCCACGATGCGACGTTTGCCGCTGGCTTTGGAAGCCCCTCGATTTCTCTCGGGCGAAATACGCTCGGGATCAAAGGCAGCGTGAACTCTGCGCTGTCGGTCGCCCGCCAGCCGGATTCGCCGCTCTTCGGGCCTGACGACTACGACGCGGTCCAGATCAATCGCGGCGACTGCTGGGCCGGATTCGAGCTCGATACGCTATTGGACGCGAGCCTAGCGGCGCCGCTGCCGGATGGATTCGGCGTCAGTTTCGAAGCGTCCACGGCGCCCCGCTTCGCCACCTACGTTTTGATTCCCGCTGCTCAGGCGGCGGCCACGACGTTACGGCAGGCCATCGAGCGCACGCTTGACGCTTTCACCATTTTGGATTCGTCCGGGGACGTGCTCTCGATTCCGCAGGGCGTGATTTACACGAACGACTTGTCCGGGACGGTCAAGATCGGAGGCTCGTGGACGTTGCCCCTCCTGGTAAATCAATTGAGCCTCGCCGGCGCCAGTTTGCCCTTCAACGCGAGCGTTTCGGTGAATCCAGCCCTGACGCTGAGCGTCGGGGGCGATATCGGCATTACCGGCGAGTTCAGCGTGCGGTTTCGACGCAGCGCACCGAACCGCATCCGGCTCGGCCTCTACAAAAAGGGCGGCACCACCCTGGATGCTTCCTTCACGGCGTCTGCCGCATTGGCAGCGAACGTGGCCAACACGGACCTGATCAAACCCTTTTTCAATGCCGTGGCCCCCGGTGTCAATGTCAGCGGCGCGGTCGCCGGCAAGATTCAAAAAGTCGTAAACAGCAGCGTGGATCGCAGCCTCGCGCTGGCCTTGAGCGCGGCGTGGTCGGATACTCCCTCGGAAGCGGCCGCGATGGTCTACGAAATTGACGTTTCGACGGCCGATCGGGCCACGAGAGATGCAATCGACAGCGCTCTGATGGGCGACTGGAGCGGCATTACCAAGCTAACGAGCGCCCGAAAAATCCGCAATGTGATCACCGACGCAGTAGAAAAGAAGTTCACGCTTACCGTGAACATCCTCGGAATTTTCAATTATCAGTCCGTTGATGATTTCGTCGCGGCGATGCGGGTGATCACAGATCCGGAGCACGGCTCCATCGTGATCACCGATTCGGCTACGGCGACGCAAATTATCGCGGCATCGACTCCGCTTGCGGCGGACGCTGACCGGCTCCGCCGCGCTCTCTACAACAGCTTCGTGGCTACGGCCACGTACCAGGCGCTGCTCGCCGGAATGGGGGCAACGCCTTCGTTTCGCGCCAGCCAGACTTACCTGCTGTACGAGGACTCCCTGCGATACCGGGACGCGCTCAAGCAGCTCGACACGGGCGAGGCGCTCGGCGTGATGCCGTCCGGGGTGAAAACCGACCTGCCGGCCTCGGGCGCGCCCGTCCGCCACGCTCGTTTTGCCGCTTCGCTCGACTACGAAAACAACGACGTCCTGCGGTTTTTCTTCCGCGACGTTGATGCTCTCACGCCCCGAACGCCGGACGAGTTGAAAAAGATTGGCCGCAGAGTTCTCGTGAGCTTGCTTGATCCGCAGGACCCCACGGATCAGTTGCGCATCGCAGCATTGAACAGCGACGCGCAATGGGCGGTGTGGGATGCGAATCCAGCCCAGGTCCCGATGACGCCCGCGCCCTATTATTCGGATTGGACGGATATCACGCAGTGGGCGGATGCGCTCGCGCAGGTGGGGCCGCTCCTCGCCGACGCAGTCACGTCGTCAAAAGCCGTCGTCGGCGATCCGGCCGCCGACCCCGCGTTCATGAAAAAGCGAAAGGCCCTTGCGCTCGCGCTCGATGGCGCCACGAAGAACACCAAAGCCGCTTTCAATCAGAACTTCCCCATCTGCGTTATGGCCACCCTGGCGGGCCGCACGCCCGGCGCGGCCGCGCCCATCTTTGAAGCGGAGTGGAACGGCAAGACCGTTTTCAGCAACGAGCCGGCGCCTCCGGCTGCGGCTGGCCGCGCCGCTGGGGGCGGTCCGTAGACACGCTGCGGTTATAGCGGCGATCGATGCTGTCGCGGCGATCTATGATCGGCCGTTGCCGGTTGCGGTTTGCCAATGGTTTCGGCGATCTCAGCGTGCCCCTACGCAGGAACCGCTCGCCGCTACAGCTACTGCGCGCGTTGAATCGCGGAGAAGGGACGTATGAACAAGCACGCCAGTGACGACGACAGCATCGCAACCTCGCCTCGATCGGCCTCCTCGCTTATCGATTTCCTCAAATAAATAATGTGTTGTTCTTTTGGCTGCAGCCGGCGCTTCAGTCTCTGAAGTAGGATTCAGGGTTGGCGGGTTCGATGGGTCTCGTGCGAACTGCTTTTCAGCTCGGCGACATCTCGATCCGCGGGGTTCCGGCGCTTCCGCGGTTTTATGCCGGAAAGGTATCGCAAATGTCACGATTCTGAACGGGTCGAGCAGGGGGCGGGGAGCGCGCAACCGCCGCAAGATGCGGCGCTGCGTTCACCAGTTGCCGCCGCCGGAGGTGGCAGCCGGCACAGTCGAAGCAGCAGGCGGCCAGTGAACCAGCGCCTGGACGAATTCGATCATCTGCGGATCGTCCCAATCGGTGGCGCCGATAATCTTGTCGGCCAGGCGGCCGTTGCGATCGAAGATATAAGTCTCAGGGAATTTGTGAGTTCCAAAACGCGCGGCGAGGGTCTGGTCGGGGTCGCGCAGGATCGTATACGTGACGCCGTATCCTGACAGGAACTGCTCGAGCTTCGCATGATCCTGGTCCACGCTGACGCCGATGACGCGAACGCCGAGCGGCTCAACACGCCGCGAGAATTTCTCGAGGCTCGGCGCCTCCATGACGCAGGGAGGACACCATGTCGCCCAGAAGTTAATCAGCGTGACGTGATGATCGTCTCTGAAGCTCAGCGCGCCCGAGCCCGCCTCTTGCAAGGTGAATGCCGGCGCACGATCTCCCACCGCGAGGACCCGCGGGGCGCGCAGCAGCACGAACGCCAGGGCGCACACCACGACGACCGTCGCTCCCACCGCAATTCCGAGCCATGCTCGTTTGCTCAACTTCATAACGCTTCATTATACTTGAAGAATCGCATGAACGAACAACGTGAAGGGCGCGTTTCCGCGATTATTCCGGCTCGCAATGAAGAGGAGAACATCACGAGGGCGGTCGCGTCGCTGGCTCTCCAGGCGCAGCTCAGCGAGCTCATCGTAGTGGACGATCAATCGGAGGACGGCACCCCACAACTTCTCGCGAAGCTGAAGGAGCAGTACCCCGTTCTGCGGACCGTAAGGCTCAATCACCTCCCGCCCGGGTGGATGGGCAAAACGCATGCCGCCGCCGAAGGCGCAAGGCTCACCACGGGCGAATGGCTGCTCTTCACCGATGCGGATACGGTGCATCGCCCGGGAAGCCTGGGCATTCTGCTCCAACGCGCCGAAGGGGAGGGAACGGCTTTGCTCTCCATATCGCCCGGGCAAACCGTCGAGACCTGGTGGGAGAAGGCCGTGATTCCTGCGATTTACACCGAGCTCGCGCGGCTTTTTCGCTTCGAAGATGTAAGCGATCCGCGTTCAACCGCAGCGGCCGCGAACGGACAATACATTCTCGTGCGCCGCGCGGTGTACCAGTCTGTGGGCGGCTGGGAGGCCGTGCGCGACGCCGTGCTCGATGACGTCGCCTTTGCCCGGCGCGTTAAATCCGCAGGCGGCAAGATTCTGTTTCTTCCCGGCGCCGCCTGGGCTGAGACGCGGATGTATCGCCGCTTTGCGGATATGTGGTGCGGGTGGACGAAAAATCTCTATCTGCTTTATGGCTGCGCCTCCGGGCGGCTTGGGAAGGCAGCGGCGCGTTTCGTGCTATTCGGGTTTCTTCCTTTCGCTCTGCTTGCCCTCTTCTCGGCGCTACTGATCCTCGACGCGGGCGGCCGCATTCAATTCGGAGTTCCGGCTATCGCGTGCGGCTTAGCCGCCGGCGCGTCGGCGTCGCGCTACAATCGTTCGATCGAGCGCCTGGGCTTTTCGGGCGCGCTCGCGATCTATCTTCCCGCTGGGGCGCTGCTCGCCGCCTTTTTGCTGCTCAGTTCGCTTTGGGCCTACCGGCGCCGCGGCCAGATCAAGTGGAAAGGACGGGTGTATCCCGCCAAAGGAACGCTGTGATCTATGTGACTCGCCGGACGGAATTTTCGGCCTCGCACTATTACCACAATCCCGCTTTCAGCGAGGAGGAGAATCGCCGCGTATTCGGGAAGTGCAGCAATACGCATGGACACGGGCACAATTACACTCTGGAAGTCACCGTCGCAGGCGAAGTCGATCCGGCCACCGGCATGGTGCTGAATATCACCGAGCTGAAGAAACTCCTCGCGGCCGAGGTCTTGGAGGCGATGGATCACAAGCTGCTGAACGCGGAAGTGCCGGCGTTCGCCATTCAAATCCCGACCACCGAAAATATCGCCGTCGAAATCTGGAAGCGCCTCGCGCCCAAGCTGACGTTCGCACGGCTGCACCGCGTGCGCCTCTACGAAACGGCGGACCTCTACGCGGACTACTACGGTGAGTGATGGTCTACCTGACACGGCGTTATCATTTTTCGGCGTCCCATCGCCTGCACAGCGAATCGCTGACCGACGCGGAAAACCAGCAGGTGTACGGCAAATGCAACCGGCCGCACGGGCACGGCCATAATTACCTGCTGCATGTGACCATCGGCGGACCGGTTGATTCGGCAACGGGCATGGTGCTCGACCTCGCCGTGTTCGACCGCCTGGTGAAAGAGGAAGTTCTCGATCCGATGGACCACGCCTATTTGAATCTCGATCTTGAACCCTTCCGGCGGATGGTCGCGACCACCGAAAACGTCTGCATCGAGATATTCAACCGCCTTGCGAAACGGTTCACAGACGCGAAGGGTGTGCGGCTGAGCAGGATTCTTCTTGAAGAGACGCCGTCGAACTACTTTGAGTATGACGGGCTCGGCGGACCTGCGGCTGCGGCTCGGTAAAGCCGCCATTTTGCGAGCGCACGGCTCGCTCGACGGAGCCCCACCATGATCGATGAAGATGTGGATGTAGTGAACGGCGAGTGCGCGGAATGGAACGCGCGCATCGGGGAGTATTTTCGCGGCATCATCGAGCTGCTGGGCGAGGATCCCGCGCGCCAGGGCCTCGTGAAGACGCCCGAGCGCGTGGCGAAGTCGCTTCGTTTCCTCACCAGCGGCTATAGGCAGAACCTTCCGGCCCTCCTGAACGGCGCGCTCTTTGACGTCGGTTACGACGAGATGGTCATCGTCAGAGATATCGAAGTTTTCAGCCTTTGCGAACACCACTTTCTGCCCTTTTTCGGCCGATGCCACGTCGCCTACATCCCGAATAAGAAGGTCATCGGCCTGAGTAAAATCCCGCGCGTTGTGGACGTGTTCGCCCGACGGCTTCAGCTCCAGGAGCGGCTCACCCAGCAGATCGCCGAAAGCATCATGGAAACGATTCGGCCGCAGGGCGTGGGCGTGATCATCGAGGCCCGCCACTTGTGCATGATCATGCGAGGCGTTGAAAAGCAGAATTCGGTTGCCGTGACCTCTCACATGCTTGGCGTCTTCAGGGACGAGCAACGCACGCGGGACGAATTCCTGAACCTGGTGAGGGTTCGCGGGTAGAGGTTAGTCGCTGCCGCCGGCGCCGTCCATAACCGTTATGCCCCGAGACCCGAATCCCGAGATCCGAAACACAAATCCCGGATCCCGAGTTCCGAGACGTGTTGTTCTCATCACCGGCGCGAGCCGCGGGATCGGCCGTGCCATCGCTCAGGCGTGCGCCCGCGAAGATGCGCACCTGGTGCTCGTGGGGCGCGACTCCAAGGCGCTGAGGGATGCCGTCCGCGAGATGCCCGGAGCCGTCGCGTACCGCGCCGACGTGACGAAGGAGCGCGACGTAAACGAACTTTTCTCCAAGGTGCGCCGTGATGTGAAGCGCCTCGACGTGCTCGTCAACAACGCCGGTGTTTTTACGTACAAGCCCTTTGTTCGCACTTCGCTGGCGGAATGGGACGTGAACCTGCGCACCAATCTCACCTCGCTCTATCTCGTCACGCGCGCGGCGCTTCCTTTGCTCCGGCGAAGCCCCGGGGCGCACATTGTCAACATCCTCTCGATCTCAAGCCGCGTGGCATTTCCCAAATGTTCCGCCTACTGCGCATCGAAGTTTGGCGCGCTCGGATTCACCCGCGTGATCGCGGAGGAATTCCGCCCGCTGGGCATTCGAGTGACGGCGGTTCTGCCAGGCGCCACGAGCACCGGCATGTCGAAGGAATTCGATTTTCCCGTCGCACGCGATCACCTGCTGCGGCCGGAAGACGTAGCCGATGCCGTCGTGGCGGCGCTGCGCCAGCCCCCGCGTGCCGCCGTGGATGAACTGGTGTTGACCCCGGCGCAAGGGATCGTGGCCTCGCCGGCCGCGCGCCGCAAAAGAGCGAGGTCGCAGCCCCGCGCCGCAAATGGCCGGGCTACAGCATCGTGATCAGGCTTTCCATCAGAGTCTCTACATCAGAAATCTCCGCTGCAATCCTGCACGCAAACGCTGCGAACCCGCCCTCCTGAGAGTGAGGCAGGTTCATCGCATCCTTTTCGGTCGTTACCAGCGCCGCATTGGTTTGGCGGGCGCACGACAGCAGGCGAGCTACTTCGCCGCCGGAATACACGTGATGATCGCGGAACGCCTTCTTGCCGCGCACGTCGAATCCGTCGCGCTCGAGGCCGCTGAAAAAGGCCGTGGGGTTGCCGATACCGCAGAATGCGTAGAGCGGCCTGCCGCGGAGAGCGTCCGGCTCGAGCCGGCAGCGTTTGGCAATATCGGTCCATCCGCGAAGCACGGCGTGGGCGCGGAAACTTCGGGCCTGTGGAGCGATCTCCCGAATCTGCGCTTCCAGGGGCGCGGCATCGGCCTGATCGGACCGGGTCAGGACCACGAAGTGCGCGCGCTTCAGCGCCGCGCACGGCTCCCTCTGCCGCCCGGCGGGAAATAGGGCGCGATCGGAAAGAGGCTGCGTCGCATCGATCGCCACGACGTCAACGTTGCGCCAGAGCTTGAGGTGCTGAAACCCATCATCGAGCAGGTGGACGTCCACGCGATAACGCTGCTCGGCGACCGCGCCCGCGCGGTAGCGGTCGGCGGAGATCACGATCGGCACATCCGGCAGCTCGCGAGCCAGCCACGCCGGCTCGTCGCCAGTCTTGCGAGGATCGGCGGATCGCGCCGGCGCTGGATCGATGGCAATCAGCGAAGGTCCGGGATCACGGCGGTAGCCGCGGGTCAGAATCGCGGGTTTGACTCCGCGCTCGAGCAGGAGCTTCGCCAGCAGCGCCACGAGCGGCGTTTTCCCCGCGCCGCCGGCGGTAAGGTTTCCCACGCTGACCACGGGCCGGGCCAAGCGTCCGGCGTTGAGCCAGCCGCCGCGGTATGCCGCGCTGCGAGCGCCGGCCGCCTTACCGTAAATCGCCGCAAACGGCGCGAGGACGGGGATCATGACACGCCCTTGCTGCGGTGATCGGCGGCTTCATCGAGCAGCTGCAGGAGCCGCTCAAGCACTCGCTCGGTGACGCCGGACTCGCGCCGCATGATGTCGCGCGCGGCAATTCCCATGGCGCGTGCGCGGGTGCCGTTGGCGAGCAATGCGATCATCTCCCGCTCCAGCTCGCCCGCATCTTGCACCTGAACCGCCGCCCCCGCTCCGAGGAAGATGCGCGCCGCTTCGCGGAAGTTATGCATGTGAGGTCCGAAGACCACCGGCTTTCCCCACCATGCGGGCTCGAGTAGGTTGTGTCCTCCGGTTGGAACTAAGCTGCCGCCGATGAACACCACGTCGGCGAGCTCAAAGATGGCGGCCAGCTCGCCCAAAGTGTCGAGCAGCAGGATGCCGGCTGACGCGAGTTGCATCGTGAGATTGGGCTCTTCCGTAGCGAGCGCTGTACGCCGCAAGAGCTCGTGCCCCTGCGAGGAGACGAGCCGGGCCACCTGATCAAATCGCGCCGGGTGTCGCGGCGCCAAGATCAATAACGCCTGCGGATAATGCCGCCTGACACTTTGCCACGCGTCGAGAATCAGACGTTCTTCCCCGGGCATAGTGCTCGCGGCTACGACGACCGGCGCGCGCGATACAGCCGGCAGGGCCTTGCTCAAGGCGCGGGCTACCGGTGACTTTCCGGGAGGCTGTGTGTCGAATTTGAGATTGCCCACCGCGAGAGTCCGCTCCGGCTTTGCGCCGATCTCGATGAACCGCTCGCGATCTTCCGCGGTCTGCGCGAGGATCAGATCGGCATTTTCAAGCGTGCGCCGAATGAACGGACGGAACAGCCGGTAGCCTCGGAGGGAATTATCCGAGAGACGCGCATTGACAAACACTACCCGCGCTCCCGACCGGTGCGTCACGCGCAACAGGTTGGGCCAGAGTTCGGTTTCCGCAATGATCAGCAACGCGGGCCGGACGTGACGAATGGCGCGGCCCAGCGGACCCGGCAGGTCGAGGGGCAGGTAGAATCGCCCCGCCAGATTCGGTAGCCGCTTTTCGCCGGCCTCACGGCCCGTCGGGGTGAGGTGGCTGATGAAGATCTGGCGCTCCGGACGCTCCGCGGCGAGCCG
The DNA here is from genome assembly GCA_050745265.1 of Terriglobia bacterium. GTDB lineage: Bacteria > Acidobacteriota > Terriglobia > UBA7540 > UBA7540 > RH2-MAG17b. The sequence continues at coordinate 15,476 of JBOGKE010000092.1, forward strand.
CTCAATCAGTCCGGCGACCGCAAGCGTCTCACCAACGGAAACGGCGTGGACCCAGATCCCGCCTGGGTTCGCGGTCCGTACCGAGTCCGGCAAATACCCCAGCCGCTCGCGCCAGGATTTTCGCAAGAACGGAGTCTTTCGATAGCGCCACGCATAAAACGGCGCGATCAGAAGCGTGCCCAGGATCACAAGCACGTCATAGGCAAAGATCATAGGCGGAGCGAGCCCACCATCCGACGGGGAGGGAATGAGGCGGCGCACGGTGATGCGGGCGAGTATTCGAGGACTGCGAAGGTCAAATTCCTGCTGCGTGATGCTACTGAACGAAGCGCACCAGGCCGAACCGCGACGGAACGTGGAAATTGGGCTTCGCCGTCAGCGTTGGACTCCACGACAGCAGCCGTCGCTGGTCGCCCTCGCCTTGGCCATCCGCTCGAAAAAAATTCAGCCGCCACTCGGAACCGGCGCGAATCTCAAAGCCGGACGGCATCATCCGCGCGATCGGAATTCGCATCTCGCACGTCCACACCTTCCTGCCAACGTGGGTAGCATGGGTATAGCCCGAATCCCAACGGGCATTGCCAAAGGGCTTGCGGTCGAGATTGATCTCGAGATCAATCCACAGGTTGTTGGGCGACACCTCAAACTCGTAATAATGATTCATCCGCGCGGGATCGGGGTTCATGAAGACTTCGACCACATCGCGCTCCCACAGGCCGTATTTTTCGCGCTCCGGGTCCGCATTCTGATACACGTTGAGCTTTGTGTAATCGCAATGAAAGCCAAAATAGATGTTTGCCGGTGTCCAGCAACTCGCGATGCGCGTTCTCGACATCGGATAAGCGCGCTTGCCCGCCCAGTCATCGTCAAAGGACTTCCAATCGGCCCTTTGCCAGACACGCTTTTTCAGATCGCCGTCCGGAGCGAAATCCTTCTTCGCGAATCCCGAACGGATTGATGATTTGCTGGTATACGTCGCCATACGAGCGGGTTTCCGTGAGCGGAAATACTGGAGGCGTATAGCGGCGAGTTTATCTCGCCATAAATGCAACGCCGTCAATCCTCGCTTGGCGGCATAAAGCCGCCTCTACACGTTCTTCAGCAATCTGCCAACCTACCTAGGGCCGGGGCATCGCCGGCAAATGTAAGTCGGGCAGCCGCACGTTCGCAGCCCGGCGCCGGTGACTTCCAAGCTCAATCACCATGGGAGTATTGGCGGGAAACGAGACGTTCCGGCCGCGCGCGAGGAGGTTCGAATACACCGACCACGCCGCTCCGTAAAAGCCGAGTGTCGTTGTGAGCGCCGTCGAGTGGGCCGCAAGCGTCACGGCGGATCCGACGAGGCCCAATCCCCATCCGCCGGAGAGTGCTTGCCCTGCCACGCCTCCCTGGGTTTTCATGGTGGTGGTGGTGATGCCCTGATCGGTATCGACGTCCTGTTCAGGATTCGCCGCATCGAGAGCAAGCATCAGCGAGACGGCCGGCGCAATGTACTTCTTCTTCGAGGGCGCGGGCGCCGCGCCTCCTTCGGCGTCGAGCTTCAGATGCGAGGCGCGCGCCACTTGGATTCGTTCGACGCTCGCCTGAATGATCTCCGCCGGTGCGGCAGGCGGTTCGAGGCGCTGAAACGTGAAGCGGAGATTGCCGTCGCGGTGAAGGCGGCGGGCGGGTTTCGCGCGCACGACGGTTCCCTCAAGCCGCGCACCCTGCGGGATGATTAACTCGTGGCTTGAAGAGAAGAGCGGCTCAGTAACGACGGCTTCGACCGGCGCTCCTTGGCGCGCCGTCGCCGAATCGAGCGGCGTCAGCAAGCGGGCCCGAAGAGTGCAATCGGGCGGCGGAGGGTCGCCGACGTGCGCGATCTCCGAAGCCGGCAGCGTTGCAACGCCGAAATCGAGCGGCTTCATGAGCACCGCCGTGAAGACGGTACCCGGCTGGAAAGCCAGCCTGTGATAAGGCGACTCGGCCACGATCGCCTGCTTCAGCTTTAACTCCAACCGCTTCACTTTGCCCGGACGCCGCACCGCGTCGAGGACGGCGGCCTTTTCGGCTGCAATCTGCTCGCGCTCGCCCGCGAGCGCGCCCCGTGCCTGCTCCTTGATCCCGCTCTTCTTCTTTCCGCCGCTAACCAGCTCGATCGCGGGCGCCGCTCCCGGCTGGACCATGGTTGAAATAGACACCCGCTCGCCGCCCTTCAGCACAAGCGCGTCGAACTCGACGGTGGCCGTCCGCAGCGGGGTGAAGTTGCCGTTCATCATCGCTCGCGCCCGCGCGAGGCGCGGAGCGCCGTCCACGCGCGCAATCCTGCCCAGGACTTCGGTGTCCGCGGGGAGTATGGCCCGGTCGTAGACATACACCGGCGCCGCTAGGCGGCCCTCCACACGCTCGCCCGCGCGATGAATCGGGACGCGCTTGGAAAGGACAACGCGCAGCGGAACGCCTTTAGCAACGATCAGCGGAATCTGAACTTGCGAAGCCGAACTGGCGGAGCGCGCCGGGCAAACACCCGCCGCCAGCGTTACTGCCACTGCAAATGCCACTCCTCCCTGCCTGGCGCTCGTCCGGCTGATGCTGGACGCCGCTTGCCCCCATTCTCGAAATTTCATTCTGCCTCCCGGAACCCATCTCCCAGTTTACCCCGCGCGGCAATCCCGCTCAACCCGCGAACGCTCGTCCAGCCGCGCTTCAAACGGGCGAAGTGAACGAGTCGGAAAGTAGGGCTGACCTGGCGGATCGCCGACAGACACGCGAGAACGCAGCGGCGGAGATTGTCGCGGCTCGCGCTACCCGCTGCGTTGTGCCCTGAGCAGAGCCGGAGGGC
>JBOGKE010000093.1:0-6207 GCA_050745265.1 Terriglobia bacterium
TATACCCCGGTGGAGGCGGAAAACTTCTAAAGTAAATGGGCAGCATGCGCGCGACGTCCGCATCAGCCTCGGCCAGTGTGACTCCTGGCTTCAGCCTTGCAACGCCGTACCATGCGAATCCCCCCAGAAACTCTTTGGCGCGGTCCATCTGCGAGGGAACAAGCAGAGCCAGGTCGGTGCCGCCGAAATGGAAGCTCTGGGGCAGCACGCCGATAATTTGCCGCAATTTCCCGTCCACGGTCATTGTCTTCCCGACCACGGAACGGTCCCCGCCGAACTTGCGGCGCCAATAACCGTATGTCAGCATCACCGTATCGGGACTTCCCGGCGTATCGTCAGCTTGGGTGAAGGAGCGTCCGAGCATAGGCCTGACTCCGAGAGTTGGGAGCAAACCATAGGTTACGCCCAGACCATCCACGCGCTCTGGCTCACCATCGCCTGTGACATTCCTCGATACCCCCATATAGAGGCCAAGGTCCTGGAAGGTGCGGTTCTGGTCGTGAAAGACGAAGTAGATTGCTGGCGATGGATGCAGGTCCTTGATGTTGACCCCAGGGGCCGCGAGCCGGACGGCGACCAACCGCTCCGGGTGCGGATACGGCAGAGGCTTAAGGAGAATGCCGTTCACGACGCTGAAGATGGCGGCGGTGCCGCCAATGCCCAGCGCCAGAGTTAAAACCGCAACCGCCGTGAAGCCGGGACTGCGGCGGAGTTGGCGTAAGCCGTAGCGAAGGTCCTGGATCAGAGTTTCAACGAACCGCGCGGCTCCCACATCTCTGCATTCTTCTTTCACTTGATCAAGTCCTCCGAATTCCAGCCGTGCACGCCGGCGCGCTTCTTCAGCCGACATACCTGCCGCCAGATAGTCGGCGATCTGATGCTGCAGGTGAAAGCGCAGTTCCGCATCAAGGTGTCTTTCCGTTCGCGCTCTCCGAAATAGTCGCCGATGCCAGCGCATATTCTCCCACTCGCCTCTATTCGGGCGGGACTCACCACACTTTCAACGGCCGGCCGACACGTTCGGGTGCGATGACCCGCGCTCATTCATGCCGCAGCGCGACTATGGGATCAACCCTCGCGGCGCGCCGCGCGGGGATGTAGCAGGCGACGAGGGCGACAAGCGTGAGCAAGATGGCGAGACCGGCGAAAGTCGAAGGATCGTCGGCGTGAATTCCATAAAGCATGCTGGACATGAAGCGTGTCACGCTAAGCGCCGCGGCAATGCCGATGGCCGTGCCGAGAAGTACGAGCAAGATTCCCTGGCCGATTACGAGGCGCAATAGTTCGCGATGCTGCGCGCCGAGCGCCATGCGAATGCCGATCTCGTGCGTGCGGTGCGCCACTTCATAGGAAAGCAAACCGTAGAGCCCGACGCACGCGAGCACGAGGGCAAGCGCGCCGAAGGAAGTGGAAAGCTTAGCCAGCAGGCGCTGCTCGAAAAGCAGCTGCTCGATCTGTTCAGTCTGCGTTCGGACGTTTGTGACCGGCAAATTGTCGCCGGCCTTCGACACAATGTCGCGAACCGTCTTTACCAGGGCCGTGGGATTCGCAGCGGTGCGCAATTCAAAATGCGCACCGCCGCCGACAAGTGGGAGAAATATGATGGGCGCGGTTGCTCTGCGCAAATAGGCGTACTTTGTGTCGCCCACGACGCCGATGATTGTGTAGCCAGGGCCAGGATTGGGGATCCCATCGTGTTCGGCGTCTCTCATGTACAAGCCGATGGGATTTTTATTTGCGAGATATTTCCGCGCGAAGGACTCGTTAATGATAAGAGGCACGGGCGCGGAATGATAATAGGCTCCATCGAGCGCCGTGGGTGACGCAGATGCGGACGGCGAAGCAGGATTTGGTTTGGCCGCGGCTGTGTCGCGGGCTTTCTCTGCCCTGTTGGTCGCAGCGGCGGCAGCAAAATCGGCGAAGTTGAAGTTGCGACCCGCGAGAATAGGAATGCGCATGGTGGAGAAGAAATTCAGCCCGACGGGAAGCTCGCCGGTGTTGGCGTTCTGCTTTGGCGGCAGCCCATCAACATGGATGCTGCCGGCGGACCAGCCGCCGTCCAAGAGTGCGTCTTCAGAATAGCTTACGGAAATGACGCCAGGGAGCGCGGCGAAGCGCCGCTGCAAATTGCTGTAGAGCTGCGCAGTTTGGGCGTCGGTATAGCCGGCGATGGTCGGATCGATGCCGAAGAGCAGAATATCGCGCGTGTCGAAACCGGGATTGATGTTGTGAAGATTGCGCAGAGTACGAACGAGGAGTCCTGCACCGACGAGGACAACCATAGAGAGCGCGACCTGCGCGATGATAAGCGCGTCGCCGGCACGAATCCAGCGGCGCGTGCGCATCGCGCCACCGGGAAGAGAGGACGCGCTTTCTTTGAGCGAGGGCGTCAAATCGACGCGCGCGCCGCGTACCCCTGGAGCGAGGCCGACCAAAATTCCGGTGGCGAGCGTTATGGCGATGCTGAACGCGAGAACGCGCCAGTCGAGCACGACGACGAAGACAATTGGACTGCCGACTGCGTCCGCAAACAACCTGGCGATCGCACCGACGCCCCAGATGGCGAAGAGGATTCCGAGCGCGCCGCCGAGCACGGCGAGCAGAACGCTATCGGTAAGAAGCTGGCGGACGATTCGCGCGTGGCTGGCGCCGAGAGCGAAGCGCACGGCCATTTCTTTTTGACGCGTGGCGGAACGGGCGAGCATGAGGCCGGCAACGTTGGCGCAGGCGATGAGCAGAATGAAGGCGACGATAATCATGGTGAGGTAGAGCGCGGGCGCAATTTCGCTGGTTTCGCCGTTGAGACCCGCTTGCGCGGGATGAAGCGCGATCGCGGGTGCGTCTTCGGATTTGAAGAACGGCGTCGCGCCGTGCAGCATTACGTTGCGGAAAATTGTTGTTGCGGCGGCTTGCGCCTGGCCCACGGATACGTGCGGTTTGAGACGGCCGAGGATGACGACCCACCAGTCGCGCGCATCGGTCACGCGATTTTCATTAGCCCAATATTCACCGCGGACACGGTCGGCGAGGGAAAACGGCATGAAGAAGTCCTGCCGCTTGCCGGGCGTGAGGTTGGTGAAGCGTGGATCGGCGACGCCGACGATAGTTGCAGTCGTGTTATCGAGCTTGACGGTGCGGCCGATTACAGAGCGATCGCTGCCGAACGCGCGGACCCAGTAGACGTAATTCAAAACGATGGCGGGCGCGGCGGAGGGATTGTCATCGGCGGGCGTGAGCAGGCGACCAATGAAAGCGTCGACGCCGAGCGTGGAGAAAAAATCGCCGGAGACATACGTGCCGCGCGCGATGCTGGCGGAGCCGTTGCCGCTGAGGTCGACGCTGAGGGGCCCGGCGAAGGCGGCCATGCCGGAAAAAGCATTGTTCTGCGCGTGGATCATTTTGAAGAACGGCATGGAGAATGAGCAATCGCTGTGGGCCCTATCGCCGCAATCGCCGTAGTCGCTATGCCCTTGAAGTTTCGGGTTTACGCGGGCGCTCCAACTGAAGACGACGAGCTGCTGCGGGTCTTTTACCGGCAGCGAGCGTAAGAGTACCGCGTCAATGAAGCTGAAGATGGCGGTGTTGGCGCCTATCCCGAGGGCGAGAGTGAGGACGGCGACGGCGGTAAAGCCGGGGTTGCGGCGCAATTGGCGCAGGCCGTAGCGAACGTCCTGGATCAGAGTTTCGACAAGCCGTGCCGCGCCAACATCCCGGCATTCCTCTTTCACTTGATCAAGTCCTCCAAATTCCAATCGCGCACGCCGCCGCGCTTCTTCAGGCGTCATTCCGGTCGCAACGTAATCGGCGATCTCCTGCTCCAGATGAAACCGCAGTTCCGCATCAAGCTGTCTTTCCGTTCGCGCTCTCCGAAACAGTCGCCGATACCAGCGCATCACCTGCTCCCAATCGTACTTGTCCGAACGGCACTCGACGCCACACCGACCGGGCTTCTCGCTGACCACCGATCACTGACCACTGCCTTATTCGTGCCGGAGCGCCACCATGGGATCGACATTCGTCGCCCGGCGGGCGGGCAAATAGCCGGCGACCAATGCCGCACCAGAGAGCAAGCCGATTGCCGCGAGGACGGTCAGAGGATCGCGCGCGCCCAGGCCGAAGAGCATCTGTTGCAGAAAGTGCGTGGCTACCAGTGAACAGCACACGCCAATCACAATGCCGATCGCGAGTACGCCGATCACCTCGCGCATTACTAGTCGAAGAATGGCGTCGCGCTGGGCTCCGAGGGCCATGCGGATGCCGAATTCGGATTGCCGCTGCGTCACCAGGTAGTCAAATGTCCCGCAGAGGCCGACGATCGCGAGCAGCAGCGCCAGAGCGCCGAAGAAACCAGAAAGCAGCGCCAGCACCCGCTCCTGCGCAATCGAGTCGTTCACCTGCTCAGTCAGCGTGTGGAATTCAAGGGGAATCTGCTTATTCACGCTGCCCACTGCCGCCTGAACCACCGAGATTAGGTCAGACGGCGGCACGGCCGTCCGCAGTTCGAAGCTGTCCTCGTTTGTGTGCCTCGAAATCTGAGCGGCAGGGAAAAACGCCGTCGGGTGAGTTTCTTCGTTTACGGAAACGTACTTGGCGTCCCGCGCGACTCCCACCACCTCGATCGGGGGACCAACCTTTCCCGAGTCGCCCACCTCAACCCGGAATGTTCGGCCAATCGCGCTCAAGTGTGGAAAAAATCGACGGGCAAGAGTCTCGTTGATGATGGCAACCAGGGGCGCCGCCTTAGTGTCGGTCGCGCTGAAATTGCGCCCGGCGAGCAGAGTCATGCGCAACGTCGGGATGTAACCCCGCGAAATGTAGTTTAGCCAGGCGAGCGCGGCATCGCCGCTCAGCTCATTGGACCAGCGGGTGTGAATGTTGTTGTTCCAGAAGATCCCGCTGATAGGCGTCAACTTCGACCTGCCGACCGAGACGACGCCCGGAAGTGTGCGCAGCCGTTCGCCAATCTCCCGATACGTCGTGAGTTGCTGATCCTGCGGCACCTTCGCCACGCTGAGGTTGGTGCCTACCAACAGAACATTGTGCCGGTCAAAACCGAGATTGACCGTCGCCAGATTGGAGAAGCTCCGCAGCAATAGCCCGGCAGTCATCAGCAGAACCAGCGAGAGCGCCAACTGCACGGCCAGAATTCTCCTTTGGGAACGGTACGGCGCTGGGCGCGCCATTCGCAACGGTGCGCCACCTTTCATCGCCGAAGTCAGCGACAACCTCGTGGAACGGAATGCCGGCAGGAGTCCAAACAAAAAGCTACTGAGTACGGCAACAGCGGCGGTGAACCCGAGCATCCTGCTGTCCAGCGGAAGTTTCAGGAACACAATGTTCTGAGTGGTCGAGATCACTCTTACGAGCAGTGCTGCTCCCCAGTGGGCGAAGAGGATTCCAAGTAGCGCCCCGCCCGCAGAGAGAAGGAAGCACTCTGTGAGGAGTTGTCGTATCAGCCGGAAGCGATTCGCGCCCAAAGCCTGGCGTACCGCGATCTCCCTATGCCGCGCAGCGCCACGCGCCAGCATCAAACTCGCGATACTGGCACAGGCAATGAGCAGCACAAGACCGACTACGGCCATCAGCAGGTCGAGAGGCTCCTTGTACTCGCGCCGCAGCGCCGAAACGCCAGCCGCGGCCGGAACCGCTACCATCGTTTCTCTTACAAATTCCTTCTGCAAGTCCGATGACCAGCTTTCGGGCAGGGCTGCCGTGAGAATCCCCGGAGAGAGGACTTTCAACCGCGCACTCGCTTGCGCGGGGCTGATTCCCGGTTTAAGGCGGCCCACCACACTTAGCCACCACCAGGAGCGATGCACAAGGCGGGATTCCTTGCCGTCAAACAGGACTGTCGCGCAGATCGGAGCGGCCACGTCGAACTTCCGGCCCACATTCATGCCATAAAACCCCCGCTGGGCCACACCGATCACCTCAAAGGGATGGCTGCTGAGGGAAATGGTGCTGCCGATGGCGCTTTGAGCTCCGCCAAAATGGTCCTGCCAGAACCCGTAGCTTAGGACGGCGACCGCAGGGCAGCCGCGCCGGTCATCGGAGGGTGCAATCAGGCGTCCGGCAGCAGGATGCAGCCCCAGTGTCCTGAAGAATCCACCACTGACCCACATTCCATTCAGCAGGTGAACTGCCCCGCCTTCGGAGCGATCAAACCTGTCTTCGCCCCACGCGAAGACACCGGAGAAAACATCTTGC
>JBOGKE010000094.1:0-10388 GCA_050745265.1 Terriglobia bacterium
AGAACGGCATCTACGGCCACCTCAAGGTTCCCGCCGGCGCCACCTTCGTCACCGATATGGGCACGAGCGACGGGCAGCACACCTACGCCATCTACCAGGGCAACGCCCAATCCGGAACCCTGACCACTACCGGCATCATCCCACTTCCCAGCGGCTATCAGCCCATGCGGCAGGAAGGAGCCATCATTCTCGGCATCGGCGGCGATAACAGCAACTGGGCCAGGGGCTACTTCTTTGAGGGCGCGATGACCAGGGGAATGCCCAACGCTCAGGCCATGGAAGCGGTCCAGAGCAACATCGTGGCCGCTCGGTACGCGGGCCAGCTAAAGCCATAACACTATGGACCGAACCCGGGAAGCGACTAAGTAGCGCGGACCGCCGGATTTGCGGTCCGCGGCTTTTGTCTGCCCCCGAAACACCCGCGGACCTGAAAAACGCAGGTCCGCGCTACCCCTTTTCCTGGCAAGAGCACTTGGAGTCTGTCATTCCGAGCGAAGCGAGGAACCTCGCTCTGCCCGCTCCGGGAATCAGAAGCAAGGCGAGATTCCTCGTCGCGGCGTTTATCCTGAGTTGTTTGCCCGCCGGATGGCAGGTCCATACAACCGGAAACGTTACAAGAGGCGGTGAGTGGTTGGACACTACACCACAGCCGGGCTCGGCAGCTATAGTCGTGTTTCGCTTGGTGCCTTGGTGCCCGTTCCCGAGTTTGACTTCGGTTGTTGCGGTCCATTGTTTGATGGCGGGCGGGCCTTGAAAAGGGGGCCCGGCTCTACCCCGCTGGAGAGCCTGAGTGGTGATCGTCAACCGAGCCGAGCCTGGCCAATCCACGGATAAGGGAGTATGGCATGGCGAAGCGCAAAGGGCTACGTTCGAGCGGTTGCAGAAAAGAAAGCGGTTCAATTCGCGAGAAACCCGGGAGATCGCCCGGCGGCTGAATTCGGCAGAACCAGGACTCGAGATCGTGAATCGGGACGCGGCGGTGCCGCCGGGGAGGGATGAGCAACCGGTACGCGAATTCGGTTCCTGGACGGGGACCTGGAGCGGATGCGGAATGGCTGAAGTGATGCAATCGAAGTCGAACTCCTCTGATATAGTATACAGTTTTGTATCTAATCTCGAAGCCCGCAGGAGGTCGGCCGTGAAGCCCGTCGAGAAGTGCTTAAGTAGGGGTGCTATCAGCAGCGCGGCGAAGCTGGCGGTTTCAATTTCCGCAACCCTTCTTTTCTGTACGCTGGCCCTTGCGCCGTCGTTGCACGCCCAGGGAACGCGCGCCGACTACGATCGCGCCGAGCGCTTCCTGCCTTGGAATACCGAACATTTGGTCTCTATCGCCAATGTCCGCCCGCATTGGTTTAACGGAGATCAGTTCTGGTATCTGAAGCGGAGCCCGCAGGGGAAGGAGTTTCTTCGCGACACTCCTGCGACCGGCGCGGAATCTCCCGCCTTTGATCAAGCGAGGCTCGCCGCGGCGCTTGGCGAAGCCGCGGGCCAGACGTACTCAGCCACGGCTCTCCCGTTCGATACCTTCAATTTCACAGATGACGGCACGGCTATCGAATTTTCTGTAGGCGCCGCGCACTGGCGGTGCTCGCTCGAAGCTTACCGGTGCGCCCGGTCGAGCGCACCCCCACGCGACGCGTGGGCCGTGCGCTCGCCCAACGGAAAATGGGAAGCGCTCGTGAAAGATCACAACCTCTACATCCGGCGGGTTGAGACGGGGCAAGTCGTGCAGCTCACCGACGACGGCCGGAATGAATGGGACTACGCCACGCCGATTCCTTACCTTCAACTGCTGGTGCAACAAGGGAAGGAGGATGTTCGCCAGCGGCCGGACGTTTACTGGTCTCCGGATTCTTCGAAGCTCGCGACCTACCGCATGGATTCCCGTCGCGCCGCGCGCCTGACGAGCATTCAATACGCGCCTCCCGACCAGCTACGGCCCAAAGTCTTTGTCACTGCGTATCCGCTGCCGGGGGAAGCGCTGGCACAGACGATGCCGGTGGTCTTCGACGTTCCCTCTGGCCGGCGGGTCGACGTCAAAACAGAACCGTTGTTCGTCGATTTCCAGGGCGGCCCGTACTTCGATTGGCTTCCAGACAGCAACCACTTTACCTACCTCCACTACAGCCGGGGCTACCACAGCGTGGCGCTTCGCGAAGTGGATGCTAGTACCGGCGATCAGCGTGCCGTCATTACGGAGAAGTCAGACACGTACATCGATCCGGGCGAGACCTTCGTCAGGCCGGCGAACGGCGGATCGGCGTTTCTCTGGTCCTCGGAGCGAACGGGATGGAACCAGTTATATCTCTACGACGCGAACAGCGGACGATTGGAAAACTCCGTCACGCAGGGCGACTGGGTGGTGCGCCGCATCGTGTCTGTCGATCAAAAAAACCGGGTGGTCTATTTCCTCGCCGCCGGAAAGCAACCGGGTGAAGATCCGTACCAAGCGCATCTCTACCGGGTGAACTTGGACGGCGGCAATCTGCGGCTTCTCGATCCGGAAGATGCGGACCACAACGTGAGCGTTTCGCCCGATCACGACTACTTCGTCGATAACTATTCGCGTCCCGACCTGCCGGGAGAAGCGGTGCTGCGAAAGACGGCGGACGGCTCGATCGTGCGGGTCCGCGAGCGCACCGACCCTCAGCGGCTCCTGAAAACAGGGTGGAAGTACCCGGTCCCGTTCAAGGGCAAGGCGGCCGACGGCGTGACGGAGATCTACGGCCTCATCTGGCGTCCCTCGAACTTCGATGCTTCCAAAAGATACCCCGTGGTCGAGAGCATCTACACGGGGCCGCAGGGCTTCTTTGTACCGAAGACATTTTCCGCTTGCTGCCGGCAGCAGCAGGCGGTGTCGGAGCTGGGTTTTGTCGTGGTGATGATCGACGGACGCGGAACCGCGGGCCGCTCAAAGGAATTCCACGATGCCTCTTACCGTAACCTTGGGCGGAAGGGCATCCCGGATCATATTGCGCTGATGCGGCAAATGGCGGCGCGCTATCCCTGGATGGATCTGTCGCGAGTTGGCATCTACGGCACCTCCGCAGGCGGGTACGATGCGGCGCACGCGATGCTCATTCACCCTGATTTTTACAAGGTGGGCGTCTCGATTTCCGGCAACCACGATCATCGCCTCGACAAAGCGTGGTGGAACGAGCTTTATGAGGGTTATCCGTTAGGGAAGAGCTACGTTGAGGATTCAAACGTCACGCTGGCAGGGAACTTGAAGGGGCACCTGCTGCTGGTGCAAGGCGACGTTGACCCGAACGTGCCTCCGTCGGAAACCATGCGTCTGGTGAGCGCTCTCATGAAGGCGAACAAAGATTTCGATATGCTCTTCGTCCCCAACATGTTTCACGGCGAAGGAGCCAACCTGTATCTGATGCGACGGCGCTGGGATTATTTTGTGCGGTACCTGCTGGCTGTTCAGCCGCCGAGCGGGTTCGAAATCAAGGGGCCGCCGCCGAACTGGCATTTCGGTGCGTTTTGAAGCGGCTATAGCAGGTGACGTTCGGCGCGAAGCAGCGCTAGACAGGCGGCCAAGGCAAACTAAGGTTTTTGGGTTCTGCGATCTGCCGACTGGCCGGAAACCATAGATTAAAGCCGGGCCGATCCATCCTTTGAAATGGGCCAAAAACGCGCACGGACGAGAGTGAAATCGGGCAGGGTTTTTGGCCACCCCTCTGGGCGGGGCCAATCGGAGCTTCGCGTAGGTCTTTACGCTCGCGTCTCGACCCACGACCAGCAGACCGTCCCCATGCAGACGCGTGCCCAGCGGGAATACGCCACCCGTCGCGGTTGGAGGATCGCCTTTCAAAAAAATCGGCTCCGGCGCTTCCCAGCGGGAGCGACGAGAGCAACTGCTGGAAGCCGCGCGCCGCCGCGGGATCGACGTGGTGCTAGTGTGGCGAACCGCACAGGAGAAACGATCACAGTCCGGCGTATGGCTCCTGAAGATGCCTGCTCCAGCGAAATGCTCGTGCTGATCACGTGGCATGGCCGGACCATGGCGGTCCCCTCGTCGCAACTCACTCCCATCGATACCGACGAATTAACCGCCGAAGCCATTGCCGACTGGGTGGGCGCGGCGGACCGGCGCCACAAATACATGTTCGGCCCGGCATTTCTGGTCGCGCCTGTCTACCAGCAGGGCCAGACAAGCCGCGAGGTCTATCTTCCGGCGGGGGCAGATTGGTATAACTACTTCAGCGTCAGAACTTCATGCCTTCCGGTGCTGCTTTCCGTTGCGTCGGCGGACGATGTGCTCCTCGACGATGTGAATCAGGGCCTTCCAAAAGCAAAAGGGATCGTCGTTGCTCCCGGCCCGGCGTAGCGGTCGAGGCTGAAATACGCAGGTACATGAGTGCAACGCTACAGGCGCGCACGATCGTTGATTTCGAAAGACTGATTTAAATTCCCACAATACTTTGTTTTTGGTGAGTAATGCTTTGAGACGCATTATTGATCGCCTTCAACACCTCTTATAAAGTCTCTTTGTTTTCTAAAAGTACAGGCTGGGCTGATTCGAGTGAACGTGTGAAGCCTATCCATACTCAAAAGCGAGGAGCGAAGAAGAATGACTGAGGTTCAGAGCAGCTCGGGCATCGCACGGTGGGAAAAGTTCGGATGGAACCGGAAGCTTGCAGCTATCGTGGCGGTGGTCCTCATGGTCGCGCTTGTGGCCCCGAATCTACTCGCGCAGGGCTGCATCGTGGCGCGATCGACCCAACAGGTGATCAACCCGCTTTCGGCGACTAGCGAAGGTGTGCTCAAGCCAGAAAACCAGGGCGGGTATCTGGCGCCGCATCAATGGGAGCTGACCGTCGGCTTCCGCCACCAGTATTCTTACATGCATTTTGTGGGCTCCACGTATCAGGAATACCGGCGGGAACAGCAATCGCAGGTGATGAATAAAATCAACATACCCGATTTCAATTTAACTTACCAAGCCACTCCACGCTGGAGCTTAACCGGAGATGTGCCGATTCTGTTCGCAACCCGGCATTCGCAAAGCTCCCCGATCATATATGGAGCCGAGGGCATTGGAGACACGGTTCTGACGGCCCAATCCTGGATATGGTCGCCGACAAAGCCGCATCGCGGAAACATTTCCATCGGTTTTGGCATGCAGCTGCCAACGGGCAACGATGACGTGCAAAACACAATCCTCAATGGCGGTACAAAGCAACCGAGACCGGTTGACTTCTCCGTTCAGCCGGGCAGCGGAGGATGGGGCCTTGTAGGCCAGTTTCAGGCATTTCACCTCGCTGGCAAGAAAGGTGTGGTGTACGCAGACGGAAGCTACACCGCCACGCCGCAGGATGCCAACAACGTCAATTCCGAGCATCACTACCCGGCGGGCTTGCCTGCGGCGGACTACCTTAATTCCATAACGGATGAATATCTGGCTGAGGCGGGTTACGCGTATCCTATAGAGCGGATTCGAGGACTTGTGCTGACCTTTGGGCCGCGCGACGAGGGAGTTCCCGTGCGAGACATCTTTGGCAAGAGTGACGGGTTCAGGAGACCGGGTTACGCCGTCTCGCTCGAGCCGGGCATGATTTACTCGCGGGGAAAGAACATGTACAGCGTCAGCGTGGGAAAAGCTATATACCGCACCCGCGAGCGCAATGTACCGGAGACCGCCGCTGGCATTCCCGGAGGCGACGCCGCATTCGCCAACTATGTATGGCTTGCCAGCGTTTCTCACTTCTTTTGATTCCTCCCCTCAGATCGAGTCGCAAGCCGCGCGAGGGTTTACGGCTCGATCTCTTCTTTCGAAGATGGAATACAATGTCCGATCAGCCGATGGATCTGACCAAGTTCTTAACTGAGCAAGTCGCGGCGTCAGGCAGGATGTGGCGCTCCTCTTTTCGAGTCGCTCTGATGCTCGCGTGCGTCATCGTGATGGCCGCCGGATTCCTTCCTGCTGAACAGAACGCTTCCGCGGCCGTCGCATATCATTCCCGGCTCGCCGCACAAAAAAGTCCTTACCTGCTTGCACACGCCCATGACTTAGTGGATTGGCATCCCTGGGGTCCAGAGGCGTTTGCGGAAGCAAGAAGCAAGAACAAATTGATCTTTCTCTCCGTTGGTTATTCCTCCTGCCACTGGTGCCACGTGATGCAGCGGGAAGATTTTGAAAATCCTCAAGTGGCGCAGTTGATCAACCGCTATTTCATTTCAATACTTGTCGACCGTGAAGAACGTCCCGAAGTGGACAATCAATATCTCGCCGTGTGCGAGATGCTGACGGGGTCTGGCGGCTGGCCTTTGAATGTCATCATGACGCCGGACCGCAAGCCCTTCTTCGCATCCACATATATTCCGCGTGAAAGCGAGCGGGGGCGGACAGGAATGCTCGAGCTGATTCCTGAAATTGAGCAGAAATGGAAAAGGAATCCCGCCCAGCTTATGAATGGCGGCGAGAAGCTGGCGAAACTTCTTGAGCATAATCTCGACGTAAATGCTCCAGGCCAAGCGCTTGGCGCTGCAGCCTTAAAGTCAGCATCCAACCAGCTCGCATCCAGTTTTGATTCGCGGAACGGCGGTTTCGGCGGAGCGCCAAAATTCCCTCCTGCCTTGGATATCCTCTTTCTGCTCCGCGCATGGAAAAGAGATGGCGATGCGAACGCGCTGAAGATGGCCGAAAAGACTTTAGATGCGATGCGCGGGGGAGGCATTTTTGATCAGGTCGGATTCGGTTTTCACCGCTATGCAACCGATGCGGAATGGCGCACGCCGCATTTCGAAAAAATGCTCTACGATCAGGCGCTTCTTGCGATCGCCTACACTGAGGCTTATCAAGCTACGCGGCAGCCGCGGTATGAAACAACCGCGCGGCAGATTTTGACTTACGTTCGGCGCGACCTCACGTCGCCTGAAGGCGCGTTCTACGACGCGCAAGACGCGGATTCCGGCGGCGCCGAAGGCGGCTATTATTTGTGGACCGAAAAGCAAATCCAGGAGGCGCTTGACCCCGCGGCAGCGTATCTCCTGTTGAACGCTTTTGACATTCGCAAGCACGGCAACTTCCCGGGAGCAAGAAACGGAGAGAATATTCTCTATTGGCGAGGGCCTTCCGCTGCGCTTGCGGCGCAGATAACAACGCCGGCCGACGAACTCCGGGCGCGAGTCCAGACGGCGTGCGCGCGCCTACTGGCGGCTCGCCAAAAGCGTCCACATCCGCAGATAGACGAAAAGATCATTACGGGTTGGAACGGTCTGATGATCGCTGCGTTCGCACAAGCGGCGCAGGCTTTTGGCGACCCGCAATATGCCCAGACCGCCGCGCGCGCCGCTGACTTCCTATTAAAGCGGGCGCGCACGTCAGACGGCCGGCTCTTGCACGTCTATGAAGGCGGCGAAGCGGCGATTCCCGGAAACCTAAATGACTATGCATTTCTCACGTGGGGGCTCCTTGAGCTTTATGAAGCGGATTTCCGCACGCTGTATCTTCAGGCTGCGGTGAATCTGAATTCGCAGCTTATGCGGCATTTTTGGGATTCCAACTATGGCGGCTTCTTTTTTACCGCCGACGACGATCAAAACCGTCTGGCGCGCGAGAAGAATATTGATGACGTGGAGCTGCCTTCGGGGAATGCGGTGGAAATCCTGAATCTGCTCCGCCTGTCGGATATGACCGGCCAAACTGCCCTCATGGATAAGGCGGTCCAAACCGAGAAGGCTTTCGCGGGAGCAATCCTGAAAGATCCTGATGAGTATCCCGAAGCGCTGGTCGCGGCGGATTATGCATTGGGGCCTTCCTACGAAGTTGTCATTGCCGGAAATTCAAAGGCGCCCGCGACCCAGGCGATGCTCCAAGCCGCAGAGACTCCGTTTTTGCCGGACAAGGTAGTGTTGCTGCGCCCCACAGAAAGTTCCTCGCCTGGCATCATCCATCTGGCGGATTACACCCGATACGAATCAGGCATGGATGGCGGGCCGACCGCGTATGTCTGCCTCAAGTACGATTGCAAGCTGCCCACTAATGACACAGGAAAAATGTTGCAGCTGCTCGGAGTCGGGCCCCGTTGATGCGAACTTGCGAACCTGCTCCGGCCTAAGCAATTCGCTGGGATTCTCCGCCATCACGATCAAAGGTTGGCCATCATGAACACTGCAAAAACGGTTGGTCTCTTCGCATTCACCTTTCTATTGCTCTGCGCGCCGGCGGCCCTGCTTGCAAAAAGGTCGTTGCCAAGGCTGAAGGTCCGGGACCTAAGCGGTCAGACAGAAAGCCTCAGTCCGTATCGCGGCAAAATCATTGTGCTGAACTTTTGGGCGACTTGGTGCGAGCCTTGCCAGCAGGAGATGCCGATGCTCGTTCAGGAAGAAGCGAAATACCGGGATCGCGGGGTGGTCGTGATCGGCATCTCTCTCGATAAGCCAGGCGATGAGAATAGAATTCGCGCTTTCCTATCGAAATATCACGTGACGTTTCCTGTCTGGGCTGGCGGAACCGCGGACGATCTTGACCGGTGGAAGCTCGGCCCCGCCGTGCCTGCAACGGCATTCATCGGCCCCGATGGGAAAATCGCTGGAAGAATCATGGGCGAGATGCGCAAACCCTTGCTTGAGCATCGCCTGGAGTGGATGCTTGGCCACCACGAAGGCGAAGCGCCCGCGCCGGTCGAAAATAATCTCAACAAATAATCAGCGCAAGCGCGCGAGCGCTGGGTTGAAAAGCTTTCCAACCCGTATTAAGTTCGCCGTATTAAATAAATCGGATATGCGTCAATTTTGATGAGGCCCAAGCGATGTCGAAGCCGCATGGGCACGCTACTCAAATTCCGGCTAGGAATCAAGGTGATTAATCGCTTCTTCAAGTGCGTCAATAGAGTGTGAAATGGATAAAGGAGGGCGGGTCATCTTAATTCGGACGGGCGTAGATTCGTCGTTCTGTATTTGTCGCACGAATTCGACCATTTGCGCATCTGTCAGCAACAGGTCAACATAAGGCAAGTAAGCTAGGCGCTCCGCATCGTGAAGATGATTGGGCAATGGCTTAAGAGAGCCGCGTCCGATGCAGCGTCTCAGCCTAAAATAGAGCCAAGAACCCGGACAGTCGGCAAGACATAAGGTCTGCACAAGGAATTCCTGGTGCTGTTCACCGAGACCGAGCAGTTCGGCCGCAAATTTGCGTACTTGAAATTGAAAGAACCACAAATTTGCGTAACCGTGCCCCAGTTGTTTCCATACCGCCTCCGTATTCAGCCCAGTGACAGGCAATGCTTCAAGGAGAGCTGCCCGAGGCCCCACCTCTTGCATCCGGTCAATAAACTTGAGAGCCGAATCCTCGATCGCCAAAACCGCTTCAGCAGAACCAGGAGGCAAGCTGCTGAACGGAATTTGATCTTTCCGCGATTCGAAATGCCCCTTCAATTCTGTTCTATACACAAGTGCATTTTCGGTGCTAAGCGGGGAAGTTGGCAAATCTCGTACATGAGGTGTCTTCCTCTTTGAAGCGCGCGCTCTCTCCGCGTTGGCTGCGAATCTACCAGCTTCATACATGCAATTAAAAACATTTTGCAGACTTTCATCCTCGGCTACCCGCAATAAGAATGCGTTCTTGGTGTCCAGACAACCGGGAAGCACATCCTTCCAACTCTGAAGCTGTTTCTCTACGACCGGGCCGAACGCGTTTGCGAGATCACGATCACAAATAGCACGAACGATTTCATGTTCGAATAGAATCCGCGGTTTAATCGCGCCATCCGGCGGCAAAGGCAGGTCGGTGCGAATTGGCGCTAAATCCGCAAGAACTGAGTACCTTCCTTGGCGGCTTATGCTGTTTCCGTAACGGCCCAATTCACTCGCCTGCGTTGCCGTAAAGACGAGCGAGCATCCACGGGCGCTCCATTTCGTCTGAACGGAGCTATAACGATCAGGACTATTTCGGCGCGTCTTCTCTAACAGATCAATCTGCGGAGTATCCAGAAAAACGAGAGGCATTGTCTTCGCGTACAGCCTTCAGCTTTTGCGGCTTAATCTGCCGTTTTGCGGCGGCCGGCATGTTCCTCGATGACATTTTGTAATACACAGAAAAGTTTACCAGAAGGCAAGGCAAAGATTTATCCCGAATTCGTAAATTGAGGAGCACTGTTCTGTTCTAATCCGTTAGATTGAAGTTGATTAGACAAATCTTCGGAGGAACAGAACAGTGCAACGAGAACTGAGCGCGCTTTGTGGACAAAAGAAAGTGGTTTTACGCCAGACGCCGAGGGCCGTGACGCCATTTGGAGGGCTGAGCGTGTTGGTCGAGTTTCTCCACCGGATCGGCTATCGGCAGCAGGTGAGCGAGCGGCGCGATTTTCTGGAAGTTGCGGAGGATCGCTATCCGCTCCGCTCCACCATCCTCACCAGCCAGGTTCCCGTCGCCCGCC
>JBOGKE010000095.1:0-2933 GCA_050745265.1 Terriglobia bacterium
GGCTGTGTCTTTTCGCGAAGCGGCTGGAACGGGGTCGATTCATTTGGCCGCAAGCGACGAGCGGGGTGGTGTCGCTGACGCCGGCGCAGCTTTCGATGCTGCTGGAAGGGATTGATTGGCGGCATCCAGTGCGCAGCGCGGCGCCTGAGATGGTCGTGTAATCCCGCGCATTTTTTTCGATAACTTTTTTCGAATTTAACGCATCTTCGTGCGTTTTTTTCTTGCGCTTCAAAACAGTTCTGGCATGCTGACGCGCAATGACGGTGCGCGCGACACTTCCTGATCTGAACGCACTTGATATCGCCGCCCTGAGAGCCTTCATTCTCACACAGCACGAGCAACTCACCGCGAAAGAAGAACAGCACCAGTCCGAGCTCGCCGTGCGTGAAGCCGAGATCAAATCGCACAAGGCGGAGATCGAACGGCTGAAGCTGCTGATTCTGAAGCTGCGGCGGATGCAGTTCGGGCGTAAATCGGAGAAGCTGGCGCGCCAAATCGAGCAACTGGAGTTGCAACTGGAGGACCTGGAGGCGAGCGAGACGAAGAACGTTGAAACGGCCGCCGCCGAGGTCCTGCCCAGTTCAGTTTCAAAGGTCCATCCTGCCCGAGGTCCGCTGCCGGAACACTTGCCGCGCGAAACTCATCGACACGAGCCGAAAGATCCGAGTTGTCCTGAGTGCGGCGGCAGGCTGCGGAAGCTGGGAGAAGAAGTTTCGGAGATGCTGGAGTATGTGCCGGCGGAGTTCAAGCTGATCCGGCACGTGCGTTTGAAGCTGAGTTGCACGCGCTGCGAACGGGTGGTGGAAGCGCCGGCGCCTTCGCGTCCGATCGAGCGGGGGATGGCAGGGCCGGGGCTGCTGGCCCATGTATTGGTTTCGAAATACGCGCATCACCTGCCGCTTTATCGGCAGTCGGAGATTTATGGGCGGGCTGGGGTGGAGTTGGATCGCGCGACGCTGGCCGACTGGGTGGGGGCGGCGAGCGAATTGATGGAACCGCTGGCCGAGGCGCTGCGGCGGTATGTGATGGCCACGGAGAAGCTGCACGCCGACGATACGCCGGTGCCGGTGCTTCAGCCGGGGGCGGGCAAAACGAAGACGGGGCGGCTGTGGACCTACGTGCGTGACGACCGGCCGGCGGGCGATGCGGCGGCTCCGGCGGTGTGGTTTGCATATTCGCCGGACCGCAAAGGGGAGCATCCGGCTCGGCATCTGGCGGATTTCCGGGGCACGCTGCAGGCGGATGGTTATGCCGGATGGAATCAGCTTTACGAGGGTGGCCGCATTCAGGAAGTGCCGTGCTGGGCGCATGTGAGAAGGAAATTTTACGATCTCGAGATGGCGCACCGATCGCCCATTGCCGGGGAGGCGCTGGAACGGATCGCAGACTTATATGCGATCGAGAGCAAGATTCGGGGCCGGCCGCCGAGTGAGCGGCGCGAAGTGCGGCAAGCGAGTGCACGGCCTCTGCTCGAATCGTTGCACACGTGGCTCGAAAGCTGTTTGACGAAGCTGTCGCGGAGATCGGACACGACGGCGGCGGTGAAGTATGCGTTGGGGCTGTGGCCGGCGCTGGTGCATTACGCCGGCGACGGTCGGTTGGAGATCGACAACAATGCGGCGGAGCGGGCGCTGCGTGCCGTCGCTTTGGGCCGGAAGAATTATCTCTTCGCGGGTTCGGATACGGGTGGCGAGCGCGCGGCGATTCTCTACAGCCTGATCGGCACAGCGAAGCTGAACGGCCTCGATCCGGAGCAGTATCTCGCCGAAGTTCTGGCGCGCATCGCGGACCATCCGATCAAGCGCATCGAGGAACTGTTGCCGTGGAAGATCGCCCAAACCTCATCGCCACAGACGATCCCGCAGCGTAAGCGAAAAGCATAAGCCGTCGGACGCGGTTCTCTCGCCTTGGCCTCACATCACCGAACTGATTGACCACGGTGAGATCACGGTGGGCGAAGTCAGACCGATCGGATGCGTGGCCGTAGCCTCGGACGAAGGCCAAACCCTGGCGATGCTCCGGCGCCGCCCGCACGAAACACTCCTCGAGCTGTTAATCCGCCTGGATCTGGCGATCGCCAGGGCCTACACTGAAGATATCTTCACCGACGAGATTAATCCGCCGCTGCCTTCCTCGAAAACTCGATAACGAACGCAAGACGGTATTCGCCCGACGCTTACTTCTTCTCTACGTGTGCTCTGTCAAGTTATGTGGAGCCCTGTGACGGCGTCCTTGCACCGCTTCAACGCGCCTGCACATGCCGCTCCCGTCACACACACGCCTCCACAATAGTTGGCAAGCCTTTCAGCTTGTTCTGTGCACAGAGGTGCTTTGGCGCTGCCAGTAAGTGGTTGCGGGGGCCTGCAACCATCCGAATTGGTTAGTCTTGCCCTTCCGTTTTTCAATGGTGCGCACCGCCGCCTAGCCATGCGATTTCTGGCGCGATAACGCTGCGTGAAAAAGGACTTACAACACTCGTGGGTTATAAAATCCGCAGCCGGGTCACCTGCCTTCTCGCGGGAGCGTCGCGGAGCAGGCTAGCAACAACGCCTCGCTCTTATTCCCTCGAATCCTTCCTTCGCAATGACTGGAACCATGACCAGTGCCGACACCGGGTCGGCCCACCACCATCCCAAGGTCGCATTAAGTACGAGACCGGCCAGCAGGATCGCCGAGAGACAGACACAGAAATCCGTCTGTCGTGCATCCGCTTTCATGGCAGCGCTGCCCAGTGCGTTTCCCACACTCTTCTTGGCGCGCGAAAGCAAGGGCATGACAATCAGAGAAGCCACCGCAAGCGCTATTCCGGGTCAAGCGGCGTTTTGTGTGTAAACGGAAGCCCATTGAGAGAGGGGATGAAAGCTCCAGCGGTACTCCATCGTCTGGGCCACATAAGCCAGGCACCGATAGGTTGAGATTTCGCCTCCCGTCAC
>JBOGKE010000096.1:0-30850 GCA_050745265.1 Terriglobia bacterium
AGAGCGTCTGAAAGTCCGCCATGCCGTGGATGTTGTCCGCACCAAAGCCGTTCGCGTCATTTCCCTCGAAGAGTTCGTACCCTGCAGACCCGTGATTGCCGTAGACGGACGGGTTCAGCCACGTCACAAAATCGTAGCAATCATCTACGGCGTAATTGTAAGCCACGACCGATCCTGCATCGCTCTCGATCATAAGACCCGGCGAGATGTGTTGAAAAATGTTGTTCTGAACCAAAAGGTCAGCCCCGCCAATCGAGTCGATTCCGTAACTTTCTTCCTGGCAGTGCTTGCTGCCAAAAAAGTAGCTGTCCACGATAGAATCGTGGTCCGAGTTCTCGACGAGGATCATCATCCCGCCGCCATCAAGTCCTCGCACGTTTCGAATCCATGAGTTTGCGGTGTTAAACAGCGTAATGCTTCCCTCGCTGCCGCCGCCCCCGTCCTGGCTCACGTCGAAGGTCAAGTTCTCGATCCCATCGTTCGTCGCCAGTTCCGTCAGACTCCCCGTCACAATGTTGCGTCCGCCGCCCCACCACATTCCCGGCGCGTTCCCCGCCCGCCAGTTGGTCATGTAGATGCCCGGCGAGATGGTAAGCTGGCTTCCGTTGACCGCCGTAATCGTCTTCATCTCTGACTGCATCCGGCTGCTGATCTCGCCGCTCGCGCAAAGCGAGTCGCCGTTGTCGGGGCAACCTCTTCCGATACCGCTGTGATTCGAGTTGATGAAGACGTTCGCACCCCGGCTCTGAAATACGCCGCCGGTGTCTTCCCCGACCCAGCCACCGTCGTTCTCGCCCGCGTTTGCAAACCCGCTCGCCGGAATCCCGCTCCGCACGTAGCTCACCGTCGCCGGGTTAGTAACGCTGAATGGGCACGTCGTCGAAAATGTGATGCCATTGATCGTTGGTGCATTTGTGATGGGAAATGATGCGGAATTGCTGCCGGCCACCGTGATCGTGTCGCCGACCACAATCTGGTCCGCACCGCCGGCAATCGTGATCGTCTCCGTCCCGCCGCTGCAGCTCGCACTCGTGATGTTATATGCCGGGTTGTCCGTCGTTCCGCCGACCCCAACCGTGTACTGAAATTCCAATGACTTCGGATCAGCGCACTCCACTTCGTTGTCGAACGCCCCTGCGGCCTGCGTGCAGGAAGCGTTCTTCGTTGCGGTGGTGAGGATCGCAGTCACCTTGTAGATGCCGTTAAAGCCCCCGGTCGCATAGCCGCCGCCGATTTCGGCGACGCCTACCGTGTCGCCCACCTTGAAATTATGCGGGATCGTCGTCGTGATCGTCGCCGTCGTGCCGCTTTCGCTCGCACCGACTACCGTCGCCGTGGCAGGACTCGCAGACGTTTGCGTTCCGCCTTGATCCGTAACGGAGTAGCCGCCGTTATCGCCGCACGGTTTCGTTCCTACCAGCACCACAGGCGCCGGCGCGATTCGGTACACGGCACAACTCGTGTCATACGCCGATCCATAGAAGCTGATCGTGTTGTAGTTGCTTGCGCTGAGCGTTGCGGCGTTGGTAACCGAGACTTGGTTCCCAGGGGCCGCCGGGCATCCTCCGCTCGTCGAACAGTACGGCAAGCCGTTCTGGATCGTCGCCTGGACGACATAGGTGTAGGTCGTCGAGCCGGCGCCGGTCGCTGCGACCGCGGGCGTTGGCGATCCGGGAAGGACGCCCACGCCGTCGTCACGCTGATCGAGGATCACCGCCTGCCCCACGCAGAATTGATTATCCGTCGAACAGGGAGTCGAGCCGTCAATCGCCCCTACATCAATTATGCTGTCACCCTTGGCGTAGCTGTTGGCGTTGCCGTTATCGCCCGTCCAGGGTGCCGACCCTGCGCCGGTCCCAAAATATCCGAAGCTCGTTCCATTCCCACGGAGACAAATCGCAGATGCTTCGACACAACCCACAGTTTTCATAACCATCAGGTCTGTCTTGTCCGGTCCTGCGCCCCTGAGCACCTCATCGGCGGCAAAACCTGGGAAAACAATCCCCGACGTGTAGAAATCGCCCGCGGCCAACGATACGGCCTGAATCGCGGCGCTCCCCCGCATGTTTCCGTCGCAGCTTACCAGTGCGGCATCAATCGCCGAAGTGTCGGTCCCCGCAGAACCCAAGTACCACGTCAGGTAAGGGGCTGGAGACCCCGTTGGTCCCTCGGTAACGACGTAGGGGGCCGAACTGCCCCAATTCGGCGCACCCGTCCCGCTTTTTCCGGCGACAATGGCCGTTTCGACGTTGCCATTGCTGTCTGTGATCTGAGCACCCACGGCGTAAGCCGTGTTTGCCGCCCACGCTGCGGGTGTTCCGCTAAGCAACAGCTTCCATGTCACTTGATTGTCGCTAGCCGTCGCGCTCGCCGTAAGCGGCCACGCCGGAGCGGTCGCTCCGCTTTCGCCTGCTCCGGTGATGGCGCTAACAATTTCTGTGTTCCCATCCGGATCGCTAATCTTTTGATTGACAGCGTAGACCGTGTTTGCCTTCCAGCCGACCAATCCGGTCGGCGCAATCGTCGCGCCGCACTGGGGAATGGAGCTGTCAAGCGGGATACCTCCCGTCACGCCTGCTTTCGCCCAGTCAATCGCGCGGCCAGGGGCGATGATGCCGGACCACGCCTGCGCGTGCAGGGAAGAGGGAACAGCGCACGGGAAACAGAGGAGAATAACGAGCGCGAGCTTGTGCCATCGGGTCATTGCAGTTGCTCCAAAACTGGCTCCAGGACGTATGACGGATTTGCTGAGCAGGTTGTACCTGCCGTAAAGAGGACTTCGTAGCTCACGGGCTGGCCGGTCGCGGCAGAAATCGTTGTCGGCGCGAAGTGAGCGACGTAGCCGGTGGCGCCCGCCATGTTGGGGTGCGAGAGGAAAGCGCCGCCGGCAGTGTCGTATGAGACGGGCACAACGACATTGCCGGTCGAAGCGCCGGTGTAATTTGAGTCCGTGTAATTGAGGTAGAGGTTCGCCGTCGGCTGCGTCCCGGTGCATGAAGCGGCCGTAGTAATCACAAGGCTCGCCGAGAAACGATAGACATGGTTGGCCGCGGGCGTCACCATCGTGGTCGAAGCGATTCCCGCATTACTCTCGGCCTGCTGCGTGGAATAGACAACTGCACCCCCGCCCCCCGACCCGCACGCCGCACCCGCATCGCCGACCTGCGACGAAGAAGTCCATTTGACGCAGTTGCCAGTCGTGGGCGCGGTACCCGAGCTCGCAAAACTAACCAGCGTGTTGGTACCGCTCACCGCCGGCCCGCAGTCGCCCGCCGGAAGCGCCGAGCCGACGCATGCAATTCCGGCGGTTGAGACGGACGAAAATAGATCGGTGCGGTGCGTTCCCGTGGAATCGAGCAGATCGAGATATGCCGGAGCGTTCGGCGTTGAGCCGCCGTACATGCGCAGATAACTCTGCGCCGCCTGGGCCGAGGTTCCAAGCTGCCACTGATTGCCGCTCATTCCCATGTTTCCGTTATACGAGACCCAGAAATATTTCGTGCCATTCGAGCAAGGGTTCGTGCTGCACACGTCGAAAATGTCAGCCGTGCCGCCGCTCGTCAGCGACGGCGCAAGCGTTAGGGTCGTAGCGTCCTGCGACCCGGCGGGCTGGGCAGTCACGGCGTTTGTTGCCGCCGCGACGCTCCAGCTTGCGGGCAAGCTGCCGGTTGGCGTTCCACCCACGACGCTTGTTCCGTTGTACTCAAGGAACTGACCGGCCGTCGGGGGGGTCGATGAGTTCACGAGTACTGTTGAGCCGAAGGTGAGCCCGGTCGCGTTCCCGCTGCCGCTGGCCGCTGAGATTGTTACGTTGCCGCCGCCAGTATTCGCGAGCGTGACGTTCGTTCCCGCCACCAGGTTGAGAGTGGACTGGCTGGAGTTATTCACGCTGTTGGTCTCGAGCGCGACGCCGGCGCCACCCGATCCGCACGTTCCGTACTGGAGCGCCGTCGCGGCCGAATTAACTTGGAGACACTGGCCGGATGCTCCGAGTGCAATGAGTCCGGTGCCCCCGTTGGCTACGGTCAGCGGACCGTTGAAGTTAAACTGCACATTACCGGCGCTCGGATTGGTTACGGTGATGTAGCCGCCGCTCTGGAGATTGATCGGTGACTGCGAGCTGGTGTTCGCGCCGTTCACTTGAAAATTCGAGCTTGTCCCGCCGCAGATCGTCCACACCAAAGCCGCGCCGGTAGAACCCAGGCACTGGCCGCCCGCTCCCAATGCGAGATTACCGTACGAATTGGGACCCACTCCGTAAAGTAAACCGCCGGCCGACGTCGGAGGCGCCAATGCGTTAAACGCGGCAGCCGCCGTGGTCTGGCCCGTCCCGCCGTTGAGAATGCTCACTGGCTGCGCCCAATTCACCGAGATCGTGCCACCGGAAACTATCGGGCTACCAGTCACCGTAAACGTGCCCGGCATTGCGAGACCCACGCTGGTTACCGTGCCGCCTCCCCCGGAGCCGCTCGCTGCACCCTCGACTCGGAGCGCTTTCGTCGAGCTGTCATACACCGCGCTCAGCACCTGATCCGCGCCGCTGGGCCCCACCGTGCCGTACTTGCGGCGGGCCGTTGCCGGTTGGCGTCCGCCGGTCTTTACCGGGGTTTTGGGCATCTCCGCCGCGACGGCCGCGGAAGCGAGCACGCAAAGCAGGGCGCCCGCCCACCGGCTTCTTCGGTACCGATTCGATGACCTCATCATAATCTTCTCCTGCGCCACGAAGTATCGCAACCGAACGGTCTGCGCCCGACTCGTTCGCGGGCCGCACTTCCGCCCTGTATCTACGCTAGCTTCAGGGGATGAGAATTTGGGTACCCGCGAGATGAATGAGATGGTTTATTTCACGCCCGCAAAATCGCTTGACTGCACATTTTGGGGGCGTCCTTGCCCGAGGCAGGCTCGAATACGTCATGTGCACGAAGGGAAGTGTTAAGCTCCCGCCTGCAGGATGGCAGGACCGAGGAACCCGTGCGAAGAATCGCGGCTGAACGTCTGGCGCCAGTGAGCTGCTCGCACTGTTTCGCATTGTATAACGCGGGGCGGCAGCTTCCATTCACCGCTCCAGTTGCAATCGTCAGCTATAATCCAGCCGGACCCCAGCGGTGTAACTACGCTCAACCGGAAAATGCGGTTCCGCAGTAAGAAACATAGGTTCTGGCGCTGAAAGTGCTTGACTCGGCAACAGAACGGCATAAAAGTCAGATGCCCGGTCGTGAGTCGTTCGGTCTGTTTGCGTCTTCCGGGGGCGGATGAGGGCGGAGTGTCCGTCGAAGAACGTTGCGATCGGTGGCGCGGCTCGGAGCGTGTCCCGCGCTGCAGGACCCGTGTCTCGGCTGCCGCAGGTCGAAAAACGAAACGGAAAACTATGCCCACACACTTACGCAATGCGCTTCTGATCGTTGTGGCAGCCATCGGCACTGCCTGCCTGGCGGTTGCCCAGCAGCCTTGGCAGAAGCTTCAGATTCCCACCGCTTCTCAGGTGGCAAAGCGATGGAAGAATCCTCCCGCAGCCTATGGGCCGGAGCCTTATTACGGCATGGACGGCGACGTGACTGAAGCCGTAATCAACCGCGATCTGGACACGATGAAGGCGCTCGGCTTTCGGGCAGTGACTGCGCAAGCGGGAAGGGGTATGCCCTATCCGTATCTGTCCGACGGTTACTTGAAGCTCTTCCGCGAGCTGGTGGAGGCGGCGAAGAAGCGCGGAATGAAGGTCTGGATCGTGGACGACGCCGGCTATCCAAGCGGCTTTGCGGGCGGTAAATTTACGCAACTCAGGCCCGATCTGCGCATGCAGGCTCTCGAGCTGGCGCAGAAAATTCCCGTTGCGGGCGGCGCGACCCTCGCGCAAACCGTATCGCCAGATACGGTCAGCGTCCTGGCGGTGAATAGCGACAGCGCGCAGCAAGGGGTGCCGACGGCGCACGGCGCGATTCACTGGACCGCCCCCCCCGGAGAATGGACGGTGCTGATCATCGAGCACCAGTTCAGGACTTCGCCCACGCGTTCTGCGACGAATCCGAAGGGCGGCAAAAATGCGGACCAATCGCTTGAGGATTACTTGAATCCTGCAGCGACCAGGCAGTACGTGGCTTGGACGCACGACCAGTACAGGCGCACTATAGGCGATGAGTTCGGCAAAACCATCATGGGATTCCGCGGGGACGAGCCGGACTATTCCATTCGCGGCCTTCCATGGACGAATAAGTTTTTTGAGCGCTTCGAGCAGATCAAAGGGTACGACGTGCGGCCCTACGTGGCGAGCTTCTTTGCGCAGAAGCTAACGGACGAAGAGCAGCGCGTGCGAGCGGATTACTGGGACGTATTTTCTCAGATGTTCAGCGCGGGCTTCTTTCAGGTGCAGGGCCAGTGGTGCGCGGCGAATCACGTGGAGTACCAAGTACATTTGAACCACGAGGAGGGGGAGATGCAATTGGCCCATTCCGAGGGCGGCTTCTTCCGTGATATGCGCTACGTCGAAGTGCCTGGGATCGACACGATCTGGCACCAGATCTGGACCGACACGATCTCGGATTTTCCGCGCCTCGCAAGTTCGGAGGCGCACGTCTACGGCAAGCCGCGAGCGTTTACTGAGAGCTTCGCGGCCTATCGCCCGATCCCGGACGTAGAGCAGGCGCGCTACATCCTGAACGAACAGTTCGTGCGCGGCGTCAATCTGGTGGAAGTGATGTTCTTCCCGGCGACCAGCCGCGGGGCGCGGCCGCTGCGTGGCTTCATGAGCGACCCTGGCTTTCCGGCGTTGATGCATTACGTCCAACGCATGAGCTATCTGATGTCGATGGGAAGGCCGGCGGCGTCGGTCGCGCTTTACCTGCCGACCAGCTCTTTCTGGCTCGGCGATGCAGGCGCGAACCAGGATTTTGTCTCCACCGAGCGGCTGCTTTCCGAGCACCAGATCGACTTTGATATCGTCGACGCGGACGCGCTGGCCGAAGACCTCACTCTCGGCGCAGGCACGTTCCAAACGCTCAGCGGAAACCGTTATCGCACTGTAATTCTGCCGGGTGAGGATCTTCTGTCGCAAGCTGTGCTGGATCGCCTGCATCGATTCGCCAGCGGGGGCGGCCGCGTGGTCTTCCTTGGCCATACGCCCCGACTGATCGCCGGCAGAACGATTCGCGACGCGCGCCGCGCGACGCCTGCGGATTTCTCCTGGGCCTCGATCGAAGTCTCCGCACAACTATCTCCAATCCCAACGCCCGGCTTCGGCCCACCGCCGGTACCTCCTTCTCCTCAGGTCGTTCCCGCGTCCATCCTGCAGGCGCTCGATCAGGCGGTGCCGCGGCGTGACCTTGCGTTGGACGCTCCGGATACGGCGCTTCGCTACATGCGACGCCAGCTCAAGGACTCGTCGGTTTTCCTGTTCTTCAACGAGAGCGATCGTCCACTGCAACATGAGGTGACATTGATGGCCAAAGGAAGCAGGACCGAGGTGTGGGACTCGCAAACCGGCACGGTGCATGAGCTGGCTTCGACCCGAGGGGAGGGATCGCGGAAGATTCGATTGGCGCTTGCACCCTATGAGACTCGGGTCGTGGTCGTCCGGTAAGCGGTTTTTGTAACGCTTCGGTCGTGTAACGCTGCCGTCTTTCGCGCCGGAACGAAGCTGCTGCGCGGTCAAAAGACGAGCCTGCACGGAGAGGGTAGGTTGGTGCGGAAGGGGGATTCGGTTATCCGGGCCTCCGCTAGCTTCCGAGGGACCAAGCTCTAATCGGTGATTGCCGTAGCGGTTGAACGCCGCGCTTGGGGGCGCGAGGGCAAAAAGCCGATTCCGGGCTTCGCCGCTCTGGGTGTGATTGCGGACTCTTCGGCCCTCTTTATGCCACTCTTCAAGACCTGCCTTTTGATATTCTCATTTTGGACTTCACTTACAGCTCGGAACTGCAGCAGGTGATTGAGAGCGACGGCAGCATCAAACAGCTTGCCTTCGGCTTGCTCGATGGCCGCAATACAATACTCGAGGATCAAACTACAGTCCTTCATCAACTTGAGTTAACGCTTCGCCACGTCAAGCCTGCACACGCTTATCTGAGCACCTCTTGCGGCCTTGAATATTTGCCGCGCGACCGGGCGCGGCTGAAACTCCGCCATCTGACTTCTCTCAAGAGATCCTTCCTAGATGAGGCTGCATGAGCCGCTCAAAGCTCCATCACCTGGGGATCGATCTGCCGCTGCTGCCAACAACGTCGGTCGGAAGCCTTCCCAAGCCTGAGTATCTGGTGAAAGCGCGGGCCGATTTGACGCAGGGCGAGACAGGCGCGGCCGAACTGGAACAAGCGGAGAAGCACGCTACGGAATTCTGGATCCGCAAACAGGAAGCGTTAGGTGTCGATGTGCTGGTCGATGGCGAGATGTACCGCGGGGATACCCGCGCGTGATCGAAATTCGCGCTAACCTGAATTTCTGGTTGCGACAGCAGACTCAGAGTAGCCCGTAGCACGGAAGGCCGTCGCGCCGGGCGCATAACATGTCCAGGCTTGGTGTGGCGATGGGCCGAAACGAATGTTGCTTGACATCGCACCCGCCGTAGCGTATGTTCTAACCAACTCTTTACTACCCAGGCCATAAAAACTCTTGTTGCGATAAAGGAGAATTACTATGCAAGGATCCGAAGCGGTTCAAACCGGCTCGCAGAAGCTGGTGGATGGCCTGGCGAAGAAAGGGATTGCTGTTTCAGGGGAGGACCTGAGGGCCGCCCTGAGCATCCCCGGAGATGCTGAGTTCAAACTTCTGCGCTGGTACTGGAAGGGCCAGCCACCCAATCCTTACGAATTCTATGGCTCGATCGAGATACAAGTGGAAAACGCCGGCCGGGTGGTTCAATCGATTCTCAACTCGAGGGCCAATCTGAGCACCGTCGTAATATTCCCGTACGGAATACCCGTGGTCGATCGGGTAATCGTTAACTTAAGCAACGAGATGCCCGAAATCGAAGGCTGAAGGACGCGCTATGGGGCCGACAGGTGACCAGCAAAGCGTTTTGCAGATTCACCCGACTCGGCGGTGCAACCTTCGGTGTCTCCACTGCTATTCCTCTTCCGCACCCGAGGAGCGCGGCGAACTCGAAGCCGAGCTCCTCCGGGATGCGCTCACCGACGCCGCGGGAGAAGGATTCACGGTCGCCGGATTTTCAGGCGGCGAGCCGGTGCTGTACAAGCCGCTCGCCTCGCTCCTCGATCACGCCCACCGGTGCGGACTCTTGACCACGGTAACTTCGAACGGTATGCTGCTCGACGAGCCGCGCCTGGCCATGCTGAAAGAGCGCGCGGACCTGCTGGCGATCAGTCTCGACGGCGTGCCGGCGTCCCACAACCGGGTCCGCGCCTGCGACCGTGCCTTTGAAGTCATGAAGTCCCGGCTCGAGGGAGTTCGCAGCTCCGGGATCCCGTTTGGGTTCATCTTCACGCTGACTCAGTACAACCTGGATGAACTCGAGTGGGCTGGTGAATTTGCGCTCGAACAAGGGGCAAAGCTGTTGCAGATTCACCCGCTCGAAGAGGTCGGACGGGCGAGCGAGGCCATGCCGGGCAACCGCCCCGACGACACGGAATGCGCTTACGCGTTCCTCGAAGCGGCTCGCATTCAGAGCATCGCCGGAACTCGCCTTTTCGTGCAGCTCGACCTCGTGCACCGAGAGTTACTTCGCGCCCATCCGGACCGCGTGTTCGCCGGCGAGCTCGCACCCGACATCGCGCAGGAGCCGCTGGGAAGGTTGGTCTCGCCGCTTGTCGTCGAAACTGACGGCGCCGTCGTTCCCATGGGCTACGGCTTCGCGCGGCAATACGCCTTGGGCAATCTCCGGCAAGCGCGGCTTTCCCAGCTCGCCGTCGGCTGGCGCCGCGTTGGTTATCCGGCGCTGCGAAGGCTTTGCCGCAACGTCTTTGAAGAAGCCACCGCGCCCCGCGAATTCCCCTATTTCAACTGGTACGAAGCCATTGCGCGAAAATCGTTCCAGTCTACCAGCGCATAGGTGATTCCCGCCGTTTTTCTGTGACACGAGACTGCCCTGTCGCGGGCGACGCCGCCGATGCTCCCGATCATCCTGCCGTCACGGGCCCTGAAGACTTCCCCACCACGAGGTCAATTTTTATGGCGTACTCTCCGGCGCGAGCGCCCGGCGCCACGATCGCCTCGTGAAGCGCGTCCGCGGCAATGCGTCCCAACATGTCGGGGTGCATGTCAACAGTAGTCAGCCGGGGCACAAAGTAGGCGGCGAGGTATGTGTTATCAAATCCCGTCACGGAGATATCGCCGGGCACGCGAACGCAGGCCTCGTTAAACGCGTTGATCAGACCAACAGCGGTCAAGTCGTTCACGGCGACGACCGCGGTAGGGCGCGACGGCATGCCGGCGATTTCCATCCCAGCCGCATAGCCGCCATCCAGACGCTGATTTCCCGTTAGGATCGGATCGGGCTCGAGACCAAGCGATCGCACGGCCGCGAGAAAACCGTCGAGCCTCGAGAGAATATTCTTCAGTTGGCGCCTCCCTCCCACGTACGCGATTCGACGGTGCCCGAGGTCGTAGAGATGCTGGACCACCTGGAGCATTCCCGACGCGTAGTTCACTTTGATGTTGCTCGCCTGGTCGGAAATGAACCCGAGGTCAAAGCACGTTATCGGGATATTACGCTGCGTGATCTCCTCGAGCCATACCGTGCTCATTTCCGACGTCATGATCGCCACGCCGCTCACGGCTTGCTCCATCATCCGTTCGGCGCATCGGCGCATGAGCGCGAGGTCATAACTCGTTTCCCCGACAATCACGTCGAACCCGTACCGCCGCGCCTGAGCCTCGTAATTTTTGATCAAGACAGAAAAGAAGGGATTCTCGATGTCCGACACGATGATTCCGAGAGTCCGGTTAACGCCCGAGGCCAGTCCCTTGGCATGGTGGTTCGGGTAATACTTCAGCTTGCTCACCGCGGCGAGAACCTTCTGGCTGGTTGGCCGGCTGATTCGCCCGGTCGAGTTCAAGACCTGCGACACCGCCGCGGTGGAAACGCCTGCCTCGCGGGCCACGTCGTTGATCGTAACTCTGCTTCTTTTCATTTTCGTTTCCGCCATCCAGTGGCGCAGTGACGGATGGTTTCCGCGCGGGCTTGTGCCTCGCGCGCCAGTGTCCCCGCGGACCGCATCATCGAGTGGTCCGGTCCCGTCAAACCGGCAGAGCACGCCCCTCGCCAGCCTGCCTGCTTCATTGATCATCCGGAGAACGACGTGTCTGATAAATTAAAGCAAATCATCGGTCGAATACAACAGAAAGTAAACAGCACAGGGGTGAAAATGCTTGGCGGTGTTAACCACTTTTGATAATGACCAGCCAACCCTCGGGGTCGGACGGTCTATTCCTGATTGCTGGGGTCTTGCCGGGCTCATGCACGTTGACGGTGAGGGATCACGAATTCAAGGAACTTGAAAACGATTCTGCGCAGCCATGCGAGCTTCCCGAAGGGCTTATTGGGTTCCGCATAATATAGTCACAACGGGAACAGCTCGGCTTGTTCCCAGAAAGCCATGACCAGTCTCGGTCGGCGGCGCATCCGGCGCAAAGCCCGACGGGCGTGGTGGCTGAGCTCCCAGAAGTCCTTGGGGCAGAGGTTCGGTAGCTCGTGTTGCTTCCAGTGCGACCACAAATACTCGACCGGGTTTAGTTCCGGCGCGTAAGCGGGCAGAAACTCCAGCCATATCCGTCCCCGCTGTGCCCGGACGTACTCCCCAACCAGCCGGCTGCGGTGACTCCGCAGCCCACCCCACACAATCAGCAGCTTGCCGCCCCGGTGCCGCTCGAGATGATGCAGAAATTCCACCACCTGGGGGCTGCGAATCGCTCCGGCAAACAGTCGAAAATAGAAGTTCCACCACGTCGCCCCGGCCATCGCCGAGAGCGTCTTCCAGTTGAAGTGGTACTGCAGCACCGGGGTCTGGCCGCGCGGCGCCCAGGTCCGGCAGCGGTGAGACCGTTCGCTCAATCCGCTCTCGTCGACAAAGACGATCGCTCGCCGCTCTTTTTGGGCTTTGTTTTAATCTCGGGCCAGCGCTTCCGCTTCTATTGCCGGATCGCCGCCTCGTCGCGTTCCAACGCCCGGCCCGTGGGCCGCTGGCAGCTCCATCCCAACTGCCGCAGCAGTTTCCAGACATGGCCCGGATGATAACGAACCCCGCACTCTTGCTCGATCAGGCGCGCAACCCGCACCGCCGTCCAAAGGCCGGTGGCGTAGCCCAACTGCTCTGGGCCACGCTTCAGCGCTCGCGCGATCCGTTCTCGGTCCCCCGCTCTCAGCCGCGGCTTGCGCCCCGCCCGCCCGGCCTGCTTCAGACCCGATCGCCCTTCGCGCTCCAACTGTCGCGCCCAGCGGCTCACCGATTGCCGGTGAGCGCCCACCTGCCGAGCAACCTCCGACTGGCTGATCCCTTTCGACAACAATCGCGCCGCCCGAAGACGACGCTGTTCCAAACCTACAAAGTCTCGTTTCACTCCGGCCGGATTTGCCATGCCGAAAGAATATCACAACGCCCTGAAAACGTCACTATATTATGCGGGACTCAATAGGTGGTTGCCCGCGCAATGGGTCGGACCAGTTCCGCGGGCAGCGCAGCATCGCCCCTTCGTAGCCGTAGTTCCGGAACCGCTCAGGCTCTCTGTTATTCAGCCGGTGTGAATGGTTGGACGAAGCATTCGTTGCCTTTGGGATAGGCAATCCACACCGTGTGGGTTTTCGGATCAACCGCGATACTGTGCGTGCCCCTTTCGTCCGCGACGCTGCCGAGCCGCGTCAGTTTATCGCCCGCTACACGCACAACGGAGATTACGCCCAGCCTGCTGGCACAATACGCGAGATGGGTACCCGGATCATAGGCCATTTGGTCAACGCCCCTTGCGATTTCCGCCCGGTCGAGAATTTTTCCGGTGGAACGACTCATCAGCACTAATTTGCCGGCGCAGGCCACCAACAACCCGTCGCTCTCAGGAACGATCGCGATTCCGTGCGGTCCCGTGTCTGGAGCAAGCGGCCAAGCGTGCAAAAGCTTATTGTTGGCCGGATCAACGACCGCGATGGTATTCGAGCCTTTAACGGCCTGGAACAGTCGTTTGTAATGCGCATCAAAGGCAAGCTCTTCCACGCCGCTACCCTGCAAATTGATGGTCGCGACCACTTTCTTGGTGGCCGGATTGATCACCCATTCTTCGGCGGCGGTGTCGTTGGATTCATGAACCTGCCCGGTGACGGGATCATATCCGATCAGATCGGTGTCCGCCGGCAACGGAACCACTCCGATCACGTTCAGGCCTTTTCTACTGACGATAACCATACGGCCTGGATCATTGCCGCTGACGTAGTAATTTCCTCGTTTCAGGTCTACAGCGGCATCTTGCGAGGTGCCGGTGGGCACGCTTTTCACCATTTTTCGGGAACCCAGACTGAACACGTCAAACGACTTATTTTTCTCGTGCGCCAGCAACAGCCGGTTCGCCGACGTGTCAACGCGGATAAAATCAAAACCGCCGTGGGTGCCCGGCAATAGGATTGGGGCGCCTGCCGTGAGCGGCGGCGCAGCGTGCACCGATAACGCGAAGGCCAAGAAGCAACACGTCAAGCCCGCCTTGAGTGGTCGCCGTTTCCAGGGTGTCTCAAGTATTCTTAGCACGTATGATCCTTTCCTCGGCTTTAGCCGGAAGCGAAAACGAATCAGCATAGCCCGTCCTGCCGATTATCGTTTGCTGAAGTGAGACAGCCCTCGCGCGGCGTCGCCGCTTGCGCCGGGAGCACAAAACCCAGCGCAGCAATGCAAACGCACGGGACGAGCCGGAAGCGCCAGTTTATGGATTCCATCGCGGCTCCCCTTCGTATGCTGCCTGGCCCGGCAGCCGTCGTGAACGGGCGCTGCCGAATTTTGGCCGTGCCGAAATCATACTTCCTTGCCCCAGGAAGTCAAGAGTTCATTCGCGTACGGCATTGGTGCAGTTTCGCGTGGGTCGTGGCGAGTTTACCTCGCCAGCTGACGGTGTAAAGCCGGAGCTGCAAAGCCGCCTCGCCTGGGACATATCTCCACTAGCGTCAGATTGCGGCGCACAGAATGTTGTCGTCGGGTTATGCGCTGGATATTCTTCGCCCAAACCGAAGAGGCCGCGTCACCTCCGTGCTATAGAAGCTCGGATCTTTCAGCACCACCCCATCCTATCCGAGTGCGTCAGCCCCGCGGGCTAGCTGAAAGCGGTTGGCCCACTGGATCACTCAGCCAGCCCCATCCCCGCTGAAACCTGTAAAGATCAACGGCTGCGGCGCAGCGAAGCCTGAGGATAACTCCTTTGCGTGTCCTGCATCTCTGCGTGATATTTTTGCTCGCTGGCCGAATTCTTTTTGCGTCTTGTCTCGCGGCGGCGGGCGCGCTCCTGGGGCCAAGCTGGAAAACGCTTGACAGCATTAACCAGCTTTGATATACCACCGCACATTAATATCGTTTGAGAGGATTCTGGAGGACGCCGTGGAAAATTTCATTGCACAGAAAGCCAAGGCCTCTGCAACGGTTTGGCTGGTCGCGATCGCGGCGCTTATAGCTTTAGGGGTAGTCCTCCCCGCGGCCGGGCAAATCACGCGAGGCTCAATCTCCGGCTTGGTGGTCGACACGACGGGCGCGGTGGTTCCGGGAGCGATGGTGACAATCACGGAAACCGAGACCGGGGTCCGCACGGCCCAGCGCTCGGGGTCCGATGGCTTGTTCCTCATCGCGGGCGTTTTGCCGGGCTCCTACACGCTGAGGGTTGAAGCTCGCGGGTTCAAGGCGCTCGTAAAAACGAACCTTCATCTGTCGGCGGGCGAGAGACTCGCGGCCGGCAGGATCGAGCTGCAAGTCGGCAGCGCCACCCAGACTCTGACGGTCACCAGCCAGGGAGCGCCGGTGCAACTCGACAGCGGCGACCAGGGCGGACTGGTCAGCACCAAAGACATGAGCAACTTGCCGATGGCCGGCCGAAACTGGGCCTCGCTGCTGAACGTTCTGCCGGGCGCCATTACTCCAACGAACTCTTTGGAGCCTGATACGGGCAACGCGAACATCCCCTCCTACAACGGTGTTGACCCCAATTTTAGCGGCGTGTTCGAGGACGGCGTGGTCAATAGACTCCAGCGCGACCCCCACCAATACGGCGCGGGAGAGACTCCTGACGTGATCTCCGAACTTAAGGTCGAAACGAGCAATTACAACGCCGAATACGGCGGGGCAGGCGGGGCGAACGTCCAACTCATCAGCAAGTCGGGAACGAGCCAGTTTCACGGCGACCTTTTCGGCTACATCCGCAACGAGGCGTGGGAGGCAAACGATTTCTTCAACAATTTGACCGGTTCCCCCAAAGCCCTGGACCGCTTCATTGATTATGGCGGAACTGTAGGCGGTCCGATCTACTGGCCCGGGCACTTCAACACCCAAAGGAACAAACTCTTCTTCTTCATTGGCCAGGAGTACGTCCCGGTTAACGGTCCGAACGGCGGCCTTAGCACGCTCACGATGCCAACGATGGCGGAGCGGAATGGCGATTTCTCGCAGACCACGATCCCGATCCTAAACCCGTTTAACAACCACCAGCAATTCACGGGGAACGTGATTCCGCCGAACATGATCACGCCCGCCGGCAAGGCTCTGTTGAAGCTTTTTCCACTGCCGAACTTCAACAATCCCAGCGTCTCGCAGGGTCAATACAACTACATTTACCAACCCTACCTGGCGAGCTACAACAACTATCACTTTTACCGAATCGATTGGGATCCGACTGCGAAATTGCGCCTCTTCTGGCGTCTCGACTACGATCCTGTGGACGATACGGCGCTGTTCGGGGCCGACTGGCCGGAATTGACGACCAGCGACCATTATCCGTACACGGTGACTGCCATCGACGCATCCTATACGATTTCGCCGACCATGATCAACGACTTCACGTTTGGCATGGATACGCGAAATGAGAGTGACACACCGAAGGCCGGGCAGCTTGCGGCGCTGAATCGCCTGACAAACGGCACCAATATTCCCCAGTTATACCCACAGAACAATCCGAACCATCTGGTTCCGGAGGCGTCGTTCGAAGGAGGCCAAATTCCGAATCCCCCCGCCATCGCATTCTCGGGAGTCGTCCCCTTCCACGCGTGGACGCCCCAGTTCACCGGTTCGGACTCGCTTACCGCCGTCCGCGGGTCGCATACGCTGAAAGGCGGTATTTTCTTGAACTGGATGCGATATGCCACCGATAGCGGGTCCTTCCCCTACGAGGGCTCGTTCGATTTCAGCAACAATATCAACAACCCTTTCGATGCCAACTATCCCTTCGCAAACGCGTTGCTCGGCACTTTCAATTCGTATACCGAAAGCAGCGCCAGGCCGGTGCAGGATATCCGCGGATTGGATTTGGAATGGTACGCGCAGGACACCTGGAAAGCCACGCGGCGGCTGACGCTCAACTACGGGCTCCGGTTCTACTACTACACGCCGTGGCATCAGGCCAATGGGCTTGGCTTGAATTTTGTCCCCTCGGATTACAAGGCGTCTCAGGCGGTCAGCTTGTATGCGCCGATGATCAACGCTCAGGGGCAGCGGGTTGCGGAGAATCCGCTGACGGGACAACTCTTCCCGTCCGAGTTTATCGGAGCCATCGTGCCCGGCTCAGGCGATTTGAGCAATGGCTTGATCTTAGCCAAGGCGCCTGGAGTGCCGTCGGGCTTCATGGTCAACCGCGGTGTCCAGTACGGCCCCCGATTCGGTTTTGCTTATATGTTGACCAGCGACCAGAAGACGGTCCTTCGCGGAGGTTTCGGCGTCAGTTACGACGGGCACGATAACCAAAGCCTGATCGTCGGCACGGTTCTGAATACAAGCTTTACGGCGTCGGAATATAGCGGCACGTTTGCGACGCTCACGTCGGGCACCACAGCAGTTTTTCCCACAGCCATTAAGTCGATCAACCCGAACACAAAGGACCCGACCGTGTTCAGCGAAAGCCTGGGCATCCAGCGCGAGATCGGCTTGGGGACGCGCGTGGGCGTGACGTACGTCGGGACTTTTGGCCGGCATCTCGATCAGCCGCAAAGCGCGTTCGACGCGGTGCCTCCGGGCGCGGAGTTTCTGCCGCAGAATCAGGATCCGACCGAGCCCGGAAAGCCTCTGCCGGATAATTACTTCCGGCCGTACATGGGATACTCGGGCATCACCCTCCAGCAGTTCGTCAACTCGAATTACAATGGGCTTCAGATCGATGTCGTGCACCGCTTCGCCAAGAATCTCACGTTTGACGCGAACTATACCTGGTCAAAATCGATGGGCTATTACAGCCCCTTTGCCACGTACTTCAACAACGCCCTGCAATACGGCGCTCAATCGTACGACCGCACCAATGTTCTGAGATTCTTGTACACGTATGGCCTGCCCAGCTTCAGCACCTATTTGAACTTTCACCCGGCGCGCTGGGTTCTGGACGATTGGCAGGTCTCAGGGATTACGCAGTTCGAAAGCGGCTATCCCCAAAGCTTGAAATGTTCGTTCACTTATTCAGTGAATCTTTTCGGCGGAGGAGATTTCAGCCGCTGCAACCTCACGGGTCCGCTGGAATTGCCCAAGGGCAAACGAACGTTCTATCAGTATTTCAACCCAAACGTGATCCAGCCGCCAACCACAACCAATCCGGGCGACGCTGCGCCCGACGCTTTCCGCGGCCCTGGGGTGAACGACTGGGATATCAGCGTGTTCAAGAATTTTCGCATCGGGGAACGGGTAACGCTGCAATTCCGCGCCGAAAGCTATAACACGTTCAACCATCCTCAATTCAACACGGTTGAGAACAATGCTCGCTTTAACAAGTCGGGACAGCAGGTGAACGGCGCTTTGGGAGAAATTACCGGCGATTATCTCCCCCGGCAAATCCAGTTTGCGATAAAGTTTATCTTCTGAGCCGCGCGATTTCCGCGTAGCGAGGAGTTTTACGGAATGCGGAATACGGAATCGGTCATGCTGAGCCCTTCGGCTACGCTCACGGTAAACTCCGCGAAGCATCTGCTGGTTCCGATCGAGAACAAACAAAAGCAGATTCTTCGCTGCGCTTACAATGACATCGCCCCAAGCTTTTTCCGCAGACTGTTCAGTCCGGTGAGCAACTCGTCAAGCAGGGGCATCGATGAATTCGTGAGCTAATCTCATCGGGAGGCGTGATGGACAGGCGAAAATTTCTTCACTACTCATCGCTCGCAGCAGCAGGCGGCGCCGCGGCCAGCTGGACTCCGGCGACGAGCCGCGGGGCGCGCAAGTTGATGGCCGCGCCGGCGCCGAACGCGCGCCCGAAACTGGGAACCCAGTTCGGACGCACGCCTCCTGACGACACACTGCGCGTGCTCGCAGAACTGGGCGTGAGCCATATGTGCAGCGGCACGCCGTCTCCTCGCTTCGACGAAAACTGGAGCGTCGAAGGATTGACCGGGCTGCGGAAAAAAGTGGAGTCTTACGGCATCAAGCTGGAAATGGTGCAGTTGCCCCTGCCCAGTTCTCCGATCGAGCGGGCGGCGTTTCCCGCGATTCTGCTCGGCAAAAGCCCGGAACGCGACCAGGAAATCGGCCAGATCTGCCAGATGATTCGCAACGTGAGCCGCGCCGGAATTCCCTCGGTGAAATACAATTTCACGGTCCTCGGCGTGGTCAGGACTAAGCCGACGCGCGACCGCGGCGGGGCGCTCTACAGCACGTTCAACTACGCCGAGGCGAAGCGCGAGAATCTTCCGCTCACCGAAGCGGGCCACGTGAGCGCAGAAGAATATTGGGACCGGATCACGTATTTTCTCAAGCGCGTGGTTCCGGTTGCGGAGGAGTGCAAGGTGAAAATGGCCTGCCACCCGCAGGACCCGGGCCTGCCCAAAGCGGGCTTTCGCGGCGTCCAGGCCGTGCTCTCGAATGTCGACGGTCTCAAGCGCTTCGTCGAGATCATGCCCAGCGCTTACCACGGGCTCAACTTCTGCCAGGGAACAGTGTCCGAAATGCTTCCCCATCCCGGCACGCAGATTTATGATGTGATCCGGTACTTCGGCGTGCGGCGGAAGATCTTCAACGTTCACTTCCGCAATATCCGCGGCGGGTTTTTGAACTTTGAGGAGACTTTTCCGGACAACGGCAGCGTCAACATGGTGAAAGCGATGCGCACCTACAAAGAGGTGGGCTATGACGCTATGATCATGCCGGATCACGCGCCTCGCCTCGGAGTGCCGGACGCCGCCGGTCAGGCCTTCGCCTTCGAATACGGTTACATCCGCGGTCTCCTGCAGGCCGTTTACACCGAGGCGTAACAGGTCGCTGGAAAAGCGGCCCTGCCTGTCATTCCGGGGACGCGCCGGGCATGCCGCTTTGCCCAACCGGGTAGCGTAGCGCGGCCTTACGGCCGCAATCAAAGCCCTCACCCGCCCTCGTTCCTCGGGCACCCCCTCCCGGAGGGAGAGGGCAGGACGCCGAGTAGTTTTCGAGCCCTCTCTCCGGGGGAGAGGGTGGCGAGTGGATCGAGCCGGGTGACGGGTTCTGCCGGACGGACGCCGCAAGAGTTTGCCAAGAAAACAACTTTTACGACCCTGCAATGCAGACCTCCGCCTTGGAGGTCTGCGGCTTTCGATGGAAAACCCACGGGTAAGCGGCGGACCTGAAGAACGAAGGTCCGAGCTACGCTCTTTTTCTTTCTTCCTGCTGCTTTCTGCTTTCCGCCTTCTGCCTTGTGCTTTCCCCTTTCTGCCTTATTCCCGTCGCGGGCGTAGAATAATCCTGATATGCATTCAAAGGGTGCGATGGCGCGGCGGGCGATCCCATCGCAGGCCGCGATTCCGTTGCTTGCGGCGTGCATCCTGCTGGCGCCGGCTGTTCACGCGCAAGAAAACTCCGGGGCCATTCAGCCAATCATCGCGGCTCTGCGGAGTCAGAACAACTCACGGGCGCTCGCTTTGTGCCAGGAACTGACGCACAGCCAACCGCGCAACCCGCGCCTCTGGACCCTCGAGGGCATGGCGCTCGGGGGCCTCGGCAGGAACAAGGAGAGCCTGGCGAGCTTCAAAAGGGCGCTCGCGATCGATCCAGACTACGTTCCTGCGCTTGAAGGCGCGGCTCAGCTTCAATTCCAACTCTCGATGCCCGCGGCAGAGCCGTATCTCCAAACCTTGGTCCGGCTGAATCCCCAGAACAGCACCGCCCACGCCATGCTCGGCGCCCTCGCTTTCAGGCGAAAGAACTGCCCGCTTGCCGTCGCGCATTTTGAGAAAAGTCGCGGCGCCATTTCAAGCAACGTTCTGGCTCTCGGCGAATTCGGCGCTTGCCTGCTCCGCCAGGATCGGCCCGACGCATCGGTTCCGGTCTTCGAACGTATCGTCGATCTGCGGCCACGCGATTGGCACTCGCAATACAACCTCGCTCTGGCGCTCTTCCGAGCGCGCCGCTACGCTAATGCGATTCGTACGCTGCTGCCGATCACTGAAGGCCCCTCCGCAAACGCGACGGCGTTGAACTTGGCCGGAGCCGCGTACGAGTCAAACGGCCAGACGCCGCAGGCGGTCGCCGCGCTGCGCCAGGCAATGGCGCTCGCGCCGCGGGACGCGGACAATTATCTCGACTTGGCGACGATCTGCCTGGACCACGCCTCGTTCAGTGTGGGCGTAGATGTTCTCAAGGCGGGCCTCCGTATTCTTCCCGGCTCCGCGCCGCTGCACCTCGAACTCGGCGTTCTGCTGGTGCAACTAGGACGCTTCGAGGACGCCGACGCCGAGTTCCGGCAAGCCGCCGCCCTTCAGCCTGCGCAGAATGCCGGCGCGGTCGCGCTCAGCATCTCATTGCTTCAGGAGAACAAACCCGGTGAGTCGCTCGAGCTGGTCAGGCGTCGGCTGTCAAGGGATCCTGGCGATCCGGTCCTCAATTATCTTTTGGCCGAGATTCTTCTACGCAAGGGAATTCAACCCGGAACTCCGGAATTTCGAGAAGCCGTGGCCGCGGCCAAGCGCTCGGTGCGGAGGAAACCGGATTTCGCGACCGCCCAGGATACTCTGGCCGAGCTGTACCTGCGAGAGGGAGGAATTACGCGAGCTGCGGCTGCGTCTCGCCTGGCGCTCAAAGCGGATCCCACCGACCAAGCCGCGCTATACCATCTGGTGATTTGCGCGCGGCGAGGTGGCGAACGCGAGCAGGCGGCACCGCTTGCGGCGAGGCTCGCTCGAGTGGCGGCGGCCGCGCAGAAGCGCACCGCGGCGCGCGATCGTTTCAGGCTGGTGGAGCAGGGCCCTGGCTCGCGGAACGTGAACTCTTCCTACTGACAAGAGCTCGCGTCGTTCGGGCAGCCCGCGAGGCGCCGCTGGTGAGTCGCCATGCGCTTCCACCGCGTCAGGTGAACGGCGATGGCGCTCAGGCCCTGGGATATCCCTTGTGCGCGGGATTCACTTGCCAATACACCACGTAATGCTCACCGGAGAGCTTATACAGCGGGATGAGGGATGTTGACGCGGCTTGCCCGGCCGTGCGGAAAGTGAGCGCGTTGCCGGCAACCGGTTCGACCCAATCCGCCGGGTTAATGCCGCTCAACTGAATTGTGGGCGCCTCAACCGGCGTTTCGCGCGGGCTAGTATCGTAGCCGGGATGAGTGTTGGTCTCGTTCACCCCCTCACTGCCCAGGCGTCCTGCAAGCACCAGCGGCCCGTACATCGCGGCCTGCTGGGTGTCGTCGCCCGGCAAAGCCTCCACGCGCAGGCTCATGGGCATGCGGACTTCCACGCGATCTCCCGTCTTCCATCTCCGGTCGAGCACAAGATAGCTGCTGGGGCTCGAAAATACGGGCAGCGCCTCGCCGTTCAACTTCACTGTTCCTCCGCGCATCGCCCAGTAAGGAACGCGGAGGTTCAATCTCAACTCCACCGGCTGGTCCGCGCGGACCACGAGCGTTGTCCCTTCCTCTTCCGGGAAGTCGGTTTCCTGGCGCAGATGGAAGCCCTTTTCCGGCCAACTCACCTCCGAGGCGATGAAGAGGTTGACGTAGATTCCGTGGTTGTCGTGAAAATAGATCGTGTTGTTAAACTTCGAAAATTCCTCGGCGCCTGTCCCCGTGCAGCACCAGAACGAGTCATAAGCCGAGTTGTAGTATTTCCACCAGCCGCGCCCGAGCGGCAGAAAGTAGCTCTTCAGGCCGTGCGGATCCTGCGTCCCCAGGCGGCTGTTGAACAGGGTCCGCTCGTAATAATCCATCGCGCGAGGATCGGCGGTCCATCCATAGATGTGCCGCGTCAGCTTCAGCATGTTGTAGCCACAGCAGCATTCCTCGTCGTAGAGACCGACTTCCCGGCCCAGATTTCTCGGGTCGCCCAGCCAGTGCTCTCCAAAGCTCGTGCCGCCCGAGCAGAACACCCGGCGTGCCGTCACCTCGCGCCAGAAATAATCTGCGATATCGTGGTAGCGTTCGTCGCCCGTCAATTCATACTGGCGCGCCGCGCCGATGATTTTCGGAATATTCGTGTTGGCGTGCAGCCCTTTCAACTCGTCGCGATATCCCGCCAGCGGATCG
Organism: Terriglobia bacterium; assembly: GCA_050745265.1. Lineage (GTDB taxonomy): Bacteria > Acidobacteriota > Terriglobia > UBA7540 > UBA7540 > RH2-MAG17b. Next base: position 22,570 of record JBOGKE010000096.1, read on the forward strand.
AAGACGGCCCGGTGATCGAAGCGGTGAGCGGTGAATAAATACTGCCGTCGCCCCGTCACGGCGTACAGGTTGCAGAGCACTTCGAGCATTCCTCCCTGCTCCACCTCGAGCACGCGCTGCATGTGCTCATCGCTGAGAGGTCCCGTCCAACGGCCCACCCACCCGGCCATTTTCTCCGCGGTCTCGAGCGCCTGCTCGTTGCCGCAGTGGGTGTACATGTCAAGGTGCCCAGCCATGATCTTGTGGATGGTGTAAAAGGGCGCCCAGACCGGTTTGCCCTCGCGCAACCGGTCAAAAAACTCTTCGGGGAAGGCGCTGAGGTAGCCATTGCCGTGCGCCTGCTGGCACTGAGCCAGAGTATTAACAAGATCGCCGGCCTTTTTCTTAACGTCTTCGTCGCCCGTGCTTGCGTACATCAACGCGGCGGCGGAGAGATAGTGGCCTCCGGTGAAGTGGCCGCGCAACTCACAGTCCGGTTTCTCCCAGCCGCCAAACGGCTCGGCTGAGGAAGCAAGGCCCGCCGTGAGGCGAAACGTGTGCGCCAGGCGATCGTTGGGCAGCTGTCGGAGATAGCCCACATTGGTTTCCATCTGGTCTTTGAAGATGCCGTCGAGAAGCTTGACCTGGCCGTTCGGAAAGGGCACAACCTTCCAGGGGACGATTTCGCGAACTGCGGTGGTGCCGCTGGGCCCGGTGGCGTCAACCACAGGATTTTGCGGCGTGCCCGCGCTCAGCGGATTCGGCAATAGCGAGACTCCGGCGGCCATCGCCGCGAGCTCCAGGAACCGCCTCCGATTCTGTTTCACGAGCTGCATAGAGGGTTAACCTTCCCGTCACGAGATCCGTCTGAACCGGCGTCCGACCAAAAGCGATATAACGTATAACCAGAATTTAACAGGTAATCAAACGCGATTCAAGCTTGTCGTGGGTGCGCGTGCGTCGCGCTCTTTGCGGTATGTGCAACCTCGATTGCCGACGGATTGAGGTCAGAAGTATGGATATACACACGGCACAAGACGCCATCCGGATGTAACGCGTGGCTCAAGAGAAAGGGCGTTTTCAGTCTGGCCGCGTGGAGAGACACAGAGGCTGAGCGCAGGTCCAGCAAAAATTGCAACGGCGTGAGATGCTTTTTCACGAGGCGATGAAGGATTGTAGCGCCGGGCTTTTGCCGGGTTACGTGCCGCTAGGAAAGGAGGAGCTACGACAGGGGCTCATTTGTGTCATTTTTCGCACGCTCGCCGAAGCTTCGCGGTCGGAACAAACAACTGCCCATGCACAGGTAGATACAAGCGCAGAGAGTTCTTTAACCCTGCGATTTTTCCGCGGGACACAACCGAGCTGCAGACCTCGATGATAGAGGCCAGCGCCACATTCTTCCCATTGCGGCGTGGAGCGGAGGGAGCGATGCGCCCCGTCGCCCGATCTGACACTCGGCGCAGACCCTGAGTGCCCGCCTGATGCAGCCCGGAGATGACGGTACGAAACGAGCGCGCTCCGGCGTTCCCCGGGCGCTACTGCGTGTTGGCTGCGGCCCGTTTCCCGGTGAAGTCCATGCTGAACCGGTCGTTTTTCGCAGTGCCCTTCATTGAATCGCCATCGACGGTGGCGTCGTAATTCATCGTGAAGGTTCCGTTCGGCGTGTCGCGCGTAATCGAGAATGTGAGTTCGTTGCCCTTTACTGCGCCGGTAAATGGAGTCTCGCCGCGGCGGCTGGAGATGGTGCCCTTGATCGTGCTGCCGTCCTGCTGGATTTTAAGGGTCTGATCGAATGTTCCGCGTTGTGTCGTCACGCTCAGGTTCCAGGCGCCGGCCACGTTCGCGGCTGGAGTCTGCGCCGAGGCGGCTCCCGCCACAAATAATCCGCATGCCAAAGCGAGCGCCAAGCAAAAGGTCTTCATTGAAGTTCTCCTTTTCCGAATTTTCCGCCGCGCGTGGACTGCGGCACGAAAGGGAAGACGAGAAGGGGCATCGCAGGGTTACAAAACGCCTCGGCGGCCCGGCAGGTGTTTGCGATTCCGCGGCTGGCACTCAGACTGTCCGACCCGCCTCGTACCGTTCAATAGTCTCTGGCCTCAGCGGCAGACCCACACCCGGATCCTGAGGCACGTGCATCAATCCATTTTCGATTTTTGGGTGAAAGCATGGCAAATCGTTCCACATGGGATCGCGCGCAGGGTAGCGGAATATCTCCACGTAAAGCCCATGAGGAACCGAGGCGAGCAGATGGACGGCAATCTGGGGTTCTTCGTGGTGGCCCATCGCGACGTTGAACATGCCTGCCATCGCGGCCACGCGGCGCCATTCGGTGACCCCGCCTCCGATGGTCGCGTCGAAGTTCAGAATGTTAACCGCGCCGCCGGTCATCAAGTCACGGCAGCCGTAGCGGGAGATTTCTCCCTGGCCCGCCACCACGGGGATTCCTCCGCGTTCGCGGACCTCCGGCAAGCCGCGGAGCTGATCGTACCAGTGCACGGGTTCCTCGATCCAGCGGACGTCGAATTCCCGCACGCGTTTGCAGAAATCGAGCGCCTGGTCTACGGTCCATGCCTGATTCGCATCGCAGGCGAGAACGAAGTCTTCGCCAACCACTTCCCTGGCGAAGCGCACCCTCTTCGCGTCTTCGGCGGGGCGAAGGCCGCCCACCTTGAATTTTACGCCCGCCAACTGCGCCAGCTTATAACCCAGCAATTCGTCTTTTAGATCGCGCTCGGTTTTGCCGTCTTCGTAGTATGCGCCGATCGCGATCACCGGAAGCGTGCTGCGATAGCCACCCAGCAAACGATACAAGGGTAGATCGAGTGTCTTGCCCATCGCGTCCCAGAGCGCGATATCCACCGCCGCGATTGCCTGCATCAGGATCGCTTTGTTGGCGAGATCAAGCGTATGGATTCCGCGGTTCACCAGGTTTCACCGGTCATGCGAACCCCGCCGAGCGAATCGCCTCACCCGCAGCGCTCAGATTCGCGAGCTTCATCTCGTAATATTTGCGCGACAAAGTGACTCCTGAGGCTCCCGACGTAAGCGCAGCTTCGACCGCGGCGCGGACGTCTGAAGGCTGGGTCTTTTTCTGGCCCTTGGCTGTCGGAACGTCGATGTCGATGCCCGGGTAAATAGGAATCTGGTTTTGTACACCCGCCACGGCCCGCTTGGCTTCTTCGGCCATATATTTTGCCGAAAGCCCCGCCGTGGGTAATTGAGACAGCGTACTCCCGTGTCCGGCGATCTTCTGAACCCCCGAATGCGCCGGATTCAGGTGATACAATGCGCCCGTGCTTTTCATGCGTCGGGGTGTGGCGAAACGACATAGAAACTCCTCGGAAGGACGGGTGGCGGTTTTCCAGCAACCTGCTAAAATGCCTTGACCGCCGCCGAGACTTGTGGCACGACTAAACTCGTGCCCGTTCGCAATGATGCTCCGCGCGGTTCCCACTTCCGGTTAAACTCCCCTGCGGCTGCCCTCCTGGTAATCTTCTTCTGCTCGATTGGTTTCTCCGCCCCGCAAAATCCCGCGGCGGTGATTCAAGGCTCCGTCCGCGATACGCGCGGCAACCCGGTGGCCGGCGCGACGGTTTCTTTTACTGGAGGCGGCGTTTCAGTTTCGGCCACCACGGATAGGGCGGGACGGTTCGCTCTCGATGTCGCCGGCGCCTCGGCCGGAACGGTCTCGGTTGAAGCCGCCGGGTTTCAGCTTCAGCGGCGCGACTGGAGAAGCACAAACGCCACGCCGATGGCGATCGTTCTGCCGCTCGCGCCGCTGTCGCAGCGAGTCACCGTCACCGCGAATCGCATCCCCACTGAAATCAGCCAGACGGCGGGGACGGTTGCCGTGATCAATTCCTCGCACATTGCCGCAACCTCAGCGCTCTCGCTCGACGGCATCCTGCGGCAAGTCCCCAGCTTTACGCTCTTCCGCCGCACCGACAGCCGCATCGCCAATCCGACTTCTCAGGGCGTTTCGCTGCGCGGCGTGGGCTCGAGCGGGGCCAGCCGGGCGCTCGTGCTGGAAAATGGAATCCCTATTAACGATCCGTTCGGCGGCTGGGTGTATTGGGACCTATTGCCGCGCGCCGCGGTGTCTCGCGTCGAGGTCGCGGAGGGAGGCGGCTCCGATCTTTACGGCAGCACCGCGATGGGCGGAGTGATTAACGTGCTGACGCGCGAGGAGGCGCGCTCGGAGGTTTCGCTCGACGCCTCCTACGGGAATGAGAACTCGCCCGATGCATCCTTCTGGAGCAGCACCGAGTGGCGCAAGTGGGGCGCGCAGCTAAGCGGCGAGGCGTTTAACACGGACGGTTACATCCTGATCCCGGCGGATCAGCGCGGTAACGTGGATACCCCCGCCGGCTCCGATCACACCGACCTCACGCTGACGCTCGACCGGCAGATTTCGAACGGGCTGCGCGCGTTCCTCACCGGCACCGTTTTCGGAGAAGCGCGCAAGAACGGCACGCCGCTCCAGACCAACCGCACGCATTTGCGCCGTCTGGTCGGCGGACTCGACTGGCAATCGGCTGCCGTGGGAGCGGTGACTCTGCGTGGGTACGGCCAGGCGCAACTGCTCGATCAGAACTTCTCCGCCGTTGCCGCCTCACGCAACTCGGAAAGTCTCACCGATGTGCAGCGAGTCCCGGCGCAGGAAGCGGGTTTTTCCATCCAGTGGGCGAGGGAAATAGGGACGCATCAAACCTGGGTCGCCGGCGTCGATGCGCTTGCCGTGCGCGGCGCGAGTGATGAAAGAATTTATTCGCGCGGCGCAGTCAAGTCCGCGACCGGAGCTGGCGGGAGGCAGGACACCCAGGGTGTTTACGCCGAAGATGTGGCCCGCCTCACCCGACGCTGGATTGTGACCGCGAGCGCCCGCTACGATCATTGGCGGAATTTCGACGCCCTCTCCGCGACAACCCCGCTCGTGCCCCCCGGGCCAACCGGCGTAACAGATTTTGCGCCGAAAACCCAGGCTGCCTTCAGCCCCCGTCTCTCGATTCTCCGGCAGCTTACCCCTTCACTTTCGCTCTACGCTTCGGCTTTCCGCTCCTTTCGAGCTCCTACGCTCAACGAGCTTTATCGGCCGTTCCGGGTGGGCGACGTCGTCACCCTGGCGAACAGCGCCCTCAGCGCGGAACGGCTCGATGGCGCAGAAGCCGGCGCTTCGTTCGCGCGTTCCGGCGGCCGGCGGCGCTTCCACGCGGCGCTGTTTTGGAATCAGATCAACCAGCCCATCGCTAACGTCACGCTCGCAACGACGCCTTCGCTCATTACCAAGCAACGGCAGAACCTGGGCAGCACTCGTTCGCGCGGCATTGAGCTCGAGGCTGAGGCGCGCCTGGGCGCCATCTCGTTATCCGGCGGATATCAATTCGCCGACGCGACGGTGTTGAGCTTCCCCGCCGATCCGGCGCTGGTCGGCCTGTTTGTGCCCCAGGTGCCCGAGCAAAGCTTCACCTTTCAGGCCCAATACTCGAGGCGGCCACTCGGAACGTTCGCGCTGCAAGGCCATTATGTGGGCGTCCAGTATGATGACGATTTGAACCAATTTCCCCTTGCTTCGGCCTTTGAGTTGGACGCTTTTGCTTCACACCGCATCGGAAGTCACTTCGAAGTCTACGGTGCCGTCGAAAACCTCACCGGGCAGCGATACCAGGTAGCGCGCGTTCCTTACACCGAGCTGGGCCCGCCGGCGCTCGCGCGCTTCGGCATCCGGCTCGACTGGGGACCGCGCTGAGCCGCTTGGTGGGCTCGGGTGAACCAAAAGTCCAGCCCAATTCCCCTGCCTGGGCAGCATCCTTCCCGAATCGGACTGCGGAGACGGCATTTGCCAAGCTCCAATCATGGCCCGCCCACCCCAAAATACGTCTTGTTTACACCAGCTTAGATGCAATTTTCAGACAATTGCGGTCAAGCCTGGGCGAATGGAACGTCGATTGCTTTAGCCACGGGCGAGGTTCGGTTGCTCACGCCGGACGGAGGAGGTCAACGATGAGTCGCCTGGGAGTATTGCTCGATCCGAATCGCAGAAGCAGCGAAATCCAGAGCTTCGAGGACGGACTTCGACGCAAAGTTGTAGGTCAGGATCGCGCCGTTCGCCAGCTCGCCCGTATCTACCAGGTGTTCCGCGCCGGAATCGCTGCGCCCGGGCGGCCCCTGGCGAACCTTCTGCTTCTCGGCCCCACCGGCTCAGGGAAGACTCGCCTCGTTGAGGCCGGCGCCGAAATCCTTTTCGGCAGCGCCAACGCGGTCCTCAAGATTGACTGCGCCGAGTTCCAGCACAGCCACGAGATCTCGAAGCTGATCGGCTCACCGCCCGGATACCTGGGACATCGCGAGACCCATCCGCTGATTACGCAGGAAACCCTCGATCAATACCACACCGAAACGCTCAAGCTTTCGTTCGTCCTTTTTGACGAGATTGAAAAGGCGAGCGATTCGTTATGGCAGCTTCTGCTCGGTATTTTGGACAAGGCGACCTTAACGCTGGGAGATAACCAGCGGGTTGACTTTTCGCGCGCGATGATCTTCATGACCTCGAATCTCGGCTCGCAGGAGATGGCGAAGCTGGTTGAAGGAGGGCTGGGCTTCGCGGCCGGCTCGCCAGAGATCGATGCCGAGCTCGACCAGAAGATTTACCGCACCGCTTCCGAGGCCGCCCGCCGCAAATTTTCGCCCGAGTTTATGAACCGGATCGACCGCGTGGTCGTGTTTCGCACGCTTCAGCCGAAACATATCGAGCAGATCCTCGACATCGAGCTCGAGCGCGTGCAGGAGCGGATCATGCAATCGGCGGGAGAAAGGCCGTTTATCTTCCGCTGTACGGATGCGGCGCGCACTTTCCTGCTCGAGGAAGGGACCGATGTCAAATTCGGAGCGCGCCACCTCAAGCGAGCCATCGAGCGCCACCTGGTGTTCCCAATTTCGAACTTGCTCGCCACCAGCCAAATCCGCCTCGGCGACCTGGTCACCATCGACTTTGACGCGACGACGGGGAAGCTCTCGTTTTTCCGCGAAGACTATGCGGCGGTCGTCGGAGTGGCGAAGGCAAGCGCAGGGGGATGGAGCTTGGGCGCGGCAACGCCCGCTGTAGCGGGCCTGCTGACGCAATAGGTGCTTGCTATGGAACTCAGGTCACGGTGGTGCCGTGCGTCCGAGCGATATCCGACAAAGAGCGTATCTCCCCAACCCCATTTGGCGAATCTGGGTCTACGCGGCACACGCGGGGGGAGCAGAAGCGGAGGTCGTCTTGTCACTTCTGTTTTTCGCTCAGACTGCGCAGGGTAAGACGTGAGCGACACGTGCGAGACTATTTCATGGAAATTGCGGCTGCCTCTGTGCCGGCCTTTTCCATTTCGTCATACTCGGTGAATTGATCTAAGTCATTCTCGGCGCCGGCGAGGCGGTCCGAGCCGAGATGGTCACAACGTTAGGCGCTTCGTTGCGTTGAAGACCAGAGGCGCCTCAAACCGCTCAAATCCGAACCTTCGCAGCGCGCGCCTCATGCTTCCGCGCGTCTGCCAAGTCTCCCAGCCATTCAGTCCCCGAGCTTTCGGCAATCTGTAATTCGTTCCGGTCACGACGAAAGCCAGGCCGTTGACAATGGCCCAGAGCCGGCCAGCCAAAGCCCGGCCGCTGAGCAGGGGCACGACACGCGCCAAGTCTTTCGCGGCGAAGCGCACGTCATGCATGTTCAGGCTGGCCGTGCCTCCCGGCTCCAGCACACGGTTCATCTCTGCAAGGCACGGCCGGATTGGCATGAGAACCAGTCCGACCCGGCAGATGAGGTGGTCAAACGCGGCATCCTTGAACGGAAGGCGTTCACCCGCGGCCATCACGAAATGAGCCCACGGCATCCTCAGCTTGGCATCTCGAAGAGCTTCCAGATCAATATCCACTCCGACGCAGAGCCTGCACGAGCAGGCGCCGGCGAGCCTCAGGCTCGCTCCATTCCCGCATCCCACGTCAATGATTCTCGCCATTTCCCCCTTCAGGGTGAATGGTCAACCGCCGTCGAGCGAAATCTTCGTTGTACAAGCGGTGCGAGGTACGCGATAACGGCAGGGAGTTTTCCCGGCTCGAAGCTCTCACCGGGCTTCAGGCCGAGCGGGAATCACACCGCTAAGCTCGCCTGCGTGACCGCTGCGGTCGCACACGCGAGCCCTGCGCCGCATTTCAGCGAGTACCATGGGCACGAGCCTGCGCCGGCGGACCTCGTCACTCGACTGAATCGAGCGCGATTCGCCCCGATATCCGAGTTCCCAATAAGCCTGCTCGGCTTCCCGCGCGCCGA
>JBOGKE010000097.1:0-7885 GCA_050745265.1 Terriglobia bacterium
TGCCCCGCTCCGTTTGCGTGCCGAGCACCGCAAGCACGGGCAGCTCGTCAATGAGCTTGGGAATCGACTCAATCGGAACCTCGCCTCCTTCGAGGGCGCTGTGCCAAACTTCGACGTCCGCCACAAGCTCTCCATGGGCGACGCGCGGGCTCACCGTGTCGATGCGAGCTCCCATTGAACGAAGGACCTCGATGATCGCGGCGCGAGTCGGATTGACGCCGACGTTCGTGAGAACCAGATGAGAGTCCGGCACGAGGAGCGCGGCGGCGATGAAAAAAGCGGCAGACGAAATATCGCCGGGCACGGAGGCTTCGATCGCCCGCAACCGCGCGGGACCGGTAATGCGGGTGGTTCCATTCTGCCGCGAGATCACCGGGCCCATTTGTTCGAGCGCAATTTCGGTGTGGTCGCGCGTGATGAGCGGCTCGTGCACGCTCGTCACCCCTTCCGCGAGAAGTCCGGCGAACAGAACCGCGGTCTTCACTTGCGCGCTCGCAACCGGAGTCTCGTATTCAATCGGCTTGAGCGCGCCGCCTTCGATCTCGAGTGGCGGCAGCGCGTCATCCTCCGAATGGATGCGTGCTCCCATCAGCGTGAGCGGCTCGATGATCCTCCGCATGGGGCGCCGCGACAACGATTCATCTCCGGCGATGCGCGACCGGAAGCGCTGCCCGGCCAGAATGCCGGTCAGCATGCGCATGGTTGAACCCGAATTGCCTGCGTCGAGCGTGCTTGAAGGCGGCCGGAACCCATGAAGACCCAAGCCCTGAATCAGGACGGTGTCGCCCTGGCGCTCGATCCGGACGCCGAGAGCGTGCAGACAGCTCAGCGTGCTTTCACAGTCGGCGCTGGAGGAGAAGCCGTGAATGCGGGACACGCCTTCCGCGATTGCGGCCAGCATCGCGTAGCGGTGCGAGATGGATTTATCGCCGGGTAATCGTAAGGTGCCCTCAAGCTTTCGCGAGGGCAAAATAGCGGTATCGGCTTGGCGCCCGGTAGTCGTAACGTGCTCTCAAGTTTTTCGCGTGCGCAAATGGTGGGCTGCTCATCGCGCTTCAATCTGGAATTTCAAATCAAAGCCAGATTGAAGATTCCAGATTCCAATTTCGCAAATCTGAAATTCAAACCTGGAATTTCAAATCTCAAATGGATTTCCTTACGCCTGCTCGTCCCGGCGTTCCTTACGCCTGCTCTTCCCGGATGATCTTCAGCAATCCCAGCAGCGATTCGCGCGAGCTCTCTACTCGATTTCCGTCCGCACGGCGGTAATGAGTCTCGAGCGACATCGTGCCGTCGTAGTGGCTGTCGATCACGGCCTTGATCTGCCCCTTCCAATCGATCACGCCCGCGCCCACAGGCGCCCACGTCAGCCGTCGGGTCGCCGGGTTCCTGCGCGCATCTTTCACGTGCATGTGAGCAAACAGGCCTTTCACATAATTGTATCCATCGGGGTAAGGAACTTCGCCGAGCATCACGGCGTTACCCGGGTCCCAGTTGCCGCGCAGGTGCGGCGAATTGATGTCCCGGAGAATCCGGCCGAGCTCTTTGCCGGTGCCCACGTTGCAATCCATCTCGTTCTCGAGCACCAGCAGAATGTCATTCTTCCCGGCAAGTTCAGCGGCTTTGGCCAAGCGGTCGCGCACGTACGGGTACGCTTTCTCCGGGTCCTGAACGCGCCAGTAGCTGAAGATCCTTACCTTATTCGTGCCGAAGAAGCGCGCCAGGTTGAAAGATTTGAGCAGCAGCGAGTCGCTGTCCTTATCACTGAATGCCGCGCCGAATTGGCGATCCGGGAGGAGCTTGCGCGCGGGCATTTGCGGCAGATTGTACTTGAAAATCGGCGAGGCAATGTCGCTCACCTTCTTGTTGTAGTTCCGCACCAGATGAAGCGCCGCCGCGAGATCCTGCGGGGATAGGTACATGATGTTCTTGCCCCAGATGTCCCGCAGCTCGCAGCCGGGCAGCCGGTAATTTGAAATGAAATCGAGCGCCACGTCGAGGTCATCCGAAATCTCATCGGTAATGACTCCGAGCCTGAACGACAGCCGCCGCAACGATTGGGCGGACAGCGATGAGGCGAGTGCGAGGATCGGCGCCGCGCCAAGCGAGCCACGGAGAAACTGCCTTCGGGTTGTGCGCATCATGAACTCCTTTTTAAAGCGTGATTGACGTCGGCCCAGGCTGCGGAAAACGCCCGGATCGTGTCATTCTGAGAGCCGCAGGCGGTCCTGAGCGCAGCCGAAGGAAGAATCTCCGTGTATGTTTGACTCTTATAATGCAGAGATTCTTCGCTTCGCTCAGAATGACAGTTGCCAGCGCATTTTTCCGCAGCGTGGTACGGCGTAGCAGGCACCCGCATCCCGCGCGATGATAGCTCCTTCGCGAGCAGGCTACGATTCGCTCACCACCGGGTTGGTCAGCGTGCCTAATTTCTCCACCGAAACGCTTGCCGTGTCGCCCGCTTTGAGAAAAACCGGCGGCTTCCGGAATACTCCCACGCCTGGCGGCGTGCCCGTCGAAATCAGGTCGCCCACCTCCCACGTGATCGATTGCGAGAGATAGCTGATCAGGTACGGTACCTTGAAAATCAGATTGGACGTGTTCGAGTCCTGCATCGTCTCTCCATTCAGCGTGAGAGAGATCGCCAGGTTGTGAGGGTCGCGCACCTCGTCGCGGGTCACGATCACCGGCCCGGTCGGCGCGAACGTGTCGCAGCTTTTGCCGCGATACCACTGCTGGTCGGCGTGCTGCATATCACGAGCTGTAACGTCGTGGAGGATCGTATACCCCGCCACGTGCTCGTAAGCGGATTCCTCCGAGATTCGCCTTCCGCCCTTTCCGATCACGACCGCGAATTCCGCTTCGTAATCCACCTTGTCCGAATTGGGCGGGAGCACGATGGGATCCTCGGGACCCGAAATCGTGTTTGCAGACTTGAGGAAAAAGATCGGCGCTCGCGGCGGTTCAATCCCTTGCTCGCGCGCATGGTCGGCGTAATTGAGTCCCACGCAGACAATCTTGCCCGGGCGGGGAATTGGGGCGCGAACGCGAACGGACGCGAGCGCCGTCACCAGATTCTTAGCGGCCCCCGCTCGCTTGTTTCCGGCGGGCTGGGATTGGATGATGCTCTTGGCGACGATCCCAAGCGCGCGAAGCCATTCTTGCCCTCGCTCCAGCGCCTCAATCATGTCTCTCGGTCCGGTCCCCGAATCCGCAAGCAGAGAAGATGCCTGTTTGAATTTCGGATTGCTCAGGGAACTCTTCGTCCCTTTGCTCGCAACCAGCTCGATAGCCCCGCGCACGTCGACAACGTTTTTTCCTTCGACAACGCCTAAGCGCGGCCTCCCCGCGCCCGCCTGATAACTTGCTAGCTTCATGTCTGAATGCTCTCCTATTCGATCTCGTAGCGCGCCGCCGATAATGAAGCGGCAGCCGATTATAATACTCAAAAACCCCGATTTGCACAAAAGCCGCGCCGGCGCAGTTGTCGCAGCGCCCGGCCCGCCAGCCGTGCGTCCGCTCAACCCGCGCGAGCGCCGTTCGGTGCCACCCTTGTGTTCACGGGTTAACTCTTCATATACTAGTTACCTGATATGAATACGGGTGACCAGCTCCAGCAGTGGCTCACGTGGATCATTAAAATCCGCTTCGTGATCATCACATTCGTTTTTGCGATCGAGCTGGCGGTGCGGCAGTTTCTGGAGCGGCCCGCGCCACACGGACCCGTGAAGTCGTTCGTTGAAGTCATCGTACTCTGGTACGTTCTGGGCCTTTTCTACCTCATCTACAACCAACTGAGCCGTGATCTGGCGCTTCAGGCGTACGTTCAGATCTGCGGCGACATCGTGCTGATCACGCTGGTGGTGCACGTCACCGGCAATCTCGAAAGCAACTATATTTCGCTCTATTTCCTAGCCGTTATCATGGCGAGCATCGTCTTGCCGCGATCCCGGGCGTTTTTGGTGGCGGCCGTCTGCTTCGTTTTTATGGGCTCGATGCTCGAGCTCGCTTATCTTCCCAATCTCTACCCTGCGGCTTCGAAGCGGCATCCGGAGGTCGCGCGGTTCGTCGCACCGGCCACTCGTCCCGCGGACCTCGAGACGTTTGAATTTAAGGTGCTGGCGAGCCTTTTCGGTTTCTTCGCTGTCGCGTACCTTTCGAACCATCTGGCCGAAAGCTTGCGACGGACGGGGAAGGAGCTGAGCCTCAAGGCGGATGAGGTGGCCAGCCTTCAGGCTCTCAACGAAAATATTATCCGCAGTATGCGCGGCGGCTTGATCACGACGGACCTGGGGGGAAATATCCTGGTGGTGAATCCCGCGGGCGGGAAGATTCTCGGACGGGCACCGGACGAGCTACGGGGCCTGCCGATCCACACGGTATTTCAGCAGGCCGCGCAGGCTGAGGCGAGCTTTCCGCCGTCTCTTCCGCCGATTGCCAGGCGCGAGAGCCGCTACCGGTGTCCCAACGGAGAAGAGCGCGTGATCGGAGTTTCGGAGGCGCCGCTGCAGGTGGCCGAGCAAGACGTTGTCGGCTACATCTACACGTTTCAGGACCTCACCGAGGAGAAACAGCGCGAGGCCGAGGGTCAGATGAAAGAGCGCATGGCGACCTTGGGCCGCATGGCGGCGGGCATCGCGCACGAAATCCGCAACCCGCTGTCGTCGATCTGCGGATCTGTCAAATTGCTGGAGAGCATCGTGAGCCTGGACGAAGATCAGGCGAAGCTGATGGGCATCGCCAGCCGCGAATCCGCCCGGCTGGATAAGCTTGTGTCTGAATTCCTGGAATATGCGCGCGATCAGCGTTTTGAGTTCCGGCCTGCGGACCTGGTCAGCCTGCTCGATGAAACGCTCCTCTTGCTCGAGCACAACCCGCAGTTTGGTGCAACTCATCGAGTGTGCCGTGCATTTCCGGGCCGGCCGGTAACGATCCGCGTCGACACCGACAAAATCCGCCAGGTCTTCTGGAACATCTGCAGTAATTCTCTCAAGGCGATGCCGAAAGGCGGCAGCCTGAAGGCCGAGATCCGGGACGCGCACCCGCTCAAGGTGTCGGTGGTTCTCTCGGACACGGGAGTCGGAATGACGGCAGCGCAGCTCGAGCGGGTGTTCGAGCCGTTTCATTCGCGGTTCTCCGACGGCACGGGCCTCGGGCTGGCGATCAGTTACCAGATCGTCAAAGCCCACCACGGCGACATTCAAGTGACCTCACGTCCGGGCGAGGGTGCACGGTTTCTGATCGACTTCCCGCGCGGCGCGGAGCAGAGCGTGAAAACCTTAGGGCAGGGCTGATGGCGCGACTATTGATCGTCGACGACGAAGCTTCTCTGTGCGAACTCCTCGAGATCGCCTTTCGCCGCGCGGGTCACGATGTGGAGACGGTGACGCGCGCCGAGGCGGCAAAGAAAAAGATCGAGGCGCGGGTCTTCGACCTCATCATTTCGGACATTCGGATGCCGGATCTATCCGGCGTCGAGCTTCTCGACTTCGCGCAGGCTACCCGCAGCCCGGCTCTGTTCGTTCTAATGACCGCCGTACCCGACGTTTCGACCGCCATTGAAGCTCTCAACCTGGGCGCGTTCCGATACGTGATCAAAACCGACCGGCTGGTGGAGGAATTGAGATTCGTGATCGATCAGGCGGTGGAACGCATCGCGCTTCGCGAGGAAAACCAGACCCTCCGCCGCGAGCTGCTGCGCGTTTTCGCGAGAGATAACATCGTGGGAGAGGGGCGGTGGATGCAGAACCTTCTCGAAACCGTTCGCAACGTCGCGCCCACCAACAGCACCGTGCTGGTGACGGGCGAAAGCGGCACGGGCAAGGAGCTTGTCGCGCGGGCTCTCCATGAGTCGAGCCTCCGGCGCGATAAGCCGTTCGTCTCGATTAACTGCGGGGCCTTTCCGGAGACACTGCTCGAGAGCGAGCTATTCGGCTATTCGAAAGGCGCATTCACAGGAGCCGATACGCACAAGAAGGGGATCATCGAGTCGGCCGAAAGCGGCACGCTGCTGCTCGACGAGATCGGCGAGATGAGCCTCGCGATGCAGGTGAAATTGCTGCGTGTGCTGCAGGAGCGCAAAGTGCGGCGCCTCGGCGGCGGCGCCGACATTCCCGTGGACGTGCGGTTGATCGCGCTTACCAACCGTGACTTGAAGGCTATGGCTGCCGCCGGGGAATTTCGCGAGGATTTCTATTATCGCGTGAGCGTCATACCGATTCACGTTCCCCCGCTGCGCGAGCGTCCGGAAGACATCGAGCCACTCGCGCTCCATTTCCTGACGAAATTCGCCCGGCAGATGAGTAAATCCGTGAGCAATTTTGACGCCGACGCACTGGATCGGCTCAGGAAGTATCCGTGGCCTGGGAACGTCCGCGAGCTCGAAAACTCGATCGAGCGCGCCGTGGCGTTCGCCGCGCCGGACGAGCGGCTTCTGCGCGCGGAGCGGCTCCCGGATTGTGTGATCGACGCCGAGAACTCGTCCGGCGTTCGGCCCGTGTTGTCCGAAGATGGAATTAATTTCGAGGCCAGGATAGCGGCGACGGAGAAAGAGTACCTGCTCGAAGCGCTGCGGCAATCAAAGGGCGTGCGCACCCGCGCGGCCGATCTCTTGCAGATTTCGTACCGGTCATTCCGCCACTACGCGAAAAAGTATGGCGTCTAGAAACTCAGCCCAGCCACCCTTGCCACGGTTGCGCGCCGGAATTCAGACTGCGCGCCGCGGCTCTTCCTGAGCGATAGGTTGCTCAGTTCCTTGACGGCTGCGATGCTGGAGCAAGATCGAGCGCATTCCGGGCGGGAGGATCGCCGAGTTCGAGCCCGCGAAGACTCACGAGCTGGCTCAGCGGCGTGTAGTATTTCAGCCAGCACTTCAAATCCAGAACGCGGGGATAGAGCACGCTCGTTAGCCGCGCGGCCAGCTCCGGGCGACCGCTCCCAGGCCGCGCTAAGCCGTAACCGAACTCCTTGAGACAATCCCCGGCGAGCGATTCAATCCCACGCACCTCGCGTTCCGACAGGTGCGTCTTCCATCGCCCGATCGGATTGAACCCACCGTTCTCGAGCTCTGCCGGGAAAGTCGAATTAGGCTCGCCCACCGTGCCGGTGCGCTCCGCGCGGACTTTGCGGTAGTCGATCCCGCGGCCGATGAAATCCGAGAGCGCGCTCAGCGTCTGGCGCGGGCGCCCGACCAGGTCTTCATAGTGAATTTCCACGTAGTGATCCGGAAAGAGACGGCCATTCCTTCTGCCCTCGCGTACCATCCGCTGCCAAAAGATCGCCGCCGCGAGAACCGCTCGGCCATGGTCAGAGAGCCACCGCCGCAGGGCGCGGCTCCGCCCAAGCGCTGCAGCGAGAGGACGTGGACACGGGTCCATGGCCGGGGGGCGACGATCGAGCGCGCACATTTTACTGAGGGCCAGCGCTACGTCGCGCCCGTCGCGCACCACGTGAATGAATCGAGCGCTGGGAATGTCTCTCTTGATCCGCGGAATGTGGAGCACGTTGTCGGGTCCCCAAACGGCCCAGCGCTCTGCGTTCTGAAGCCGCGCGATTTCACCCATCACGATGCAGAGAAAATCGCCGGCGCTCCGGCACTCGTTCATAACCCTCGACCGGATTTCAATCGCCGCAAGACCCGAGTCGCGGAAAGGCCTGCTGCGCAGCCAGACGTCCATCAGTTTTGCCCGGTGTTCGCGCACAGCAAAATTGCCAAAGCGCGGCAGCAGAGTTTCGTACGCGTACAGCGGAGTTTCCACTCGCGCAAATCCGCCTGAAGAGATCAGAGTGTCGTACATCAAATTGGTCCCGGAACGATGGCAGCCCACTATAAACACCGGCGATTTCGGCCGTTCGACCATCTTCTGCCTCCCGCGCGCTCTGCGAG
>JBOGKE010000098.1:0-9457 GCA_050745265.1 Terriglobia bacterium
TCCGAGTCGTTGATTCCGGGCCACACTTGCGCGTACTGGAGGGCTATCTGGAACGACTTTTCGGCGTCCGAAAAGCTGTGCACATAAAGATCACAGTTTCCAACGCCCTCATACGACAGGAACAGAAACTTATTTCGCGGAACATCGAACCTGGCCTTCTCAGCCATTGGAATCACAATCGAGCGGTACTCGTCTATCGCTTTCATGCAATCGTGCTGTTGTTGCAAGTTGTACACGCGCTCGTAGGGGTCGTTGAACTTTCCATCTTCAACCTCTGCGGGGGTTAATTTCGCGGTGACCGTAACTGATTGTCGGATCAACGGGGGCTTCTGGGGTTGGGCCCCCGGTGCTGGAGCTTTTTGCGCGCTCGCTTGGCGCGCCAGTCCCTGTGGTTGAAGGCTTACCAGAACGAGCAGCCCGGCGACACCTGCGAAAGCGGCTTTTTCCCTGATTCCCAAGTCGAAACACCGTTTGTGTAGCTGATGTGCGCCGACAGCGCAATGATTCCCCTATTGGGGCTAGACGCTCCGGCACAGCTAATGAGTTACGCTGCGGAGAGTTACGAGCCAACTCGGCTCTTAATATACATCTGTTTTGTGCCGATGATACTACTGAGGAGAGCGAACCGATGCCAGAGACCGTGGTGGAAGACGCCGTTTCGAGCGCACCCAGCGAGGTTCAGCCTGAGAGCCAGCCCGTAGCGCGGCCCAGCAACGGCGCCGCGGCGCCGCGCTCCTTCGTTGAGATTGTCGCCGCGCTTCTCAATACGCCTCAGCGCGTGAGCGACATTATCTTTTCGCCCGGGCGCTATCCTCAGGTTGAAATATCCGGGCAGCTTGTGCAGGCGCGGATGCCGGGCCTGTCTCCTCTGACGCATCAGGACACCCAGCGGATTGGCGCCGAGATTATGGGCACGCACGCGCAGGCGCGCCAAACCCTCGAAGCGGAGGGTTCGTGCGATGTTTCCTACAGCATCAAAGGTCTCTCGCGTTTCCGCGTGAACATTTTCCGGCAACGGGGGACGTTCGCGGTGGTCATGCGGGTGATCCCGACCGGTGTTCCGACCTTCGAAAGTCTCAGCCTTCCCGCGCAGCTCAAAGACCTCATCGAACTCAAGAACGGGATTGTCCTGGTGACTGGACCGACCGGTTCGGGGAAATCGTCGACTCTGGCCGCGGTGATCAACAGGATCAACGAGGAGAAAGCCTACCACATCGTCACCATCGAGGATCCGGTCGAGTTCCTCCACCCGCACAAGAAGTCGACGATTCATCAGCGCGAGCTGCACCGGGATACACCCACGTTCGCGCTGGCGCTCCGCGCCGCTCTGCGGCAAGCTCCCAAGGTGATTCTGGTGGGAGAAATGCGCGATCGGGAGACCGTCGAGATTGCGCTCGAAGCTGCGGAGACCGGGCATCTGGTGTTCTCGACGCTCCACACCGTGGACGCGTCGAAGACGGTCGAGCGGATCACGGGCATTTTCCCCCTTCCCGACCAGCGGCTGGTGCGCACGCGCTTCGCAAAGACCTTCCGCTACGTTATTTCGCAGCGGCTGATTCCTTCCCCGGATGGGAAATCCCGCATCGCGGCGTTCGAGATTTTGAAGTCGACGCTGCGCACGCGGGAATACGTCGAGAAAGGCGAATCGGAAGGCAAAACCCTCGTGGACGCCATGCGCGATGGAAGCCTTGAGGGCATGCAGCACTTTGATGCGCAACTCGAATCGCTGATCCGCTCCGGAAAAATCACCGTCGAAACTGGGCTTTCGTACGCCACCAACGCCGGCAACCTCCGCCTGCAGCTCCATGACCTCATGGGCAAATCATCCCGGGAAATCACCAGCTTGTAGCGCAGCGTTCGTAGTTTAACGCTGCGGTTTTTCATTCGCGCCCAAACACCCAACGCAGGGTCGAAAACGCGAAAAGCCGCGGGGTCAAAAACGGACCCTGCGCTACAAATTCCGCCGCGCCGCCGGTGGAGTCTGCTCAGCCCCCTTGCCAAACGTCGAGGCAGGGATTTACACTAGGCATTCACCCGGATAAGCCGTATCTATCGCGACATGAGGTCGCAACGCTAGGCGTGCAGCAAAACCGCAGGTGTGGAACCCTGCACGAGGAAGGTCGAATTTATGGGTAGCGAAATCACGAACGCCGTGCCCTCCAAAGAGCCGGTGGCTGCAATCAGCCCAGCGGGGCGCTTCTTCGGCGTCTTCACCGAGCCGGTGAAAACGTTTGCCGACATCGCGCAAAAGCCGGGATTCTGGGCGCCGCTGATCGCTCTGATCGTGGTGACGTTCGCGGGCAGCGAATTCCTGGTCCACAAAGTCGGCATGGAGCAGATCGTGCGCCGCCAGATCGAAATGAGCGGCCGCGCGAGCACGATGTCGGCGCAGCAATTGCAGAGCGCGGTCACCGAGGGCGCGAAAATCGGCGGGATCTTTGCCTCCGTCGGGCCGATTGTCGGCGTGCCCATTGTACTGATCATTCTCGCCGCGTTCGGTTTGCTCATCATGAAGGTGGTTTTCGGCTTATCGCCGAATTTCAAAACTGCTTTTTCCGTGACCGCGCACGCCTATCTGCCGATGCTTCTGGGCGGGATTCTGAGCTTGGTCGTCATCGGCTTCGGCGATCCCGCCAACATGAACCCGCAGAACCTGATCCCGACGAACATCGGCTTTTTCCTTTCGCAGCAATCCACCTCGAAAGCGCTTTATTCGCTGGCTACGTCGGTGGACGTTCTCAGCTTCTGGGTTCTCGCGCTGCTCGGAATCGGGTTCGCCGCCACATCCTTACGCAAAGCGCGCCCTCGCACCGTTTTCTTCTGTTTTCTGGCGCTCTGGGTGATCTGGGTGCTGATCAAGACGGGATTCGCGCTCATCTGACCCTCGGCGATCGGCGATTCGCATTTTGCGAGCCCTGGCACGTCTAGAAGCAGATGCTTCGCGGGGTCCATCTCGAGCGGAGCCGAAGAGCTCAGCGTGACATCCTCGAAGCGTCTTTCAGCATCCTCCTGACTGCGGCAATCGCTCGATCATTCATCAGTTCATGTGTTTGACTCCCTCAAACTTCAAATTTGAGATTCTTGCCCGCGACCCCGGCACGCGCGCCCGCCTGGGCCGCTTGCACACGGCACACGGGATTATCGAAACGCCCGCTTTTATGCCCGTCGGCACAGGGGGCACCGTAAAGGCGCTCACGCAGCAGCACCTCGAGGAACTGGGCGCCGAAGCCATCCTGGCCAATATTTATCACTTATATCTACGGCCGGGCGAACAGGTGATCAGCGGCGCTGGCGGGCTTCACCGGTTCGTGAGCTGGCCGCGTCCAATCCTGACCGACAGCGGCGGGTTCCAGGTGATGAGCTTGCAGGGACTGCAGCGGGTCACTGAAGAAGGCGTTGAGTTCCGGTCGCACCTCGACGGCTCGTCGCACTTCTTCTCGCCGGAGCGCGTGGTGGAGATTCAGGCGGCGCTCGGGTCCGACATCTGCATGGTTCTTGATGAATGCGTGGCGTACCCGTCGAGTCATGAGTCCACTCGCCGCGCCGCCGAGCTGACCGGGCGCTGGGCTCGCCGGGCGAAAGACCGCTACGCCGCCATGATTCAGGCGCGCGCCCAGACCGGCGCCGCGCCGATCGGCGCGCTTTACGGGATTGTTCAAGGCGGCGTCGACCCGGAGCTGCGCAGCGCAAGCGTCCAGGAGCTCGTGGAAATCGGTTTTGGCGGATACGCGCTCGGCGGACTTTCCGTAGGCGAGCCCAAGAGCGTTACTTACGACACCGTCGAATTCACCGCGGAGCGTCTGCCCGCCGAGCAGCCGCGTTACCTCATGGGAGCGGGAACGCCCGAGGATCTGGCCGAGTGCGTGGCGCGCGGAATCGACCAGTTCGATTGCGTTCTGCCGACGCGAAACGCGCGCAACGGCTGCGTCTTCACCTCGGCGGGGCGTCTCGTGATCAAGGGCGCCCGCTACGCCGCGGACTACGGCCCCATCGATCCGCTGTGCGACTGCGCGGTGTGCCGCCGTTATTCGCGCGCCTATCTTCGCCACCTCTTTTCGACAGGAGAGATGCTCGCCGCGACACTCGCTACGTATCACAACGTCTACTTTTATCTTGACACCATGCGTAAAATCAGGCACGCTATCGCATCGAGGAGCTTTGGCGGATTCCTGTCAAAGACGCGAAGGGGTACCTAGCGGTTTATCAGGCACAAAGTGATAAGGGAGTAAACAGCTCCTCTGAAACCTTTCCTCACCGAAGGATGACCCTTTAACATTTTTCTGGTTCGGGTTTGCGTGTGATAGACTGTATGGCAGTGGTTCCTACGGCGCTTCTGGCCGCTCCGTCGTCCGGCGCTGAGGGCATCACCAGTTTTATATTGATTCTGGGTCCGCTCGTCCTCATCTGGTACCTCCTCGTTATTCGACCGCAAGGAACGCAACGGCGCAAAACCCAGGCGATGCTGGCAAACCTCAAGACCGGCGACCGGGTGATCACCACCGGCGGACTCCTGGGCACGGTCACCGGTTTCGGTAATAACAATACAGTTCAGTTACAGATCTCGGGTCAGGTGAAGGTCGACGTGGTTCGCTCCGCGATTAGCGGATTGCAGACGAGAGAGGAGACGAAGAATTGAGGCATTGAGTCCATTGAATCATTGAACCAACGAATCAGTGAATCAATGGCCCGATGAACCAATCGGATCGGGGTTCCATGAACAAAAGCATCCGTAATCGTTCCATTCTGGTCATCATCATCGTGCTGATCTGCTTCTTTGGCATTATCGGCTTTCCCTCCACCTTTCAAAAGCTCGAGTCCAACCTGTCCGACCGAATCAAGCTGGGCCTTGATCTGAAGGGCGGCACGTACATGGTTCTGCAGGTGCACGTCCAGGACGCCGTCAAGAACTTCTCCGACCAGGCGCTCGTCCGGTTGCGCGACGATTTGCGGTCACGCAATGTCACGGCAACCGTCGAGAAGACGGATGACACACACATTGTGATCAAGGGCGTCACGGGAAACACTGCAACGATCCTTCAGACGCTGGTGCAGTCCGAGTTTCCGGAATGGTTCCTCGGCGATCTGGCTGGCGACCCGAACGCTCGCGTGATGACGCTGAAGACCAGCGAGATCGCCAGCACGAAGAACGACGCGTTCACGCTCGCAATGGCCACCATTGGCCGGCGCGTGAACGGACTCGGCATCGCCGAAACCACCATCACTCAATACGGCGGGTCGGGAAACTATGAAATGGTCGTGGAACTTCCCGGGTTCACCGATGTCGACCGCGCGCGGGGCCTTATCCAGTCCACCGCGATGCTGGAACTGAAAATGGTCCGAGGCGGTCATTATGCGAGCCGCGACGAAGCTTTGGCATCGTTCGGCGGGGTGCTCCCGCCCGACACTCAACTTCTGCCGGGCGTCACGGAGAGTGGAACGCCGACTTATTATCTCGTCGACAGTATCCCGATCCTCACCGGCAACGATCTCCGCTCGGCCGAGCCTTCGCAGGATTCGCAAGGCCGTCCGGACATCAGCTTCACCGTTACCCGCTCCGCCGCGAGCCGCCTCTCGCGCATCACCGGGCAGAACATTGGAAAGAACATGGCGATCGTCCTCGATAACCAGGTGCAAGAGGCCCCCGTGATTGACGGCCAGCTCGGTGATAGCGATCAGATTACGGGTAGCTTCACTCCGCAACAGGCTTCCGACTTGGCGCTGAAGCTGCGCTCGGGCGCGCTGCCGGCGTCTATAACGCCGCTCTCGGAAAGTGTGGTGGGGCCGTCGCTAGGAAGCGATTCCATCCACCACGGCGTTGAGGCGTGCATCATCGGCTTCCTGGCGATTTTGATCTTCATGCTGGTCTACTACAAGGGCGCGGGGGTCAACGCGGACGTCGCTCTGCTGCTTAACCTCCTGATCCTGATCGCCGCAATGGTCTATTTTGGCGGCGCCTTCACGCTGCCGGGGATCGCCGGCGTGATCCTGACCGTCGGCATGGGCGTTGACTCGAACGTGCTGATTTTCGAGCGCATCAGGGAAGAGCTTCGGGCGGGGAAAGCGCCGCCCGCGGCCGTGGCGGGCGGATTCGACCACGCGTTCAAGACGATTATTGACACGCACGTAACCACTGTGGCATCGGCGGCGATTCTGTTCGCGTTCGGGACTGGTCCGGTGCGCGGCTTCGCCGTAACGTTGGTGATCGGTCTTATTGCCAACTTGTTTACGTCGGTATTCGTGTCGCGCGTGATCTTTGACTACGTGCTTGGCAGGCGTGCGCGGGGCGAGGCACTGAGCGTCTGAACCGCAGATCGAATCCGCAGATTACGCAGATCGCACAGATTTTTGGCTGGATTCACATCAAGCGGCTTGGATCACCCGCGAAGGCGGCAACCAGGGCGTTGCTGCCCACTAGATTTCAATCTGCGGAATCTGCGTAATCTGCGGATCGATCAAAGTTTCGGGAACTTCTGAGCACCTCTCTGGTGTCATTAAACGTTAGCGAGGGAAGGCGGATCGCGTATGGAGTTCTTTCATAATCCCCAAGTTGACTGGATGGGGAAAAGCAAGTATTTTGTTGCGATTTCGATTATCCTGCTGGTCGCTGGGTTCATTTCGATGATCGCGATTCACGGGATTAAATACGGAATCGACTTCCGTGGGGGCACACTCGTGTACGTGAAGTTCGCCCACACGCCCAACCTCGCGGCGATTCGTAGCCATCTCGATAAGCAGAACCTGCACGGCGAAACCCTGGTGACGTACGGCCAAGCGGCGCAGCACGAGATTATTATCGGCCTCGACCTTCAGACCACGACCCACATGAACGCCCTCGACGAAGGAAAGCGCGACATCGTGGCGGCGCTCACGAGCCTCTTTGGACCGGGGCCGGCTGGCAGGACCGATTTCAATAATGCCGACGCGCCGACCATCAGCAACCAGCTCTTGATTGCCGATCCGTCGCATCTTGCCCCGAAGGGGCAGGACGTGGCGCAAGTGACGTATACGAATCTCGCCCAAGCCATGGTGCGATTCAAGAATGCTTCCGCACAGGGCGGTTTAATCTCGAATTTCAGCCAGCTCTCGGCCGTTCCCGGCGTCACGCCTGCCGTGACCTCGGCGCTCCAGAACAGCTTCTACCTGTCGCAATTCACCATTTTCAACACCCAGATCGTCGGTCCCAAGGTGGGCGCGAGGCTTCGTCGCGAGGCCATTTATGTCGTGCTCGGCGGTCTTGCGGCCATGCTGATCTACGTCTGGTTTCGGTTTGAGCTGGTGTTCGGCGTCGCGGCGATCATCGCCACTTTTCACGACGTCATAATTACACTTGGAATTTTCTCCATTTTGGATAAAGATATCTCGCTCACGGTTATTGCGGCGTTTTTGACCCTCATCGGTTATTCCATGAACGACACGATTGTGACGTTTGACCGCATCCGTGAAAATATGCACCTGAACCGGCGGGAGAACTTTCGCGACTTGGTGAACCGCAGTATTAACCAGGTGCTCAGCCGGACGATTCTGACTTCAGGTTTGACGTTCCTGGCGGTTCTGGCGCTGTATCTGTTCGGCGGCGAGGTCATCCACGGGTTTTCGTTGGTTCTGGTGATCGGCGTGATCATCGGCACCTATTCATCGTTTGCGATTGCCAGTCCGCTGGTGCTCTATTGGGAAGACCGGGCGCGCAAGGCGACGCTCGGCGGCGGTGGCGGCTCGAAGCCTGTGCCGGTCACTCCGGCGGGGCCGGCCAAGCGCAAGACGGCGAAGCGTGAGCCCGCGGCGGCGCGCCGGCGCACCGGTGAAATGCCGGGCCGCGCTACGAATTGATTGCCGGCTTGAGGATAGCCGACAGCTTCGACAGCTTGCAGGAGGAGCTTACGCATGTTTGACCAGACACTTCTCGATTCCTCGCCGGATCGTGCACCCGTTCTCTCCGGTGTGCATTGGATCATCTCGGTCGGGCTCGGCGTTCTGGCATTCCTGATCTGGTATTTCCTCATCAGCCTGTTTATCGGAAGACCCGACTCGAACGCGGTGTTAGCGCTTCAGTCCTTCGAAGTGTTTGCTCTCCCGGTCTTTATCTGGGCGCTGATGCTTTGCTACGTCGTCGCAGACTCACGCCGGATGAGATACAACACCGTTGCGTGGTTCATCGTCACGCTGGTGCTCTTCGTGGTGGGGTTCATCATCTATCTTATCTACACCGCGAACCGGACGAAGAGCTGGAAGCGGGCAACGATGCCGTTAGCATACATCATCGAAGTCATTTGCATCGGTGTGCTGCTGCTTTACCCGCTGATCTATACGCAAGGGCTGCCCAAGGCGCAATTGATGACCTTCCTGGCGGCGCCGCCGCCACCGCCGCCCGCGCCCGCGCCTCCGCCGCCCGCGGCGCCGAAGGTGGTGATCCACAAGGTATCGCTCGCGGACCTTATGAAGGCGCCGACGGTTATTCCCAAGAAGATTGTCAGAGTCAGGGACCAGCCCGAACCCCCGAATCAGGGTGTCGTCGGAGGCGTGCCGGGTGGTGTGCCGGGCGGCACTGCGGGCGGAGTTCCCGGTGGACTGCTCGGAATGGCCGCGCCCCCGCCCCCGCCTCCGCCGAAGCCGAAAGTGCAATCCGTGTACAAGGTGGGAGGGCAGGTGGAAGCGGCCAGGATTATCTACAAGCCGCTGCCCGTTTACCCCCCGCTCGCCAAGATGGCTCGCGTGCAGGGCGAGGTGGTGCTGAGTGCGCTGATCAGTAAGGACGGAACCATTCAGGACTTGAAATTGATCCGGGGTCACCCGCTGCTCGTCCAGGCGGCAATGGCTGCGGTGCGGCAGTGGCGCTACGAGCCTTATCTGCTGGACGGTGTTCCGGTGCAGGTGGAAACGGAAATCGACGTGAACTTCACGCTGTCGGATTAGCTGCAGTGACGAGTGGCGAGTGACGAGAGACGAGCGGGGGTTGTGAGTTTGTCTCTTGACTCTGAACGTTAGGCTTGTAGAGGCGGCTTTATGCCGCCACGATCGTGGCGAGGTAAACTCGCCGCTACACAGGAGGAAGGTACAATGCTTGAGGCTAAACTTTTCGCAGTGGGGGCCTGGTTATTCCAGGCGCAGAACGCCGCCGTCGGTTTCGACCCTATGGGGATGTGGCGCCAGATGGGCTGGCCGGCTAAGGCGGTGGTGATCCTACTATTCATCATGTCAGCGTGGTCGATCGCGGTGATGATTGACCGCTATATCGCTTATCAGGCGGCCCGCAAGCAGTCCCGGCTCTTCGCCCCAGCGGTCGCGGGTGCGTTGAAGGAAGGCAAGATCGACGAAGCCATTGCCATCGCGGAGCAGAACAAGCGCAGCCACCTGGCGAAGGTCGTCACGGCAGGGCTGCAGGAGTTTCAGGCGCACCAAAGCTCGGCCGAAATTTCGGGAGACGAGATCGAAGCGTCCAAGCGGGCGCTCGAACGGGCTT
>JBOGKE010000099.1:0-27369 GCA_050745265.1 Terriglobia bacterium
ATCAACGGCAACGCCGCTGCGGACTTTTCGCTCTCGTCCACCGGTCCGAGCGGCATCACGCTCGTGAGCGCGACGTCCGCCACGCTGACCGTCGGAGCCGCGGTCGTGGCAGGCGCTCCCTCGTTCACCGGTTCCATTACGTTCAGTTGCTCGAGTGAGGCGACCTGCACATTTAACCCAACTTCCATTACGCCCGGCCAGACCACATCAATGGCGGTAACAGCGTCGGGCGGCGCTCTGTCATCCGTCGGAACGAACCCGGTCACATTTACGCTGACCGGAACCAGCGGCAGCCAGTCGACCACACTCGACGAGTCGATTCCCCTGGAAGGATTCACGCTCGCGGGCACGCCGCCGCTGGCGAGCATCAAGGCGGGCCAACCCGCGGCGTATAGCGTGGCGGTGTCATCCGTGAACGGGTTCAACGGCCCTGTCGCGCTGAGCTGCTCGTCCGGACTGCCGGCTGGCGCGAGCTGCTCGTTCTCGCCGGCAACGGTGACGCCCGCGCCGGGCGCGCCGGCGGCTGCGACCCTGACCATCACGACCACAGCACATACCGGAAGTAGCTTCGCGGCGCCTTTCGCGCATCCGAGCCGTCCGCCCACGATGCCCCGGCCGCCGCTTCTCATTGGTCTCATCTGTTTCGGATTCTTCGCGAGTCTCGCAGTCGCCGTGGCGCGAAGGCGGCGGCGCGCATGGATCGCGGTCGGTTTGCTGCTCGCCGGGGCGCTGCTCGCTGCCGGGTGCAATGTCGGCTACTACGGCTTTGTGGGGAGCAATCCGGCGCCCACCGGCTCCCCCTCGGGCGTCTACACCATCACCATCGCGGGCACCTATACGCCCGCGACGGGAACGACGGGCCAGGCAGCGACCGCTCAGTCGACCACCATCAATCTCGCCGTCCAGTGAGCCTAGCCTGACGGTGCATAGTACGGCGCTGTATGCGATGGCCGCGCTCGCCAAAAATCGCGATGCATGCTCCGCAAGCTCGTCGTCCCCTGCTCCTTGAGCAAGCATTTGTACCAGGGCACGGCTTTAGCCGTGCCGATGAACGGCTCCGACGAACGTTTCGTCCCGCCCGGGGCGTTGGCGCGCCGGGCGGGACGAAAACCGGAACCGGGCGGCGCCGCCTGCGGCACGACTGAAGTCGTGCCCTGCTACCGACCGCGGTCTGACGGTTTGGTTGCGGCTCTTTTGCGTTACGCCACCCGTCGATCGTCGTAGCACCTATGAAGAACCTCGCGATCTTGATTTCTGGCCGAGGCTCAAACTTCGAAGCGATTGCGCGCGCTGTTTCGGAGGGGAAGATCCCAGCGCGCATCGTGGCGGTGATCAGCAACCGGCCCGACGCCGCGGGGCTCGCGACGGCGCGGCGCACGGGTCTTAACGCGATCTCGGTGGCATCAAAAGGCCGTCCGCGCGGGGAGTTTGAAAGCGAGCTGCTGGCGGTTCTTCAAGCAAGCGGCGCGGACATGATTTGTCTCGCCGGCTTCATGCGGCTGTTGACGCCACATTTCGTGCGCAGCTTTCCGGGGCGTATTCTGAACATTCACCCGTCGCTGCTTCCCGCCTTTCCCGGCGTTGACGCGCAGCAGCAGGCGCTCGAGCATGGAGTCAAGTTCACCGGCTGCACCGTGCACCTGGTCGATGAAGGTGTGGATTCGGGTCCGATCATCCTACAGGCAGTGGTGCCGGTGCTCGACGGCGACACGGTGGAATCGCTTTCGGCGCGTATTCTCGAGCAGGAACACCGGATTTATCCGGAGGCCGTGAAACTGGCGGCGGAGGGCCGGATTGAGGTGAGCGGCCGCCGCGTCCTGCTAAAGAGCGAGGCTGCGAAGCGTAACGAACAAGCTTGACGATCGACGAACAGCTCGCTTACCTGACGAAGGGTGCGGAGGAGACGATCCGCCCGGATGAGCTTCGCGCGCGGCTCGAGCGGGCCGCGGCGGAGGGCCGTCCGCTCCGCGTGAAGGCGGGCTTTGATCCCACCGCGCCTGATCTGCATCTCGGCCACACCGTGCTGATCCGAAAGCTCAAGCACTTTCAGGATCTTGGCCACACCGTGATCTTCCTGATCGGCGATTTCACGGGTTTAATTGGCGATCCGTCGGGGCGCAACGTGATGCGGCCTCCCATGACGCCCGCAGAGATAGCCGCCAACGCGGAGACGTACAAGGCCCAGGTCTTCAAAATCCTCGACCCGCGGAAAACGGTCGTCGATTTCAACCACCGCTGGCTCGGCTCGCTCACCAGCAGCGACTGGATCGCGCTTGCCTCGAAATATACGGTGGCGCGCCTGCTCGAGCGCGACGATTTCGCCAAACGTCTCAAAGAGCAGCGCCCCATCGGAATTCACGAGCTGCTCTATCCGCTCAGCCAGGCATTCGATTCCGTTGAGTTGCGCGCCGACGTCGAGCTCGGAGGGACGGACCAGAAGTTCAATCTGCTCGTGGGGCGCGTGATCCAGCAGGAATACGGACAGCCTCCGCAGATCATCATGACGATGCCGATCCTCGAGGGTCTCGACGGCGTTCAGAAAATGTCGAAATCGCTCGGAAACTACATCGGTATTCAGGAACCGCCGGCAGAAATGTTTGGAAAGGTCATGTCCATTTCGGACCCGCTGATGTGGCGCTATTACACTTTGCTCACCGATCTCACTCCGCAGAGAATCGCGGAACTGCGCCAGTCTGCGGAAGCGGGCGCCGCTCATCCACTGGAATTGAAAAAGGCGCTCGCCTCGGGCATCGTCGCGGACTTTCACGGCGGCGCGGCCGCGGCGGAGGCACGGAAGAGTTTTGAAGCGCAGTTTGAAGAGAAGGGCGTTCCCGACGGTATACTGTCCGTCGCGTATTCGTTCGAGAGCCGGCCCGCCAAGCTCGCTCAGCTTCTTGCGCGAATCGGGCTGTTCAGCTCGAATTCGGAAGCACAGCGCAAGATCAAGGAGGGCGCGGTTTCGGTGTGCCGCCGCGATTCGAATCCACCCGTCTGGGAGCGCAAGAGCGATCCGGCGGAAGAGCTTCACGCTCGCGCGTATGCCGGGAAGCCCGTGATCTTCCGCGCCGGGCGCCGCATGGTTCAGGTCAATTTTGAGGCGGAGCCGGGCGAGCCACTCCCGGCGGCCCCAAGACGAGGTTGATCACGACGCTCGGCCGCAGGTCAAAGGAACTGGCGTTCCGCGTGTCCGATACGGAACCTTCGTACCTCGCGCGGAGCTGGTAGTCGTCATGCGGATTGAGGCCGGAAAAGCTATAAGCGCCATCGGAGCCGCTGTAGATCGCGTCCGTATGATGCGTCTGAAGATCCGTGAGGAACACCGAGGCGCCTTCGACGCCGTGATTCGAAGAGTTGAGCACGGCGCCGGAAATCTGTTTTGTCGGGGGAGGTTTCTTCTTCGCCTCGAGCCGCGTCGTGAGCAGAAAGAGGGCGAGCACCGGGAGCAGACTCGCTGCCAGGCCATAAAGCAAGCGCGACTGAGCTCCCGCGCGCAGCCGGCTGAGAGAGGAGCCGCCGTTTGACTCGAAGCATCGCTGCTGGTTACCAGGCTTCTTCCCCTGCGTCGTCATCGTCCTCATCCATGATCGCGTTGAGTTCCACCGGATTCGTGCTGACCACCTCGAGTTCTACCCCGCACTCGGGGCAATCCAGGGTCTGCCCTTCTTCCACTTCGTCTTCTTCAATATCAATTGCTGCTTCGCACTCGGGACAAAGCGCCATTAATCATCCTCCCTCGGCGTTCCGACGCGCCGTCGCGCTCATTCCTGTGAATAACTGTGCGACAGAAAGCGACTTTTTTCAACCCCGCTGGCTTGCACGAAGCCCCGGGTCCGCGCCCGCTTCACGCGGCGGCGCGATTGGGTTATGCTGAGCATCGTCGCTGTCGCGCGATGGTGAAATCGATCCGCGGCGCGCGCACGCTTGATCAGATGCGAGGTTCGAGATGAATGATTCCATCCGCTTTGCCACCTTGGCCGTGCACGCCGGAGAGGAGCCGTGCGCCGCGACGGGCGCGCTCGACACCCCGATTTACCAGTCCACGACGTACGTCTCGGCGAACGCCGACGAGATGGCCGCCGTGTACGGCGAGGAGAAGCCGGGCTACATGTACACGCGCTACGGCAACCCGACGATCCGAGCGCTCGAAGTGAAGATGGCGTCGCTTGAGGGAGGCGACGCGGCTCTTGCCACCGCCTCGGGTATGGCCGCGATCTCGGGCGCGATTCTCGGCTATATCAAGGCCGGAGATCACGTCGTGGCGGGCCGGTCGCTCTACGGCGCAGCATTCGACTTTCTGAACCGGATGCTGCCGCGGTTCGGGGCCTCCGCGTCGTTCGTTCCTTCGCCCTGCGTCGAAGCCTTCGAGAAGTGCATTCAGCCGAATACGCGCCTCATCTATTTCGAGACTCCCAGCAATCCCGTGCTCGAAATCATCGACATCGCCGAGCTCGCGCGGCTTGCCGCCGAACGCGGGATCCCGTTGATGATCGACAACACGTTCGCGTCACCCGCGCTGCAGCGGCCCATCGCGTCCGGAGTTACCGTCGTGGTCCACTCGGCGACCAAATACTTGTGCGGGCACGGCGACGCCATGGGCGGGATCATCGTCGGGCCTGAACCTTACATCACCCGTTTGAGCCATGAGATCATTCGCGATTTCGGCGGCGTGATCAGCCCGTTCAACGCATGGCTGATCCTGCGCGGCATTCGCACGCTGCACCTGCGGGTGCCGGCGCAGAGCGCGAGCGCCGGGCGCATAGCTGCGTTTCTCGCCGCGCATCAGAAGGTGGAGAGGGTGAATTATCCCGGCCTTCCGGGCCACCTGGGGCATGAGATCGCTCGCAAGCAGATGAAAGATTTCGGAGCCATGATCAGCTTCGAGGTCCGGGGCGGATATGAGGGTGGCAAGCGAGTGATGGACGGCGTCCGGATCTTTTCCCGCGCCGCGAGTCTGGGTGACGCCAAATCCCTCATCGTTCATTCGGCGTCGACCAGCCATCGCGCCGTGCCGCGCGAACGGCGTCTCGAGCTCGGAATTACCGACGGGCTGGTGAGACTCTCGGTTGGAATCGAGGCCACGGAAGACCTGATCGAAGACCTCGATCGCGCGCTCGGCGCGGTTTGAGCGGCTCGCCGTGCTTGTGTCTTCGCCACGCCGGCGCGTTCACATCTCGATGGCGGGAATCGCAGCGGGATCCCACGTGGCCGGAGGAGTTTCCACGTCCTTGCCCGCCATAATCTGCCACAGAAGAGCTTCGAGGATGATCTTCGAGTCCTTCCAGGAGGATTTCACCGCAAGATCGGCGGCGCGGACGAAGCGGATCGCGCGGCTGATCTCCTCGCGCGCGTACGTCTGCTGAACGCGCGGCGCGATTTCGAAGGTTGCATAGGGGTTCGCCGCACGCGCCCAGGGCGCCGAGCGCGCCGGACCGGGCGGAACCTTCAACGCCTGCCGGAAAAGATCTCCCACGCACCACAGCAACAGAGTTTCGGGCTCCTTGCTCGCGATCAGGTCGCGCAGCAAGACGAGCGCCGCGCTAAGCTGGCGTCCGGCAATGGCGTTGAGCAGCTTGCCGATTTCATGCTCTTCTCGCGGCGCGCGGACGATGTCAAGATCCGATTCTGCGATTTCAGACGCGCCGGCGCGCGCGACCAGCAGCTTTTCGATTTCCGTGCGCAGCCAGAGCAGGTTCACGCCCGCACTTCCCCTTGCGCGCACGGACGATTCGGCGCCCGCCTCGAACCGCGCTGCAACCGATTCGGCCAGCGAAGGCTGAATCCTGATCCCCGCCTTTTTCAAGTACCCGACAAGCCACGTCCCGGCCTCGCGGGCCGCGAGCGGCGCCATCTCCACAACCGGCGCGCCCTTTTCGATCAACTGGATGAACCGGCGGCGACGATCCGGCTCGCGGGCCGCGATGATGGTGGTCGAGAACGTGGGGGGATTTTTCAAAAAAGCAGAGAGCGCCTCCACATCTTCTTCACTCGCGCGTTCGTAATCCTCGCTGTCTGCGAGGTAGAGAATGCTGCGCCCGCCGAGCATCGGCATCTGGTAGGCGCCTTCCAGATGGCGGTGCAATAATCCGGGCTTGAATTCAATCTCCGTCAGGCACCACTCGCGAGTCTCCTTCGGAAGCGAATCGATTACGGCGCTGCGGCATTCCTCATGCAGAAAACCGTCCGGTCCGCGAAAATAATAGACGGGAGCGAGCTGTCCCTTTTCGAGAAGAGCGAGAAATTCGGCGGCGCGCATGTCAGGCGGGGTTCACTCGATTGAGATGGTTTGTGCTTGAATCACTCCGGCGGGCGTCAGCGTGCCCTCGATTTTTATCGTTTCGCCGGCCGCCAGGTCCTTCGCAGAACCCGATGTGCCGCCCTTGCGATGGACGGCGGTTTTGTCGTCGTAAGTCACCTGGAAGATAATGTTGTCTTCTGTGTTGACCGTCAGCTTTCCAGCGCTCAGTTCGGTGATCTTGCCTTCGAGATCAAACTTTGATCCCTGGTCCGGCGACTGAGCGGAAACTGCCGGAGCGGAACAAGCAATAAAAGCCAGCAGCGCACACGCAGCCGCTAAGGCGGGCCGCCGGCGCGTAGTGTGTCGAAATAACCTTGCAGCTTTCAAGCGGGCCTCAGCGACACCACCGTGATTGTAATGCAAGCCGCCGCGAAGCGCCAGAAAATCAGGCCGGATACTTTGGGGGGAGCGCCCAAGCGGGAGAGTGACGGGACAGCGTGCTGCATCGTGCTGCCGGCGCGCAATCAAAGATCGCATCGCCGCCGGATCCTCGTCAGTATGCCTTGAGCTCGTTCTTAATCTTGTGAGCCAGCTTTTCGACTTTTCCGGCCTGGTTCACGATCCTCAATGACAGCACCTGCGAGTTCGACTTCTTGATTTCCTGTTGCAGCGCTTCGACCAGCCGGTTCAGTTTTGCCACATCGCGCTCGGTGGACTTAAAATTCTCTTTGAGGATCGCGTCTTTCTGCTTCCGGCTCGGGGTCGCATTGATGTCCGGAAGCACGGGCAGGATCGGCCGCACGTCCTGCATGCCATTTCTCAGAGGGAATGCGCCAAGCCCCGGGTTTTGACCCTGCGGGGGCGACGGGGGTTCAGGCGGCTGCGGCGACTGCGCCATCGCAGTAGGGGCCAGGGATATTGCCGCGAGCAGGACGAATACGAACACGATCGTCAGCCGGTGTTTCAGCAAATTCGTTTCGCTCATGACATGACCTCGGAGGCTGGCCCTCGCACCCAAGTCTAAGCCTTGCCATCATTCTACGTTTTCAATTCACGTTCCGCAACCAGCGCGCAACAGGATTCCCAATCAGCCTTTCACCCGTTCGATGCGAGCGAGTCCCGCTGAGGATTCGCGCTTTTGACGGGCTTGGCGGCGCCGCGGGTAAGGCGTGCCGCGTGCAGGCGGCGCGGCGCTTCGCCCCTGCCCAGCCGCCAAACGGGGCTCGGGCGGTTATATCAAACAGTGCGACTTTTTGACAAAAGCGGCTGCGATACCCTAAACTATTTCTTTCGTTTCGAGTGGCTCGCACGGGCATCCGTCACTGAGATAAGCCGCTTGTTTTCACCTCCAAAGCAGTCCCAATCTTTGCCGAAGGATATTACCCACATGCAAGAACTTATCAAGGAAAATCCCGTCCGGCAGGTATCCGCGCCTGGGCCATCCGCGCGGCGTGTGTTCAACTTCAGCGCCGGGCCAGCGACGCTGCCCTACGGAGTCATGACGCACGTTCAGGAGGAGTTCCTGGACTACGGAGGACTGGGCGCGTCCATCATTGAGATCAGCCACCGGTCTAAAGATTTTGTCAAAGTGGTTGAAGAGGCAACCGCTCTTTTCCGCGAGCTGGCATCCGTGCCGGAGAACTATTCGATTCTCTTCGTGCACGGCGGCGGCCGGATGCAGTTTTCCGGCGTCCCATTGAACCTGATTGCCCGCCGCCCCGGACGCATCGCAGCGTATGTCGAGACCGGCGTTTTCTCGGCGACCGCGATCAAAGATGCCGGTCCCTATGGAGACGTCAAGATGATCGCAAGCACTAGGGAGGTGAAGTTCGTGCGCGTGCCCGACGTGGACAGGGCGAGCTTGCCTCCCGATACATCTTACGTTCACATCACCACGAATAACACCGCTTACGGAACCCGCTGGAATAAATTCCCTGACACCGGTGACGTGCCGCTGGTTGGCGATTCCACGTCGGAAATCCTCTCGCGAGCAGTTGACTACTCAAAATTCGGCGTGGTTTATGCGGGCCTCCAGAAAAACCTGGGCCCTTCGGGAACGGCAATTGTGGTGGTTCGCAAAGACCTTCTCGGACTCGCGCTGCCCGAGACGCCGCCGCTGCTCAACTATGCGGTTCTGGAGAAAGGCCAGTCGCTGGTCAATACTCCGAGCACGTTCAACATCTACTTTGCGCTTCAGGTAATGCGCTGGATGAAGGAGATCGGCGGAGTCGCTGAGATCGAACGGCGCAACAATGAAAAGGCAGCGCTCCTCTACGATTTTCTGGACCAGTCGAACTTTTACAAGCCTTTTGTCGACAAGGCGCATCGCTCGACGATGAACGTCACGTTTGATCTTCCAACCCCGGAAGCGCTCGAGGCATTCCTGAAGGAAGCGGGCAAACAGAACCTTTATGCGCTCAAGGGTTACCGCGACGTGGGCGGAGTCCGCGCTTCGATTTACAACGGCATGCCGAAGGCGGGCGTTGAGGCGCTCGTCTCGTTCATGCGGGAATTTGAACGGAAGCAGGGCTGAGCAGCTCCTGTGGTTTCCACGAATTGGGTAGACACTCTGTGTCGATGGTGGCGCATCCATCGCGCCTGTTGCGATGTGTACGGCCCTTGAAATCCGCACACCTGGCAAAGAGCGGCCATGTGTGCGCCACCCGGATGATCCGGTTACCTACTTCGTGGACGCCGCGCTTACCGGAGCGCCATCGTGCAAATCTCGATTCAGGTGGACACTCAATGAAAATTGTTGTTTCAGATAATGTCTCGGACAGCGCGTTGCAGGTTCTGCGGTCGGAGCCGCAATTCAGCGTGGTGTATCTCGCGGGCAAGAAGGATTCCGTGAAGGAAGAGCTGCGCGACGCGGAGGCGCTGGTGATTCGCAGCGCCACGAAAGCCACCGCGGACTTGCTCGCGGGCGCGCCGAAGCTCCGCGTGATCGGCCGCGCCGGCGTCGGCGTTGATAACGTGGATATCGACGCGGCCACCGAGCGGGGCGTTGTGGTGATGAACACGCCCGGAGGCAACGCGACGAGCGTGGCCGAACAAACCTTGGGGTTCATGCTGGCGCTGGCGCGGAAAATTCCGCAAGCGACGGCTTCCATGAAGGAGAACAAGTGGGAGAAGAAGAAGTTCCTGGGAATGGAATTGCGGGGGAAAAAGCTGGGGCTGATCGGGCTCGGTATGATCGGCATGGAAGTGGCGCGCCTCGCGCAGGCGTTCCAGATGGAGGTGATCGCGCACGATCCCTACGTCTCTTCGCTCGTCGCGGGTCATCATAACGTGAAGCTCGTTTCCGTTGACAAGATTTTGAAGACCAGCGATTTCATCAGCCTCCATTGCTCGGCCACGCCCGAAACTATTCACCTGCTCGATGCGAAGGCGTTTGCGATGGTGAAGAAGGGCGTGCGCATCATCAATTGCGCGCGCGGCGAGCTGATCAACGAGGCGGACCTGTTCGATGGGCTCGAGAGCGGCCAGGTGGCAGGCGCGGCGCTCGACGTGTTCGAGAAGGAGCCGCCGGCGGACCTGCGGCTGATCGCGCATCCCGAGGTCATTACCACTCCGCACATCGCCGGCTCGACCGAAGAGGCACAGGAGATTGTCGGGATTCGGATCGCCGAGCAGGTGCGCGATTACCTGCTGCAGGGCGTCGCGCGCAGCGCGGTGAACCTGCCCGCCATGTCGCCCGAGGAATACAAGAAGATTGAGCCGTACCTCCAGCTTGGAGAAAAGCTCGGCTCGTTCGTGGCGCAGGTGGTGAGCGGGGCGATCAGCGAAGCTCGCATTAGCTATGACGGCGGACTCGCCGAGCTCAACACGCACCTGGTGAAGAACGCCGTGCTCAAGGGTGTCCTGAATCACGCAATGTCCGAAGAGACCCAGGCGAACCTGATCAACGCCGGCCACATCGCGCAGTCGCGGGGCGTCGAGGTCACCGAACTCCGCAGCGCGCGCCGCGCCTCTTTTGCAAACTCGCTCGGCATCGCGCTTCGAACCGAATCCGGCTCCGCTTCGGTGCTCGGGATGGTCGGGCCGGCGAATTCGCTGCGCATTCTTGGCGTCAACGACGTCGATGTGGAAGCGCCGCTGCGCGGTGTGATCCTCTTCATCCGCAATCAGGACGTGCCGGGCGTCATCGGCCGCGTCGGTACCGTGCTCGGGCAGGGAAACATCAACATCGCCAACTTTAACCTGGGGCGCAACCCGGAGTTGAAGGAAGCGATCGCCATCGCCAACGTAGACCAGCCCATTCCCGCCGCAATCGTGAAGGAAATCCAGGCGGTTCCGGCGGTGAGCCAAGCCCGCGTCATCACGGTGGATTGAATCATTGAGCCTTTGAAGCAATGACTCAATGAGTCAATAAAGCAACCCCTCATGTCCGTCTGGGTCTTCAAGATCAATACGCGCCGGGGCTGGGAATTCGATCACTACTTTGGGTCTCGGGCGCGCGGCGCCTTTCCGATGGGGGATGCCGGGTGGATCCGCAGCGCCGCGAGTCTGCGCCTGCTGCGCGAAGCGGTGAAACGCGGCGATACTTTCCTTTGCTACGAGGCCGACCGGAAGCGTCTGACCGGCCTTGCGCGCGCGGCTTCGGACGGACGCGATGTGGGCGCTGGCCCCCTCCTCTACTTCTGCCCGCCTCGTGAAGCGGTGCGGCTCCATGAACCCCTCAAAAGACGGCCGGACCTCGACCACGTTTTGGCGTTCACTCCCCGCCGCGGGCGCGGCACCGTCCAGCCGATCGATCCCGACGAATTCAGCTACTTGCGCCGCCGCATCCTTGCCAAGAACCGCCGACAAAAATCTGAGCTCGATCGCTTTTTTTCCGCCGGTAGACACAGGAGCGGCAAATTGTAGCGTCCAACTGCGTTCGAAGAGACGGCGATCCCTTCCTGCGTCAGGGCAGGCTTCGCTCGCCGGTAAGTCAGGTCAAAGAGACGCGGGGTAGCGGTTCATGTCGTCAAGCGCGACTCGCGCCTGCCACAACTGCGGATCAGTTTTGAGACATTGCTCGAAACTGCGCCGCGCCCTATC
This sequence comes from Terriglobia bacterium, assembly GCA_050745265.1. Classification (GTDB taxonomy): domain Bacteria; phylum Acidobacteriota; class Terriglobia; order UBA7540; family UBA7540; genus RH2-MAG17b. Next base: position 11,279 of record JBOGKE010000099.1, read on the forward strand.
TGCGCGCCCACTGTAGAATTCGGCAAGACCGACCGCGTACTCTGCGTAGCCGCCGCCCGTGAGCGGCCGCGATGGCTGCTCCAGGCGGTCGAGAATCTCGCTCGCCTGAGCCGTTTTTCCGAGCCGCCGTAAGGCCAAAGCGGCGAACACGGCGGACGCGCTTTGTCCTTCGTCGGCATGCGCGGCGCTCGCCTTCCATGCCACGCGTGCTTGAGAAGCGAGTCCTTCTTCCTCGAGCGCGGTGCCGAGCCAATAGGATTGTTCCGCGTCGCGAGGCGCGTCCGGCTTTCCTACGCCGAGATTCTCCGGGTATTCAAAGGCTTCGCGGAATGCGGACTCGGCGAGCTTGGGCTGTCGCGCCGCAAGCGCCGCCCGTCCCTTTTCAATGTTGGCCGCGACGAAAATCTGGTGCACCTCCGCGCCGCCTTCCCACGGCTTGAATTCGTGAGTTTGGAGCAGCGAGAGCGCCGCGTCGAAATGTCCTTCCGTAATCAGAAAAAGCGCTCGGCGCGCGCGCACCGTATCACGCGCGAGGACCGCGGGCGGCGCGGTGTGGAAAAGGCGAGCACGGCGCCTGAAATCGGACATCGCGGTGTAGATCTCGTCAAGATCGGTGTAGAGCCGAAAATTGTTTGGCCCAAGATGGATCGCGCGCTCATAATAGCCTGCGGCTGCCGGCAAGTCCGCTTTAACCTTCCACTCATAAACGCCGAGATTCCGCATCAGCACGGGGCTTTCGAAGCCTTCGCTGAGCGCTTGGAACCACAGCTTCCACGCGTCATCGTAACGGCCGTGCGCGAACAGGAAATTACCGAGAGCGTACTGCGCGTGAGCGTCGCTAGGGGTTTGGGCGATCGCCTCGGCGAGCACCTGCGCGTCGGTCAAGCGGTTCGGAAAGATCTCATCGCCCGGCAGGGCCGCCGCCCGTTTAGCGTCGTTTTCCGCCTGCTGGAGATGGCCTTCGTGGCGCTCGTTCGACGCGAGGTAGTAATAAACTATGGGCGAGGCGCGTTGGGCGGGCGCTCCCTGGACCGCATCTGCTGCACGATGCAGCACAGTATCCGAAGCGGCAAAATCTCCGAGCCGGTGATACCATGCGGCGACGGCGAGGTAGTCGTCCGCGTCGATGCCCTGGGCTCCGGCGCCCGATGTCGCGGCCGTGGCATTGCCGGCGGCCGCCTCGCCTTCGTCGATCCGCTCTTCGGCAAGCGCCTGCGGCAGGAGCGGCATTTGGGCTACGGCCCGCTCCGCTGTTTCCGCAGCGGCCCGCGTGCGTCCCTGCAGGCGCAAAGCCACCGCGAGATCGGCGCGTGCCAGCGCATCGAGCGGATTATAGGTGAGTGCGCGGCCGAGAAGCGCGGACGCCCGCTCGTCCTTCTTTTGCACCAGCGCGATTTCACCGAGCGCGACGAGCGAGGGCGCCGGCGGCCCCCCGAAATGAATGGCGGCCCAGAAGGCGTCCTCGGCCAGTGTCAACTGGCCGCCGGCCCGGAAGATGACTCCCGCAGTGTAGTGAACGTTCGGGTCAGAACCGTCGCGCGCGAGCGCCCGCGTGACGAAAGATGCGGCCCCCCGGAAGTCTGCCGCTGCGTAACTCCTGCGCGCCTCGGCCAGAAGCGCCGGGATGTACCCCGGATCGCGCGCGAGCGCTAGCTGGTACGCGGCCTCAGCAGCGGCGGGGTTTCCGCGCTTCTCGAAGAAGACGCCGTGGAGGTAAAGCTGTTCCACCGGAGTCGTCGAGGTGATCTCGATCTGCCGCGGTTTGACGCCTGCCTCGGGTACAAAATCCGGATCGCCGTCGATGGGTTCGGCGGCAGACCAGTTGAGAATCGTCTTCCCGCCGGCCGATTCGATCTTCACCGCAAGTTCTTTTTTCGCCTGGAGCGCGCCGGGCCCGGCCACCATGAATCGAGCTGGTTTCAGCGCCTCAAGATTTACCGGCGCGATCTCGCGCAGCCGTTTATCTCCGAGCGTGACTTCGATTTTGGCGCCGCGAATATTTACCGCGGGACTCACCAGCACGCTCACCTGCGGCGAGCCCTGGGCGACTGAGGGCACAATGTTGATCGCCATGTCGCTCGTCGCCTCCACAAACCGGCCCTTCAGCCCGCGCACGGGGTACCAGTATTCGGTCCACTCCTCGACCCTTCGCGGCTTCATGAACTCGCGATACACCTGGGTTGCAAAGCGGCCGCTTTGAATCTCGTTGTACGGGCCGTCGTGATCCGTCAGCAGGTGAGTCCAGATAAGTCCGTCGCCCGCCGTTCCCCAGCTCCAGAGTTTTTTGCCCGGATCTTTGCGATAATCCGCGACGTGCACCACGCCATAATCCGACTGGTGGTAGTAAACTCCAAAAAAATTCCGCTGCACCTGGCGGCCAAAGATTGCCGTTGCGTGGCGAAGGTTGCGATACCAGCTTTCATCGACGCCGCGCCAAACGGGCCACGTTTCAACTGCGGCGAAGGGGCTGTCCGGAAGCACCTCGCGCATGGGATAGATAAACTGCAGGTCGTCAGTGGCTTTTACGGCCGCATTGGCCCAGAACCAGTAAACGTGCTCGAGCGGAGTTGAATTGAAAAGGAGCACGTGCTGCTCCACGCGCGCGGCGTCCGGCCGCAGCGTGATTGCGACCTCCCAGTGCATGTTCGAGACCCGGTCCATGGCGCCCACGACCGCGGTCACGCTGCCGCCCGGGTTGTGAAGCAGGACCGATTCCACCGGCGAGACCGTGCTCACCGTGTGTGCATTGGGAAAATTGAACTCGACGCCGCCTGAAATCCACGCGCCCCGCACTCCAATCAAACCGTACTTGACGACGTTATTGCGGTAAAACACCTCCCGCCCGTCAACTTTGTCGTAAGCCGAATAGAGCCGGCCACCGAGGTCCGGAAGAATGGTGAGCTTCAGGTATGGGTTCTCTAGATAGATGGCGCGGTAACTTTTGGATGCTCGTTCACCCGTGAGATCGTCCAGCATCCGGTACGGATAAATCTCGCGCCGGCTGACCACGGGAAAGGTGGGGTCAGGGTCCGCAGGGCCGAGCAGGTAGGTGGGAATTTCGATGCTTCCTCGCCAGGCGCGAACCTCGCTGCGGGCGAACTGGGGGACCATCGCGATCGCCAAGGCCGCGCAGCAGGCGGCGAGTGCGAAGGTTCGGGGGCGCCAGATGCTCATCAGTAGTCTCCTCTGCGCTGTGGGTTAGTAGGGCGAACGGTCGTCCTGTGGGCGGCAGCACCGGGCGGGCTCTGCCTTCAGTCTACTGAACGCGTGCCGTGCTGCGTGCCCCGTCGTGGCTTGCGTGGCGAAGGCAAAGACACGTAATTTCGGGTCGGCACGCCACGCGCACCGGCACCACCACCGTGCCGATTCCGCGGCTGACGTAAATCTGGGTGTTGCCAAGCTGGTTCCAGCCATCGACGAAACGCTCACCCGGGATCGAGCGATACAACGTCCGCACCAGCGGCAACCGCACCTGCCCGCCGTGAGTATGACCGGACAACATCAGGTCAATTCCCATCCGCGACGCACGCCCGATCGCCTCGGGATTGTGGCAGAGAAGAAGCTTGGTTTCGCGGGACGGCACGGAGCGCAGCGCGCGGGAGAAATCGGCGGTGGCGGCCCACGGATCATCCACGCCAATCAGCCACAGCCTCTCCTCGGTGTGATCCGCCCGGTGCGCGTTCCGCCCGTGTGGAGAAGAGCGCAAGGCGTGGTGCGAATTGCGGAGCACTCGAATCTTTTGCGCGCGGAGCGCGCGCGTGACTTCGCTCGCGCCCGCCCGGAAATCGTGATTCCCGAGCACCGCGAAAACGCCAAGCCGCGCGCGAAGTCTTCCGAGCGCCTGGGCCACAGGCCAGATGTAGTTCGAAGAAAACGTGACGTAATCGCCCGTCAGCGCCACCACGTCGGGCGCGCGCGAATTCGCCAGGTCGACGACGCGTTGAACTTCCTCCAACGGAGTAAACAGGCTGAGGTGAATGTCCGTGAGATGGACAATGCGAAGGCCGTCGTAGGCGAGCGGCAAACGAGCAAGGCGGATCTCGGTGTCGGTGATTTCCGGGTCAGCGGAGTAACTCCCGGGCGGCAGATCGGCATCAGGCGCGTTCAGCGACAGCAGCGTGAGATGCCTTCTCCAGAAGCGAGGTGCAACGGATTGGCGTGCCATATCGCGCTCACATCCTTTTTCTGCAGCGCCGCTCGGGGCTGTAGCGTCTGCCGTGCGATCGGCGTCTTTCGCCGGTCATCGACCGGCGCCACAGCGTGAGTCACGGCTTTTCCGCCAGCGACTCCGCGAACAGCTGAATCATCTCTTCGTGCACCAAGCCGTTCGACGCGAAGATCGGGTCCGCGAGCAGCTTGTACGGCTCTCCGGCAAGGCCGGTCACGCGCCCTCCGGCTTCGATCACCATTAGCGCGCCGGCAGCTTTGTCCCAGGGATTCAGCTTGAGTTCCCAGAATCCGTCGAAGCGCCCCGAGGCTACCATGCAAAGGTCCATCGCCGCCGAGCCTGCCCTGCGCACACCGTGCGAAACCTGCGTGAAGCGGAAGTAGTATTGAATATTCCTGTCGTGGTTGACGGTGTAGGGAGGAAAGCCGGTGGCGACCAGCCCTTCGGAAAGATCGCTGATCTTCGAGACGCTCAGGCGCACGCCGTTCCGGAACGCGCCCGCACCGCGCTCGGTGGTGTAAAGCTCGTCGCGCGTGGGGTCGTAAATCACCCCCGTAATCACGTCGTCCGAGAGCGCGAGGCCAAGCGACACGCAAAACATCGGAAAACCATGAGCGAAATTCGTGGTTCCGTCGAGCGGGTCGACGTACCAGCAGTACTCCGAGTCCGATGGGCGCCCGCCGCCCTCCTCCGCAACGATGCCATGGCTGGGAAACGCTCGCCGCAGGCGGCTGGTAATCAATGCTTCCGAGCGCCGGTCGGCCTCGGTGACCATGTCCATGCGCCGTTTATAGAAGATCTCGTGCGGCTGTTCGAACCGCTCGAGCAGCAATGCGCCGGCCTCGCGGGCGATGTCGGAAGCTGCGGAAAGAAAATCACTCATAATGAGTCGCTAGCAGTAGAAGCGCATCGCGGCGAAGCAGCAACCGAAGTACTACCTTTCGAGGCGCCGTCATTCCCGCGAACGCGGGAATCCAGACGCGATCGGCCCCCGCTTTCGCGGGGGCGACGGTGCACAGCGGTTTGCCGTACTTCTATTTCTTCGCCTCGGCGAGAACGGCTTCGTGCCACACGCCTTCGGCCCACGCGGATCCATCCTCGAAGAACTCCTTCTTCCAGATCGGCACGCGCTGCTTAAGCTCATCAATTACGTATCGGCATGACTCGAAGGCCGCGGCGCGATGCCGAGCGGTGACAACAATGGCAACGCTGGCCGCGCCGATTTCAAGACGACCGACGCGGTGGACCGCGGCCACGCAATCGACAGGAAATTTCCGCCGGGCCTCGTCGCGGATCTCGTCCATGATCCTCAGAGCCATCGGCTCATAAGCTTCGTACTCGAGGCAAACCACCTTGCGCCCCCGCGAGTGGTTCCGCACAACTCCCTCAAAGGCCACCACGGCGCCGTCTTCCGGCGCGCAAAGGCTAGCTGCGAGGCTCGAAGACGAAATGACGTCGCGCGTGATGCGGCAGGCCGCCTGTTCCTCGCCGCCGCTGACCGGGGGAAGGAAGGCGACTTCGTCGCCGTCCTCAAGCTGGTGCGACGGTTCTGCGACGGCTTGGTTCACCGAGAAGAGCAGGGAATCTCGCAGTTGAGCCAAGCGGGGAAAGCGGTCTTGATAGCGCCGCCACAATTCCGCGAGGCTCTCGCCTTCGGGGACCTCGGTTCTTTCTTCCGAGATGCCTGTCAGGTCGTGAGCGACTCCGAAGAAAAGCGTCTTGATGGTAATCACGGGCGCGGCGATCCTCCTAGAATCACACCGAGGCCTGAGAACGACGGGGTGCGGGCACGCGCCCTCGCTCGCCGACTTCGAAATGGCGCGAGGTGACGCGCTAATAGCCCCCCGGGAGCATTCGATCTACCCGCTGGTCGGCGTGGACTGGTTTCGAAACCGCGGCCGCTGCGCCGATCCTATGGCTCTCGTACGCTGCCCGGTTCGCGGCCCGCAGATAAGCACGCGCGGCGGATTCAACCACGTTCGGGCTGGTCCACGAGCCTGTGAACTCGCGCCCGTGGAAGCGCGCGCGTACCGAAACCTCGGCCACGCCCAGCGCTCCCTGGGCGGCGGTGTGAACCGACAGATCCGCTACGGCGCCCGGAATTCCTGTGATTCGATCGATGGCTCGAAAGGCTGCGTCGCACGGACCCTCCGCCGTCGCAGAATCGCGAAACGCTCGGCCATCCTTTTCGAGCTCGACGGTCGCGGTCGATTGCCCTTCGTTCGATGACACGCTCTGAAATGACTTCAGTGCAAACGTGTCGGGGGCGTTAGCGAACCCTTCTGAAACAATGCTAATCAGGTCTTCGTCATATACCTGCTTCTTGCGGTCGGCAAGCTGCGTGAACGCCTGATAAGCAAGGTCGAGCTCGGGCTTGGTGAGCGGGTAGCCCAGCTCTTCATAGCGCTTCGCCAGGGCGTGGCGGCCGGAGTGCTTTCCGAGCACGATCTCGTTCGACGGCATCCCCACCGTCTGAGGCTGCATGATCTCGTAGGTGATCGCGTTCTTGAGCACGCCGTCCTGGTGAATACCCGCCTCGTGAGCGAAGGCGTTGCGGCCTACCACGGCTTTATTTCGCTGCACCGTCATGCCGGTGAGCTTCGCCAGAAGCTGGCTCGCGGGATAGAGCTCTTCCGTGCGAATGCCCGTGAAGAAAGGAAGAATATCGCTTCGCACCTGAAGAGCCATCACGACTTCTTCCAGAGCCGCATTGCCCGCGCGTTCGCCGATGCCGTTAATCGTGCACTCCACCTGGCGCGCTCCGCCGCGAATGCCGGCGAGCGTGTTGGCAGCCGCCAAGCCCAGGTCGTCATGCGTGTGCGTGCTGAGCACGACCCCGTCCTTGCCCTGCAAACGCGCGCTGATCGACGCGAACATCTCTTCATACTCCGATTCGAAGCAATAGCCTACGGTGTCGGGCAGGTTGAGCACCGTGGCCCCGGCTTCCACCGCCGCGAGGCAGCACTCGGCCAGATAACCGCGATCGGTGCGCCCCGCATCCTCCGGCGAAAACTCGACATCAGCGCAGAGCGATTTGGCATGACCGACCGTCCGCGCAATCTGCTGCAGGATTTCCTCCCGAGTTTTGCGCAGCTTATACTTGAGGTGAATGTCAGAGGTCGCGAGGAAGAGGTGAATCCGGGGTTTTTCGGCCTCCTTCAGCGCTCCCCACGCGCGATCGATGTCCAGGTCATTCGCGCGCGCCAACGCCGCGATCACCGGCTTGCGAATTTCCGATGCGACGGCCTGGACCGCTTCACAGTCGCCCTTCGATGCAATCGGAAACCCCGCCTCAAGGATATCAACGCCCAAGCGCTCGAGCTGGCGCCCCATCTCGAGCTTTTCCGGCAGGTTCATGCTGCAGCCAGGAGATTGTTCCCCGTCGCGCAGCGTCGTGTCGAAGATGAAAACCCGCTCCGCCATTTTCTCTTCCCGTCCCAACCGGGACACTCTCTCGGTCAACAGGCCGGCGAACTAGCGCGTTAGCTTTCGGCGCGGACTTTCCCCGGCCGCGGCGGCGAACGTGCAACGCGCATCTTATACCAGCTTTACGCTGCTAAAAAGCCAAAACTGAGCCTCTTCCCTCTGATCAATTATACCCGAATCCATCACCGCTTCCGGCATACGCCGTAAATTCTGTGACGCCGGGCGACGATCGCTTGCCTTGCCATGGAACGGCCTTCAACAAACGCCGCCAAAACACGGACCGCCCTCGGCCGCAGTCCCGGTTGAGGGTCATCCTCAATAAGCGGCATGGGGGCGTACGTGAGCGAGGCGGCCATCTTGATAGACGCAAGCAGCGGCGGACGTTATTCCGAAGCAAGCCGGGGGTTCAGAGACGCACGGCAACATCCACTGAAAACGCCTTCCCAGAGATTCCACGCGGGTGATAAAATGCACGTCAGGAATTCTTATGGAAGACAGAGCAAAGGCCGAAAGCTTTACAACTTTTCTTGAAGCTGAGCAGCGGAGGAAGTCGATTGCACAAACACAATCCGCTCCGGGGCCCACGCCGCTTTCGCTCTTGCTTAAAGTGGCGGATGCCCCGCAACGCCAAATGCAAGTAACAGAGCTCATGGGTGCGAGCGGAATGGCGTTCACCACCTTCGCCGACGCGCTCAAGAGCTTGGGTGATTCGGGCTACGTCACCTTCTCCGGTGCCCCGAGTGGCGAAATCGCCAGCCTTACGACGCTCGGCGAAGGCGTCGTCTGCCTCGTTCGCCAACGTTAGCTTCCATGCATGCCGCGACAGTGGACTTTGTGGTGGTTGCAGCGCTCGGGGCGCTCGTGGGGGCGGGTGAGCTCGTCTCGCGTTACCAGGATGCCCCCGCCGGCGCTCTCCGCAGCGCGCCCGCCCTTTTTTATATCGCCTTGAATATTGCCGCCTCCGTGGTCGCGCTCGCCGTGATTCGCGCATTCCACTGGAAATTCGGCATCACGTCGGAGGGTGCGGCCCTCCGCTGGACCCAGGTCGGCCTGGCGGGAACGGGCGCCATGGCCCTGTTCCGCACCTCGCTCTTTACCGTTCATGCCGGGGACCGCGACATCGGCATCGGACCCAGCAGTTTCCTGCAGATCTTCCGTGAGGCAGCGGACCGGGCGGTGGATCGCCTTCGCGCCGCATCGCGCGGTCGAACGGTGAGCAAGCTTATGGAAGGCATTTCGTACGACAAGGCTGCCCACGGCCTCACCACCTACTGCCTCGCCCTGATGCAAAACGTCTCCGACGAAGAACAGGTGGCGCTGACCAAGTCGCTGGCCCTGTTGGATGCCGCAGACATTGATCCTGCCATCAAAGTGCGGATTCTCGGCCTGAACTTGCTCAACGTGGTTGGGCCAAACGTGCTGATCGCGGCCGTTAATTCACTGCGCAAAGAGATGACGGACCCGAGCAAACCCACAGCGCCAGTTTCTGGCCCGACCCCGCCCGCTTCCCCGTGATGGGAAAGCCGTATCCGCCGATTCGCAGCAGCGGCAAATCGGATGCGCCGAAGCAAGCGCACTGGCGCGGACGCGTCGCAGCTTGCGGCGTCTGCGGCCGAACTTCCGATCAACAGTCTCATTCATCTCGATTGTCCCGGGATGCTCATGCATTTTCGGCGTGACGCGGTCCGCTGCCATCGCGGGGGCGAAGGCCGCCGGACGGAGCGCCCGGGAACGCCGTCTCGGGCAGCAGCAGGGTAAGGGCGTCGGGGGCAACCTCGAAAGTCGCCGGCAGCGTACCGGCGAGCTCTCCATCGAGCTCGAAAAAGACTTCCGCGCCGGCGCGCTCCGCTGCGAATGTCAGTTTACGAGTTTCGAGCAGGTCGATGTCGGCCAGCCGGCGTTGCGTGAGCACCGCCGCCCCGTAAATGAAGTAGCGCAGCCTCCTCCGGCTTCGGAAAAGTGCGACTCCGAAATGCGGTTTGGTGATTGACTGAGTCGGAGCGGTGCGGAACCATCCCGCGTAGCGGCTAGTTCGCTGGACGATCGCGAACGTGGCCCCGAGCGTTCGCCCGTCAGCCTCGCAAATGATGGGATGAAAAGGGTAGCGCATCACCTGGCGCATGCCCTCAAGCACGTAAGCGGCCACCCCCAGCGACATTTTGAAGCGGAAGCCGAGCCGGTGAATCACGTAAGCATCGAATCCGACGCCCGCGACGCTGAGGAAATACCGCTCGACCTTCTCCGCGCCGCCGGATCGAGCGAGGGGCATTCCGGTGACGCGGCCTAATGCAATGCGCCGGGGAAGCCAGCGATGAAATTCCTGCGCCGCTCGCACAGGATGATGCGGAAGACCCAATTCCTTGGCGATGATGTTCCCGGTGCCGCCCGGCAGAATCGCCAGGGGAATCGGACTGGGGGAGAGGCCGTTGATCACCTCGTAGATGGTTCCGTCGCCGCCGCACGCGACCACGAGCTCATCGCCTGCCGCGACGGCGGCCCGCGCGAGCTCGGTCGCCGAGCCAGGACCCACGGTACGCGCCAGTCTTACTTGAATTCCCTGCGCCTCGAGCACCGCCCCGGCTGCCTGAACTTGCCGCTCGCGCTTCGCAGGATTTCTGCCGGCGACGGGATTATAGATCAGCGTGCCTGCCTTCAAGGCCGTGTCTCAGGAATCGGAATCCGCCCGGCGCGATGCCGCCCTTTCAGAACAGCGGGCGGGCGTTCTCATTTTTTGCGCAGGAATCGATGGCGGGGGCGAGGCGGAAGCTCAGGGCGAAATGTCACGGCGCAGCCATGATCTCCATGCCGCTCACGACTTTTCGGGCCGTCATCGTGCCCGTTTTCTTGTCGGTTTTTGCGTCAACATACACCATCTCTCCGGTTTTCAGCTGCGCCAGCGTGCTCTTCTTCCCGTTCCGAACGAATTTGGTCTTCTTCGTCAGCTCAATCGTCTGCGGAACTCCGACTTTGGTCTTGTCGAGCACAATCGCGGTCGGTTGAATTTTGGCAACGACGCCATAGAAATAATCCTGATACTTCATTCCAAAAATGGTCGGGTCGCCGAAACGGGCGTTCCTGGCCTGCTCGGGCGCGCTGGTGCGCTGCGGCGCGTCTGTTTGTTGAGCCCATGCCGGACCTGCCGCGCAAGCCGCGACAAACGTCAGCACGGCGATTCTCTTGCTGATTTTCATGGCTTTGTTCCTCATCGCCGAAAGGCCCAGCGTAGCGGATAGGCCCGCGCTTGCCCTCTTCTGACTCGAAATTCGAAGTTAGTTCGCTGGCGCCTGCCTGTCAAGTCGGCGCAGTACCGTCGGCTTACAGCACGCCGCGTTGAGCTTGGCCCGGATCATGCCCTATGATTCTATGAGACCGTAAGACGCAGGTTCGCCCCGTCGAGGGATCTATTGAGGGAACGAGTTCGAGCCGTTCCGTCGCATTCATGGCTCAGGCTCTCGCGCGCGGCAATGCTCCGTTCGACGATCAAGCCCCGGAGCGCAATGAGGAACTCTTGACCGCTGCTGACGAAATCGAAGGGCTCAGAAACCAGATCCGCCATCATGAGCAACGGTATTACGTGCTCGATGATCCTGAGATATCCGATTACGAATTCGACCAGCTCATGCGGAAGCTCCAGGAACTCGAGCGTCAGCATCCGGAGCTGGTGACGGCGGACTCGCCGACCCAGCGCGTCGGCGGAACGCCGGCCAAGGAACTGCCGAAAGCTCGTCACTCGACGCCGATGATGTCCCTTGACAATACGTATTCAGTGGAAGAGTTGGCGGAATTTGACCGGCGAGTGCGGCAGCTTTCCGGGCGTTCGCACGTGGAGTACGTCGGCGAACTAAAACTGGATGGCCTCTCGATGGCGCTCACTTATGAGGACGGTGTTCTGGCGCGCGGCGTGACGCGCGGAAACGGCGTCGAAGGAGAGGACGTGACGCCGAATGTGAAGACGATCGGTTCGGTCCCGCTCCGCGTGAAGAAAATTCGCTTTCCGGGCGGGGAGCGGCGGTTCGAGGTGCGCGGCGAAGTCGTGATGTCCGCGAAGGCCTTCGAGCGGCTGAACGCGCAGCGCGAAGCTGCGGGCGAGCCGAAATTCGCCAATCCCAGGAATTCCGCCGCGGGATCCATGCGGCTTCTCGATTCGAAAGCCGTCGCGCAGCGCAGGCTTGACATGTTTCATTATTACCTTCTGGCTGGCGGCAAGGTTCCCTTCGCCGAGCATTGGAAGGCGCTCGGCGCGCTCGCCGAGATGGGATTCAAGGTGAATCCGCACCGAAAACTTTGTGCATCGTTCGATGAGCTGCTCGCTTACATCAAGGAATGGGAGGAGAAGCGCCACAAATTGGCCTACGAGATTGACGGCATCGTCGTCAAGGTGAACGAGACCAGCCTTTGGGATGAGCTCGGGTTCACTGCAAAATCGCCGCGCTGGGCGATCGCCTACAAGTATCCCGCGAAGCAGGCGACCACGGTGGTGAAAGATATTCGCGCGAGTGTCGGACGCACCGGCGTGCTGACGCCGTTCGCCGACCTGGAGCCCGTGGGCATCGGCGGCGTCACGGTCAGCCGTTCCACTCTTCATAACATGGATGAGGTTGGGCGGCTGGGAGTGCGAATCGGCGATAAGGTGCTGATCCAGCGGGCGGGAGAGGTGATTCCCCAGGTTGTCAAGGTGGTCGAGCACGCCGAGAACGGGCGCGAGTTTCGGATGCCGGAACAATGTCCGGAATGCGGAGGCCAAGTGCTCAGAGCCGAAGGTGAGGTCGCGTATCGCTGCGTGAACGCGGCCTGCCCCGCACGGCTCAGGGAATCGCTGCTGCACTTCGCAGGGCGGCGGGCGATGAACATCGACGGGCTGGGAGAAGCGCTGATCGAGCAGTTGGTAAGCCGCGCGCTCGTAAAGGACGCGGCGGACCTCTACTCGCTGAACGAGCCGCAGCTCGCTTCGCTCGATCGCATGGGCGAGAAATCCGCTACCAATCTGCGCGCTGAAATCGAGAAGAGCCGGCAAGTCCCGCTCGCGCGCCTGATCCTGGCTCTCGGCATTCCGTTTGTCGGCGAGCGCACAGCGCAAGTGCTTGCGGAGCACTTCGGCTCGCTCGACGCGCTCGCCGAAGCGGGCGAGGAGCGGCTGGACGCGGTCGAAGAGATTGGGCCGAAAACGGCGCAGGGCATCGCCGGCTTTTTCGCGGAGGAACGAAATCGGATCCAGCTCGAAAAGCTCCGTAGCGCGGGACTTCCATTCGAGGATCGCCAGCCGAGGCATCGCGGCCATCAGCCGCTGCGCGGCATGCAGTTCGTTCTGACCGGCACGCTGGCGCATTACTCGCGCGATGAGGCCACCAAGCTCATCGAAGACGCCGGCGGGCGAGTTACGGGCTCGATCAGCAAACAAACCGCGTACCTCGTAGCAGGCACGGAGCCGGGATCCAAACTCGCGCGCGCGCGCGCCCTGGGCGTGAAAACGATCGACGAGCAGGGCCTTGAAGCGTTGCTGAGCGCCGGATGACCTCAAGGCCGTTGGCTGTAGGGGCGGTCTATGGTCGCCGATTGCCGGTTTGAATCGATGCCCGGCCACAGGTCGCCGCTCTCCCGCGTGCTTTCGTCATTCACAATTCGCCCCGCATAATCCATAATTCAAGACATGGTGCGCTACCGCGAATACGAGATCACGTTCTTCCCGCCTCTCACCCCCGCCGTCAAGGCGCTGCTGGCGATTACGGGCGGGTGCTTTGTTTTGACCTATTTCCCCGCGAAGATCGCCGGCTGGCACACCCCCTACCTATTGTTTTCGCTAACTCCTTATGCGGTGACGCACGAGCTGTGGCTTTGGCAGCCCGTGACGTATCTGTTCCTGCACGCCGGATTTTTCCATATCATCCTGAACCTGTACGTGCTGTGGGTCTTCGGTCCCGACGTGGAGCACGAGTGGGGCAGCAAACATTTCCTCTTCTATTACTTCCTCACGGGTGTCGGAGCCGGAGTCGTTGACGTGCTGATGGGTCCAAGCAGCCTCGCTCCCACGATCGGCTGTTCCGGCGCGCTGTTCGGGGTGATGCTCGCCTACGGCGTGCTCTTTCCCAACCGCATCATCTACTACCTCATCATTCCCATGAAGGCCAAATGGTTCGTCGTGATCATGGCGGTGATTGAGTTTGTGGACCTCCTGAGCTCGCCGAATTCCGGCGTCAGCTATATCGCGCATGTGAGCGGCCTCGCGATCGGCTACGTTTATCTTCAGCTTCCGGGATTCTCGCCTCGGCTGCAGCAGCGCTACGGCGATTGGCGCAGAGCAAGGCGGAGAAAGCAATTCGATGTTTATATGCGCGATCAGAAGAAGAAGGATCGCCCCGACCGTTGGATCAACTGAATCGCGTGAACGCGCTGGAGCACTCGCGGATTGCGCCCTGGCGTCGCGTACGGCACAACGGATACCTCCGCGATGACACCCACAAATGCCAAAGGGCGAGCCGAGGGTCGGAGCTCATCGACTCCAGACTCCACCAATACGAACCAGAAATTCTCTCGGGTGGTTCGCAGTATCTCCCGCGATCCTAAGGTCACGCTTGGGGGAAGCCGGGGATTCGGCTCTGGTGCGCTAAAGGTCAACGGCAAGATTTTTGCGATGCTCTCTTCGAGAGGTCAATTCGTCGTAAAGCTCCCAAAGCTGCGAGTGGATGGCCTGATCGCCTCCGCGAAGGGCGAACGGTTTGAACCTCGGCCGGGCCAACCAATGAAAGAATGGATCGTTCTGCCGCAGGAAGGCGTGAACTGGGTGGAGCTCGCTAAAGAAGCGTGCGAATTCGTCAAGCGTACCGCGTAATAGAGCGGACTGCGACGATGGCACGCAGCTCTCGTAACGCCGGAAACTGCGCAAGCCGGATAAGCGAAGCAGGTAGCGCAGCGCCGCCTTCGGCCGCAACCAAACGTCATTCCGAGGAGCGAAGCGACGAGGAATCTCGCCGCGGTCTTTCGTCGGCATGAGTCCAGAGCGAGATTCCTCGCTCTGCTCGGAATGACAGTCTCCCAAAGCTTGCCAGAAAAACAAGCTTTTACGATCTTGCAATGCAGAGTTGTTTTTTAACTCTGCGGTTTTTATGGCGGGCTGGCGCAGACATCGTGTTGTGATGCCTGCGATTGTCCCGAAGGGACAACGCGTGATCGCACGTCGCGCCATCGCAGGCCATGGCAGAGAGCGCCATATTCGCGCCACGTGGGATGAGACTGGGCAGGAGGCAAAGTTCCTCGGCAAGGGCCATTCGGCCCGCAGGCAGCGGTGTCGCTACGCTCGCTCGGCTCGGCAGCGCCTCGCTCGCTGCGCGACACCGGAGAAAAGCCTTACAAAAACTCTTGACTCACGCCGCCCCTTTCATAGCTGCGCCACCGCGGGGTACTCGAATCGGGTGCGAGGAGGCTTTGATTCCATTCGTGGGCAGCGGCCAGTCAGGCCGCTGGCGCATCTGACGGGTATGCGCGTAGGAAAGACGCCTGCCTCCTGGCCAAGGTCGCTGGTTTTGCCAAGGACAGCTCTCTTTGTGGTGCTGATCTGCTGTGGTTCCAGCTCATTGGCAGCACAGTCGATGGCGGGACAGGCAGAGCCGGGCGGATGCAGCCCATCGGCAACAACGCGTAACGTCCTCTCTCATGTGCCCCCGTTCTTTCGCGGCCTGGAGCACATCCCAAGGAACGCGATCCGCCCCGAGAATCTCAAATGGGAGCTGCCCATCGCAGGAGCTACTGGCCTGCTCATCGCCGAGGTGGACCAGCCAGCCGCAAAGCGGATTCAGTCCCGATCATTTCAGCATCTCGCACGTGAATGGTCGGATATCGGATTGGCTAGCGAAATTGGGACTGCTGGAGCAATTTGGGGTGTCGGATGCTATCGCGATAAGCCTTTGTTGCGCGATAACGGTCTCACGGTGCTTGCCGCAATCGGCGCCGCTAGCCTTGACGACCTGGCGCTCAAGCTTTCGTTTGATCGGCAGTTTCCGTATACAGCAGGCAGCCACGGAAGATTTTGGGGCGGAGGCACATCGTTTCCCTCCGGCCACTCCGCAATCAGCTTCGCCTTTGCGGCCGCGATCGCCCGTCGCTATCCGCACAATCGATGGATCAAATGGGGAGCTTTTGGGTTAGCGGCCGGTGTCGCGCTGTCACGCTATCCAGCGAAGAGGCACTACCTTTCCGACATTCTTGTGGGCTCAACACTCGGATATGCCACGGGAGCTTTCGTCGCGGAGCACTAAGCGGCATCGCAGTGCATGCGATGCCACTAACGGCATCTCGCGGGCTGGCGGAGGGTGTCCTGAATTCCGTTGGAGGTTGAGCGACGGTTCTCTGACCCGATTCGGATAGAATCGGGTTGGAAAAATCTCAAGCAAAGGAGAACCGTCGTGGAAAAAGGATATCACGTTGTCCGCAAGGAGGACACCGGGAAGCTGGCGAAGTTTCTGGTGAAGAACGGGCAAGCGCTGCTGCCGATGGTCGAGCTGAT
>JBOGKE010000100.1:0-74666 GCA_050745265.1 Terriglobia bacterium
CGCAAACCTTGCCCACCTCGCCAACCTGGACGCTACCCAGCTCAAGATTGCCGCCGAGAATGCTCATGGCGGCGAGCTGGCTCAGGTTCAGGTAGATATATTGGCCAACGTTAATTTCATCATCCGACGTGCCGTTGAGACCCAGGCCTTCCTCGGTGGCCCCGGCGCTCTTGATGTAAAGGTCGTTCGGCTTGCTGATGCCGCTGGACGAAAACCCTTCCGCCGTGATGGTCACGCCGCTCTTCGTGTAAGTCGCCGTATTCGTTCCCAGGTCCGCGTTGGTGTGGCACGGACTGGGTGATGTTACGTCGGCGCAAGTAGAAAGATCGAAGGTCAGAGTTCCGGCCCAACTCGGAACCGCGATAAAAAGAACCACTGCAGACACCAACAACGCAAGCTTAGCTTTCATTGTGCCCTCTCCGTTCATTTTTGGATTTGACCTGCGCAGCGCTCGCACGTTTTGCGCCGAGCCCCCCGATGCGCACGGGTGCGCCAGAGCTGTCGCTGGGAAGAAGCCTTGTAAGGTCTCTCCGGCGCTAAGGTAATCACACTTCGCAGCCGCTGCAAAGTCCTGACTCAGCTAATATCGACGCGTCTAACGCCCAGCGGCTAGCGGACGAGAGGATTTCCGGGAAGGAGTTGATTAATTTCGCTGCGGTCTGGAAGGGTGCAGGACGCGGTGCAGGGAATGCGAGTGATCGCCCAAGCGGCCGCTACTGCGAACGCGTTACCGGCCTGCCGCGATCGAAATCTAAAACGGAACGTCCTTGTCGGTGATTTCCGGGTCGGACGGCAAATCGCCGGGACCGGCGGAGGGCTCTGAGTCTGGCTCAGAATTCGAGAAGGCCGATTCCTGGGCTGGCGCAGATGGCCGCCCCGCGAACGACGGAGAATCGCTCTTCGAACCGAGCATCTTCATCTCGCGCGCAACGATCTCATACGCGGTCCGCTTGTTACCGGTCTGATCCTCCCATTGGCGGCTGCGGATGCTGCCTTCGATATAGACTTGCTTTCCCTTGGTCAAATATTCGCCGCAAATCTCGGCGAGGCGGTTCCACGCGATGATCGTGTGCCACTCGGTGTGCTTTTGCTGCTCGCCGGCGCGGTCTTTGAAAACCTCGTCCGTCGCGAGCGTGAACTTCGCCACCGCAGATCCGGAGTTCGTGTACTTGACCTCGGGATCTTTGCCGAGTCGTCCAACCAGAATCACTTTGTTAACGGATGACATCGTTCCCCCGTTTGCGGATCGCTACAGGCGCCGGAGTTGGGCCGCCCCTTCAGGTGCGGCATACGGGCTGAAACGGGCTGCTGAAAAAGGCCGGACCGCATCATTCTGAGGGGCCGCAGGCGACGAAGAATCGCATTTGTTTGATTCGAAATGCAGAGATTCTTCGCTTCGCTCAGAATGACAGTTCGCTGCGATTTTTTTCGCAGCCTCTGAAACCCGGCGACTACCGGCTTGCCACACGCAGCCGCTGCAGTCGCTCCCGCGCCAGGCTCGCCTCGCGGCTGCCGGGATACTTGCGCAGCAGAGTATGGAGCTCGCGCTCGCCGGCAGTACGCTCGTTCAGGGCGAGCAACGCGTAGCCCTTCTTCAGGTAGGCCGCCGCTGCCTTGTTCCCGCTGGGATAAGACTGAATGCACTGATCGTATTGTTTAACGGCCTCTTTATAGTCTTTCTGGTTGTAGTAAGAATCACCGACGTAAAACTGTGCGTTCGAGGCGAGATCGGTGTCTCCATAAGTCTGCAGGTACTGCTGAAAGCCCTGGATAGCGAGTTGATACTGCCCCTGGGAATAATCGGCATACGCAGAATTGTAGAGGGTTTGCGGATCCGGAACAGGAGGCGCGGAGGTTACATTTCCGGCGCCGCCCGCGCCAGCCGGCGAGTCGGGCGTCCCCTGAGGAACGCCTGGAGCGGGGGGCGTGCCCGTCGCGTTACCGTTCGCTGGAGCCGCACCCGGAGCGGAAGTATTGGGCGCAGGAGCATTGATCGTCTGAATGATTTTCTGCGTCTGCGCGAGTTGGTCGCTCAGCTTTGAAAGCTCCCCTTTGGTTTCGTCGAGGCTGGCGGAAAGCTGCTGGATCTCGCCCGTCATGGTGTCGAAGCGGTTACCGGTGTCAGCCAGGCTTCGCTGTTCGGCGGCCTGCATCTTGCCAACCACGTCTTTCATGGAATCGACGTTCGCGCCCGTCTGCTGAATGAGGGTTTTAAGGATCGCCGACTGCGTGTCCACGGTTCGCTGCAGGGTCTGTACTTCCTGTTGCAGCGTATCCAGTTGCGTCATCATCTGGATGGTTTCTTTGCTGACGCTAAAACCGGGCTGGGCCAGCCACGCTAAAAGCGCCGCCAAACACAGGGTCGTCAGGAGATTTCGTTTCACGGCCGACTCACACCTCGTTTAGAAGTTGCGTCTAAGCTTGAGTCTACTCTTGGCGGCAGGGACGGTCAACTTGGGCGGATGAACGACGCGCGGGTCTTGATGAATGCTGTGGGCGGCGCTGAGAGAAACACTCCTGCTGAACGCACCGCAGCTTCCCTGCTTTCGAGGGATTGGTGTTTGAGCGCAGAAACTCAGGACGAAACCCGACACGTGGAGCGGCCGGAGGCGTGCTGCCTCCGGCCACAACCCGCGCGTTAATTACTGCGTGCCCTGCTGGGACTCGGTGCCTACCACCAAGTGCCCCCGGCGATTTTGCTGCCAGCAGCTCTCGGTGTGGTCCGTGCAGAACGGTTTGTCCTTACCGTAGGAGATCGTCATGACATTGTCGGCCGACACGCCGAGATTCACGAGGTAGTTCTTCACCGCGGTGGCCCGCCGATCGCCCAGCCCCAGGTTATACTCTTCGCTGCCACGCTCGTCGCAGTGCCCTTCAACCGTAAACTTGACATCGGGGTGCTGCTTGAGCATGTCCGCGTCGTGCTGCAGGGCTTGAGCTGCATCGGGACGTATATCCGACTTGTTAAAGTTGAAATACGCGTCCTTGATGTTTGCGTTGAACCACTCCGAAGCATTGAAAGCCGGCGCCTGCGGAGTCGGAGGAGGAGGAGGCGGCGGGGTAGTTACGGTGACACGAGCGGTTTGCGTTTGGGTTCCGCCCGGACCGGTGGCCGTCATCGTGTAAGTGGTCGAATCGTCGGGCGTCACGGTGGTTGAACCCTGCGCCTGAACTGAACCGATATTGGGCTCAAGGTCCAGCTTGGTAGCACCCGTTGAAGTCCAGCTCAGCGTGGCGGACTGGCCCTTCTCGATGGTACTGGGCTCTGCGTTCAGTGTGACCGTAGGCGCTGCGGGTGCCGGTGGCGGAGCCGGTGGTGGCGGCGCGACGATCTTCTTCTTGTGGCAGGCGCCTGCCAGCAAAATCACTCCCAGCAAACCGACCAAAACAGCGAGCACTCTCTTCTTTGCCATTATTTCTCCTCCTCAGTCGGTAGTAGAATTCCGATGATCGTGGGTGACTTTGGTTAACTTGCGGCCAATTGCCCTTGCCAAGCCGCGAACGACGGCGTCAATTCCGCGACTACAAATCAACACTTACCTGTAAGGCTACCCATACTAACATGAAAATAACACAAAACAAACCGCTTTTTGCGAATGCCGAAAATGGGGCTGCGAGACGCATCTTCGTCGCCTGAAGCCGGATGCAGATCATATCAGAAGGCAACCCCAGCCGCGCCGATTACGACATCGTAACTGGTTCCCTTTTAGCAACTGCCCCCGGCCGATCGAGGCCGTTGTTTCCGCACCCCGGCAATTCTGCTGTCGCGGCAGTGTCTTCCCGAGCGTCGCTAGAAGGATGCTGAAAGACCCGCGGAACTGTCATCCTGACGAGTTTCTCTTGTCGCTTCGCGACACCGGCAAAGCATGAAAAGGCGGGCGTATCGGTATCAGCGCCTGGCTTCCGCCGTGCCGCAAACGACACCCACTTTGATCGGGGCTTTTAGCCCCCTGAGGCCCTAGCGGCTAAAGCCGAAAATAATCAATCGTCTACTAACGGCACGACTAAAGTCGTGCCCTGATATGCGATCTGTTCGAACATTTCGGAGCCGCCGAAGGCGACGAAGGATCTCTCTATTGGTTTGGTTCCTAAATGCAGTGATTGTTCGCATCGCTCAGAATGACAGTTCGCAGCTTTTTTCCCAGCCGTCTAGTTCAAGCCCATCGGCCGTGTTTTTTGAAGGCCGCACCGCTCAATTATTGCAACCTAATTCGACCAGTTCGGATCCCAGTTTTCTCCCTGGGTGGTTATCCGTTTTTGATGCGTACCGTCGGCCAGCATGATCCATATTTCTTTCTTTCCGCTGCGATCGGATTGAAAAACAATGTGGTTGCCGTCGGGCGCCCACCACGGACGGTCATTGCTGCGGGCGTTGTGAGTGAGCTGCGTGATCTGGCCGGAGCCGATGTTCATCAAGTAAATATCGAAGTTTCCGGTTTCCACGACGGCCCAGGAGAACGCGATGTAGAGCCCGTTCGGCGACCAGGCAGGCGCGTCCGCATCGCCGCCCTTCGTCAGAAGGCGGCGGAGATTGGTCCCGTCCGCGTTCATCATGTAGATTTGCGGCGTGCCGCTGCGGTCGGAGACAAAAGCGATTTCGCGTCCGGTTTTTGGATTCCAGACCGGCGCGATGTTCGAGACGTTGTGGCCCGGGCTGAAGGTGAGTCGCTCGAGATGAGAGCCTCCGGCATCGCAGGTATAAATCTCCTGCGTGCCGCCCATACTCGAGCAGAACGCCAGGCGCTTCCCGTCGGGCGACCAGGCGGGCGTCGTATTCAGGCCGTGGTAACGGGGAAAGTAAAGCAGACGATGGGTGAGAAACGAGTAGATGGAAATTTCGGAATCTCCGCTGGCGTAATTGGTGAATGCGAGCTCCTTGTCGTCGGGAGACCAGCGCGGAGTGATGCAGAACGAGCGGTAGCTGGTGATGGGGTGCTGGTTGAAGCCGTCGTAGTCCGCCACCCAGACTTCTTCGTGGCCGGTGCGGCTGCTGATGAACGCGATGCGCGTGAGATTGATGCCCCGCACCCCTCCGCCGAGCGCCTGGATGATTTCGTTCGCGAAGGTGTGCGCGATGGCGCGTGTCGAGATTTCGTTCAGCGTGCCGACAAACCGTTTCCCGATGATCTGCGCGCTCGAAGGATTCTTCACGTCGTAGAGAAAACTCGCGACCACCAGATTCCCCGCCGCGATGGACGTATTTCCGAAGACCAGATACTGGGCCGACACCGGAGGGTTGCTCCAGCTCGAGTACACCACGGCTCCCGGCTGCGCGGGCGGGCTCAACGGATAGAGGCTTCGGCTGATCATCTGGAAGAGTCCGGAATTGTCGAGGTCGTTCCACAGAACCTCGTTGAATTCGCCCGTCAGCCGCGTGAGTCCCCGATCGCTCGATTGCACGGGGAAGTGCGCCACCGCGAGCCGCATGATACGATTGCCCGTGGCCGTGCCCGTGTTGATCTGGCCGGCCTGGCCAATCCGACCGGCCTGG
Source organism: Terriglobia bacterium (assembly GCA_050745265.1). GTDB lineage: Bacteria > Acidobacteriota > Terriglobia > UBA7540 > UBA7540 > RH2-MAG17b. The sequence continues at coordinate 5,492 of JBOGKE010000100.1, forward strand.
GCGCGCGCCGGCGCTTGCGCGGCGAGAATCAAAACCGCGGTGAGCGCAGGAAGCCAACAAAGCCGCCACGCGGTGCTCAGGTCACGGTTCATAGGCCTCGTGCCGAGCTGCTCGTCTTTCTCATACGTGCACCGGGCCCGGGATGACGTTTAATCTTCATCTGGCATCGCGTCGGTGATAGCATCGATTAGTTCTCTCACCGATTCCATTTTAGTTTGAACAGTGAGGGCCTCAGTCGCCATATCGGCCATTAAGTTGAAGTACGCCTCACTTCCGCTCCTGGTCCGTCGCATTTTGCGGCGGCGATCAAGGAACCGCTGAGTATATTCCGCTGCCTCGTCGAGCAGGCGATCTCTGGACGCTGGGTGTGGTCACTTTAGCGGGCATGGTTTGGCACCTCGTCTAGGGGAGACGGCGTTCGAGCTATTTCTCTTGGTCCCGGAACGTCCTGATGTCTTTCTCCCATTTTCCGATCAGGTCCTCGTCCGGGTGAATCTTCGACAGCTCGCGACGTATTTTCGCGTCGTGGGTCGAGATCGACCCTCTCACTCCCTTTTAGCAGTTTCCGGAATTCTTTGTTCCTTCCCATTATCTCACTGCAACAGACGCGCGCGTGAAGGAGCCAGCCGGCTCTCACGGCGGCGTTGCAGGATTTGCGCTTTGACTCGCGCTCAGTTCGACCAGCTCGGATCCCAATTCTCTCCCTTCGTGGTAATCCGCTTTTGATCTGACCCGTCGGCCAGCATCTCGTAGACCTCCCGTTTCCCGGAGCGATTCGACTCAAAAACGATATGGCGGCCGTCCGGCGCCCACCAGGGCCGGTCGTTGCTGCCGGCGTTGTGGGTGAGCTGAGTGATCTGGCCGGAGGCGATATCAATCATGTAGATGTCGTAGGTGCCCGTTTCGACTACAGCCCACGAGAACACAATGGACAGCCCGTTCGGAGACCACGAGGGCGCATCCGCGTCGCCGCCCGACGTCAGCAGGCGCCGCAGGCTGGTCCCGTCAGAGTTCATCATGTAAATCTGCGGCGCGCCGCTGGTGTCTGAAACAAAGGCGAGCTCGTTACCCGTTTTGGGATTCCACACCGGCGCGATGTTGACGCTTCGAGAAAAGGTGAGCCGTTGCAGGCCGGTGCCGTCCGAGTTCGAGACGTAGATCTGCGGGGCGCCGCTCATGCTCGAGCAGAAGGCGATCTTTTTCCCGTCCGGCGACCAGCAGGGCGTCGTGTTCAACCCGTGATAGTGCGGAAAGGAAAGCAGGTGATGAGAGAGGAACGAGTAGATGGCGATCTGAGGCGTGCCGCTGGCGTAGCTCGTGAACGCGATCTTCGTATCGTCCGGCGCCCACCGCGGCGTCAGGCAGAGCGATCCGTAGCTCGTGACCGGGTGCTGGTTGAAGCCGTCGTAGTCCATCACCCAGATTTCGGGATGACCCGTGCGGTTGCTGACGAACGAAATCTGGCTCAAATTGATGCCGGGAATTCCGCCCCCCAGCGCCTCGATGATCTCGTTGGCGAAGCGGTGCGCGGTTTCGCGCGTCGAAACTTCGTTCATCGTGGCAATGTAGCGTTTCGCGAGCACGGCGGGATTCGCCGGATTTCTCACATCGTACAGATAGGACGTCATCACAAGATTGCCGTTGATGTCGGCAGAGTTGCCGAACACCAGGAATTGAGCGGATGCGGGGGTCTTCGTCCACCGCTCGAACACCACGCCGGACGGATCCGATGGAGTCTTCACGGGGTACATGCTCTTGCTGACCATCTGGAAGATGCCGGCGTTATCGAGATCGTTCCACAACACCTGGTTGAATTCGTTGGTCAGATTCGCCAGATCCGATTCGTTCGAGCGCGCGGGAAAGTTGGCCACCGCAATGCGGATGGTCCGGTTTCCGATCTTGGTCCCTGTCTTGATTAGGCCGATCTGCGCCGCGAGCAAGCTCGGCGCGGCGAGCGCGAAAGCAAGGAGCGCGACCAATCCCGGCGCCAATTTGCAACCTTTGATTTGTGCCGTTCCTACCAAGGATCGGGGTTGTTCCATGTCGCTCCCTTTACCTCCTACCGAGACGAACGTTGATGGCAGCCACGGCACGCGCTTTGTGCCGTAAGTTGTTGCCCGCCGCGAGAAAAAGCCCACGGCACACGAGTCGTGCCGTGGCTACCTGTGGAAGTCGAAGTAGAAGTTCACGTGAACGCTGCTCTTCGTGTACGTCTGCGGAAGCGGCGCCAGCGGGCTCGATGCAATCACCGCCCGCTCCGCCGAGCGATCAACTTCCGGAATGCCGCTCGACTGGGTCAGCTTTACGTTGGTGATCGTGCCGTTGCTCAGGATGTCGAACTCAACGTAAACTCGCCGCGCCGACAAAATACGCGGGTCGACGAGCGAAAGCAGCCAATTGCTGCTGACCCGGTTGCGCACCGCTTCCACGTACCACCCGTACAGATTGCCGAAATTGCTCGCCGTTCCGACTGCGACGTTGCCGCTCTGTGTCACCGCCGGCTGGCCGTAGTTGATCTGCGGCGCTCCGCCCTGCCGCGTGAGCACCGCGTTCGGGGGAGGAATCATAGGCTGCTTCTGGATGCGCTTATTGACGAGCAACTGCGCCTGGCGTTGGAGAACGACTTTAGGTTTCGCCTTCGTGCGTAACGGTGGCAGGGGCTTCTCGAGCGCCTTGAACCTGGGAATCTGGATTGCATTGGGCGGCGGAGGTTGCGGCGGTTGCGGAGGAGCCTTGTAGAGCTCCGGATTTTCGGTTTGGACCGGATTTGGCGTTTCGATCATCGGCCGCGGAAGCGGGACGCCCGGCAGCGTGGGAACCATGTTCACGTGCACCGCGCTTCCCTTTTGGAAGTGGCTGCCCCACGACGGCCCTCGGTTGATATTGATCGTGACATACAGCACCCCGGCCATCGCGAGGCCAATATGAAACACCACCGAGGCCACGAGCGATCCCCGCAGGCTCTCTCGCCGTCTGAACGCCAATGGAAAGCTTGCCGTGGACATGGATCGCCGGGTGCTCTCAGCCACTCAGCGCCGCAGCAAGCCGGTCGATCAGAACCCCTCGATTCATTAGATTCGTCTAATGATATTGATTCTAAAGGCTTGCTAGGCTTCGTTCCGTCAGTTTTTACTTCTCCGATCTCCTCGCCGCCGTCTTCGGACCGCCCCAGCTAGCATTGCTGAGAAACGTGGAGAGGCGGCTTTATGCCGCCATGCCGCCGCGGAGAACTACGAACTTATGGCGACGTAAGGTCGCCGCTACGTCGTTCCGACGCGTTTTTCAGCCACCTGCTAGTGCAGCAGCGAGCGCGGCAACAAGAGACACCGATGAGACAAATGGGACAATTTTTTGAGCGGGCGGCGCCAGAATTCGACCCTCAAGTTTAACCTTCACCCCGCGCGTGTTCGCTGGAAAGGTACTGCGGCCGCGTGAAGTCGCTGACGGCTGATTGCTGAAGGCTGAACTCTGACGGCTCGCGCACCACTCGTCACTGCTTTTTCGTTCGAATGGGCGTGGTCACGAAACTCAGGTTCGCAATACCCGCCTGGCTGAGCACATCCATAACCTCGGCGATCACGCCGTAGGGCACCGCCTGATCGGCCCGGATATATACCGGCGTATTCGGACTCCCGCCGATCTTCTTTTCGACCATCGATCCGAGTAGATTAATATTCGCCGGGTCGTTGCCTACGTAAATCGTTTGCTCCCGGTCGATGGTGACCACCACCTTCTCATGGTTGACGGTCTTCACGGTGTGCGTCTTCGGCAGGTTCACCTCGATTCCAGATTGCAGGATCGGCGCCGTGAGCATAAAGATCACGAGCAGCACCAGAACAACGTCGACGAATGGAGTGACGTTGATTTCCGAGAGCGAGGTCTGCGTGGTGCCTTTGTTGTTCGTGAAAGCCATGATAAGACCGGCCCATTCAACCATCGATCCATTCAATCCGTGAAAGAATGAATCGATGACTCATCTAAGGAGGATTTCATAATGTAGTGACGGTGGGCGAAAGGACCCGGAAATGAAAAGCCCCGGAGACTGCGGGCGTAGTATCAGGGCACGGCTTCAGCCGTGCCGAGGTGCGATCAACAAAAGGGCGGCTTTAGCCGCTGAAGGCGCTCAGGGGCTAAAGCCCTGATCAAAGATGGCGCCCTCTGCGGCACGGCTGAAGCCGTGCCCTGATACACAGCATTTCAGGTCCGGTCTTTCGAGATTCTTGTCACTACGCTCTGTAATCCTCCTTACGTAAAGTACCGCTCGGTCATATTCAGAAATTCGAGCGCGAATTCGTCGATCAATCCTCCAAATTCTTTGATGCGCTGCAGGTAATGGTTGTAAGCGATAACGGCGGGAATCGCGGCGAAAAGGCCGGCGGCGGTGGTGATGAGGGCCTCGGCGATGCCGGGCGCAACGCTTTGCAGGGACGCGCCGCTCGCCGTGCTGAGACCGTTAAACGCATCGATGATGCCCCAGACCGTGCCGAACAGCCCGATAAAAGGACAGACGGAACCGGTGGTGGCAAGCCAGCTCAGCCAGTGTTCCATGCCGGAGAGTTCTTCGGAGCCGGCGATTTGCAACGACCGCCGCACCGATTCAAGGCTGCGAATGCGCGGCTTGCCCGGGTTTTCGGTGTACACGGCCTGGCTCTCCACTTCCCGGTACCCGCCCAGGAAAACGCCCGGCAGCGGACCCGACTTCATCCGCTCCGCCGACGCTCGAATGTCCGAAAGCTTTTTGCTCTGGCGGAAAACGCGCATGAAGTCCAGCGATTCGCGGTGCGCGGACTTGAACGTGATGTACTTTTTGAAGATGATCGCCCAGGAAAAAACCGAGAAGAAGAGGAGGATGAGGAGGACGATTCGCGCGACAAGGCCCGTGGTCGCCAGAAGACTCGTAATTTCACCCTGGACGAAAAAACAGAAGACAGCTTCCAACGAACCTCCTTTGCTGGCGCATGGAGATCTCCATTGATACACGTCGAACCTAGCATAAGCTCCGGGTGACGTCAATTTAAGCGGAGATTAGAGCGGCGGTCTCTGACGTTCATGAGTCGGCGACGCCCTACCGCACGGCGCTACACGCCGGCGTTCGACGACGGTGCTACTTGACTTGACGGGCGCTCGCGCCTAGGATTTGACCATGCGGGTTCGGGTCGCGCCCAGATTCGTCTACGCCGTCATTCTGACGCTGGCGCTATCTTCATTCTCGGCGCCGCTGATCTGCGGTTCGGGAGTTGCGAGCGCAGAGCAAGCTTCGGATTGCTGCCGGCTCATGGGCTCGGCGTGCCACAAAAAGGCCAGCGGCGGTGCGTGTTGCCACCATCAGGCGCCTGCTCCCAACCTGCTCAGACTTGTTTTGCCGTCCGCTCGCTCCCAGTGGTCGCCCCCTCATCTGTGCGCCGCGTTCTTGCCCCCGATCGAGACGCTTCCCTTTGCGAGCCTGCCATCGCGCTCGGCGTATGCGCCTTTCGCGGCGTCTCCCCCCGGAGCTCTCTTCATACTTCATTCTGAACTGTTGATTTAGTCCCTTCGCACGGTCGCCGAAACAGCCCCCATCAAAACAAGGCGGCGCGGAGTTGCCTCCTAGCTCCGTGGGCTTATTGTTCCGGCCTGACCAACTACAAACCGATACAGCGGAGACCTGCATTGCGAGGTCGTAATTTCTGGTTTTGTTTGCAAGCTTTTGGATGATGTCATTCCGAGAGGAGCGAGGAATCTCGCCCTGGGCCCATGCCGACGAAAGGCCACGGCAAGATTCCTCGTCGCTTCGCTCCTCGGAATGACAGCCGGTTACGGCTCTGCCGCGCTGCGCTGCTTCTACCCAGGAGGTCGAGTATGAGATTCTGCATTGCTCGCCGCTTCGCGGCGCTGTTTGTAGCGATCCTCTTCAGCGCCGCGGCGACATCTTACGGCCAAGCGCGACAACCCGCGCCGCCGGAAGCAAATGGCCTCCGCGCGGCGCCGGAGTCTCGAACTGCTACGCCGCTCGCCAGACTCATCGAGGAGGCCGAGCACGCCAACCCGAGCATCAGCGCGGCCCAGCAAGCTTGGCGGGCAGCCAAGCAAGTCCCGTCTCAAGTTTCGACGCTGCCCGATCCGCAGTTGGTTGTGCAGCAATTCGCCGTCGGCAGCCCGCGCCCGTTTGCGGGTTTCAGCAACAGCAACTTCGCCTACGTGGGATTTGGCATTTCGCAAGACCTGCCGTATCCGGGCAAGTTGCGGCTGCGCGGCCGGATCGCGGAGCGGAGCGCTGGCGCAGCCGAGGAGAAGATCGACGCGGTGGGTCGGGAAGTGGACGAGCAGGTCCGGAGCACTTATTTCCGCCTCGGCGAGGTGCAAGAGACGCTCGGGATTGAGCAGCGCGACCGCAAGCTGCTGAACGAAATCGAAAAGATCGCCGAAGCCCGCTACCGGGTGGGACAAGGCGGCCAGCAAGAGGTCCTGAAAGCGCAGTTGGAGCAAACCCGGATTTTAGCCGACCTAGCCGAACAACAGCGAGAGAAGTCATCGCTCGAAGCCCGGTTGAAGCAGCTCCTCAATCGCGCGCCGGAAAGCTTGGACCTCACCGCCCGGCCGCTCACGGAAACGCCTTTGCGGTGGACCGCGGACGAGTTACTCCACGCGGTCGCCGCCGGAAACCCCGACGCGCGAATGCAGCAGGAAATCGTGCGCCGGCAGGACGTCGAAGTCGCGCTGGCGCGAAGCGACTTTTACCCCGACTTCAATGTGCAATGCATGTGGCAGCATACGGCCTCGCAGTTCCGCGACTATTACATGCTCAGCTTTGGCGTGCGCGTGCCGCTGTATCGGAAGCGAAGGCAGGACCCGGAACTCGCCGAGAGACTCGACGATCTCGCGAGCTCGCGGCAGCAGTACGAAGCCGCCGTGCAGCAGGATTATTTCAGCGTGCGCGACGCATTCCTCGACGCCCGCACCGACGACCAGGTGCTGAAAATCTACCGCGAGGGGCTCATTCCGCAAGCCACCGCCGGATTGAATGCCGGGCTCGCCGCGTATCAACAGAGCCGCGAGGACTTCGAGACGTTGATCAACTCTTTTCTCGACGTCCTGCATCTAGACGAGGAATACTGGCGCGCGCTGGCGGATCACGAAACGGCGCTCGCGCGGCTCGAAGCGCTGACCGGGCTCAAAGTGTTTCACTGAAATTGGAGGAACTCGAGTGTGAGTGGTTCAGGTCCGCATTTTTTTGCGGCGGCGTGAGCCGGCGTGCCCAGCCACGGCACGAAGTTCGGGCTTTTCGATGGCAAATACCCACGGCACGCACACCGTGCGGTGGTTACCGCTACTCCAATGAAAAATTATCGCATTGCATTCTGGATTGCCATTTCTGTCAGCGTGCTGCTGGCAGCCGCGCTCGCGTCCTCCTGGCGGAAACTCGCTCGTCCGCAGGGGCGCGCGGCTCATCCCGCGAAGGCGGACATGGTCCCTGCGGCGGCGCCCGCTGGGCCGGGTTCGCAGTCTGAGCCTGGCGCCGAGGCAAACGGCGCGCAGCCGAGCCTCGCTCCGATCCAGCTCTCGCCGCAGCGGCTGCAATCCATCGGCGTGAAAACCGGCGTCGTCGAGCGCAAGGAAGTCCGCAACGAGATCCGAACGGCGGGCGATGTGGAAGCCGACGAGCAGCTCGAGTCCTACGTCCAATTGCGCTTTGCCGGCTGGATTCAGAAAGTTTTCGTCAACACGACTTATCAACACGTCCGCCAAGGCCAGGCGCTATTCACGATTTACAGTCCCGACCTGGTGACCACGGAGCGCGAATATCTGCTCGCCAAGCAGAACAGCAGCCTGCTCGCGCACAGCTCGATCCCGGGCGTCGCGTCCGGCGCCGCTTCATTACTGAGCGGCGCGCTCGAGCGGCTGAGGCAGTGGAACGTGCCCGCGCGCGAAATCGCGCATTTGCAGGCCTCGGGCCAGATCAGCCGCGAGCTCGAAATCGATTCCCCAGCCTCCGGATACGTGACGGAGCGCAATGCGCTGCCGCAGATGTACGCGCAGCCGGAGACGCGCCTTTACACCATCACCGGGCTTTCGACGGTGTGGGTGTACGCCGCGGTTTTCCAGAACGACATCGGGCAGATTCGGCTCGGCGATCCGGCCACCGTCACCGTGGATTCGTATCCGGGCCGTACTTTTCATGGCCGGGTCGATTACATCTGGCCGCAAGTGGACGTCACCACGCGAACCGTGCGCGTCCGCCTCGTCTTCCCGAACCCGGATCTGAAGCTCTCACCGGGCATGTTCGTCAACGCCACTCTTGAAATTCCGCTGGGGCGGCGGTTGGTAATTCCCGCCTCGGGCGTGTTCCAGACCGGAACGCAAAATATCGTCTTCATCGACCACGGCGGCGGTTATCTGGAGCCGCGGAACGTCGAGCTCGGGCCGCAGGCGGGCGACCAATTCATTGTTCTCAAGGGTCTCAAGGCAGGCGAGCGCATTGTAACCTCGGCGAATTTCCTGATCGATTCCGAGAGCCAGCTTCAGGCGGCCATCGGATCGTTCGCCCCGCCCCCGCCCGGCGCGGGCGCCGCGGCCGCAATAAACGCTTCAGGCGCGCGAGCTACGATCAATTTCACAACCAGCCCGTCTCCCCCTCAAAAGGGAAGCAATACCTTGCGGGTGACGCTCACTGGATCAGACGGTAACCCCGTCACAGGCGCCAAGGTTACGGTCACGTTCTTTATGCCCGCTATGCCCGCCATGGGGATGTCCGCCATGCGGACGGTGGCGAACCTCGCCGAAAAGAGTGCGGGCGTGTACCAGGGAATCGGCACTCTGGGCGCCCGGGGCACCTGGCAGGTCAGCATTACCGCCCAGAAGGGCGGACAAACGATTGCCGCCGAGCAGTTGGCCGTGACCGCGGGAGGGGGCGCGTAAATGATCAATCGCTGGATTGAATGGTGCGCGCGCAATCGCTTTTTGGTGTTTACGGGTACGGTCCTGCTCGTGCTCGCCGGCGTTTGGTCCATGAAGCGTATCCCGCTCGACGCGCTGCCGGATATTTCCGACGTCGAGGTGATCATCCACGCGCCGTGGGCCGGACAGCCGCCGAACATCATTGAAGACCAGGTGACCTACCCTATCGTAACGACCCTGCTCGCAGCGCCCCGCGTTAAGGCGGTGCGCGCGCAAACGATGTTTGGAGATTCCTACGTCTTCGTGGTGTTCCAGGACGGAACGGATCTTTATTGGGCGCGCTCGCGGGTGTTGGAATACCTTCAGGAAATTCAGGGCGAGCTTCCGCCCAACGTGCATCCCGTGATGGGTCCCGACGCGACGGGGGCCGGATGGGTTTATGAATACGCACTCGTGGATCATACCCACAAATACAGCCTTGCCGATCTGCGCACGCTACAGGACTGGTACCTGCGCTACCAGCTCGAAACCGTGCCGGGCGTGGCCGAAGTCGCCAGCATCGGGGGATTCGTCAACCAGTATCAAGTAAAGCTCGATCCCGACAAGCTGCGCGCGTACAACATTCCACTGGCGACGGTGATTGAGCGCGTGCGGGCGAGCACGAACGAAGTGGGCGGCCGCCTGCTCGAGCTGGGCGGCGCCGAATACATGGTTCGCGGGCTTGGCTACTTCCACTCGCTCGACGATCTCCGGAATATCCCGGTCGGAGCTGAAAATGGGGTGCCGGTGCTGGTGAGCGATCTGGGAACCGTCTCGTTCGGCCCGGACATCCGCCGCGGCGTGGCGGACTGGAACGGCCAGGGCGAAACCGTCGGCGGCATCGTGGTGATGCGCTACGGCATGAATGCGCTGGACGTCATCAACGGCATCAAGAAGAAACTCCAGGTCATTCAATCATCCTTGCCGCCGGGCATCTCGATCGTTTCGGGCTACGACCGTTCGGGGCTCATCCATGCTTCCATCGACACTTTGAAACGCGATCTGCTGGAAGAAATCGCTGTGGTGAGCGTGGTGATCATCATCTTCCTCTTTCACTTCCGTTCCGCGCTGATCCCTATCTTCACGATTCCGATTGCCGTGATTGGCGCCTTCCTCCCCATGGCTTACCTTCACGTGAGCTCCAACATTATGTCGCTGGGGGGGCTCGCGCTCGCGATCGGTGTGCTCGTGGATGCGGCGATTGTGATGGTCGAAAACGGCTATCGTCATCTCGCCTTGCGCCAATCCGCGCCCGCGGCTTCGACTGCACAACACGAGCTATCGAACAGCGCCACAAACCAGGACGATGATCCGCCTCATCCGGGTGTCACAGTACCTGGAGCGCCCTGGCTTGAGGCTGAGCCCTCCGCAGGCGCTCGCGCTGGGGCGACCCCGCCGGTCACGGCGGGCGAGCGCCGCCGCATCCTGATTGACGCGGCCAAGGAAGTGGGGCCGGCCCTCTTCTTCTCACTCCTGATCATCATCGTCGCCTTCCTGCCCGTCTTTCTTTTGGAAGCGCAGGAGGGCCGCATGTTCAAGCCGCTCGCCTGGACCAAGACCCTGTCCATGAGCATCTCTTCGATTCTGTCTATCACCCTGGTTCCGGTTCTGATGCTGATCTTCATCCGCGGCAAGCTGCGCCCGGAATCGCGGAATCCGGTTTCGCGCCTCACCGAGGCTATTTACCTCCCGATTCTCCGGCTGTGCCTCCGCTTTCGCAAGACGGCTTTATTGCTCAGCCTGGCGCTTCTCATCCTGACCTTTCCCCTCGCCCGCCGCATTGGCAGCCAGTTTATGCCGCCGCTGTTTGAGGGATCTTCTCTTTATATGCCCACGGCCTCGCCGGGAATTTCGATCACCCAAGCCGGGCAACTGCTTCAGGAATCGGATCGGATCATTAAGTCGTTTCCTGAAGTTAAGAGTGTGTTCGGGACGGTCGGCCGCTCGAACAGCGCCACGGATAACGCGCCGCTCGATATGTACGACACGACGATCATGCTGAAGGCGGAGGACCAATGGCCCTCGGGCATGACGTACAACAGGCTGATTGGCGAAATGGATGCCAAGCTGCAATTCCCCGGCCTCACGAACACCTGGACGATGCCCGTCGAAAACCGCCTGGATATGGAATTGACCGGCATCAAGACGCCGGTGGGAATGAAGGTTCAGGGGCCCAATCTGCAGGGCATCCAGCAGGTCGCCGCCGGCATCGAGCGGATTCTTTCATCAATGCCCGAGGTCAGGTCGATCTTTGCAGAGAAAGTCGCCGAGGGTTTTTACGTCAATATCCAGGTGGACCGCGCCAAAGCGGCGCGTTATGGACTCACGGTCGGCGACGTCCAGCGCGCAGTCGAATCGGGCATCGGCGGCGAAGATGTCGCTGTGAACATTGAAGGGCGCGACCGCTTCCCCGTGAACGTGCGCTATAACCGCGATTTCCGGGGCGATCTGGGCGCTCTGCGGAACGTTGTGATCGCTACCCCAACGGGAGCGCAGATTCCGATCGGTGAAGTGGCAAGCATTTCCTTCTCGCGTGGCCCTTCGATGATCCGTGACGAAGACGCTCAGCTCACCGGCTACGTCTTCATGGATTTGAGCACAAGCAACTATGGCGGCTTTGTGCAACATGCAACGCAGTTGTTGCAGCAGAAGCTGCAGCTTCCGGCGGGATACACGTATCAATGGTCAGGCGAGTACGAGTTCGAGATGCGCGCCAAGAATCGCCTCGAGCTGATTGTGCCGATTGTGTTTTTTGTTATCTTTCTGCTCCTCTACATGATTTTTCATTCGGCGGCCGAGGCGGCGATGCTGTTCTTTCCCACGTTTTTCGCGCTGACGGGAGGGCTGATCCTGCAATGGCTGCTGGGTTATCTCTTTAGCGTCGCCGTCTGGGTGGGTTACATCGACCTGTTCGGAATCGCGGTCGAGACCGGCGTGGTCATGATGGTCTATTTGTACGAAGCGCTCGACTTCAAATTGGCATCGGGGCGTCCGATTCAGCATGAAGACATCGAAGCGGCGACGATCGAAGGCGCCGTGCATCGCCTTCGGCCCAAGCTGATGACAGTGGCCTGCGTGATCGCCAGCCTGGGCCCTATTCTGTGGGAAACCGGTATCGGCTCCGACGTGATGAAGCCTATTGCCGCGCCCATCGTCGGCGGCATGGTCACGTCCTCGATTGCCGTGCTTCTTCTGATCCCGATCTTCTTCGCGATGCTGAAGGAGCGCGCCCTCCGGCGCGGAACGCTGAGGCCCTCGCGGCAGCGTGCTCCGGCGTAACGCCGGGCTTCTTCAGCCGGGCATGGCCGGCGGACTCGGAACGTGCCGGCCTGAACGCCGGCGCGACGTCCGCAATTGGCGCAAGCGTTGCGGAGCCTGCCGAGGCGTGTTACACTTTTTCCAGAGCTTCTTGATCCGGGCTTCATCGGTATAGAAAATCCCTGGCGGACCCGGCCGAATCCTCATCCCATCGATGAGATTCTTCTAGCTCAGCCAATCCTCCGAGGCGACCCGAAGCTTTGCCCAGGTTGGGCAGAGTTCCAAAGGAGTTAAACAAGTGAATCGCAAACTGATTCGTCCATCGCTCTCCGAAATTCAGGACCAGATGGGTCAGCGCCCGCCGCGCAGCAAGAAGCCGACGCCCCCCGATCAAACCAACGCCGAAAGCTTTTACTACATCAAACAGATGCAGGGACGCACGCCGATGGTGGTCGTGCTGAACACCGGCGAGACGATCCGCGGCGTCATCGAGTGGTACGACAAGAGCTGTATCAAGGTGCACCGAGCGAGCGAGCCCAATCTGCTGATCATGAAGAGCGCGATCCGGTACATGCACAAGGAATCGGAATCGAAATCCGAGGGGAATGGGAATATCCCTGAGAGCGGCGAGAGCGAATAGGCGCTCGGCCGCGATGCTTGACATCCCGGCACTGTGACCGTAGCATCATTTTCAGCCGCCCGCCGGGTTCGGTCTCAGGCGGCCGGCGAGTTAGGCGGCGGAGGTTTTTGTGAACACCGGCAGCGCGAAGCAACCTTCTTGCAGGGCTCGTTGGCGCCTGGCTCCGCGGTTCCGGCGGGGCTTGCCCGGCGCGTTCGGACTGCTGGCGATGTGCGCCATTTTCGGTTTTGCGCCGGCCTCGGCGCAGGAGATGGGCAGGCCCAAGCTCCCGCCGGTCATCAACAAAATCACCTCGAGTGGGACGACGAAGGGCGCCTTCACGGGGATCGTGCAGACGTTAGACACCAAGGGCAGGGTGCTCGAGGTTGCGTCGGTGAACGGCGCGGACACGGCCTTGTTCCCGCTCACGAAGAAGGTCAAGGTCTCCTCGATCGAGGGACGCAAACTAAAGCTCGCCTCGGTTATGCCGGGCGCCAACGTGATCGTTACGTACGAGCAGCAAGGCGCGCGCCGGACGGTTCAGGAAATCACCGTCGTCGAAGAAGCTCCTAAGGTTGCGAAGAAAAAGCCTTCCTCTTCCTGACGGCATCGCTTCGCCGGAAGCGCCAGCGTTGAGGGTCTGGCGAGGTCGTCATTCCAGCACGACAGAGACTTTTCCGATGAAGATCGGCATTACCTGCTACCCGACGTACGGCGGCAGCGGCGTCGTCGCCACGGAGCTAGGTCTCGAGCTGGCGGCGCGCGGCCACGATATCCACTTTATCAGCACCGCGGTGCCGGTGCGGATGTCGTCCTCCTCGGCGCGGATTCATTTTCACGAAGTTGAGGTGATGAATTATCCCCTGTTCGATCACCCGCCGTATACGCTCGCGCTTGCCACTCAGATGCGAAATGTCGCCGTGAACGAGGGGCTGGACCTGCTTCACGTTCATTACGCGATCCCCCACTCCGTCAGTGCGTATCTCGCGCGAGCCATGCTGAAGGGCTTGCGCAGCCTGCCGTTTGTTACCACGCTGCACGGCACCGATATTACGCTGGTCGGCAGTGACCGGTCTTACCTGCCGATAACCGAGTTTTCGATTGACGAAAGCGACGCCGTCACCGCGATCTCGCAATACCTCGCGCGAGTGACGCGAGAAGAATTCCGCATCCACACGCCGGTCGAGGTGATCCCGAACTTTGTCAATTGCGACCTCTTCCAGCCCGGCGCGGACGTTTCCCGGCGGCGGTCGTTCGCTCGCGACGACGAGCGGCTGCTGGTTCATCTCTCGAACTTTCGCCCGGTCAAGCGCCTGCCGGACGTGATCGAGATTTTCGAGCGGGTCCGGCGCGAAATCCCGTCAAAGCTCCTTTTGATCGGCGATGGCCCGGAGCGCACCGTGGCGGAATGGATGGCGAAAGAGAAAAACCTGGCCGCGGACGTCATCTTTCTCGGCAAGCAGAATCAGGTGCATGACCTGCTCAACTGCGCGGACGTGCTCTTGCTGCCGAGCGAGCTCGAGTCGTTCGGCCTGGTCGCGCTTGAGGCGATGGCGTGCGGAGTGCCGCCCGTGTGCTCGCGAGTGGGCGGGTTGCCCGAAGTGGTCCGCGACGGCGTCGACGGATTTCTCGTTCGGGTGCGCGACGTCGAGAGCATGGCGGCGCGGGCCCTCGATATCCTTGGCGACCCCTCGCGCCGCGAAGCCATGGGCCGCGCCGGTCGCGAGCGCGCCAGCACTCTCTTTTGCACCGATAAGATTATTCCTCTCTACGAGCAGCTTTATCAGCGCGTCCTCGAGGCGCGGCCGCGGGTGGAGAACCGGGCCTCGTCCAGGGCGGCGGGGGCGGCCTAGTGGGGACTATTTGCGAAGCTCATCGCGCGTGCGGCGACTCGTGATTCCTGGGCCGTGCGAACCGGCCATTGTGAAAAGGATCGTTCAATGTCCCTGTATCTCGTGACCGGCGGCAGCGGCTTCGTCGGCTCGCACGTCGTCGATGAGCTGCTGAAACGCGGAGAGAAGGTGCGCGCCCTCGACAATCTGCTCACGGGGCGGCGGGAGAACTTGGCGCACGCGCGAGACCGGATCGAATTTTTTGAGTGGGACATTCGAGAACTCGATAAGATCCGCCCGGCATTCGAGGGCGCCGATTACGTCGTGCATCTCGCCGCACTTCCCTCGGTCCCGCGCTCCGTCGAGGATCCGGTTACCTCGAATGCGATCAACATCGACGGCACGCTCAACGTCCTGGTCGCCGCGCGCGATGCGAAGGTGAAGCGCCTCGTCTTTTCGGCGTCGTCTTCGGCTTACGGCGACAATCCCGAGTTTCCGCGTATTGAGACCCAAACCCCGCGCCCGCTCTCGCCTTACGCGCTGGGAAAACTCGCGGGCGAGCAGTACTGCCGGCTGTTCACCGAGCTCTATGGGTTCGAAGCCGTGGCGCTGCGCTACTTCAATATTTTCGGCCCGCGCCAAAACCCCTATTCGCCTTACACCGGCGTGCTCACGATCTTCATTTCGAGTTATCTGCAGGGAAACACTCCGACGATCTTTGGGGACGGCGAGCAGTCGCGCGATTTCACTTATGTCGCGAATTGCGTTGAGGCGACGCTTCTCGCGTGCACCGCAGCGGGCGCTGCGGGCAAGGTCATCAACGTGGGTTGCGGAAAGCAATTCACGCTGAATCACACCATCGCGATGCTCAACCAGATCATGGGCTGCGAGGTGAAACCCGCCTACGGGCGGCCGCGCGCCGGAGACGTGAAGGATTCGCTCGCGGATATCTCCCTGGCGCGAAAGCTTCTCGGCTACCACCCGCGGGTTTCTTACGAAGAAGGAATCGAGAAAACGATTGATTGGTATCGCCAGGAGCTGAAATCAGATAAATCATCAGTGACCGGTTGACGAGTAACGACCAGAAGAATCGTCCGTGGTCAGCGTTCCGTGTCCGTCCGGCAAATGACACATCACGGGCGATCAGTGGTGGGTGACGAGGAGACAAATAGCCGGACCTTCTGCTTGCTCACTGCGCCTTCTCCTTTCACTCACGAATCAACACTCGTCCCTCGTCCTTCATCACTCGTTCAAAAATGGATTGGGCCCTTGCCTTCGTCATCCTGCTGATTGCGGTATGGGTTGTGGCGCTGATCGCCTACGGCTGCGCGGCGCCGAGCTCGCAGTTACTCGGCCGCTCGCTCGTACGCGGTCCGGCGGGCCGCTGCCGGGTGGCTCTGACCTTCGATGATGGCCCGACACCGCCCTCAACGGATCGAGTGCTGGACGTGCTGAAGCAGTACGGCGTGACGGCAACCTTCTTCGTGAATGGAAAGTGGGCAGCGCGTTTTCCCGAAACGCTGCGGCGGGTTCAGCGCGAGGGCCACGCCATCGGCAACCACACCTATTCCCATCTTTTCGTCTACCTCAAATCGCGGCGGCGAATGGCGGACGAGATTGACCGCACGCAGGCCATCATCGAGAGCATCACAGGCCAGCGGCCTAAGTTGTATCGTTCACCTTATGGGGTGCGTTGGTTCGGGCTCTTCTCGGTTCTGCGGCGGCGGGGCATGATCTCCGTGCAGTGGTCCGACACCGGCTACGACTGGATCAAGAAGAACGCTTCGTCCGACATCGCCCGTAAAGCGCTCGCGCACGTCCAAGACGGCTCCGTGATTCTGCTGCACGACGGTTGCGGAGCCAAGGAAGCTCACGAAGTGGATCATCTGCCCACCGTCGCTGCCTTGCCGGAGATCATCGAGAGCATCCGCAGCCGGGGCTACACTTTTGTGCAAGTCCAGGATTTCCTGTGATGCTCCGTTTCTCGGTTCATCTTCATGCCCAAGGTCCTGATCTTGACGACGTCGCACGGGGCTTCACATCTCCGCGCCTCTGAGGCGCTGAGGAAGGCGTTCCTCGAGATTCAGCCCGTCATCACGGTGTCGGTGGTCGACGCTATCGCACAGTGCGCCTTCTGGTTCCGAGCGTACTATGACTCCTACGTTATCCCGATGCGCTATTGGCCGAGCCTTTGGCACCGCATCGAAAAGCACCAGCACCAAAGTTCGACCACCAACCCGGAGTGGCTCTACAGCTTGGGCGGGCGCCCGCTGTTCCGCTTTCTTGAGACCATTGCCGCTGACGTGGTGATTGCCACCGAGATCGGCATTTCGGAGCTGGCCGCTCTCCACAAACGGAGGACGGCGGCGCGCACTCTTCTCGTCGGGCTCGAGCTCATGGACTTCAACCGTGCCTGGGTGAAACCCGAGGTTGATCTTTATCCGGTCGTTCACGCGGATTTCGGCGACGAGTTGGCGGCGGCGGGCGCGCCGTGTTCGAAAATCATTGATTGCGGCTTGCCGATCGACCCTGCATATTCCAACTTGCCGGATCGCGCGACGGCGCGGGAGCGGCTGAATTTGCGGGCAGACGTTCCGGTGCTCATTGTGTTGTTCGGCGGCACCGGCTTCGGCAATCCGCGAAAAATCATGGCGGAGCTCGCGAAGATCCGCGAACCGTTTCAGGCGAACTTCGTGGCGGGCAGGAATCGCGGCCTGGAACGTGAGCTTCGCCGTTTGGCCACGAGCAGCGGACTTACGGCGGACTGGCGCGTCCTCGGCTGGGTCGACAACATGCACGAATGGATGGCGGCCGCAGACCTGCTGCTGAGCAAGCCGGGCGGCAGCACGGTGATGGAGGCCGCGGCCTGCGGATTGCCCTTGCTCGCGTTTGACCCGCTTCCGGGGAACGAAGAGCGCACCTGCGGGTGGCTGGACAAATGGCGGTTCGGCGTGTGGATTCGATCCGCGGGCGAGATCGCTCCCACCATCGCGCGGCTCCTTGCGAACCCGGCCGAGCGCGCCTGTTTGCGCGATCGCGCCCGCCGGCTCGCGCGTCCTGATGCGGCGCACGTCACCGC
This sequence comes from Terriglobia bacterium, assembly GCA_050745265.1. Lineage (GTDB taxonomy): Bacteria > Acidobacteriota > Terriglobia > UBA7540 > UBA7540 > RH2-MAG17b. Next base: position 23,193 of record JBOGKE010000100.1, read on the forward strand.
GGAGGCGATTCTCGAGCTCCTCTGCGCGCGCCAGGCGGCAGAAGCTCAGAGTGAATAGGCTCCGCTGCGACGGGCGCCCTCTGCCGAAAACTTTCGCGCGTCGCCGAACCCTGGTGATAGACTGCACAGATGCCGGCGGAGCGCCGGGGTTCAGCCCGGCATGCCGCCCTGAAGAGCGGCGCGATTTGAAATCGCATCATCCGGGAGGCTTGCATGGCCGCAAAGAGTCGGAAACCCGCACCGCGCAAATCCAAACTAAAATCCGCGGTCAAATCCAGATCCGCGGTCCCGAAGCAGACCTCGAAACGCCGTCGCGCGCCGGCGCCAAAATCCGTTCGCGCCTCTAAGCCCAAGCCGGGTTCTGTTCGTGAATCAAAACCGATTTCGAAACGGCCTCGCGCCGCTGCTTCGGTCATCGCGAAAAATTCCGTCGAACACGTGGTGATCATCCTCAAAGAGAATCACACGTTCGACTGTTATTTTGGAACATATCCCGGCGCCGCAGGAGATTCGACGCTCGCTCACGCATCCAACCCGCCGCGCGGAACTTTTTCGAATAACCACGCCGCCTGGCTGGCGCGCGCCACGAAAGCCGTGCGGGAGCAGTACCAGCAGGCGGATATCGCTTCCTACTGGAGCTATGCACAACAGTTCACACTGTGCGACAACTTCTTCACCGATGTGGCCAGCGACTCAACGCCCAACCACCTGATGCTGATCGCCGCCGATTCGCCGGTGATCAACAATCCTCCCTCCAGCCCACCGCCTTCGTACAACATCCCATCGCTGCCCGCGAATCTTCAGAGTGCAGGGCTGACTTGGCGAAGCTACGGAAGCTTTGCCTTTCCCTACATCACGGCGCTCGCTAACAGCCCATGGAACCTGACGTCCGCGCAGTTCGTCAAGGATGCCGCTGCCGGGAATCTCGCTGCGGTGTCGTGGGTTTTTCCGCCCTCTGCCGATAGCGAGCATCCTCCCGACAATATCACTACCGGAATGAACTGGACGGTTTCTCAAGTGAACGCGATCGTCCAGGGAGGCTTGTGGCCGAAGACAGCTATTTTCATCACCTGGGACGACTGGGGCGGGTGGTACGACCACGTCACGCCGGCCAACATCGAGCAGTGGACGGACGGAAGTCAGTTCCGCTACGGCTCGCGCGTGCCTTGCCTGGTGCTCGGACCTTACGCGAAAGCCGGCTACATTTCGCAGGCTCAGCACTCGCTCGTAAGCATTGTCAAGTTTTGCGAGGAAAATTTCGGCCTCTCTCCCATCAATCAACGAGATGGCTCGGCGGACGACATGGGGGACTGCTTCGACTTCACTCAAACGCCGCTTGGCACCCCAAAGTGAGCGGCCAAAGCCGCTGCGATCATTCTCCAGACTGGCTTGCCGCCGATGGCGATGAGAAGCCGCAGTGTTAAAGTGCGAACGCAGCGCTACAACTCTGCTCGCATCAAAGACGCTGCTCCGCGGCGCTTGTAGCAGCGAGCGGCGTTCGCCGTTTTTTTCGCGATCAGAGATCGCCGCTGCAGCCCGCTCCGCACCACTTTGTCCTTCGCGACGTTTGATCTTTGCAGCAGAAAGCTGTGCTTCAAACTCTCCGCGCCTAAAAGCTTTGCCCGATGCTGATGAAGTACTGAAATGCGGGCAAGCGCAGCACCTCAGCCGGCGCTCCTTGCGGCGCGATCTGGTAGCGCGGCATATTCAAGCCGTATGACAGGTCCAGGCGCACCGGACCGATGGGCGTTTTATACCTGAACCCGACGCCGACGGCGTCCACCGTGTAATTGAGGTCCAACGGTGAGCTTTGATCGAATTTGAGGAGCCGCATTTCACTGAGGCTCGAAAACACGTTGCCGGCGTCATCAAAAACCACCACGCCGTATTGCCCCTGCCGAAACGGCATCCGCAACTCGAGAGAATTTACGAACAGTCCATTGCCGCCCACCGGGTATCCGGTATTCGGGTCTCGAGGTCCCGCCTGGTTCAAAGAGAAGGCGCGCAGGGAATCGCCGCCGCCGGCGAAGAATCGCTCGGCGAGGGGAATCGCGTTGCCGGAGGTCGCTCCCGGATTATTCAACTTCAGCGGACCGTAGCTGGTCTCCACGCCGAACTGCGTGTTTCGAGCGAACACCAAGTGCGGAGCGACGCGGTAATAGGTAGAGTTCTGGCCTAGAAAGCGGACGAAGTTGGCCGCAGAACCCAGCCCCGTGGTCGAAATGCTCGCGTCGACCAATGAGTAGGAGCCGCGCACGGCGTCGGCGGGATTGTCGCGAGTGTCATGAATCCAGGTCGACTCGAATCCGGCGTCTTGCACCGGCTGGCTGACGAGGGGAATCTCCTCCGGCGCGAGGTGGAGGTCGTACACCGAAACGCGCCGGTAATTGTAGCGGCCGAGCACAAATGTTGACGGGCTCAGTTGCTTCTCGAGCGTCAGCGACGCCTGCTCAAGCCGCGACGTGAAAGTGAGCACGTCGCGCGTCTGATACCCGAGCAGGTCCAGGTGGAGTGAAAGCGACGGTTTGTTCAGAAAATCGGAAAAAAGGTAGCTAGCCTGCGCTCCGGTTTCGAGATCTGAGACGCGCCCGCGGAATGACAGCGTCTGATTCCGCCCACCCACGTCGGTGCGAGTCGCTTCGAGCGAGAGGCGCGGGCTCGCATGAAACTGACCCGAAGGCTGGTTGCCGCCCAGCCGTTGCATGTCGATGCCGAAGCCATAGCCGAGCGTCCACCGGTCGGCCTCGCGAACCCTCACCAGAATAGTTTTCCGGCCTTCATCGCCGCCCGGATTCTGCGCCGCAATCTGGACGGAATTGAACAATCCCAGATCGTAGAGCTTGCGCTGCGATTCCGATACCTGGCTCAGGCTGAGCGGATCGCCCGGTTTCAAGGTGAGCCGCCGCAGGATCACGCCCGTGCGGGTGTGCTCGTTGCCGAGGATCACAACACTTCCGACCCTCTCGCGCGGGCCGAGCCGAATCCGATAATCGATATCAACGGTATTCCGGACGGGCTTCGAGGCCTGCGCCGCCACCGACGCCTGATTGAATCCTTCGTCTGTAAAATACCCGAGAATTGTGTTGCGGTCGCTGCTGAGAATCTGGGGAGAATACGGCTGCCCCGGCAGCGCGCGCAGCCGCGGCCGCAGGCGGGCGGCAGTCTGTGCATCAACGCCCGAGAGCGTCAGCTTTCCCACCTCTCTTCTCGGGCCTTCGCTAACATCAAACGTGACGTTCAAATCGTCTTCGGAGCGATGCAGCACGGGTGTCACGCGCGCCTGCGCAAATCCCCGACCTTGGTACTCGTTCACCAATGCCCGGACATCCTGCGCGAGCATCTCCCGGCTGAAAACGCCGCGGGGCTCGCCGGGGAAACTGGCCGGCCGGATCGATACCAGGGGGGAAAGTTCCGAAGAGGAGATGGCGTGATTGCCGCTGAAATCGAACCCTTTGAACGTTGAGCGCGGCCCGAGCTCCACCGCGAACGTGATGTCCACCTGCGACGGGTGCTGAATACGCCGCCACTTCGCGGTCGCCGCAAAAAATCCCTTCCGCTCAAAGTAAGTTTCCAGGTCGCGCGTGGCCGCTGCCAACGAGAGATCGTCGGTCAGCCCCTCTTCAAAGACCACCGGCAGCGTTTTTTCGAGCGAGCCCTTCGAGATGCGGGCACCCTCCACGTGCACTCGCACCAGCGGTCCGGGAGTCACTCTCACTATCAGACGAATGGTGTTGGACTTCGCGTCGTAGAGCGTTCCCGCGTCATCGATGGTAGCTTCGAGATAGCCGCGCCCGGCGTACAACCGGCGTACCGCGAACAGGCCGTGCTGGAGTTTGGCTGCGCTCAGCACGATCGCGCCGCGCCAACCGGCGGCGGACCGCAGTCGCGCCGGCGGCAGAACGGTTTTTCCCTGAAACTCAACGCCGCGCAGCCTCGCCGCGGGCCCGGCATCGATGCTGAAGGTAATATTCGCGACCTGATCGGCGGGATCTCGGCTGATGCCGTAACCGACGTGCGCCCGGTAATAAGAGTTCGCCTTGAGCAGTGACTGCATCTTGCCGGCCGCGACATCGAGGTCGTGGGAATTCACCGGACTGCCGAGACTCAGACCCGCGCTGCTCGCGAGAGCGGCGGAAGGCACGCCCTTTGGAGCTCCTCTCACTCCAACCGTGCCAACGAAGAAGCGCGCTCGGCCGGTGAAGACCAGGTCCACACCGCCCGCATCCAGTCGCGCCTCCGCGCCTAGCGTCGCAAACCGGCCTGTTGCATAGAGGTTCTTCAGGCTCTCGTCCACCTCCGAGCGATTGAGAGGCGTACCCGGTCGCTGGATGATTTGCTTTCTGAAGCTCGCCACATCGAGGGTCGCCCCTTCCGCCGTGACGACGATGCGCACAACCGCTCGTCCCCAATACAAAGCGCCGGCTTGCGCGCCTGATCCGATCGTCGAAGCGGCGATCACCGCGGCGATGCATATTCCGGCGGCGCGGAACGCGGACGTCCATCGGCCTCGGGCCGGTGCACCTTGTCCACTGATGGCGCAAAGTCTGTTGATCGTGAATCGCCCGGCCGCGCGCCTTATGAGGGCCGCGATAAGTGACACACCGTCTCCCGAAAACAAGCGCACTCCTCATTCGAAGTGTACAGGACCGCCCGAGATGCCTCCAAGGTTCTCGCGAGGGTTGCGGGAAACGGCGTGATAGGCTGCGGAAGAACCTTGGAACCTGCCATTCTGAGCAGCCGTAGGCGACGAAGAATCCCTCGCCCGCCCTCGTCCCTCGGGCGCCCTCTTCCAGCGGGAGAGGACTGGGATTCTCTGGTTGATTCCCGCCCTCTCTAAGGGGAGAGGGTGGCGAGCCCTTCGGCTCCGCTCAGGATAACCTCCGCGAGGCGGGTGAGGGGTGCTGTCCGAACTTTTCGGAGCAGAATGACAGGTCGAAGAGCTCTTTTCCGCCGCCTGTTGAGGGGGCGCTCGAAAAAATGAGGCGGAGCAAGCGTCGGGACGGTGGACGAGAGCAATCGTCTCTCGCTGGAGCGAACGGTGAGGGAAGGCGATGCCGCGGGTGGGGCCTGCGTTACCGTGACGCCTTACCGCGCGACGGCGCCGGCAATGATCGAATCGCGGCTGCGACGCCACGGTCGATCTCGGCGGCGGGCTCGAACCCCACCCAGTGTGCCGCGATTCTGCCTTGGCGATTCACCAGGAACAGGGTCGGAAATATCGCCACGTTGCCATACGCCTGATTGCTTGCCGTGGTCCACGTGGCAATCGGGAAGTTGATTTTCATGCGCTTCACATACGTCTCGCGGACGCTGTCACTATAGCTGAGCTTGAGAAGGCGATCCGCATTCGCGCCGACCACGGTAAATCCCTCCTTGGCAAACCGCTGCTCCAGCGAAACGAGGTGCGGGGTCTCGGCCATGCAGGGCGGGCAGCCGGTGAACCAGACGTAGAGCAGGTAAACCTTTCCGGCGAGCGCGGCGGAATCCACTTCGCCGCCGCCCAATCGCTGCAGCCGGAAGGCGGGCGCGGCGCGGCCCTCCCAGCCCGAAATCTCGTGCGAAGCTCCGGCGCCGAACCGGGGATCGCTCCGGATCTTCTCCACGTCGACGTGGGTGATCTCGTGCGTCTTGGGATCGCGCGTAATAAATCGCGGCACCCGCGGATCCGATTCCATCACGCTAAGCAAAACCGCGGCCGCGCGCCGCGTGTGGAGATCAAACTGTTCCGAGATGGTTGCGAGCGAAGGCGGCTTTCCGAACTTTTGCTGGTAGTCGGCGATGAAAAGAGGAATACGGAAGAAAGCGTTGTAGAGCTTCCCGATCGCCTGCCGCTCCGCGGGCTGGGCAAAATGCTGATAGAGATCGCTCACCCGAAGCGGCTGGCCGGCGCGCAGGTTGTGCTGGATATAGTCAAGTACGCGGCGCTCCGCTTGTTGCGATTGCGCGCGTGCCGCGCCCGCGCAGACGATCAGCGTCGCGATGAGGCAAGCGATTCGCGCCGATCGGATCATCGCGCGCCGCCAGCGGCGGCTGACGCGCCTCCCGCCTCGCCCACCGAAAAGATGCGCCAGTGAAAAATCCAGGCGTAGGCCATGTACTTCTCCATATAATCCCAGCCGTGGTTGCCCGGGCGCAGCGCGTAGACGTGAGGGAAATCGTGCTGGTTGAGAATTGCGTCGAGCGCCTCGGCGCCGCTCTCAAACCCGTACCGGTCGTCCGTGCCGCAGTCGAAATAGAGCTTCAGACCGGCGAACTTCGATGGGTCCGCGGCAAGCGTGATCGGATTGTTGGCGTCCCAATAAGCTCGGTTCAGTGGATTGCCGAAAGAGCGTTCGAGGATGCGCGCATAAAACCCGAAGCGTCCCTGGGTGGGCAGAGGATCCGGCAAGTGAGCCACCAGCGCCGCTCCCTGCGCACTCGCGGAACCGAAGACGTCCGGATGCCGCATCGCGAGGTGCAGCGCGCCGTAGCCCCCCATCGAGACGCCGGTGATGCCTCGCGCCGCGGGGCTCTTGATGGTCCGGTACTTTCCGTCGATGTACGGCACGAGCTCCTGGATGAAAAAATCCTCGTAGCGATTCTGCCCGTCGTAGGAGTTCACGTAAAATGACGTTCCCGCATCGGGCAACACTACGATGAACGATCCCACCTTCCCGTCTTTGAGGAGATTGTCCAGAATGTCCTTGCCGCCGTTCTCGTCCCACGCGTGATAGTTCTCAAACAGTCCGTGCAGGAAGTAGAGCGTGGGGTAGCGCGCGCTCGAAGAACTGTAGTCCCCCGGAAGATCGACGCAATAGTCGACCGCCCGTCCCAGAATCTTGCTGTTGATCGAGCTGCAATCGAGCGTGGTCGGCGCGGCCGCAGCCCGCAATCCGCCGGGCGCCAGCAGGCAGATTGCAATGGCGCTCAGAACGAGCGGTGTACATCGGCGCGTGTAGCGGAACAGGGAATGAGAGCGACGTCTCATGTTTAACGGGGAGCAGATACTTTGGCGTGATCCGCCTGAAGGTAAATATACGTCTTGGCGCTTTTCGAGGCGGCTCCGGCCGCGGCGCTTGAGGCCTGTGTGCCGGATGGCGCAAGCGCGCCGTCGAGCTCGCCATGAACGCGCTTCAACGCCGAGCCCTTTTTACTGCTGTTCGTGAGCGCGGACGGAACGCCGGTATTTTTCCCATTCGTTTCCATAACCTGGAACTCACTCACGCCCGCGCCGGCGGTGGCGCTCTCCGCCCGCGTGGCTTTGCTTGCGCGGCTTCGCACTGCGCCCGCCGCCGCTTCCGGATTCTCCAAAATTAGGCTGCTCAGGGCAGGCGTTCCCTGCGTTGCCGTGGCCGGAGGTGTCGCAAGCGTTTTCTTAGTCTCTTTTGTAGCTTTTGTCGCCACCGCCGCGACACGCGCTTTCGCGCCCGCGACTCGCGGCGACGGCTTTTGACTGCCCGCGGCGGGGGCCTGTTGCGCAGCCCCGGCGATCACGGCCGTAAGAAGAACGACGGAAATAGCGTACAGAGTCGCGCGCACGGATTGATTCCTGGTCGCCGTTTTAAGATCCGGCGTCGCGGTGATTGCGAATGGCTCTTCACCGCGCCCCTTCGCCGGAGCCTGAGAGGGTCATTGTGGACCGCCGCGCTCGCCAGAGTCAAGCTGAGCCGGGAAATGCACGCGGTCTCGGCAAAGGCCCGCTATTCGCGAGAGCCCGCCGCGACGGAGACAGGAACTACTGAGGATTGCATATTATTGTGACGCCGTTTATTGTAGCGGCGGCCTCTGGCCGGCGGAATTCCGGCGCTCACAGAGCGCCGCTACAGTGATCGGCCCTCATTATAATATGTGCAGACCTCCATCGGGGCGGCGCGCCGCGCCGCCCCGCAGTCCGGCCTATCTCATCTGTCGCAAGCGTTTCACGTGCGGTGTTTCTCCGCGCGCCGTCTGGCCTCCTCTCGCACTCTTTCCGACCAGGTCGGCGGGCGAAGGCGGTACACCCGGCAGCGCCACCGGCTTTCCCGGCACCACGCCGGAGGAGGCCCGACCGGATCGCCCCGCCAAAGCGCCCGGATCAGCCGCTTTGCCGTCCAATACTTGCCGCGCTGCCGCCAAAATATCAACCCGGCGCGGATGTGCCAATTGGCAATACGAATCCGCAATGGGACTGAGGTGCACGGCGCCCAGTTCACCTCTGAAAACAAAGGACATTCCGGCTTTGAACCGGCCTCCGGTTTCCGGTGAGCTTTCGCCCACACGAAGGCCGTCAGGCACTCGAGGTCGCGCTCCTGCCGATCTTTTAACGCGCCCTCCCGCCAGCCAAACGCTCTGGCGATTTCGGAGCGGAACCAACGGTATTGGCGCGCGGATTCGCTCTCCCCGGTCCGCAGCAGCTTTTCGCGCAGACGGTTCGCGTAACGCCCGTGCTGCAGGCGGTTGAGCGCGACGCGGGCTTTGCCTCGCGCAGTGCGCGGTCCGGTGGATTTCCGGGCGTTGGCGCGATTAGCCGCCAAAAACGCGATCGTTCGAGTGGGTGATTTGCGCAACGGCATGACGAAAACCTCAAAACCGGAAGGCGCAAAGGAGGGAAGTTCGCGCCGGTGTGATTACTATATAGTAAACAGCGCGGGATTGTCAAACCGGGGGGTGGCGCATACGTGGCTGCCGTTTCGATGTGTGCGGCTTTTAGAGATGGCCCACAGACCAGATTTTCCGGGCGAGCTCTCTTTGTCGCACACATGCGAAACCACCGCATCGAGGCGTCACCCGCGGCGCGTCAAAAACCCACGCCACAAATATCGTGCCGTGGCTACCCCTTTGTCGCACACATGCCAAACTCCGGCATGTATGCGCCACCCGGCGGGTCGCCCGCGCGTGGTGGGCGGTAACGTGTTGCTCAGGCTTTGAGCCCGTTGGGGACCATTGGCATGGACAACAGCCGCACGCCGGTGGCGTCGAGAATGGCGTTGCGAAGGGCGGGCGCGAGGCACATGATGGGAGCTTCACCGGCGCCCGAGGAGGGAAGGTCCTTGCGGTCGATCAGAACGACTTCAACGGCTGGCATATCGCGGAAGCGCGACACGCGATAGCGCGAAAACCGGTTATTCAGGATGCGGCCGTTCTCAAACTTGATGGCTTCAAAGAGCGCCCCGCCCATTCCCATCATCACCGCGCCCTGGATCTGATTCTTCAACCCGTCGGGATTGACGATGGCGCCGCACTCAAAGGCGCTCAGCGCGCGGAGCACCTTGACGCCGCCTTCTTTTCGGTCGACGGCAATTTCCGCGCACGTGGCAAGATAGCCGCCCTTCTCGGTCCCGCACGCGATTCCAAAGCCGTGATCCGGGACGCGTTTCCTTCCACTCCATCCGAAAGCGCTCTCCGCTCGATTGAGCACGGCCAGCAGCCGCGCGTTCTTCAGGTTTTTGCGCCGGAATTCCACCGAATCCATCCGCACGAGGCGCGCAAGATCTTCCATATGCGATTCACGCGCGAAATGATTGGCGGTGGCCGCGAGGCAGCGATACGACCCTTGCCGCAGCGGCGAATCCGCGGCATGGAACTCGATCCGGCAGTTTGGGACCTCGTAGGGGGTGTCAATGCCCGAGCCTCCGGAATTGTAATTCTGGAAATCCCAGGCCGTCAGCATCCCGTCAGCGCTTACGCCGCTCTTGATATCAATCACTCCGGCGGGGCGGAAATAGGCCCACGTGAACTCCTCTTCCCGCGTCCACTGCAGGTGCACCGGCTTTCCCACGGCGCGCGCCAGGCGCGCGGCCTCGACCGCGCATTCACCGGTGTGCTTGCCGCCGTAAGCGCCGCCCGTGTCCGGAACGATTACGCGCACAGCCTGTTCGGGGACACGAAGCGCCTGAACCACTTCGTCGTGGACCGCGAACGGCCGCTGAGTTCCCGTCCAGACGGTCATCTTCCCGTCTTTCCACTCCGCCACGGCGGTGCGCGTTTCGAGCGGTGCGTGAGCAATATAGGCGACGGTGTAGGTTTGTTCCAGCCGGTGCGCGGCGCTCGCGAGAGCCGGATCAACCGATCCCGCGGTGCGGCGGCCTCGCTCGTAACCGCGTTCTCCGTGGTCCGGGTGTGTGGTGGCGCTCTGCTTCAGGTAGCCGAATAAATCCTTATCGGAAATTTGCGGCTTGGTTTTCCATTGGGCGCGCAGACAAGCGAGCGCCTGCGCGGCGCGCTCCTCGTCCGGCGCCGTGACGCCCACAAACTCGCCGTCGTGAACCACCGTGACGCCCGTCATGGCGCGAGCCGCGCTTGCATCGAGCGAAGTCAGCGTCGCGCCGAACGACGGCGGGCGGAGGATCTTGCCGTAGATCATGCCCGGCCGCTTCACGTCGGGGCTGAACCGATGACGTCCGGTGACGAACGCGATGCCATCGACCTTCGGGATGGATTTTCCGCCCGCGGTCCAATCGCGCGGCGGCGTGAGCGGGTCGCTCTCAATCACCGCTTTCGCGAGAGCCTGGCCCTGCGCCAGCGCGGCGTATTCGAGCACGCGCCGTGAGGACGGATCGCGCACCGCGCCATCCGAAGCGACCAAGCCGCCCGGCGCCGTATTCCAGCGCTTCGCAGCCATCTGGATCAGCAGGTCGCGCGCCGCCGATGCGACGCGGCGGAGCTGAGTGCCCATTTGCGGCGTGGTGCGGCTTCCGAAGGTGCCCATGTCGAACGGCGTCAAAAACGTGTCTGCCATCACCAGCCGGATGGTCGAAACGTTGACGCGCATCTCGTCCGCAACCGCCTGGCTCAGCGAGGTGCGGATGTTCTGCCCCATTTCGGCTTTGCCCGTATAGACGGTGACCGCGCCCGCTTCTCCAATGTGCAGCCAGGCGCCGAGGTTTCGCGGATAACCCTCGTGCTCGAAGCCGAATCCGCGAACGCGCGCGCCGCGGGATTCTCCCTGCTGAGCCGCCGCGGTTTCTTTCAACAGCAGGAACACAGCTACACCCGCGCCAAGCGTGCGGAAAAAATGCCGGCGGTCGAAATCGTAATGCTGCGGCGATTCGAATTCGTAGCGCTCGGGTTCGATATCTGGGATCGGGCTGATCATAGCTTCCCGCTATTCTGCCGCGCCGCGCGGTGAATGGCCTCGACGATTCGCGGATACGTTCCGCAGCGGCAGACGTTTCCATCCATGAAGCGAACGATCTCTTCATCGGATGGCTGAGGGTTCGAGCGAAGGAGGGCGACCGCCGAGAGAATCATGCCGGGCGTGCAGTAGCCGCACTGCAGCGCCTGCGCATCGAGAAACGCCTGCTGCACCGGATGAAGGCGGCCGTTCTGCTCCAGCCCCTCAATTGTGGTGATTTCTTTTCCAGCGGCCGAAGCTGCCCGCGTAATGCAGGATCGCCGCGGCATTCCGTCGATGAGCACGGTGCAGGCGCCGCATTGTCCCTCGCCGCACCCGTACTTCGGCCCCGTCAAGCCGGCCTGCTCGCGAATCGCGTGGAGCAAGCTTGTCTCCGCGGTGGCTTTCACCACATGAGATTCGCCGTTGATGCGTAGTTCGAGAGACATCGTATTTGGTCATTGAGTCATTGAATGAATGATTCGATGATTCAATGTAGCATTCCCATACTCCACTTGATCCCGTTCGGCATCACCTTCTGGAACCACTCAGCGTTCCAGGTGGAGTCTTCGTGGCCTAGAGCGCAGTAAAAGACGCGGCCCTTTCCGTCCTTGCGCGTCCAGAACAGGAGCATATTTCCGCATCAGATTCGACCTCGGCAAAGATAATCAACAGCCTCTCGCAAAGAAGCCAAGGCGCGAAGGAAGCGCAAAGTAGTAGCGCTGCATTTCAGGGCGGCGCGTGCCGGGCTGAAGCCCGGCGCTACGCGGTGTCACGCTTTACCCGCTCGCCGTGCCACAGGCTCGGCGGCGAGCGCCTTCGCAATCTCGCGGCAGAACGCGGGCAGATCGCCGGGCATCCGCGACGTGATGAGATTTCCGTCGACGACCACTTCGCTATCCGAATAGCTCGCGCCCGCTTGAATCACGTCGTCCTTAATGGCCTTGAAACACGTTGCCTTTCGCCCCTTCAAGATTCCGGCGGAAACCAGCACCCAGCCCGCGTGGCAGATCGCGCCCACCACTTTGCCTGATTCGTGCATCTCGCGCACGAAGCGGAGGACGCGCGGGTCCTGGCGCAATGTGTCCGGCGCCCAGCCGCCGGGGATGATCACCGAGTCGTAGTCGCTCGCGCGAACGTCCGCAATCGAGCGATCCGCCACGACGGGATAGCCCTTCTTACTGTTGTACGTTTTCCCCGCCTCGTCGCCGACAGCATGTGTTTCCGCGCCATCCTCGCGAAAGCGCAGCAGAGGATACCAGACCTCCATCTCCTGATATTGATCCGCCACCAGAACGGCGATCTTTTTGCCCTCGAGCTTCATCGCGAGCCTCCCGTGTTTCTGCGTCTAGTTTAGTCGCTCGCGGGGTCGCTTACAATACCACAAGCCGACTCCGGTCTTGTGAGAGACGTCTAGCTTTATCCCCTGAGCGCACGCTGCTGGCGCCCATCAATCAAGACGGAATCCTGGAGGTGTTCCGCCTGCCTCCTGCTTACCTACCCCCAATTGACGCACGGACGCGCGCGGAATCACCACCGCCTACAGTTCCGACACCGAGAACCGGCTCACCTCGCTTTACTTGATGACTTCAAGGCGGCAGACGATGTTGCGCGCCGGAAAAATCCAGGCCAGGTGTTTTTCGTAAAACTCGATCGAGACCGAGGCGAACGCTCTGCCGAGGTTATCAAGCAGGAAGTTTTTGCCGAAGGTGAGCCGCCGCTCGAGAATCCTGAATCCGCCCGCGTTGTAGGTGAAATTCTCAAAACTCGCCCGTTCGAAATAGTCGAAGCTGTGAAACCCGAGATGAAAGCGATGCGTGGGGTCAGTGTAAGAATCAGGCGAGCTGTAGTGCGGCGTCACGATGATGATTTCAGCGCCAGCCTCCGAGATTCGACGGACTTCTCGCATCACTCGCAGAATATCGGCTTGATGCTCAAGGAAGTGCGAGAGGAAAATCCTGCCGGCGCAGCCGTCGCGAACAGGCCAGGGGAAGCGCCCGAGCTCGCAAACGAGATCAGCCGCTGAGCCGCGCTCCCGATCGAGTCCGATCGCGCGAGGGTCCTGTTTGTGCTTGCCGCACCCGATATCGAGGATCAGCATGAAGAAAGGCAGAAGGCAGAAACCGGAAACGAGGAACCTCGTCCACGCGGCCCGATGCACAGAGCGGCCGTTGTCCCTTGCAGCAAGCTACAAACGCGAACCGCGCCCGGCGGAGCGCGGACAACTGACAACTGATGGCGAGCCACGGATGACGGGCGCTTGTCACTCAGCACTCGCCACTCGTCACTGCCTTTACGTTCGGTCCAGATGGTACTGACGGATCTTGTACAGGAGGGCTTTGTAGCTGATTTTCAACATGCGCGCCGCTTCCTTGCGGTTCCACTTGGTATGCTTCAGGGCGCGTGAAATGGCTTCGCATTCCGCTTCGTCCTTGAGGCTTCTCACGAGCGACTTCAAGTCAGCGGGCAGCTCGTCGTGAGCAGGGCGGACGGGCGCCGCATCTTCAAACGCGGCGGGATGCTCCTCCTTCTTGACCTCCAGCTCGTTGAGCGCGAGCGCCTCATCGCCGAGGATCAGGTAGCGCTTCACGAAGTTTTCGAGCTCGCGAAGGTTCCCCGGCCAGTTATATTTCATGCAAGCCCCAATGAGGGCCGGCGAAACCGACAGCGGCATGCGCGCGTAGCGCGTGGCGAACAATCCCATGAAATGGCGGACCAGCAGGGGAATCTCTTCTTTGCGCTCGCGCAGCGGCGGAATCTGAATCGTAAACGCGTTCAAGCGATAGTAAAGGTCCTCGCGAAATTTGCGGGACGCGATCGCCTCGGGGATATTGATGTTCGTGGCGGCAAGGATGCGCACGTCCACCTTCACCATGGAGCGGCTGCCGAGGCGCGAAAACTGCTGGTCCTGCAAAACGTGAAGCAATTTCGCCTGCAGCGTGGCAGGCATCTCGCCAATTTCATCCAGCAGGAAGGTGCCTTTGTCGCATAGCTCGAATTTGCCGGGTTTCGAGCGGGTTGCGCCGGTGAAAGCGCCCGGCTCGTAGCCAAAGAGCTCGCTTTCGAGCAGGTCGGCAGGCAGAGCGGCGCAGTTTACTTTCATCCAGGTGCGGTCGGCGCGCTTGGAGAGCTTGTGGATGAGCCGGGCCACCACTTCTTTTCCCGTTCCGCTCTCGCCGAGCATCAGGACCGGGACATCGACTTGAGCGAGCTGCGCCACTTGGGTCCGGATTTTGCGCATTGCGGGCGAGGACGAGACGAAGAACTGGTCCTCGCTCAGCTCTTCGACGTCTCCGGCTGTGTCGGGAGCGCACCGCGCGGCCAGGCAGTGATCGAGAACCGCGTCGAGCTCGGCTTTCTTGAAGGGCTTGGTAAGGTAGTCTTGGGCGCCGAGCTTGATGGCCTGAGCCACCTTTCGGGTGTCGGTGACGCAGGAAAGCATCACCACCCGCAGGCCGGGGCGAATCTGCCTCATCTGCTCGAGCGTTTCGAGTCCGTCGAGCTCGGGCATCAACAGGTCGAGCAGGACCAAGTCCGGGGCATGGCCCTCGCGCAGCCGCCGCACTGCCTCAACTCCGCTCGCCGCCGTCGACACTTCGTACGAGTCGACCTCCAGGAGCGTTTGAAGGTAACGCAGCATGCTGGGTTCGTCGTCAACGACCAGGATATTGCCGGAGTTGTTCGTCAACCGAGTTCTCCAGAGGTTCTATCAGGCCAGCGGCTTCAGCGGAAGGAGAAAGGAAAAGGTGCTGCCGCTTCCCAATTCGCTTTCCACCCAGATTTTACCGTTATGCGCCTGCACCAATCGCCGAGCGATCGCGAGCCCAAGGCCCATGCCGCCTACCGGTTCGCCGGGCTGGGTTATTTTGAAAAAGTCGTCAAAAATCTCCTGCTGATATTCGGGGGAAACGCCGGGTCCGGTGTCGGACACCGAAACGCGAACCGCATTCGGCTCGGACCGCTCTTTTTTCCGGCGGTCCTCCGCATACTCCTGCGCCTGCACATTGCGTCGCTCCCACATCTGCGGCTCCGCGGTCAGCCATACGGCGCCTCCGGCGGGCGTAAACTTCAGCGCGTTCTCGATCAGATTCGAGACCACGTGCTGGATTTTGTCGTAGTCGAAGGCGAACACCGGCAACGGTTTCTGGGAAGGAAGGTAGAGCGCCACGCCTTTTTTCTGAAACGACGAAAGCCAGTAGCTGTAAAGCTCCGCAAGGCAGGCGACCAAGTCTCCATCGCGACACTTCAGGGTCAGCTTGCCGGTTTCGAGAGCGCTGTAGCTCAGGAAATCTTCTATGTACTGGCGCAGCCGGGTACAATTGATCTGCGATTCCTGTAAGATCTGCTGCTGGCGCTGATTGATGCCGCCAGGCTTCCGGGTGAGCAGGAGCTCGATGTAACCGGCGATAATGGCGAGGGGCGTCTTCAACTGGTGCGCAGCGGTACCGAGGGCCACCGTGCGGCGGTGATTTTCCTCCTGCAGCTCCTGAAGGGCTCCGAGCAACTCGAGATATCCGGAGGGCGAGATTTCTGGGAGCTCGTCCGCCGCCTGCGCAAAGCCCGTAAACACCCCGCCGCCAGAATCGAAGCGGGAAACCGGCGCTCCCGGTGCAGGCGACGCGCCTCGCCGATCCGATCCGGCGCGTGAGGTCGATAGGGTCGGCGCCGCTGGCGCGGCTGACGGTGTTGGCACAGGCTGATGAGCTTTGGTCATCTCTTTTTGCCTTCTCATCGTGGCGGTGCAGGTGGCCTGTCTGGCCCGAGGAAAGTGAAATCCGTTTCCCAGGATGAGAAAAGTTTTGCCTCTCGAGCCATCCCTGGCCCAACGGCGCAGACCGTACAATGCTCCGCAGAGCACCGCAACCCGTTGGGGCACAAGCGGTTACTGGTTGGTTCCCGGAGCCTCGTATGCACCCCTTTGGCCCATGGTGTGCTACTATTGCACGGCTGAAGCCCAGTGTCAACGAGCTGACAGATACCGGGGTGAGGACTAGCCGTGCTGATTCCCATGGTCCTCGCGCAAGGAGTGCCTGTGGAACGGCGTCGACGCGGAAAGGAACGCCGGCTGGCTCAGCGACTGCTGCTGGCGGTCCCTGTGTTTGCCCGCGGGAAGGACGACGGGGGCAAGGAATTCCTGGAATTCACGACCACGCTCAACATCAGCGCCAACGGCGCGCTGCTGGCGACGCGCCGCCACCTGGCGCCGGAAACAAAGATTACCCTGGAGATCCCGGCCGCCCCGCTGCCGCGACTCGCGTCCAAACCTCATACCGTACGGACGCTCGAGGCTCGGGTGGTCCGAGTGGTCCAGTCCGAGCCTTCCTATTTGTCGGCGCTCAGTTTCAGCCATCCCATCACATAAATCGGCCAAACGATAGCTGTGCTTGAGCGTTTTGTGCGGCGCGGAGCAACTGCATTCTCATCCGGGTCCAAACCCGAGCTGGGATTTCAGCCCGGCAACGCTGAGGGGAGTTTCGGGATCAATGATGCAGCCGCGCTCGGGCGCTACAAACTGCTCACGGGCGCGCATCAGCCGCACGTTATAAATCTCCGCGAACGTGAATTTCCGCGCGACCGCGCCCTGGCCTCCCACCACTTCCGAGCCGCGACGCACGTTATCCATCAGACGGCAAGGGTGCAGGAGGTGATACGGGTTGCGGCGCATCTCGTCGCCGTGCTCGGCGATACCCACGAGCTGGGCGGCGACGAATTCAGGCGTGAGACCCAGCATCAGATTGGGGCGCTCCATCTGGTGCCAGAATTCCGTTTCCACGAGTAGCACGTCGCGGCGGTTGAGGTGCTCGCCAAGGGCTTCGAGCACCAGGAGGTGCGTACCGACATGGGCGGTGTTGAAGTCCTGGGCGTGGGGCGCGAGGACGACTTCCGGCATCTCCCGGTCGAAAATCTCGCGCAAGAGATTGACCTTCTCGCGCCACTCGTCAGGTTTCGTGCGGCGGCCATATTCAGTGACCTCGTCGAGGCCGTGAGGGTGCCGCGGGACGACCAACTTGAACCCGAGCGCTTGGCAGGCGCGCTCGAGCTCGCGCAACCGCCGCGGCCGCTGGCCCTGGTCGCGGCCGAGCGTGACGGCCACACTAGTCACCGCCGCGCCCGAATCGAGGCGAAGACGAAGGGCCAGCGCGCCGCTGAGCGCCTCGTCATCCGGGTGTGGCGCGCAAATGATAACCTTTGCCTGTGCAGTTGCCTCCGCCAATGATCGCGGCGGCGTCAGCGGTTCAGCAGACGGGCCCAGGGGCACCGATTTTCCGCTTTCCACCGCACCGGTTACCCGCGCGAGATACTGCCGCCAACTCTCGTAGTGCCGGTCCCAAGCTTGTCGCGACGGCTCCGTCGCCATGTATCCTCCGCGTGGTTGGCGCTGGGATGCTATGCTGAGATTCGCTACACGGTCAGTCCGAGGCGCGCTTCACCACGGCGATTACAGAGCACGGCGGGTAAACCTCACCGGCCTCGGGAATTTTTCCGATGCGCGCCGTGAAGGGGCGCGCCGGCAAAAACCACAATACCGCGGTGCGCCCTCCGCGGCAACCCAATAGGGCCAGCAAGATGTCACCGCAGAAAAACTATATTGGCGGCGAGTGGGTCGATTCGGCGGGGAAGGAGACCTTTGAGCGCGTGAACCCGGCGGACCGGCGCGACGTGGTCGGCGAGTTTCCGGAGTCGACGGCGGAGGATATCGACGCTGCCGTCGCGGCCGCCCGCGAGGCGTACAGCGGGTGGCGGCTGACGCCCGCGCCCAAGCGAGGCGAGATGTTGTATCGCGCGGCGCAGCTTCTCGAAAAGCGCAAAGAAGAGCTGGCGCGGCAAATGACACGCGAGATGGGCAAGGTGCTGACCGAGGCGCGCGGCGACGTGCAGGAAGCTATCGATATGGCCTACTACATGGGCGGAGAAGGGCGGCGCCAGTTCGGCCAGACAATGCCCTCCGAATTGCCCAACAAGCGCTGCATGACCGAGCGCGCCCCCGTCGGCGTGGCGGCGCTGATCACGCCGTGGAATTTTCCGCTAGCGATCCCAGCGTGGAAATCGATGCCAGCATTGATCTGCGGCAACACGGTAGTGATGAAGCCCTCGCCCGAGGCGCCACTTTCCACGCTCAGCCTCGCGCGCATTTTCGAAGAGGCCGGCGTGCCGCGCGGCGTAGTGAACTGCGTCACCGCGAGCACCGCGGCAGCCGGGGCCGCGCTCGTGGAACACCACGGCGTGCGCGCGGTTTCGTTTACCGGCTCAACCGCGGTCGGCCGCGAAGTGGCCCGGAGCTGCGCGGGTTCCTTCAAGCGCCTGGCTCTCGAAATGGGCGGCAAGAACGTGATCCTTGTGATGCACGATGCGAACTTGGACCTTGCCGTGGACGGGGCCATTTGGGGCGGGTTCGGCACCACCGGCCAGCGATGTACCGCCGCGAGCCGCATCGTGGTCGACCGGCGAATCTACGCATCGTTCGCGGAAAAGTTCGTCGCGCGCGCCCGCGCGCTGAAGATCGGCAACGGACTCGACGCCTCGGCGGATGTGGGACCGGTGATCAACGAAATCCAACTGCGGCGCATCGAGGAATACGTGAGCGTCGGGAAAAAGGAGGGGGCTACTCTGCTGTGCGGAGGCGAACGCGTAACCGCCGGCGATTGCCGCCACGGCTGGTTCTACGCGCCCACGATTTTCGGCGATTGCCACCGCGCCATGCGGATCGCGCGCGAAGAAATCTTCGGGCCCGTGGTTGCGCTGATTCCGTGCGACGGCCTCGCGGAAGCGATCGAAATCGGCAACGACGTGGAATACGGGCTTTCTTCCGCGATCTACACCGCGGATCTCGACAGCGCTTTCCGCGCCATGCGCGACATGGAGACGGGCATTTTCTACGTCAACGCCTCGACCATCGGCGCCGAAACCCACTTGCCCTTCGGCGGCGTCAAGCAGACCGGCAACGGCCACCGCGAGGCGGCGATCGCCGCGCTTGATTTTTATTCCGAGTGGAAATCGATTTACATTGATTTCAGCGGCAAGCTGCAGCGCGCCCAGATCGATACGTGAGGTTTCTCAGGAAAATCCACAATCTCATTTTGGAGCCGAGTTGTTTACGTCTGCGGCGATCTCCCGCAATGCCGGAAGGACGTGGCCGAGGCGCGCAGCGGGCGCGTCAGGCAACCCCAGAGAAAAGTACAGATCTCGGTAGAGCGGATACAGCCTGTCATACGCCGCCGCTTCAAGCGGGTCGGGAAGCAGGGTCCTGAAAGCGGGGCACAGGGCATCCTGCGCCTCTTCGACTGAGGTGTAGCACCCGCTGATCAGAAAGGCAAAGATGGCGGAGCCGAGGCTTGTGACGTCTCCCGAAGGCACGAGAACGGGCTTGTTCAGCGCGTTCGCGTAAATTCGATTGAGGACTTCGTTCTTCCGCGGAATCCCTCCGCCGTTGATGATGCGCTTCACCGGAGCGCCGCTCTCTTCCATCCGCTCGAGAATAATCCGCGTGTGCAGCGCCGTTCCCTCGATGGCGGCGAAGAGTTCATCCTGGGCAGTATGCATGAGGTTCCAGCCCAACGTGACGCCGCCGAGATTGGGGTTCACGAGCACGGTACGGTCGCCGTTATCCCACGTCATTCGCATTAAACCTGTCTGCGCAGCGCGGTACGACTCCAGCTTCTTCGCAAGAGCCGCGAGGTCCGACCCGGCCCGCCGCGCGATGCCGTCGAAGAGGTCGCCCACCGCGGAGAGTCCCGCTTCGATGCCCGTGTACGCCGGCAGCACCGAACCCGGCACAACACCGCACACGCCCGGCACCAGGGCCGGTCTTTCGCTGAGACCTATAATGCATGTCGACGTGCCAATTACGTTCACGACGTCGCCCAGCCGGATGTTCGCTCCCACCGCGTCCCAGTGCGCATCGAACGCGCCCACGGGAATCGGTATGCCTGCCCGCAGACCAAGCCGCCGCGCCCACTCCGCGCTGAGCGAGCCTGCGACGTGATCCGAAGTTTCGTAGCGCCCGCCCAGCTTTTCCCTCACGCCGATGAGGAGCGGATCGACCGAGGCGAGAAACTCCTCCGAGGGCAAGCCGCCCCACTTCGGATTCCACATCCACTTGTGGCCCATCGCGCAAACGCTGCGAGAAAGCTGGTCTACCGACGTCACGCCGCAGAGCGTCGCGGCGACCATATCGCAATTCTCGAGCGCGGTGACGAAGCGCGAACGCTTTTCGGGATTGTTGCGCAGCCAGTGCAGCAGCTTTGCGAAGCCCCACTCGGAAGAATAAACGCCTCCGCACCACTCGATCGCCTCGACCTTTTGCGCGCGCGCGGCTTGGGTAATTTCGTCCGCTTCGCGCCAGGCGCGGTGGTCGCACCACAGGTAATAGTCATCGAGCGGCTCGATCCCCGCGCCCACCGGGATGACGCTCGATCCCGTGGTGTCGAGCGCCAGCGCCTTCACGTCCTCGCCGCGGACGCGGCTTTGCTCCTGCGCCATCCGCATTGCGCGCTCGAGCGCATCCATCTGCGCGGCGTGGCTCTGAGTTGCGAAGTTGGGATCGCTTGCCGAGCGCTTCAGCGGATAATCCGCGATGCCCGATCCGAGCCGTCCCTGGCTCTTTTCAAAGATCGACGCGCGGACGCTGAGCGTTCCGAAATCAACTCCCGCAACGATGCTCAAGAGCTTCCTCCAGCCGCGCTTTTCCAGCATTCGGCGAACACCGCTCGCCGCTACAGAGATAATCGCCGGTCCGTGTTGCTGTAGCGGCGATCTCGGAGCCGCCGGTGCTGGCTATTTTGCGATCTTTTGAAAGGTATTCTGGACGGTTGTGAAAGCTGACGAATCCACTTCGCTCGGCAAGGGATCGGAGGCGCGGCGGGCGTACACATGGCCGTTGGCCTGGGCGACGTCAACCTCTTCCGTCTGATGGCTCGCGCCGAAGCTGACCTTGAATACGTAAGACGGCTTGTTCAATCCAAACGGAGCCAAAGCGCCGGGCTTCGCCGCCGGAAATGATGCGGCCTCCAGGCCGCGCAAGGCGGAAAGAAAGGCGCTCACGTCATCGCTCGACGCGGGCTTTGCGGCCGGAGCCGCCTCCTTCCACTGATTCTTGTTCTGCTCGAACGCCCAATGCCCCTTGGGCGTGGTGACCTCGAAGCTTTTCACGTCAAACATATCCCAGGAGAAAAGGTTCTTATCGCGCAAGTCCGATGCGGTCTTCTGAAACTGGCTGAGCGAATCCTCGCCGAGCGTGAATACAGGCGCTAGCGCGGAGTTGACGGCGTAGTACCCTTGGCTAGCTTTCTTGCCGAAGATCAGGCTTTGATTTCCACCCGGCGCCGACAGCTTCACGCTGAGCGTCGGTTTCGCGAAGCCGTACTGCGTGTCATTCTTCTTATCTTCGGAGACGACGCTCTGCATCGTCATGGACTGCAGGCTGTCCACCAGTCCTTCGACCGTGAAGTGGTCCGCCCGGACGTTCTCAGGCAGTGAAACCTCCCATACGCCTTCGGGGTTCTTCGCGAGGGTGTAACTCTGCGCCCCATTCTGGACATCGATTCGATTGATCTGATCGGTGTTCAGCGTTACGGCACGCGTGTCGCGTAAGTCGAAGAGCTTTTTTTCGAGCGAAGTTTTGAGGTCGTCGGTGAGCGTGAAAACCTGCGAGTGGCCCGCGACCTTCGCGTAAACTCCGCTGCTGGTGGGCGTTTCTTCGCCCAGGGCCAGGGCGAAGTGCCGCGGGTGAGTATCGGTGGTGACGTCGAGCGTCTCCGCCGGCGGATCGAGCCCGAAGTCCTTAAGGTCCGCCGGTCGCGAGGCGATTTGCTGATCCTCGGTGGCGGAGGTGAGGCTCTGCAGGAAAGACGAAACCTTCGCCGGGTCCGCGCTCACCGGCTGCGGCTCGGTGATGGCCCAGGTTTTGCCCTCCCGCACCGCGCTGAATCCCCTGCCGGTGTTTGGAGTGATGGTGAACGACTCGATCTGGCTTGCGCTGACGGGTAGGACTTTCGCGCTCACGACGGGCTTGCTCGATTGCGCGTGGCTCTTGTGCCGGTTCCAGCCCGTGAACGCGAACCACAGCGCGACAAGCACGGCGATCGCAATCAGCGATTTGAGATATCTCTTGCTCACTCTTGACTCTGCCACCGGGCGCGGCAACCAGCGCCCCTACGAGTTCCTCCGAACCACCGGGCGTGGCAAGCAGCGCCCCTACGAATTCACGGTCACCTTCTACTCCACCACACACCGATTCCGATAATGATAATCACCACGGGAATTGCCATGCAGCGCGCCAGCAATCCCCCCATCTGGCCGGCGGTCAGGTTCAGATGCTGAGCGGATGGCGGCTTGGGCCGGATCGAGATGAGGCCCTCATTCGAGCTCAGCCACTCCACCATGTTCAGCACAAGGTCGCGGTTTCCCTGAAATCCGAGATAGGCGTTCGCCGCCACCAGCGATGAGCCCATAGCCACGAAGCGGCCTTCCTTGCCCGGGCCGGCCTGCGTGAGCGTACCTGAAACCGCAACCGCGAGCGGCCCTTTCACGTCCTTGCCTGCTACGTAGGAAACTTCCCGCATCTTCGGATTGAAGTTGGTCACGCTGAAGCTGGCCTGCGAGGTTTTGCAGAGCGATTCCAAAACCACTCCGGAGGGCGCGCTGCTCGCAACATCAAAGGAGCGCGTCAGGGGAAACAGCGTGGCCGTGCGGGCGAGCGGCTGAACGATGGGGCTGTCGCCATAGGTCATGATCAGCGGCATGCTGGGGCCGGTGCCGAAAATCTGCGCCACCGGGTTTTCGTCGATGACAAGGTCGTTGCGCGCGGTCACGCCGTAGTCCGAAAGCAGCTTCGAAAGGTTGGGAAGCGCCACGCCGGGGTCTAGCATCACGAGGGCGCGGCCTCCGCCTTTCAAGTAGTCTTCGACCGCGGTCACCTCCTGCGGCAGGTAGTCATTTTTCGGCCCGGCGATGACGAGCATCGAGCAATCGGCGGGGACCTTCATCGTCTTCAGGAGCACCAGCGTCTTAACCTGGCTGTCTTCGTTTTGGAGCGCCTGCTTCAGGCTGGAGTACCCGTCACGATCAACTCCGTCGAGGTCGCGCTCGCCTTCTCCCTGGACAAAGTAGACCGTCTTCTGGCCCTTGAGCAGACGGATCAAGGCGTTGGTGATTCCCTGCTCCGATGAATCGGAGGCGGCGAGGTGCCGATTGCCCGCGGCCACATAAATCGATCCCAGGCTCTGCACTCCGAGCTGCTTCGCCAGGCGAGGATCGCGGTTCGGATCAACGTAGTGGACACTGAGGTAGTGAGATGCCGACGAGTACAGCTTCAACAGGTCCCGCTGCTGCCCGAATTGATCCTGCTGATTGAAATCGTAAAGCGCCACCGGCTGGTCGAGTCCCTTCAACACCTTCTTCGTTTCGGGCGAAAGGCTGAACGATTGATTGGGAGTTAAGTCGAGGTGATGATCATTGCGGCTTACAAACCAGTTGCACAGTACGATGATCGCAAGCACCACAATCGTGTAGATGGCGAAGTTGGCGCCGCGCAGCGCCTTCTGACGGACGCGGCCTCCCTCGCCCGGTTGATCTGCCATAGATTACGGCCTCCCCTTGAGGGCTTCGAGCGAGCGGCTGGTGAGGAACAGACCGATGACGATTACGGAGACGTAATAGACTACGTCGCTCAGGTCGATCACACCCTTGGCAAAATTATCGAAATGAGTCGTGAGGGAAAGATAGTTGAACACGCGCCCCACCGTGCCGCTCGAGTAGGAGTTCACCCAGTTGAATACGAAGAGCAGCAAGAACACGCAAAACGAAACCGCGCCCGCGATGATCTGGTTTTTCGTGAAGCTTGAAATCCACATTCCGAGCGCCAGAAGGCCCGCGCCAAAAAGAAGCAGTCCCAGCGCGTTTGCGGCGAGCGGCAGCGCGCTCGGATTTCCGTAGATGAGCAGCAGGCTCACGTAAATGAAGGTGAGGATAATCAGCACGACGTAGAGCAGGAGCGCGCCCAGAAATTTGCCCAGAATGATCTGGGTATCGGTGAGCGGCGAGGTCAGCAGCAGCTCGATCGTGCCGGAGCGCTTTTCCTCGGCGAAAAGACGCATCGTGATCAGCGGAATCAGGAACAATAGGACGATGGTGAGCACGCCTTCGAGAAGCGGCCGGATGATCCACTGGTTCAGATCGGGCGCCGGGCCGCCCATCTCCATGGTGCGGAACATCTGGACGATGTATTGCGCGACGAAGCTGTAGAAGAAGAATCCGCACAGCCCCGCGTAAATGGCCATAACGAGGTACGCGATGGGAGAATGAAAGTATGCCCGGATTTCTTTCCCTGCAACGGCCAGCGTATTGCGCATGATAACTCCATTGAAACAAGTCAGAAATCAGAAATCAGAAACCAGAAACAAGCTCATTCGAGATCACGTCCGATTTCTGCCTTCTGATTTAACTTGGCCTTCTTGATAAGAGTGACCATTATTGCGATCACCTCAGATATCTAGCCCTTTAGGGACGCCAATTTTGCTCCCGAAGCGATGCCTGCGCTCTCAAGGAGCTCAAGCCAATACAGGGTCTCTTCCGCTTCCATTAATCCGATGTTTAGCTTCGCGGCGTATTCCGGCTTTGATCGCGCTCTAAGTCCCTCACGGTAATTTGCACCGAGTCCAGTGCCGGAACGAAGTACCTGTCTGCCGATAACGTCCGCCTCGCGGGTCTTTGGGAGCGCAGCCGAGAGTCTGACGATGCGCACCGCGAGCTCCCGCGTGCGGTCTTTCATGTCGCGGGGCGGTTCGCGCGGACTTTCCATCGATCGCCGCTTTCTATGTTTATGCCTGTTGGTTTCGATCTAGCGTTTATACGGTCGAAACGTCCGGGCCGTTGCCCTGTTCGTTCTGACTTCTGAGTTCTGAGTTCTGAGTTGTTTCTGCTTCCTCGCTCACATCCCGCGTGGTCAGCTTGAGGAAGATATCCTCCAGACTCAGACTGCTCGCTCGCAGCTCGAGCAGTTGCCAACGGGACTCGACCACCGCGCGCGCGAGCTCGCTTCGCACGTCCCGGCCCTTCTGCGCATGGACTTCGAAGGTGGCCCGAAGGCTCGGAGCTTCAGGGGCATCGACGCGATTGACGCCCTCCACGCGCTCGAGGCGGGCCCTGATTTCATCGCGGGGCCCTTCGGCGGTGACGAGGACCGTTTCGAAACCTTGAAGCCGGTGCGTCAGCTCGTCCGGCGTTCCTTCAGCCACCACCTTCCCGGCGTTAATCACCACGACGCGGTCGCACGTCTTTGCCACTTCCGGCAAAATGTGCGTACTCAGAACCACGGTGTGCTGGCCCGCCAGCCCGCGAATCAGTTGGCGCGTTTCGATGATCTGCTTGGGATCGAGACCGGCCGTCGGCTCATCGAGCACCAGGACATCCGGATTGTGGATCAGTGATTGAGCCAGCCCCACCCGCTGCCGGTAGCCCTTCGAGAGCTTGCCGATCGGCCGCGTCTGGACATCGGTAATGGCGCACTTTTCGCTCACGTCGTGGATGCGCTGTCGAAGCTCGCGCCGCGAGACCCCCTTGATTCGCCCGGCAAACGCGAGGTACTCCGACACCCTCATATCGGAGTACACCGGGGGATTCTCAGGAAGATAGCCCGTGTGCCTGCGCGCTTCGAGGGATTCTTCGACGACGTCGTAGCCCGCAACGTTGACGCTGCCGGAGCTCGGCGGCAAATAACCGGTGATCACCCGCATGGTGGTCGTCTTCCCTGCCCCGTTCGGACCGAGAAAGCCCAGCACTTCGCCCTTCTTCGCTTGGAAGCTGATGCCCGAAACCGCCAATGTCGGGCCGTACCGTTTCGTCAGTTGCTGAACTTCAATCATGCGAATTGACTCTCCTTCGCTATAGGGAAAACTCGTTCCGTTATGCGGCGAGGGTTGAAATGCTTGAAGCCGGAGCTCCCTGCGGCCACCTGGAGGCGCGGCGCACTCGATGGTCGCGCGGCGAGCTTCAGCGGAATGATTGCGAATCCGGTTTGGCGAAGCCTGATTTGCCGGACGCCTTCTGCGGAACTCCTGTGAGCCACCCTAGATTAAATACGAATACCAAAAAATCCGCAAGGTTGCCAGAGGTTTTTCAGAAAATAAGAGAATCGAGATCAGAGGATTTAGAGTGCGGTTGTTTGGTCACTCCGCCGCGCTCAATAAGCCGGCGATCAGGCCGTCTCGAAGACGAACACGCTGTAAGACTTTGCCGGCGCCTCAAGGCTCATGCGGGGGCCCAGCGCGCCAGGCGCCTGCGGGTTCTGGGGCACCACTTTGTTCGGCTCCGAAAACGTGTTCGACGCTTTCAGGTCAGAGCCCGTGATCGTCTGCGACAACTTCACGCGTTTTGGCGCAGCCGCCCGCCAATTCAGCTCCACCTGACGGCTGTTGTCGAGATCGCGATTAAGCACCAGCAGAGTGGTCTCGCCGTTCGCCGGATCACGCGTGGCAACAACATCCAGATAAGGCACTTGTTCCACGCGGCCAAACCGCGAGACCTCGTACGTTGGCGACTCGACCCTCACGTCCAGCACCTCTCCCCGGCAATGATGTAGGGCCCAGGCGTAGGGATAATAGATCGTCTGCCGCAGCACGCTGGTGCGGTTGGTCATGAGCGGGGCGATCACGTTGACGAGCTGCGCCAGGCAGGCAATCCTTACCCGGTCGGCGTGCCGCAGCAGCGTATTCAGGCATCCGCCCACCAGCAGAGCGTCTTCCAGGTTGTAGACTTCTTCGAGCAGATGCGGAGCAACCTGCTTGTGCCCGTCTCCGTCACGGGCGCGGTACCAGACGTTCCATTCGTCAAACGAAAGGTGAAGGCGCTTATCGGTCCTTAGCCGCCCCCGCACCACGTCGCACACCGCGGCCGCCTCCTCGATCTGCTGGTCCATCGTCAGATTGAGCGCCAGATAGTGGCGCGAATCTCCGCCTGTTTCGGCGGTGTTGTTGAAATAGCGGTGCAGGGAGATCGCATCGACGACGGGGTAGCACTGCTCGAGCACCTCACGGTCCCACTCCAAATAGGTGGGCATCATGGGACCGCTTGAACCGCAGACCACCAGAAACAGCGACGGATCGATGGCCCGCATCTGCCGAGCGGCATCCGCCGCCTTGAGCCCGTATTCCGTCGCGGTCGAATGGCCAATCTGCCAAGGCCCGTCCATTTCATTTCCCAGGCACCAGTGCTTGACCTGGTAGGGCGATTCGTGCCCGTTCTTCCGCCGTAAATCGCTCCACTTCGTCCCCTTCTCCAGATTGCAATATTCCACCAGGTCGCCGGCCTGCTTTGCGCTTCCCGCACCCAGATTCACCGCCATCAGCGGCGTGGCTTGCGCCTTCACGCACCATTCCATATAGTCATCGGTGCCGAACTGATTCGTCTCAATCGTGTCCCACGCGCGATCGAGAACCGTGGGCCTGCCGGCCCGCGGTCCGACTCCGTCGAGCCAGTTATAACCCGATACAAAATTCCCGCCCGGATACCGTATGATCGGAACACCGAGGCCGCGGATCTCGGCGAGGACATCTTTCCGGAATCCCATGGCGTCTGCCTCGGGCGAGCCGGGATCGTAGATTCCCTCGTAGATGGCGCGGCCGAGGTGCTCGAGAAATGAGCCAAAGATATTTCGGTCCAGCGGCGCCAAGGGGTGCGACGGATCAATCAGGACACGGGCGTCTGAGGGTCCCGGCGCAGCGAGCGCGCCAATCCCGCCTGCCCACGCGTTTCCCGCCACCGAGGCCAACCCTATGGCCGAGGCCCGCGAGATGAAATCCCGTCTGCGTAACGGCGACATAGGAGATCTCCTTTGCCACGGCTTCTGCGAAAACGAATCATAAGCCATAACACGCATGAAGGTAGCGCGTCAAGCTGTAAGCGTTTGCATCGCCCGGCCCCTTTCGCGAATTGCCGAACTGAGAACCCCGGACGCGGTGTAACCCGCAGAGCCGCGCCTGAGCAATGCCGGTCCAGCTCGCATGGCCCTTTGACAAACGCCCGGACGATATGAGAATAGTCAATGCATCTGAAAGCGTTTGCACGGCGGGCGAAGGGCCTTGTTGCGGGGCCGGCGCTGCCGCGAACCGCATCCGGCGGGACTGTCACGGCGCGCCGTGCTCGGTCAGCTTTATTGCTTCAGCATAAACCGAAGGAGTGACAGTATGACGAAACAATCATCGCGCAGAAGCTTTCTTAAAAACGGCGCCGGCGCTGTTGCTGCTGCCGGCTCGCTTCTCACCTCCCAGGAATGGGGAGCAACGGGGACTCCATCCGCCGTAGCTGCGCCCCCCCGGGCAGCTCGTCGCAACCATTGACGCCGGCAAAATCGGCGAGCCGATCTCCAACTACCTCTACGGAATGTTCCTCGAGCAGCTCGCGAATCTCATCTATAGGTCGCTCTGGAGCGAGCTCCTCGACGATCGGAAATTCTATTTCCCGATCAGCTCCGCCGAGCAGAAAGCGGCCGGGCCCTCCGTTCTACGCATGAGAATAAGAAAATGGCGGCCAATCGGAGGAGATGAGTTCGTGGTGATGGACCGCGATCAGCCTTACGTGGGCGAGCACTCTCCGCGCATTACGCCCGGAGGAGCGGCGCCTCGCGGCATCCAGCAGTCCGGGCTGGCCCTGCAACAAGGGAAGGGTTATAGCGGCCGCGTGATTTTAGCCGGGACGCCGGGAACGAAGGTTCAGGTCAGCCTGGTCTGGGGAAGCGGTTCGAACGATCGCCAGACCGTCACGATATCGCGCCTGCATTCAAATTACTCGAAGTTCCCGTTGAAATTTACGGCGCAAGTCGATACCCGGGAAGGGCGACTCGAGATCGTTGGGAGCGGTCGCGGGGCCTTTCACATTGGCGCGGTCTCGCTCATGCCCGATGACAACATTCAGGGCTTCCGGCCCGACACCACCCGGCTCCTGCGCGAGCTGAACTCCGGGTTCTATCGGCTACCGGGCGGGAATTTCATTTCCGATTACGACTGGCGCGATGCGATTGGAGATCCCGACAAGCGGCCTCCCACCTGGGATAATGCCTGGCACTTCGCACAGCCGAATGACGTGGGAATGGACGAGCTGATGACCTTGTGCAAGCTCCTCAACGTGGAGCCCTACGTTACGGTCAACGCAGGTCTTGGAGATGCGGAATCCGCCGCCGCACTGGTTGAATACACCAACGGCTCAATCCACACCAGCATGGGCGCGCTCCGGGCCGCGAACGGTCACGCCGAGCCCTATGGCGTGAAGTTGTGGGATATCGGCAACGAGATGTACGGCTTCTGGCAGATCGGCCACACTTATCTGCGCTATTACGCGCTGAAGCATAACGCATTCGCCAAAGCCATGCGCAAAGCGGATCCGAGCCTCACGCTGATCGCCTGCGGAGCCATGCCCGACGAAATGACCGTAACCGGAAATAGCCTTTTGACCACCGGCAAGGTTCAGGCCGAATACGGCGCCGAATCCGATTGGACCGGCGGCCTTCTGGCCAAGTGCTGGGGCAACTTCGATGGCATCGCCGAGCACTGGTATTGCCGCAGCGGAAAGCGATTTGATCTGAACATCGGGAAAAAAGATCCCTTCCCACTCGGATCGACAACCAGGTTGCCCGGAGACTATGGACATGTCGCGGTGCAGGAATCGCTGTCCGACTGGGCGCGCCGGCCGGCCAACCGGGTTCGTCTGAAGGCCGAGGCCTGGCACGAGTACGTGCGGCGCTTTCCAGCCATGCAGGAGAAGAAGACTTTCCTCGCCATCGATGAGTGGGCTTACACCGGCACACGCCCGAACCTAAGGCTCGCGCTCTGCTATGCCATGGTATTCCACGAGATGTTCAGGCATACCGATTTCCTGAAGATGGCGGCGTTCACGTTCGGCATCTCATGTCTCGACATCCACCCGACGGAGGCGATCTACAACTCCACGGGTCTCCTATTTAAGCTTTACCGGGAGCACTTTGGCGTGCTGCCGGTTGATGTCGCCGGCAATTCGCCGCAGCCCGCGCCCAAGTGGCCCGTCGGCGGCGATCAGCCGCGGGTGAACGCAGGCAGCGCAACTTATCCTCTGGACGTGGCCGCTGCGCTGACCCAGGATCGTAAACGTCTTACCGTTGCCGTTGTTAACCCGACGGAATCGGATCAGTCGATTGCGATCAGCATCCAGGGCGTCCAGCCGGGCGGCGGTGCCAGAATGTCGCGGTTGACCGGTGCGAGCCTCGACGCCGCCAACGTACTCGGTCAGAAGCCGCAGATCGAGATTGAGGAGCACGCGGTTTCCGAACCACTGAGCAAGTTGTCACTCGTCTCTGGCAGCATTACGATCTACAAATTTGAAATTTGATATTTGACGAATCAAAAACTCGCCGGCGAGGCAGGCGTTCGAGCAGAAATCCGGGAAGAGTTCGGGCGGCATCCCGACCCGGAACTGTTGACGAGCTTGTCCGGGTCGGGACGCCGCTTAGGGGGGAGACGGCTTCAGAAAAAGACTTGCAGACCGAGCTGGACGCGCCTCGGGATGTTGCACTGGGTAAACGTCGTCCCGAAACTGCCGTCCTGAATGTTCGAGTCGGGCGAGCAGAAATCAACCCTGTTAAAGATGTTCCCCGCCTCGGCTTGGAACCTCACGTATCGGTTCTCACCGAAATAGGTGTTTTTATAGAACGAGAGGTCCTCGTTGTAGTAGTGGAACCCGCGGATGCTGGTGGTCGTCCGCGGCGAATCGCCCAACGAGTAGAAGGCCGGAGTTGAAAAGGCGCTTGGGTTGTAATAGCTTTGGCCGAAGGGATTCGTGAAACTTCCCGAGTTGACAGGCTGTTGGCCGGAGACAAGGTCCGGGTACTTGGCATTGTTGAACAGAAGATTTCCCAAGTTATTGTCCACATACATCGACTGCGGGCGGCCCGATTCGTAGCTGAGGATTCCAGAAACTTTCCAGCCCGTGATGAGCTTGCTCAAGAGACCTGTAGCATTTCTTCCGATGAACTCTCCGTGTCCGAAAGGCAGGCTGTAAACTTCGCCGATTGTGAGAACGTTCGGCACATCATCGTAGCTGGGTCCCCACAGGTCGCTCATGTTTCCGGGATCCTGGACGATCCCATAGCCTTGCGCTTCACCGGATTCGGCGCCGTTGTTCATGAGCCGCGACAACGTGTAAGCGACCGTGGTTGAGGTGTGTTTCCCCCTCCAGTTAAATTGCGTCTGGAGAGAGTTGTAATGGCTCTTTCCGTTGTGACCTTCACGCCAGGAGATATCCTGATACTGCGGCCAGGGGCGCAATGCCTGGGCAAGGTCTCCATTAAAGCCGGGGTAGGGTGGGGCGGTGAATCCGGCGGCGATCGCGACCGCGTTAGGCACCCCGTTGGTAAAGGCGCCGTTTGTCAGGGCTGAACCATACTGCAACACGCCACCGACATTTTCGTTGTCGTAAGGTCCGAGCGTGATGTTGTTGTCGGGCAATCGAGTTCCGTGGTTGCCCACATAACCCACGTTGAGACTTATGTTGTTGTGCCATTGGTGGCCGAACGAGAGGGTCCAGTTCTGCCAACGCGGCATCTCGTACTGATTCGGCATTACGCCGACGGGAGAAGTCCCATTCTCCACCGCAGGACTAAGGTTCGGGGGAAAGGTGATCGCCGCGGCTGGGAACCCGTTAGCGAAGTTAAAGGTCGGGAACTCGTCGCCGTTGACGTTAGAGACCGTAGGATTGGTCTGGAATCCGTTTGTGGGATAGGGATTGCCGGCCCATGAACCGGCGATCGTGGCGCCGAAGTACTCGCCGTATCCGCCGCGAATCACGCTGTTCTGGCCAAGCTGATAGGCAAAGCCGAAGCGCGGCCCAAGGCCCCACGCGTCGTTCCCGTCCGCGATTTTTCCAAAGACCATCGCCCCGGGGAAGTTCCCCGCCGCCGGGTTTGGAGTGGTGGGCGAGAACGTCGAGAAGCGGTTGTGCTGCTCCGAGAGGCCGGAATTCCAATCGAGGCGCAGCCCCAGCTCGATAGTTAGATTGCGCCTCACTTTCCACTCGTCGTTTGCCCATGGGGCAGCGTAGTAGAATTTCGGCATGTAGTTGAACGGAACGCTGAAGCTCGCATAGTCCACCTGGCCGAGAAGGAAGGCGGCAAACGCATCACCTGTGGTGGGCAGGTTTGCACCGGTGCTGTTGTATCCGGCGGTCGAGGCGGCGGCAAAGTTAAATTGGCCGCCGGTATTCACCGCCCACCCGGTCTGGGGGAAATTCATGTACTCGCTTTGCAGGCCGATCTTGAGCGTGTGCGTGCCGACGATCCAGGTGAGGTCGTCGTAGAACTGGTACCGGTTATTGATGTCCGCCCCGTCCGCCAGCCATGGCGTGCCGAAGTTCGTATAGCCCACCGGACCTCCGATGAAATTCAAGGAGGGGAAGCCGGCCTTATTGAATATCGGCTGATTGGGCAGGCCGAGCCCCAGCTTCTGATTCCAACCGACGCCCGAAGACAACTGATGGCCGTCCATTGACCAGCGGTCGTAGGCGAACGTGGAGTGGTTGAACAGGTTCGGCTTGATCACCCAGTTCAATTGCAGGTGCGCAAAATGGTTGGTGATGAGCTGATAGAAGCCCTGGCCGATGTAGGTGTCGTTCGCTTGGGAATCCGTCTGTCCGTTATTGACCGTGTTGCAGCCGTCCGGTCCGCCGCAGTGGGCGGTTCGAGGCCGAGAGTTCGCAAAATACGTAAACGAAGCCGACCATTTTGGACTGAAGGTATGATCGACTCTGAGGAGCCATGTCCAGACGTTAATTTTGTCATTATCGTCGGAAGTTCCGCCGAATTCATTCGCCGTAAAGAGGGTATTCGTATCAGGCGCGGGGATCAGCGAGGCTACCTTCTGGCTGCCGAGGTTCATCGCGAAGAGAGGGTCGCTGGGCAGGATCATATTCCCGGGATACGGATCGCGCACGGGGACGCCGTTCACCGTTCGGGTGGTGGCGGGGTTGAAAATCTCGCCGTAGTAGATCGGCCGCCCGAGCGCGTCGGTCCCCACCTGGCACGGTGCTGACGTACAACCGTTTCTTTGGAGCACATTCGCCGGCGGATTGAGCAGGGCGCTGAAGTCGCCTGCCCGCTCAGCGGGCGTTGCGAGCGTGTTTTGGAGCCCGGTGTTCACGGTGCTGTGATAATCGAGCCGATCATAGTTCGTGAACCACCAGGTCTGGCCCCACTTCTTGATCTTTGGAATCGGTCCGCCAAAATCAGCGCCCAGGTTGTTCTGGTTAAGCGGGAGGATATTCACCCCTTGCCGGTTCAGGAAAAAGTTGTTCGCGTCCATGCCGCTGCTCGTATAAAAATCGTAGATGTTCCCGTGGAACGCGTTGGTGCCCGATTTGGTGGTGTAGAGCGCGATTCCGCCGCTGGTATGGCCGTACTGCGCTGAAAAGTTGTTGACGGTGGTCGTCAGTTCCCTCACCGAAGCGTACGGAATTGAGCTTTCGTGCGTCTGCTGGTGACCTTCGGCGTAGCCGTACTCGGCGCCATCGAACCAACTCTCCCAGGAGACGGTCTGGCCGCCGTTGATGCGCGACTCAAACGCGTCGCCCCGAAAGATAGCGTCGCCATTCGGGGCCGTCGGTACGTAGCCCGGTGATAGGATCAACTTGGTTTCAGCCAGCCGGACGTCCGCGCCCATCACATCCGGCAGGTCGCGGTAATACTGCTCACCGACCTGATACGAAACCGTGGAGCTCTGAGTATTGATGAGCTGCGCGCCAGCCGACACCTGAACCGTCTGGGTCACTGCGCCAATTTCGAGCTTCACGTTTTGCGTGTAAGTGCGCCCGCCAATCGTCAGATCGAGGCTTGTCTGGGTGTAAGTCTTGAAACCTGACGCTTTCACTTCCAGGGTGTAGTTCGGGCCGGGCACCAAAGCGGGCGTCGTGTAGTTGCCGGCGCTGTCAGTGGCGACGACGGTCCTCACCCCGGTGTCCTGGTTAATCACGGCGACGGTGGCGCGAGGAACTGCCGCTCCGGAAGCGTCCGTGACGAGTCCCGTCATCGCCACGCGGTCCGCTCCTACCTGCGCCCGACCGCTCGTCGCGCTAAGCATCGTCAGAATGGGCACTAACAGCAGGACGCTGAGAGAGAGTAAGCGCTTCATTATCGTCGCCTCCCGAAGAGAAGTTGAGCGGTGGCCCGAACCCCGGCTGGCGCAGCGGTTTGCGGAAATTACCTTGGAGCTTTGCTCAAGGTGCTATTGACCGTCCGAAAATTCACGTTCTCCCTAACCAAACATAGTGTAAGCGTTTCCACTTAATGCCTCGTATGACACCACAAGCGATTATTCCTTGTCAAGAAGTTTTTTCGCGAGCCGTTTTTAGTTGTTACGGCAAGCGCAGAAAGGGATGGCCGCGTTGCTAGTGAAGCGCCCGGCTCAGGTCTTCTTCAAGGGCGGCCGGCCAAACGTCGCCGCGTCTGAGGCGCATCCTCGCGCAGTGGTTGTGAGCCTGCTAATCGCCGGGGAATTTGAGGTGACGGTATTCGGAAGGGGTCATGCCCATCGCGTGACGGAATGTTTTCGAGAACTGACTCTGATCGGAGAATCCGGTGAGCAGGGCGACTTGCGCGAGGGAGCATCGGTCTGAGGAGAGCAACTGGCACGCCCGCTCGATCCTCAGTTGGCGCACCTGCTGCCCGACGGTGAGCCCGGTGTGGCGCCGGAACTCGCGCGCGAGATGGACAGGATGCACGCCCGCGGTCTCCGCCAGGCCGCGCAGGGTGAGGCGCTCGGCGAAACGATCGTGGATTAGCTCGCGTGCCTGCCGCAGCCAGGCGGGAAAGCGGGCCACTCTGGAATGTTGGCGAAACACCTCTGCCATCAACTCGATCGTGAGCCCCTCGATGGCCATCGAGGAAAGCTCGTCCATCAGGCGGAACTCGCTATAGAGGCGGGCGGCGAGCCAGCCGGGCGTGCCTCCATCGACGTGCACGGGACGTTCCCGATAAGGGCAACCGTCGCCTAGATTCACCAGCCGCAAGGGTGCGATTTCAATGTTCAGCTCGCGGGCGCCGCCCTCTTGGAAATGGTCAGAGTGAACCTCGCCGGCGGGGTGGTACATGACAGTCCAGGCTTGTGAGGACCGCACCTTTGCGCCGCAAACCTGGTGAGAACGGCCGCTCAGCGTAACACCGACGTAGGCATACTCGTGCGAATGCCGAGCGGTCTGGGTGTTCGGACAATAAACGATTTCGGTCAGCCTGATGCCGGAGAGCTCTTGTGCTTTGATAAGCTTTCCGTGAAATGAGCAATTGTGCAGCCGGAAGCCCATCGTTAGAAAGCGCCTCCCGTCGGACGACCCTCACGCGCACCGTTTGGGAAATCCCAATGGCTGCAAGAATCACATAAGCCCCGAGCAAAGTCAATGCGCAGAGCCGTTTCGTCTGCTTTGCGTGCCTCCACAATCCGGACCCCCAAGCACTCTGGGTCGAGCTCAAATCGTAAGCCGCCGGCGATCTGCTGCGATCGCCTATGCTAAGCTTACGAGGCATCGATGCTGACGTCGCCGTGGGCTTTACGCCCGGCACTGGCCGCGCTGAATGCCGGCATTTGGGCCGCGCAAGGGCGGCGCTGTTGAAAGCAGTCACAATGGATCGATTGGAAACCCCGCGACATCACGCAAGTCCGAGCATCGCCGTGCTGGGGCTCGGGTACGTGGGCTTGCCCACGGCGCTCGGCCTGGCGGAGCTCGGATGGCGCGTGACCGGCGCAGATCAGGATACCCGAAAGGTGGAGCTGATGCGCCGCGCAGAGATCCCGTTTTATGAGACGGGCCTGCAGCCCCTGCTCGCCAAGCACCTCGCGAGCGGCCGGTTCGCCGTTACCTCGGATGTTGCGGCCGCCGTGCGCGCCGCCAATGTTATTTTCGTTTGTGTCGGCACGCCTCAGCGCGAAAGCGGGGCGGCTGACCTGAGTCAGGTCGAAGCGGCGACGCGAATCATCGCGGAAAATCTGAACGGTTATAAGCTCATTGTCGAGAAGAGCACAGTCCCTGCGATAACGGCGCGGTGGATACAAGAAACGCTGGACCATTCCGGCCCGCATTCCGGCAACGGTCTCGGCGCGCACGAGCAGGGCGCGGATTTCGACGTGGCGTCCAATCCCGAGTTCCTTCGCGAAGGACAAGCTCTCGAGAACTTTTTTCATCCGGACCGGATTGTGATCGGAGCCGAGAGCGAGCGGGCGCGGACAATCCTCGAAGAAATCTATCGCCCTTTCGACTGCCCCATCGTTTTTACCACGCCCACGACGGCGGAACTGATCAAGCACTCGGCTAACGCCTTCCTTGCCGCCAAGATTTCATTCATCAATATGGTGGCCGACGTGTGCGATGCCCTTGGCGCCGACGTGAAGGACGTGGCTCGCGGAATGGGTCTCGATCCGCGCATCGGCCCGGACTTCCTTGAGGCGGGCATCGGCTTTGGGGGCTACTGCTTCCCGAAAGACCTCCGAGCATTCATTCACCTGGCGAAAGCGCATGGGGTGGAATGCTCGATCCTGGAATCCGTTGAACGGGTCAACCAGCGGCGGATCGAAGCCTTCCTGCGAAAGGTCCGGGGTTCGGTGGGGGTGGTGCAAGGGAAAACCGTCGCCGCTCTGGGCGTGGCTTTCAAGCCGAACACGGACGACATCCGCGAGGCGCCCAGCCTCAAGGTGATCGAAGCCCTGCTCGTAGAGGGAGCGTCCCTTCGCATCTACGACCCGCAGGCGGTGCCGAACGCCCGGCGATTGCTCCCGGAGCGTGCGGGGCGGGTGGCCTACTGCTCGTCGCCCTACGAAGCGGCCCGCGGCTCGGCTGCATTGGTGATTCTCACGGAGTGGGATGAATTTCGGGCGCTCGATTTAGGCCGGCTCAAGGAAATAATGGAAGCGCCGGTTATAGTGGACGGAAGGAATATATTTGATCCGGCGACCGTCTCGGGCGCAGGGTTCGAGTACCGCTGCATGGGCCGGGAACCCGTCCGCAAAGCCGGCGCTGAAGCTTTTGCGGCCGTGGAGGGCGCCTCCCTGCGACGCTGAGAAGCTGTGAAGAAATTGTACGGGCAAAAGCTCTCGCGCACAGGGGCAAAATTCCGCAAAGAAACATAACGGTTCCTCTTTGCGCCTGCTTTGCGCCTTGGCCCCTTTGCGAGAGGCCTTTGGCGCAGCGAGCGCAACCCTACTCTCCTGTCCCAATCGTTCGCGACGCAAGTCAAAGCGACGGTGTCATGCTGAGCAGAGCGAAGCATCCCCGTATTTCGCTGTAAAGAAATGCAGAGACCCTTCGCTGCGCTCAGGGTGACAGGCTTCGGCTTGTCCGCCGTTCTTCTATGACTGGAAACTAATATGTCGAGCACAGGTCGGGATTCGCCGTTGAGGGCTCTCGTATTGGGGGGAGCCGGTTTTCTCGGGTCGCATCTCTGCGATCGCCTGATCGCGGAGGGATTCGATGTTCTCTGCCTCGACAATCTTCTGACCGGCCGCCGCGACAATGTGGATCATCTGGCGGGAAATTCTCGGTTCAGGTTCGTCGAGTACGACATCACCAAACCCATCGAGCTCGAGCAGATCTTGGCCGAGTCGAACGGACCGGCCGGGGCGGGCAATCGAGTAATCGACTACATCCTGCAGTTTGCCTCGCCCGCCAGCCCGAAGGACTATGCCGAGCATCCGATCCACACGCTGAAGGTGGGCGCCATCGGAACTTACCATGCTCTCGGTTTAGCCAAGGCCCAAGGCAGCGTGTTTCTGCTGGCGTCGACGTCCGAGATTTACGGGGATCCTGAGGTCAGTCCCCAGCCGGAAGCGTATTGGGGAAGGGTCAATCCGATCGGGCCGCGCAGCGTCTACGACGAAGCGAAACGATTTGCCGAGGCCATCACGATGGCTTACCACCGCCAGCACGGCGTCCGAGTGCGCATCGCGCGGATTTTCAACACCTACGGCGAGCGGATGCGCTCGAATGACGGCCGCGTGCTGCCGAACTTCATGACCTGCGCTCTTCAGAACAAGCCTCTCACCGTGTACGGCGACGGCAGCCAGACGCGAAGCTACTGCTACGTCAGCGATCTCGTCGAGGGCCTCTATCGTCTTCTTCGGTCGAATGAAACCGGCCCGGTGAATCTGGGAAATCCGGACGAGCTTTCCGTGCTTGAACTCGCGCACCGCGTGATCGAGCGCACGGGCAGCAAGAGCAAGCTGGCGTTTGAGCCGCTGCCGGTGGATGATCCAACGCGCCGCAGGCCGGATATCTCGAAAGCAATGGCCGCGCTCGACTGGAAGCCCGCCGTTACCCTGAACGAGGGGCTCGAAAGGGTGGTCCCCTACTTTAGCAGCCTGGTGCAGCGAACTTAGCCCGCCCTGATTACGCCCAACCCGTTTCCGGGGGCTGGCGCAGACCTCTTCCTTTCAGGTCTGCGTCGTCTCCGTACTCACTGGCACCGATCACTTCCGGTATTGCTCGTCGCTGACCTGTTCCATCCACTCGACAACCTTACCGTCGAGCTGTTCCTGAATAGCGATATGCGTCATGGCGGTAGTGGGTGTGGCCCCGTGCCAGTGCTTCTCGCCGGGCGGGAACCAGACCACATCACCGGGACGAATCTCTTCGATCGGCCCACCCTGGCGCTGGGCCCAGCCGCAGCCGGCCGTGAGGATCAGAGTCTGCCCGAGCGGATGCTTGTGCCATGCGGTCCGCGCGCCCGGCTCGAACGTTACGCTCGCGCCCCGCGCCCGCGCCGGAGGCGTTGGTTGAAACAGGGGATCAATCCGCACCGTGCCCGTAAAGTATTCGGCCGGTCCCTTGGCGGAAGGCTGCGAGCCAATCCTTTTGATGTCCATATCTCCTCAGTGTTGGTGCTCGTAATTTCGACTCTTTCTTCCCGCGCCGAGCGCTCAGCGACCCGTCATTTGCGCGAGGCTCTCCGGGTACCGAGCTCCCTGCACCTTGATTTTTGACGAGGCGCTTTCGATGGCGCGGAGATCTTCAGGTGTAAGTTCGACGTCCGCCGCTCCAAGGTTTTCTTCAAGACGGTGCAGCTTTGTTGTGCCCGGGATCGGCACGATCCAAGGCTTCCGGGCAAGCAGCCAGGCGAGCGCGATCTGAGCAGGAGTCGCCTTCTTCTGTTGCGCGAATCTGCTGAGCAGATCAACCAGCGCCTGGTTCGCTTTACGATTCTCGGGATTAAAGCGAGGGACGGTGTTGCGGAAATCCGTACGATCGAACGTCGTGTTCTCGTTGATCGTTCCCGTGAGAAAGCCCTTGCCCAGAGGGCTGTACGGAACGAAGCCTATCCCGAGTTCCTCGAGCGTCGGCAGCACCTCCGCTTCAGGGTCTCGCCACCACAACGAGTATTCGCTCTGGACCGCAGTGACGGGCTGGACTGCGTGTGCGCGACGTATCGTCTGCGCCCCGGCTTCGGAAAGTCCAAAGTGTTTGACCTTGCCTGCCTGGATGAGTTCCTTTACCGCGCCGGCGACATCTTCGATCGGGACGTTCGGGTCAACACGGTGCTGGTAGAACAGATCGATGACAGCACTCTTCAGTCGCTTGAGCGAGCCCTCGGCGACCTGCTTAATGCGCTCGGGCCGGCTATCGAGGCCCTGCCAACCAGGGCTTCCATCCGGATTGAGCCTGAACCCGAACTTGGTGGCGATCACCACGTGCCCGCGGAACGGAGAGAGCGCCTCGCCCACGAGCTCCTCGTTCGTGAATGGACCATAAACCTCGGCGGTGTCGAAGAATGTGACGCCTCGGTCGACAGCCGAATGAATCAATGAAACCATCTCCTGCTTATCTTTCGGCGGCCCGTAGGAAAAGCTCATTCCCATGCAGCCGAGGCCCATCGCCGAGACCTCCAGATTGCCTTTTCCGAGTTTGCGTTTCTGCATCTTTCTCCCTTTGGTATCCGGGCTGATGAATCAAAGATTTGGTCGGTCGCCGCTGCCGGCCGCCTGCTGCCGGTCCCAAAACCCGGCCACCCCGCTTATCCGTTAGATTCATTTGCCGCCAGTTCGGCGCCGACTGCTGAACAGCGAGTCGGTGGCGCCGGCGCGCGGCCGGCTCAGGTGTCCCTGCAAGCTCACCCGGGATACGGCTCATTGGCTCTGGCGATGCGTATGAAGTGATCCGTGAACCGGAAGTGCGCGCCGGGCACTTCGACCTTGGGCATGTGGCACGTCACACAATCGCGGGTGGCTACCGGGCAGGCACGGGCGCCATGCGGTCCTGCGGCCGCGGTGCGCGAATGGCACGCCTCGCATTTTGCGTCGTAGGCTCCAGGCTCGGTAACAAGCGGCTCGTGCGGATTGTGACAAGACGTGCAACTGATGCGCGAGTCCGTTGGACTGTAGCAGCGACTCAGCGTAATTCGGTATCCCTGGAAGCGGTCGTTCTCGGGCCCGCGAATCTTCAGCGCACGCTCGTCGGCAGCCGTGCGGTGGCACGAACCGCAGAACGCCGTAATTCCAGCCGTCGAAAGGCGTCCGGGGTTCGAGATATGCAAATTCACCGCGTCGCCGGATTTCATTGAAGCGACGTGGCGCGCGCCCGGACCGTGGCATGCCTCGCAGCTCACGCCGGGAATCATCTTGTCAGGCTGAAACTTTCCGCCGCTCACCGCATTCGTAGCATGGCAAGCGAAGCATCGTCTCACCGATTCCGGCTGCAACGGATACCCGAGCGCGAGTCCCAGTGACGCGGGCGGATAGGCGATGTGCCCAATGGTGATCCCGAGCCCCGACAGGGCCGAGTAGTAGCTGACCTGGCTCTCGTAGTAAAAGCCTCCGTAACGAAAGACGTAAGTCTGCCCCACCTCTCCCGTGCCGTAGCCAAACGCCCACAGAATGGGGACCGCAATGCCCCGCCCGCCGGCGGACACCGCGAACGTCGCGGCGTTGCCCTCAAGTGAAACCTTGTACGCGTACGGACCATTTCGCAAGATCATCGGCGAATGGCCGCGCAGAATGGCGGATGCTGAAGCCGGCGAGAGCGCGTGCGCCATCGGCGTTGTCGCCTGCGACGCGGCTTCGCCCGGATGACACCCGGCGCACTCCTGAGCGCCCACGTAGGCGTTTCGGGGCCTAGCCGCGCCGGAGCGCGCGTGGGCGGGTGACGGGGAGCTCTGCGCGGGCGCAAAGCAACAGGTTAATAAGATCAGCGCCGCCAGCCTGAGTGCGGCAGCCGATTCAATACGCGCGGCCATATGTAGCGCTTCGTTCAGAACCAACAGGGCGCTGAAAAACGGTTTGGAGCCTGTCATTCTGAGCCAAGCGAAGGATCTCGGTTTTTTCTTTTCAGTACGACAAGATGCTTCGCGGAGTCTACCCTGAGCGGAACTACTGAGATTCTTCGCTGCGCTCAGAATGACAACCGCGAAGGGCTCAGCATGACAAAATCGGCGCCTTTGAGCAACCTAACGCGCCGACGGCGTGCCGAGGACTTCCTGCTGCGTCACTGACCCGCTCTCGGCTTCCATCTCCTTGATCGTCCGGAGCTCCCGCGCGGCCGCGGCATTGTTTCCTGCACCTCGGTAGGCAAGCGCCAGCCGGTAGTGCGCATCGGTCTGAGATGGATCGAGCGCGACGGCTTGCTTCAACTCGGCGATGGCGGCAGCGTCGTTCTTGGAAACTGTGTCAATGATTCCAAGATCCAGGTAAATCAAGCGATCCCGAGCGCCCTCGGCGAGCGCTTGCTTCAGCAGGCGGCGGGCCCCGTTCAAGTCTCCCTGCCGATACCTAACATCCGCGAGGTAGGCGCGCGCTTCTCCGTTCCGGGGGCTCCTTGCGAGCTCTCGCTCGAACTCTGACGCGGCCAAATCGAACTTCCTCTGCTTCCAGTAAAGGTACCCGAGCACAAAATAGACATTCGGCGCGTCCGGAGCGGCGCGAGCGGCCTTTTGAAACTCAACGATCGCCTGGCTATAGCGGCGGAGCGCGTCGAGCGCCTGGCCGAGCAGCATGGATGCCGCAGCGGAATCGGGCTGCTGCTCTTCGATCTGGCGAAAGATGGCCAGCGTCTTCTGCGGCTGATCGCTCCACAAATAGCACTCCGCAAGCACGAAAAGCAGTCGCGTGTTTTTGGGGTCGGCCTGCGCGGCCTCGGCCAGCTCGCTTGCCGCTTCGCGATAGTCCTGTGTGCCGTAATACGCCATTCCCAGCAAAGTCCGGCACTGGAGGTCCTGGGGAGCGAGCGCGGCCGCGGCGCGCAGGGGCGGAATCGCGTCCTTGAAATCCTCCATTTTGAAATACGCGAGGGCCAGATTTTTCTGGAGCGCGGGCTGGCGAGGGTCGACGCGAATCGCAAGGTGGTAGGCGACGATGGCTTCGCGGTACATTTTTCGGTGCGCCAAGGCCACGCCGAGTCCGTTCAGAAGCGCGGCGTTATGCGGGCGCGCCTTTAGCGCCTCGCAGTATCGCAGCGCCGTATCGCCGCTCGAGCCGGACCGCTGCCTGATTCGAGCGCAAAGCTGGATGGCGTCGCCTGGCGCGGCGCTCGCGGCCCCCAGGCGCGGCGCCAACCCGACGGCCAGCGCAAGCACGGTTAGAATGCGTGTCATCCGCGGCAACTTCAGTTCTCCCGCTCTGCCGAAGCATACCACCGAAATCCGCGCCTCCAGAAATGGCTGCTCAGTTTCTCGTTGACACCACAGCGCTTGCGGTGGTAGCGTTTGGAATCGGTTCCAGAACATATGCGAGCGAGGGAGGTTAGTCGTATGAAGTCAATGAGCATCCGAAGCGTTTCCGCGGCGCTCGCCGCTCTGTTCGTAATGGCGTGCGCGGGCGCCCAAGCCCAGATCAGGACTCAGGCATCGCTCAGCGGCTACGTCAGCGATCCTTCCGGGGCGATGATTCCCAACGCCACGGTGAGCGTCATCAACTCGCAAACCGGCGTCGCAAATGTCGTGCACTCGAACTCGAGCGGCTATTATTACGTCCCCAGCTTAAACCCCGGGACCTATAAGATCGATGTCAAAGCGGCGGGCTTCAAGAGCGTGATGCAAACCGGCTACGTGATCAACGTGGGCGATCATGCGTCGCTCGATTTTCATCTTGCGGTCGGCTCGATCGCACAAACCGTTACCGTTGCGGGCCAGATTTCACACTTGCAGACGAACACGGCCGAGATCAGCGACGTGATTGCGGGAAGCCAGATTCAGCAGCTTGCCGTCAACGGGCGCAACTTCATGACGATGGCGAAGCTGGTGCCGGGCGCCGCGGCGGCGCCGGGGAACACCGGGCTCGGCCACCTGGCCAACGATATTGCGTTCAACGGCGGACGCACTGAAGAGAGCACCTACTATCTCGACGGCGCGTGGGACAATGATCCGGGCAGCAAGACCAGCCTCGACACCTCGCCCGCCATCGCCGCGGTGAGCGAATTCCGTGTGGTGACGAGTAACTACAGCGCCGAGTACGGCGGCGCGGGCGCGGCCGTGGTCAACGTGGACATCAAGAGCGGCACGAATCAATTTCACGGCGAAGGTTACGAATTCCTTCGCAACGACGCGCTCGACGCTCCGCAGTTGTTCGTGAAAAATACACCGCCCCTGAAGCTGAACGATTTCGGCTTCACGGTGGGCGGGCCCATAAAGAAAGACAAGCTTTTCTTCTTTTACAGCTCCGAATGGCGGCGGCAGGAGGCGGGCGCCGCGTTCAGCACCCACACGCCGACCGCGGCGGAACTCGCCGGCGATTTCAGTCAGTTCACCTCGGTGCTTCCGAAGGGCGGCACGCTGAAGGTTCCCAGCGGCGTCTCTCCGAGCTGCATCAGCGGCACGGACGTGAATCCAAAGTGCTTCGACCCGCAAGCCGTCGTCCTGGCTCAGTCCGGCATTTTCCCGGGCGTGACGAATCCATCCTCGTTTCAGGACTACCAGGCCGCGCCCTCGCTCCCGACGAACTTCAACCAGGAACTGTTCCGCATCGATTACAACCTGAGCAGCAAGCTCAAGTTGATGGGGCACTACATCCAGGAAGGGTATGACCTGAACCCCGGCGTCTCCATGTGGTCGAATGACAATTTCCCCACCGTGTCGACGAATTTCCAGGTCCCGAGCAAAAACCTGGTGGTTCAACTCACACAGTTCAT
Source organism: Terriglobia bacterium (assembly GCA_050745265.1). GTDB lineage: Bacteria > Acidobacteriota > Terriglobia > UBA7540 > UBA7540 > RH2-MAG17b. The sequence goes on from JBOGKE010000100.1 coordinate 67,369, forward strand.
CAACCCAAAGATGTTCAATGAGACGGAATTCGGGTACTCGGACGATTCGGACATCGGCAACCCGGTGGGCACGTACAAGAAGCCCAGCGGCTTAACCATCCCCGAGGTCTATCCTCAAAATCCCGACAACCGCATACCGAGCCTGCAGTTCTCGCAGGGCTATGGTAGCTACGATGTCGCCTATTGGCCTTATCAGCTCACCTCGCCGATCCGAACCTATCAGGATACGTTCACGCAAATCCTCGGCCGGCACACGCTGAAATACGGTGCCGTCTACCAGTACGACATGAAGAACCAGCCGGCGCAGATCAGAACGCAGGGGCAATTCAATTTCAACGGCGAGTTCACCGGCAACTCGCTCGCGGACTTTCTGCTGGGTCTGCCTTCGAGTTACTCGGAAACGAACCTGATGCTCACCGGCTTCTGGCGTTACCACCAGCTCGAGGCGTTCGTGCAGGACGATTTCAAGGTGAGCCCTCGCCTCAGCTTGAGCTTAGGTGTGCGCTATTTCTACATTCCTCACCTCTACACGACGAATAACGAAATCACGAATTTTGTGCCGTCGACCTGGAGCGCATCGCAGGCGCCGAAGCTGGACTCGAAGGGGAACATTGTGCCCGGGACTGGAAGTCTCACCAACGGACTCGTCCAGGCCGGACACGGCATCTCGAGATCGCTCGTCAACAGCTACCACAATGATTTCGGGCCGCGTTTCGGTTTTTCCTGGGACCCGACCGGCCGCGGGAACACGGTGTTGCGAGGCGGGTACGGCATCACCTATTTCCGCGTGCAGGGAAACGACAGTTACAACATCCTGGGCAACCCGCCGTTCGCGACCACCTTCGGCGTGACCGCGCCGCCATTGGACAATCCCGCCGGCGGGGCCGCCGCGCCGATCACTCCCTCCTCGCTGCTCGCGCTCGACCAGAATTATTACGTCCCGATGGTTCAGCAGTACAGCCTCGGAGTTCAACGGCTTCTGCCCGCCGACAGCATGTTGACCGTGAGTTACGTCGGCTCGCACGGAGATCATCTGCAGAGCGAGATCGATCTAAACCAGCCGCTTCCGTACCAGAACTTCGAGTTCAATCCCATTCTGAACGCCTCGGGCACTCCCGAAAACATTTACCGCCCGTATCAAGGCTGGGGCACGATCGACTTCATTACTCCCGGCGCAAACAGCGTTTACAATTCTCTGCAGGTGGAGTACGAGAAACAGATGGCGCGCAACTTCCGCTTCCAGGCGTCGTACACGTGGTCGAAATCAGAAGACGACGCGTCGAGCTACAACAACCAACCCCAGAACGCCTATGACCGCAATGCCAACTGGGCCGTCTCGGATTACGATCGGCCCCAAATGCTCGTCTTCAACTATATTTACGACCTACCCTTCTTCCGCGGCGAACGCGGCGTCCGGGGCGAAGCCTTAGGCGGCTGGGAACTTGCGGGTGTTACGACCTACGAGAGCGGCACTCCGCTCACGATCGGGTTAACGGGGTCGAATCACGGGCTCGCATCCCGGCCGAACGTCAACGGCCAGCGGCTTGTGCTGGGGTCGATTCCGGAGTGGTTTGATACCGCGATCTATTCCGTGCCCGCGCCGGGTTTCTTCGGAAACTCCGGCCGCAACGTGATTCGAGGGCCGGCGCTCGGCGAATGGGATATTTCGCTCTACAAGCAGTTCGCCTTCAGCGAGCGCGCGCACTTGCAGTTGCGGATCGAAAGCTTTAACGCCTTCAATCACACGAACCTTTCGGGCGTGAGCACGTCCCTCGGCTCGGGCAGTTTCGGGCAGGTCACGAGCGCCTTGTCTCCGCGGATTTTCCAGCTCGGCGCGCGCTTGATGTTCTGAAGTCGCGCGGACCCTCGTTTTGAGGGTCCGCGGCTTTGCCACGAGCACAAGCGAAACCGCGGACCTCAAAACCGGCGGTCCGCGCTAGGTGCTGCAGCGCCATTCTGGCATTCTGAGCGAACCGAAATGAAGCGAAGAATCTCGCCGTGTTTACCGCCCAGCTCAAACCCCAGGGCGAGACCCTTCGCGGAGTGCTCCGTAGGGGCGACGGGCGCGTCGCCCCGCCTTTCGCGGCGTGCCGGTGGACCGCTCCCACTTACTTTCCCGTCGCGTCCCTATCCATCGGGACGCGACGGGACACAGACAAAGTCGTCGCCTGCGGCGCGACTCAAGTCGTGCCCTGATACAACGCGCTGAGCCAAAATCGCTCTCCACTCGTGCACTGTCGCACTGCCGCTCTCGCGGGACCGCACACATCGCCCCGCAAGCGATAGGTGGGCCGCTCGCAGGGCGGCGCTACAGCAAAGTTAGAAGCTCAGCCGCGCGTTGAACTCGAACTGGCGGAAGTCATTGCCGTGCCGCCCGAAGTTGGTGGTTCCTCGGACCTGGCCAAAGGAAGTGCTGTTGCAAACCGGATCCGTGGCGCTCGTGACATTTCCGCACCCAGCGCTGGGATTCGAAAAGGCCGGAGTGTTTGTCGCGTTGAAAGCCTGGGCGCGGAACTGGAGATTGAAGCGCTCCGAAAGCTTGAAGTTCCTGAAGAGCGCCGCGTCCAGGTTGTCGATGTGCGGCCCGTGGAAAATGTAGAAGGCCGAATTGCCGAAGTTCTGCGTGTCCACGCCTCCGAAGCAACTGGGATCGAACCAGTTCTCTCCGTAGCCAACCTGCTCGATCTTAGTGATATTGCTGCACAGCCGGTTGGGACGCTGCTCGTTGCCCGAGGCGTTCAACGAACTGCTGCCAGCGTTTAGCTCACCGACTGGGGTCTGCGAAAACGAGCTAAAAATGCCGCTCAGTTGCCATCCGCCGAGAATCTCGGAAGAGATTCCGGTTCGCGCAAAACGCTTGCCGGGGCCGAAGAAAGGCTGCCAGACGAACACCGCCTCAAAGTTCTGCGGCCGGTCCCAAGGCGCCAAGCCGCGATTGAGATTAAAAAATGCGGGCGTCTGGATGTAAGGCGAGCTCTTCTGGTCGTTGCCCAACTGCCCGCCGCCGTGGATCGCCTCGCCGATTGTCTTCGACCAGGTGTAGGCCAAATCCACCTCAAGCCCGTTGTTGAAGCGATGGCCGAGGGTAGCTTGGAGAGAATCGTAATGCGCTTCGGTGATGGGCGTAATGATCGAGGTCCCGCCCGTGCGGCAGCCGAGAGCGGTGGAGGCGGAACTCGTGCACGCCCCCTTGGTGCTAGAGAGGGAATTAAACGGCTGGCTGGCCGATCCGCCGCACTTGCCGGGCGTGCATCCCGCCGGGCCGATGGGGCTCTGGACATTCAGGTCAAGAATGCCCTCCTGGCCCACTGTCCTCGTGGCCACATAGCCGGCCTGCGCCACCCAGTTCCCTGGCAGTTCCTTCTGGATCGTGAAGTTCCAGGACTGAACGTAGCCGCGCGGGGCGCTGTTGCCCGCCGTCACCAGATTGACATTGCCCGGAATGGCGTTGGAAGCGGTGGTCAAGCTGGGCAAGGGCGAGGGCGGCACAATTCCGACCGGCAAGGTTCCGCCCGCACCGAAGCAATAGGAGGCGTACTTGGCGCACTCGCCCCCCGGGGTGTTCTGGAAGTCCTGGGGGTTCATCACGCCCGCAGCCAAGAGGGAGTTGGGCGAACCCTCATTCAGGGGGATCAAGATAGGGTAATTCGTCCGCAGGTCATCAATCAGGTTAAAGGGCTCGTAAGCGATGCCGTACCCTGCGCGGACCACCGTGGTGTTGGTAGCCCGGTAGGCCAAGCCGATGCGCGGCGAGAAGTACTTCTGGCTGACCGTCGTGCCGCAACTGATCGAGTTGCCGCCCTCGCCGCAGTTCAGCATCTGCCCGGTGGCAAAGTCATACCGCTCGACGCCGGCGGGCGTGCCGGAGCGTGTCGGGAAGGGATAATACTCCCAGCGCACGCCGTAGGTCGCTGTCAGCTTGGGCCTGACCTGCCAGGTATCGCCGGCGTAGAGAGCGAACATGTGCGTGACGGTATGAAATTCATTGGGGACCATGATGTTCCGGCCCCAGCCCGAGCTAACCCCTAGCAGGAAGCTGGCGAAGTCATTGTAAGCATTGCCCGAGGTGGTCTTGCCGCTTGCGACGCAGCCCTTGCATTCGGTCGGCCCCGAGGTGAAATCGAATCCGCCTGCGGCCGGCCAGGATGTTCCGCCGGCGTTCCACTCCGGCTGCGTCTGGTTGAGGTGCTGGTCCATGAAGGCGCCGCCGAAGTTAAGCGTGTGCCTGCCGTGGATCCAGTTGGCGCTGCCGCTCCAGACAAATTGCGGGTCGTTACGGAAGTAAGGCATGTATCCGTTGTAAGTGCCGAGCGTGCTGAAGCTCCCGATTTTGAACGTCGGCCAACTGCCCTCAAAGAATCGAGTGCCGTTCGCGCCGGGAATGCCCGTGCCGGCGACTCCCGCGGCATTAGTCCATTTGAGAGTTTGGCCTTCTTTGGTCGCGAGGTCGAGCTGCTGAGAGTTTGACACCTGGCGTGTAAAGCCGAAGTTGCCCTCTATGACGAAATTCGGCGTGGCCACATAGTTGCCCGTGATGCTGGTCGTGAGGGTGTGTCCTCCTCCCATCCCTTCGTTGCCGATAAAGCTGCTATCTATTTCCTCTCCTCCCACGGGTCCAAAAACTTGGGGATCGAGCGTGCCGTAGTTAAGGTAGCCAATGTGGCCGAACATCGTGAATTTGTTCGTGGCGTTCCAATTGATCTTGTTGTCGGTGGTGATGCGGTTGAAATGTGTGTCCGCTGAGCCGATGAAGTTGTTGTCCGGCACGTTGCTGCTCGAATTGGGAAGATTTTGCTGCGGGAGCAGTGCATCGAGGGCGTTGGCCACCGGGCTGATCCGGTTGGTGGGAATGACATTCGGGCATTCCGTAAAGCCGCTGGATAAGGTGACGTCGCCCGTTTGGCCGGGCATACAAACGGCGTTGTAAGTCCTGGGGTCGCTCGAGTTGTTGGTGGCGAAGATTTGCGTCCGGCCCGACCCATCGGATTTTCCCGTCGCCGGATCGTAGACCACGTCCGGATTGACCGCTGTCGCGCCGGGTATGCTGCCCACCAAGCCGCGCAAGTCACCTTTCATCATTGCGGGGCTCGCGATTGTCTGGTCTTTGGAGGAGAATGCGTATTCGCGAGTGAGCTCGACGTTGGAGAAGAAGAACAGTTTGTTCTTCTTGATCGGCCCGCCGACGCTGCCCCCAAACTGGTTGAAAATATCTTTGGGCGAGCGGGTGATATGATCGTGGGGCGCGAAAAACTCCAGCGCCTCCATCGCTTGGTCGTAGTGGTATTCGTAAACGTCGCCGTGAAATTGGTTGGTTCCGCTCTTGATCTCCACGTTGGCGGAACTTCCGCCCGCGAACCCCTCATTGGTGTTGAAATTGCCCGTCGTGATGTTAACGGTCTGGATCGAGTCGGAGGAGGGGATGTAGGCCGTATCCTCCGGCACCCAGATGTTCCACTGCGTGACGCCGTCAATCTTAATGCTGTTGCCGTAATCGCCGGTTCCGTTGCTGCTGAACGCCAGCGCGCGCGAGGGATTTGTCGGGATCGAGTGCGAGCTCTCGGGAGGCGAAATGCCGGGAACGGCCCGGAACAACTGCTCGAAATTGTTGCCCGGCGCCATGGGAACGTTCTCGACCTCCTGCTCCGACAAATTGCTGTGGACGTCGGCGCGGTCGGTCTGGAGCAACGGAGCGGCGCTGGTCACATTCACCGTCTGGTTCACCGCGCCCAGCTCGAGCGTGGCGTCCACGCGCGCGGTGAAGTTGTACGGCACTTCCACACTGCTCCGGGCAAAGGTCTTGAAGCCGTGAGCCGAAACCTTCACGGTATAAGTTCCTGAGGGCAGCGTGGACACGGTGTAGCCGCCGGAGGAGTTGGTGACAGCGGTCCGCGTCAGGTTCGTCTGCTCTTGCGTGACGGTCACAGCCGCACCCGGCACCGCCGCGCCGGATGGGTCTTTCACAGTGCCGACAATCGTGCTGTAAAGAACCTGCGCAGCCCCGCCGGCCGGAAACGCCGCAACGCATATCAACGCGACAATCGCCAGGCTCGCAAGCCGGACTGCCGCAAAGTTCCTGTTCGAATGAGTGCCGGTCATAATCCCTCCCGTTGTTCTGAATTTCCCCGTCCGCCGGCGATGACGAATGCCGATTTCAACCTTCTCGAAAATCGCTGTCGGTCGCCTATGGTTCAGGGGGCGCGGCCGTAACCCCGCCCTCTCAAATTCAAGCCGCCCTCATGAATGATCCAACCGCGTAGCGCAGACCTCCGCTATTGAAGTCTGCGGCTTTTGCCCAGCGGAAAAAGCGCGGACCTGAAAAACGCAGGTCCGCGCTACTACTGCTTCGCTCTTTTCCGCTTGGCCGAAATCGACGTGCGGAGCCGAGCCTGAAGCGCAGATCGGCGAAGTTACACGAATCGCGTTCCCTAGGAGGAGGCGGGCAGCCTGAGGCGGGCAGCCTGAGCCCGGCAGCGTGATCTTCAACCCGCCTGCCTTAAATACCTGCGGCAGGCCTCGGAAGGCCCATCCCTAGTCCGTCGGCGGCACGTCACGAGGCGCATCCTGTCTCCCCGCCGGCCCTTGAAATTCCCTCCGCCGGAGCGGAGCGGCCGAACGCCTCGTGGTTGGAACCGCTTCCAACTGACCGTTTATTTATCACGGTCCCGCCACCCTGTCAAGCAGAATTATTGCTATACATCGTTGCTCATTATCCTGCGGAAACACTTCGGTTTAGTTAACGATGTGACGGGCTGCCCGGTCGTCGGAGATGCTCGATTATTCGTCACACCTGATCATGTTGTGGTCCTGTGCGTTGAGTCGGAAACCGTGCGGAGACGAGCGTCAAACGCAGGATGAGGATAGGCACACCGGCGGTCAACGACTTGGGGCCTTGGGCTTTCGCCGCGGGGCGTATGAAGAGCTCACACCGCCCGTGGCAACTTCACAACGCCAGAGCGCGCGCAAAGCTGTTGACGCCGGTAATCGTCCCAAATGAGGAGCTGTTGTAGCCGTTCCGGGCTAAAAGACCAGCTTCAGCGCCAGCTGCCCGATGCGCGGATCGCCCGCGCCCGTGATCGTTCCAAAGCCTCCGCTGCTCTTGCTTGCGCTTGGATTATTGAAGTTGACGGTGTTAAATACGTTGAAGAACTCCGCGCGGAACTGCAGGTTCACGCGCTCCGAGATCGCGAAGTTCTTGAACAGCCCCATATCCCAGAACCACGAGCTCGGACCGTAGAAGCTGTCTTTGCCGAGCGTGCCGAACGTGCCCACCACGGGAAGATCAAACGCCGCAGGATTCA
>JBOGKE010000101.1:0-4533 GCA_050745265.1 Terriglobia bacterium
GTCGAGTTTCTCCACCGGATCGGCTATCGGCAGCAGGTGAGCGAGCGGCGCGATTTTCTGGAAGTTGCGGAGGATCGCTATCCGCTCCGCTCCACCATCCTCACCAGCCAGGTTCCCGTCGCCCGCCGGCACGAGCAGATCGGCGATCCAACCTTGGCCGACAGCATCCTCGACCGGTTGGTGCATAACGCCCACCGCATCGAGATGCACGGCGAATCGATGCGCAAGGAGCGCGGCGGCAAAGAGGGCAGAACAAAAAATGGGGGGTAGCGCACGGGTCGGGGCGCGATGAGATCGTTGATCCTGGGCTATCCTGACGCGAAATTTTGGCGAGTAGAACTCCAATGGGAACGCCGGCGGGAAGACAGCGCTGAAGAAGAGTGACGGCGATGATCACGCCGCCCGGCGTCGCTGCGCTCCGAGAATGACAGGATCTCAGCGCCGTGGAAATGACGCCCCGTGGAAAGCGTGGAAAACTCAAACCGCGAGTTTCCCCCTCTTTCCACCGGGCTTGGGAATCCGGCCAACAACGCCGGATTCACACATTCCCACCGCGCCGACGGCGGCTTTTATATCAATACCAAGGACCAAGATGAATACGAAACTAAATTCCCGTTGACCGACGGCGCTGTTTCAAAGCACCATAGTTGCTCCAGCGTCGCTCCGCTCCGATCGTGATGATTGTTATCAGCCCGTAACACCCACCACGATCAAATCGGAATCACTCATCACCATCACCGGAATACACACCCCGATGCATTTCATTAAGGAAATCGCGCGGAACGGCGTGCTGATCGCCATCATCGCCCACGGTCTGGTGGGCGTCTCGCTGGTTTGGGACAAAGTTCTGCTCCAGCGCAAGGGAACGCAGAACCTCGTCTCGTACGTGTTCTGGCTGGGCGCCATCAGCATCTTCGGGCTTGTCCTCATCCCCTTTGGTTTCAAGCTGCCGCACCTCAGAATCGCAGCGCTCGGGTTCGCCGCCGGCGTGCTGGATCTGATCGCGTCTTATTTCTACTGTTGGGCGCTCAAGTCGGGCGAAGCGTCCGAAGAGCTCGCCGCCATGGGCGGTTTCGCTCCGGTGGCCACGGCGTTGATCGCCATACCGCTGCTCAAACGGCCCCTGGGCGGGCAATTCACCGGCTTCACTCTGCTGACTTTGGGGGGATTCGTGATGTTTCTTGCCGAGAAGGCGCCCTGGCAGAAGGTGCTGCCAAAGATCCTGATCGCGTCCGCCGCTTTTGGAATGACCGACGTGCTTCAGAAAATGGTCTTCAATCAGACGAACTTCGTCAGCGGCTACGTATTCTTTACGCTGGGAACCACGGCCGGCGCCGCCGCGCTACTCATCCCGCCTGGATGGCGGCGGCAGATCTTCGAGCATTCCGGGGGAGACGAACCGAAAAACAAATTCTGGTACTTGGTCAACCGCGTGCTCGCCGGAGTGGGCTCTTTCCTAGTAGTTTTCGCCGTCAGCCGCACCAGTCCGGCCCTGGTTGAGGCGATCTCCGGCGTGCGCTACGCTATCATTTTCGTCGCAGCTTACGCCATAACGATGTGGAGGCCGTCCTGGTTTCGCGAGGATTTTCGCAAAAGGATGTTTGTGGCGAAGGCGGCTGCCACGTTGCTCGTGATCGCGGGGCTCGTGCTCGCCGGCCTGCACGGCGGGCGGAGCCCCGGCAGCGGCCCGCAGTAGCCCGTTCTCGCGCGGGCGCCGGGAGGAAACGAAAGCGCTGTTAGGAACCTCCGGGACGGGACCGGCTTGCGGCGAGGCCGGTGGCTTAGAGTATCGAGGCGCCCGGATTCGAACTGGGGACCTCCTGCGCCCAAGATAATTTCGCAATTGCTATCTTATTGGTTCGCTTAGCTTTTCCTTCGGTCTGGATCACGATTTTACGGGGTATTTGGGGCCTTTTGTTCCCCATTGTTCCCACATGAGTCGCTTACGCACAGCATGAGGTCCGCTATTTGACGACCGCTGCTGCACCGCCAGGATGATCATCACATAGTAGGCCCGTTTGCCTCCGCTGGACACTATCGGTTAATGAGCTTCGAGAATCCAGCGCCGGGCCTGACCGCGTGCGGCATCCCGTCGATTCCAGCTTTCGCTCCCGGGTGACGTAAATTTGTGTGTGTAAAAGCGAGGAGGGTGCAAGTTGGCTGTTCGCGTGGATGCGAAGACCAAATCCTTTGAAAGGAGCTTACACCCGTGAGGGAGGTAACACCGATCACCGAGCAATTCCAGCACTTTGTCAGGGACTTACAGGAGAGTTTCTGGGCGGATCCGCTATTCCGGCCACCAGGTACAAACCGGGTGACCACCGGGTCTCTGCTGCTCTCGCTCAGCACCTGGCTTCCGTGTGAAAATCGCGTAAGGTACAATGATTTGGTGAATTCCCAGTCTCGGGTATTTTTGTGCAATGTCGCCTGTTGACCCAAAGCCCTGAAACGCTCTCAAGCGGACCGACGGCTCTTCCAACTGAGGGTTTCTTTGCGGCGCCAATCCGAGTGCGCCGACGAGTTTCGATTCCTCTTTGGATGTTGATCCTTTTTTGGCTGGCTCCGGCGATCAGTGCTGCGCCCGCGAGTCTTGCCGGAGCTCAAAGCACCGCAGCGGCAGCACGAGCTGGAGGTAGGGGCAATTTGCGAATTGTCTTTGAGCGCGCCCAGAAAGCCCTCGGCTCCGGCGATTACGCCTCGGCCCGCCAGGGATTCCTCAAGGTCCTGAAGTCAGACCCGAACTCTGCCGCGGCCTATACTGACCTGGGTGTCACCTACCAGCGCATGGGCGATCTGGACGAGGCGATTATAGCTCTCGAGAAAGCGAAGAGCCTCGCGCCAGCGGCGCCGGGGATTGATCTCAACCTGGGCCTTGTCTACTACCGCAAGCACCAGTTCAAACGGGCGATTCCTCACTTGGCGAATGTGGTCAAAGCGTACCCCGATAACGTTCAAGCGCGCTATCTCGAAGGCTTGTCGCAATTCATGCTCAATGAGTATGGCCCCACGGTGCAGTCGCTCGATCCGATCTGGAGCGAGGAAAAAAATGACCTGGACTACCTCTTTGTGCTAGGGATTTGCTACGGCAAACTGAAGCGCGATACGGAGTCGGCCCGCGTGTTTAGCAGGTTGGTTCAGCAAGGGGGCGACACGCCTCACCTGCATTTGCTGCTTGGGAAAGCGTACCTTGATCTCTACCAAGATCAGAAAGCGCGTTCGGAACTCGAAAAGGCTGTGGCTGGCGACGGGAAGCTGCCTTTCGCCCACTATAATCTGGGAGTCGCATACGAGAGGCTTGGAAAGCTGAAGGAAGCCGGGGAAGAATTCGACCAGGAAATGGCATTGCACCCGAGTCAGCCCTGGGCGTATCAGGAGCGGGGAAGGCTTTGGGTTCGCCTCGGTTCTGGCGATAAGGCGGTACCCCTGTTCCAGGAAGCGCTCAGGATCGATTCCAAGCTGCCGCTGTCGCTCGCGGGGCTCGGCGGTGCCTACTTGCTCGAAGGCAAAACAAACCAAGCAATCCACGATCTTCGGCAGGCGCTGATCCTTGAGCCCGACAGCGCCGACTTCCATTACCAACTCGGCCGCGCTTATCTGAAGGCGAAGCAGAAGGCTAGAGCGCAGGAACAATTCGCACAGGCCGAAAAACTGCAGGCAAAGGCGCGGGAGGAACAGGCGGAAGAGCTCACCGGCCATCTTCCTCCCCCGGGATCACAACAGAATCAGACTCGGACAAGATGATCTTCGCGCACTTTCGAGCAAGAACTATTTTGAAGTCCCGCCCGGGCGCTGAAAGGCGCGAGCCATGAGTCGAATCCCGGCGCAGAGAGTCGCAAGCGCTCCGGACCGCCGCAAGCGCATCCTCGTCCAATTCTTCTTCGGCCTAGTCCTCTTGAGCCTGTGGGGTCGTAATCTTTTGGCGCAACAAGGGCGGGTGACGATCGAGGGAACCATTCACGACTCGAGCGGTGCGGTCGTCAACGTCGGCGTCACCGTTCGCCTGGAGACTTTGAGTGGCGAGCCGGTGGGGCAATCCCCGGTCGATTCGGCCGGCCACTTCAGCTTCCCAGACTTGAACAAGATCCGTTACGTTCTCTTCGTAACGGCGAAGGGTTACCAACCCTATCAGGCCCAGCTCAACTCTCAATACGTTCCGGGCGATTATGTTCATGACGTGACGCTCAATCGCCAAAACCAAATCCAGCTGGGCCCGCGGGCTGATTCGGCTCGGACGGATGCACAGGCGCCACGGCCAGCTCGAAACGAATACAGCAAGGGTGAACGGGCTTTGGCTGGCAAACATCTGCGATCGGCGCAGCAGCACTTTGAGAATGCCGTGCAGCAGTTTCCCTGTTACGCGCGCGCTCAAACAGACCTGGCGACCGTATTTATCCTCGAACACAATGGCGCGAACGCCGAGCGCGCCCTGCGCAAAGCGGGAGAATGCGACCCGGACTTTCTTGATTCCTACATTGTCCTTGGACAACTGTTGAACGCGGAAGGGAAGTTTTCAGAAAGCGTCGATGTTCTTAA
>JBOGKE010000102.1:0-6374 GCA_050745265.1 Terriglobia bacterium
CGCCCGGGGCTACTTTCTTCCGGCCCTCCGGGCCTTTTTGGTTTCGGCGCAAGCGTCCTTGCCGCTAGCTCAGCGCTGGCTGAAGTTTCTGGAGCGCGAGAAATACCGAGATGCTTCGCTTCGCTCAGTCGGCCATGTCGCGTTGCGACATCCCGAAGGCTGAAAAGAACCCCCACCCGCCCTCGTCCTTCGGGCACCCTCTCCCAGCGGGAGAGGGCTGGGATTCTCTGGTTAATTCCCACCGTCTCCCAAGGGAGAGGGTGGCGAGCCCTTCGGCTCCGCTCAGGATAAACTCAGCGAGCGAAGAATCTGCTTTTCCAGAGTCGCAAAAGAGGGTAGCGTAGAGTATCGCTATTCAGAAACTCTGCGGCTTGTGGGTGTTCCTGAAGAAAAGCCGCGGAGCTACAGCACAACTCCGCGCTACCCTTTTGGTGCGATAAATGAAGAAAATCTGCCTGGTTTGCGTTGTGGTGATCATCTCAGCCTGCGGGCGCAGCGGTAACCAGCACTACGCCTTGGGACCGGACTCTCAGCGCCACGCGAACGTGCCGCGGGGAACCGTCACTCACTACACGTGGACGAGCAAGGTTTATCCCGGCACGGTGCGCGATTACTGGGTCTACGTGCCGAAGCAGTACAAGCCGGAGAAGCCCGCGTGCGTGATGGTTTTCCAGGATGGCGGGGGTTTTGTCAAGGGCAACGGCTCATCCCGCGTTCCCATTGTATTTGACAATCTGATTAACCGGCATCAGATGCCGGTCACGATCGGAATTTTCATTAATCCCGGCGTAATGCCCGCGCGCGCCGGGAATCAGCGGGCGCGCTACAACCGGAGCTACGAATACGATAGTCTCGGCGACCGCTACGCGCGCTTCCTGCTCGACGAGATTCTTCCCGAAGTCGGCAAACACTACAATCTCTCCAAAAATCCTGATGATCGCGCCATTGCCGGCGCGAGCTCGGGCGGAATCTCCGCGTTTACCGTGGCCTGGACTCATCCCGAAGCTTTCCACCGCGTGCTCAGCTTCATCGGCAGCTTTACCGATTTGCGCGGCGGTGACATCTATCCCGCGCTTATTCGCAAGACGGAGCCCAAGCCGCTGCGGGTGTTTTTGCAGGATGGGACAAAGGATCTGAATCTCTACGCCGGGAACTGGTACCTGAACGCGCAATCGATGGCTTCGGCCCTGGAGTTTGCCGGTTACGACACCAAGCTCGTCATCGGGAGCGAAGATCACAATATGAAGCAAGGCGGCGCCATTCTGCCGGACGCTCTGCGGTGGCTGTGGCGGGACTATCCGAAGCCGATCGCCAAGCCCCAGGGCGGTGCGCGCGACGTTGTGACCACGATTCTCGATCCCGGCCACGATTGGGAGCCGGTGGCGCAAGATTACAAATCCGCCGGGGCGCTGGCCGTGAACGGCGAGGGAGACGTTTATTTCAGCGACAGCGCAAGCGGCAGGATTTTGGAGATCGGCACGAGCGGAGCGACACCTTTCGTGAGGAAAGCGCCCGGCGTGAGCGCTTTGATGTTTGGGCCCGATAACCGCCTGTACGCGTGCCTCACGAAACCCGGTGAAATCGCGGCGTACACGGTGTACGCCAATCAAAGCACGGTGGCTTCGGGAATATCGTGCCACGATATTGCTGTCACGGCGAGCGGAGCGATTTACTTCACGGATCCGGCCGGCAAGCGTGTCGGGTACATTAACGCAGGCGGGCAAGGTCGCACCGTTTACCAGGGAATCCCCTCTCCATCCGCGGTGCGGCTATCGCCGGATCAATCGCTGCTTTTCGCCGCCGACAGCGACGGAAAGTGGGTTTGGTCATTCCAGGTCCAGCCGGATGGATCGCTTGCAGATGGGGAGCCGTTCTACCGCCTTGAAACCTCGGATGAATCTTCCGCCACCGGCGCGTCAGGCATGACGGTTGACACGCAGGGATATCTCTACGTTGCGACCGATCTCGGCATCGAGGTCTGCGATCAGCCGGGGCGTGTTGAGGCCATCATCAGCAATCCGGCGGCGGGGCCGGTTTCCTCGCTGGTGTTCGGCGGCCCCGGTCTCCAGACGCTTTACGTCACCGCGGGCGGTAAGATCTTCCGGCGCCACCTGCGGAGAACGGGCGTGCTCCCCTGGATGGCTGTTGAGCCGCCGGTGCCTCACCTCTGAGCGCTTGCCGGCGCAGCGGCTCCGGACCGATCAGCGTGGCCGCTTTCCGGTGACGCGAGGTATGCGACGATGTCGTCGAGCACGCGGCGAAACATTTCTGGTGTGAGTCTGCCCGTTTGCGTATTTTGCTGGCTGGGATGATACGACGCAAAGAGGCGCGGAAAGCCCGCCGGCAGCTCGAAGCTTGCGCCATGCGCGAAGTGGAACGCGCCAAGCGGGAGTGCCGCTCGAGCCGCGTCCTTTTCTGACGGACGGCGTGAAGCGCTTGCATGATCGAGAGCCATCTCGTCGCGAACGGCGCGCAAACAGGCGTCGAACGCGATGCGGCCGAGCGCGAGCACCGCTCGCAAGCGGGTCAGAATCCTCAGCTCCTCGAGCAGATAAGGCCGGCAACTCCGCTGCTCTTGCGGAGTGGGCTTATTGTCAGGCGGAGCGCAGCGCACGGCGGCGCTGACGTAACAGTTGCGCAGCGAAAGGCCATCATCGCGGCGGATGCTCTCGGGCTGGCTCGCGAAGCCCGCGTCGAAGAGCGCGCGATACAGAAAATCGCCTGACCGGTCGCCAGTGAATACTCTGCCCGTGCGGTTCCCGCCGTGTGCCGCGGGAGCGAGGCCGAGCACCAGCAGCTCCGCCTCCGGATCGCCGAAGCCCGGCAGGGGCTTACCCCAGTATTCTTCGTTGCGGTACATGCGCCGTTTTTCGCGAGCCACCTCGCGGCAGTATTCGATCAGGCGAGGACATCGCGTGCACGCAACGATTCGCCCGTTGAGCTGCTGCAGATTTCGGAGACGGGAAGAAACCACGGAAGGCATCGCAATTCACAAATCGAGGGTTGGGGCACCCACCCCACCTTTCGCCAGCCGGAGGGACGGAAGAAGGTAGCCCCTTGCGTAATCGCCGGGGTTCCGGTAGCACGCCCCTTCAGGGCTTCCACTCTAAGAACGGGCGCCTTGGACCCAGGCCGCCGGCCTGGGCTGGACGGGGATGCCCCTTCGGGACTCCGTTGTCACATCTCGGGGAAATTATAAACTCCCGCGCCCGCTTCGCGGGCTCAAGCGATGTTTCAGGCACTACAGACGCATCGACCATCAGGATGGCAGATGCCGGGCACCAAGCCCGCCGCTGCGGAAAAACCACGCTCCGCTCATGCCATCACTGTCTGGCACCGGACGCCCAGAACCTCGCTCATCACTTCAACCGCTCGCGCGCAATCGTCGTGGTCCACGTCACAGTGCGTCACAATCCGCAAGCTGTCGGGGCCGGACGCATTGATCAAGACGCTGCGTACTGCGAGCCGCCGGGATAGCTCGGCGGGGGCCATGCCGCTCGCCGCCACATTGACGAACAGGATGTTCGAAACGACCTTGGCGGGATCAATCGCCAAGCCGGAAATCGCGCTCAGTTCCATCGCCATGAACTTCGCGTTCGCGTGATCGAGGTGCAGCCGCTGCGGCGATTCCTCAAGCGCCACGAGCGCTGCGGCGGCAAGAACGCCGGCCTGCCTCATCCCTCCTCCTAAGGTTTTGCGCGCCCGGCGGGCTTCGCCAATAAATTTGCGACTCCCCAGCAGCATCGAGCCGACCGGGGCTCCCAGTCCCTTCGAAAAGCAAAACATCACGGAGTCGAATCCGCGCGTAAGCTCCTCCACGCTTCGGCTCCGCGCGACCGCGGCGTTGAAAATCCGCGCGCCATCGAGATGCACCGGGACGCCAGCCGCATGGGCGTTATCGCAAATCTCTTCCGCCACGCCCGGCGGGTAAACCGATCCTCCCGCGAGGTTCGACGTGTTTTCAAGAGTAATCAGTCCCGTGCGCGGCCGGAATTCGGCGTGAGGGCGCACGTGCGGCGCGATGCGCTCCCACGTCAAAATGCCATCTTCGGCATAGAGCGGGTGCGCGAGGCAGCCGGAAAAAACGGCCATCGTCGCCATCTCCACGCTGTAGACGTGCGCCCGCTCTTCGCAAATCACCTCCTGGCCCGGCATCGTGTGCACACTGATCGCGGCTTGATTCCCCATGCTGCCGGAGGGGACGAAAAGGCCGGCCTCGCGCCCGAATATTTCGGCCGCGCGCTCCTGCAGCCGGTTCACGGTGGGATCTTCGCCGTAGACGTCGTCGCCAACTTCGGCTTCCGCCATTGCGCGACGCATGGCAAGCGTCGGCTTCGTCACGGTGTCACTTCGAAGGTCGATGATTTTATCTGCCATCGGTTTATTGTCCCTCGCCCGCGGTTTGCGCTCCGGTGTTCGGCATCCGTGCTCCGTAAGACGTGGTCCGTAGGTCCGTCACATCTCAGCGCAAGAACTGCTGAAAGATCTCATTCGACACCAACAGCGCGTGCTCGGCGAGGCGGACTCTTCCATCACTCCGTGTGAGGAATCCCTCCGATTCCAGGCGCTCTACTTCGTCCTTCCATCGACTATACGGCGCGGAGCCCCACCGCCGCTCGGCGAAATCCAAGCTGACACCCGCCATCTCCCGCAAGCCAAGAAAGAAGAATTCCTCAGCGTGCTCGCAGGGTTCGAGCGAATGCTCCTCGGCAGTTGGCAGCGCGCCGTCGGCCACGCGGTGTTCGTACATGTCAGGCGCCGTTTCGTTTGCCCAGCGCCGCTCGCCGTCAAACGAATGCGCCCCCGCGCCGAATCCGAGGTACGGCTGCCTTCTCCAGTATTTCCGATTGTGAATCGATTCATAACCCGGACGCGCGAAGTTCGAAATCTCGTAATGAACGTAGCCTTCCTTCTGCAGAAACTCGCAGGCGATCTCGTAGGCCCGGCACATGAATTCTTCGCCGGGCATCGCCGTCGCGTGGTTGCCCGATCCGTGGCTCAGCACTTCTCGGCCCAGCCGGCTCTTTTCATCGGCTTCGAACAGGTAAATGGAAACGTGTTCGGGATTGAGCCACGCCAGCGCCTGCAAGCTCTTTCGCCAGCTCTCAATCGTTTGGAAGGGCAGACCCGCAATGAGATCGAGGTTTAGATTCCGGTAGCTCGCTCGCCTCGCCGCCTCCACTTGCTCTGAGGTTTCCTCAGCCGAGTGCAACCGCCCCGTCGTTCGCAACTCGCGATCATCGAACGACTGCGCTCCGATGCTCAACCGGTTGACGCCGAGACGAAGCAGATCGTCGAGCAGAGCGCGATCGGCCGAAGCTGGCGTCAGCTCGATGGTGTGTTCGACGACCTGATCAAGCCGGAAGGCCTTCTGCAGCGCGTCAAATATGCGCCGGAGATGCGCGGAGCCGAGCAGGGTTGGCGTCCCGCCGCCCCAATACAAGGTGTTAACGGGCAGCGCGCCAAACTCCGAACCCTGGCGCGCTTCCCGTGGCGCGACGAGGGAAATCTCGCGGATCAGCGCCGCCGCATAAGGCTCGTACGCATTCGAATGCGCAACCTGCGAGCTGAAGTTGCAGAAGCTGCACTTCGAAGCGCAGAAGGGAACCTGGACGTAAATGCCGAGCGAATCGCTCATCGAATTATTGAGTAATCGAGCCATTAAGCCATCGAGTCATTGAATCAATGATCCGACGATTCAATGGATCAATCCGGAATAGGGGTATCTACTTGACGCCACCGACCCCAAGCTATAGTATTTTGGGTCGTGGTCGAGGATTACCCCCGAATTTTGATCGAGCTGGAGCAGCGCTTTAGCAACGAGGAGGCGTGTGCCGAGTACCTCGCAACGCTCCGCTGGCCCACCGGATGGGTCTGTCCGCGATGTCAGGGAGCCGAGGCGTGGTTGATTCGCCGAAGTCGATGGCGCTGCGGTCGGTGCCGGCATGAAACGTCGGTTACCGCCGGGACTATCTTCCAGGACAGCCATCTGCCCTTGACGACCTGGTTTCGAGCCATGTGGTACGTCACCAGCCAAAAGAACGGCATCAGCGCGTTGGGGCTGCAGCGCGCGCTGGGTTTGGGCAGCTATAAGACCGCTTGGTTGATCTTGCACAAATTGCGTCGGGCTATGGTGCGTCCAGGCCGTGACCGACTGACGGGTATCGTGGAAGTGGATGAGACGTATTGGGGCGGCGAGGAACCCGGGGCCCTGGGACGGGGAACGGAAGAAAAGGCCCTGATCGCCGTCGCCGCTCAAGAGGACGGGACAGGCATTGGCCGCATTCGCCTGGGCCGACTCCCGTATCTGTCCCGGTACCACTTGCATGGATTTATTGCTCAAGCCATCGAACCGGGAAGCGCCGTCCGAACCG
>JBOGKE010000103.1:0-7560 GCA_050745265.1 Terriglobia bacterium
GCGCTTCAGCAGCAGCTCGGGTTGCGGCTCAAACCAACAAAGGGCCCGGTCCCGGTGCTCGTCATCGATCACATCGAGCAGCCCACGCCGGATTAGGGATCGTTACGTCCGCCACGGACGGGCGGGAGAACCTGTTTCGGGAATCGATTAGGGTAATTTAGGCCCGGAGGGCCGTCAGAAAGTAGCCC
Organism: Terriglobia bacterium; assembly: GCA_050745265.1. Lineage (GTDB taxonomy): Bacteria > Acidobacteriota > Terriglobia > UBA7540 > UBA7540 > RH2-MAG17b. Next base: position 189 of record JBOGKE010000103.1, read on the forward strand.
ACGGCGTGAGCCGTGGGAAGGTGGAGCGGGTTGACGATCAGGCCCCGGGGAGGGGCGACAGATGCTACTCCCAAATGTAGCGCTCGTCATAGGAAATTCCGTTGTGCTTCAGGAACGTGATGAACTCCTCTTGAAACGAGACTTTTCGGTGATGTTCGTTCTGATGGCGAATATATTTCAGCACCTCCGGCACATTAGACTGGCTGACGCTGAAAGCGCCGTACCCTATCTGCCATCCGAACGCCGGCGTTTGACGCGTCTCATGAACCCACAGTGATGAGTTGGTTTTGAGTACCCGCAGAGCATCGGCCACGGCCAATGTTGTGGGGAGGGAGAGGAGGCAATGGACGTGATCGCGGGGAGCGCTCGACTCGATCAGCTTGCCGTGAAGGTTGCGGATGATACCGCCCATGTAAGCGAGCAAGTCCGCGGTAAGGTCTGGCGTCAGGAGGGACTGGCGGTCTTGCGTAGAGAAGATGACGTGCGTGAGCAGGTTGGAAAATGTGTGAGCCATGCCGCCCCTCCGGGGCTCGTCATATTTTAATCCGGTTCGCGTTCCCACGGCTCACGCCGTGGGCTGCTCTCTCACGGACCTTCGGGCCTAATTGCGTTGAAGTGCCCCGATGAGTACCGGCGCCGGAGAGGCAGAGCCATTCCGCAAATCGGGCGGCGTAGCCGGAGGCCGGCGCAGGGATACACCGTTGAGATGGAAACGAAAGACCGTGTATTTTGGCTTCGCGTGCGCCATTGCCTGCCTCATCGCCGCGAGCGTCGCAGCAGCCGCTCAGTATCGCGGCCAAGTCACGTTCAACGGCTTACCGGTCCCGGGCGCCACTGTCACGGCTACACAGGGCGGCAACAAGTTCACCACAATCACGGATCAGGAGGGCCAGTACGTGCTTCCCGGTTTGACGGAGGGAGCCTGCACGATTGCGATCGGGATGACTGGGTTCGTGCCGATTAAACAGAGCATCACCATTGCGGCGAACACGCCCCCGGCGAGATGGGAATTGAAGATGTTGCCGCTGGTGGAAATGAACGTCGCTGCCCCGCACCCGGCTCCCTCCGCTCGCCACCGTCTCCCCACGGGAGAGGGCATGAGTTCCAGCACTCCTGCGGCGCCATCCGTCGGCGAGAAAGGCCCTCGGTCAAGCAAAAACGGGTTGGCCGAGGCTACGAACGAAAGCAGAAACCCGCGATCGGCCAAACGCGTGCCGGCTAGGACAGCCGCAAACCGCGGCGCTGGAAATCAGAGCGCGGCGTCAAACGATCATACGAGTGCGGCCTCGCCGCCAGCTCAATCGGCGGCCGACGAGATGAGCCAGCTTGCGATGCCGGGCTATCTGGTCAACGGGAGCGTGAACAATTCCGCGTCTTCGCCGTTCGGGCTTGCGCCGGCGTTTGGAAATCATCGCCGCGGCGCGGGCGGGTTATACAACGGCGGAATCGGGATTATCTTCGACAATTCCGCGCTCGACGCTGCGCCGTTTTCGCTCAGCGGCCAACGCACGCCCAAGCCCGTCTACAACCGCATTACCGGCACCGCGACGTTTGGCGGCCCGCTGCGCATTCCGCACCTGCTGTACAATGGTCCGACGATTTTCGCCGCGTACGAGTGGAGCCGCAACGTCAGCGATACGACGTTGTCCGCGCTCGTGCCCGGCCTCGCTGAGCGCGGCGGCAATTTTTCGGGCGTCGTGACGCCAGCCGGTGCACCCCTGGAAATCTTCGATCCAGTAACCGGACTTCCCTTCCCCGGCGGCGTGATTCCGCAGGCCGCGATCAGCCCGCAGGCGCAAGCGTTGCTGAGCTTTTATCCGCTGCCGAACTTCACCGGTAGCGGCCGCTACAATTATCAGGCGGGAATCGTCAGCAACACACATCAGGATGCTTTGCTAACGCGCCTGGAGCAAAGGCTCGGCACGAAGGATCAACTTTATGGCGGCGTCGCGCTGCTCAGTACAAAAACTGCCAGTCCAAATCTATTCGGCTTTCTCGACGGAACGGATATCTTCGGCATCAAGACGAATGTTCACTGGTCACACCGGCTGAATCAGGATCTGTTTCTCCAGTTAGGCTACCAGTACAGCCGCCTTGCGACGCATGTCACGCCGTATTTCGGGAATCGCGAAAACGTTTCCGGCGATGCCGGAATCACGGGCAACAATCAAGCGCCCATGTACTGGGGTCCGCCGAGCCTCGCGTTTGCGAGCGGTATCGCAGGACTCTCGGACGCGAACGCCTCGCGCGACCGCAACCAGACGAGCGGCTTTTCCTACTCTTTGATGTGGAATCACGGACTGCACTACCTCACGTTTGGCGGAGATTTTCGCAGGCAGGAATTCAACTATCTTTCGCAGCAGGACCCGCGCGGAGCGTTCACCTTCACGGGCGCCGCAACCGGCGGAGCCGCGCGCAGCGCCGGCACAGAAGGATCCGACTTCGCCGATTTCCTGCTCGGAATTCCAGACACGAGCTCCATTGCGTTTGGCAACGCCGATAAGTACTTCCGCGAGTCGGTCTACGACGCGTACATTGATGATGACTACCGCGTGCGTCCCGGCTTCACGCTGGACGCGGGACTGCGTTGGGAATACGGCGCGCCGATCACCGAACTGTACAACCGCCTGGTGAACCTGGACATCGCGCCGGGCTTTACGGCGGCGGCTCCGGTGGTGGCAAACACCGCCGGCGGCCCCGTTGGATTGCTCACTGGCGAGAAGTATCCGCGCTCGCTCGTCCGGCCGGACTGGACGGGTTTCGAGCCTCGCGTGGGAATTGCGTGGCGCCCGATCGCCGGCTCTTCAACGGTGATTCGCGCGGGATATGGAATCTATGACAACACCTCCGCCTATCAGACGATTGCGCTGCAGATGTCCCAGCAATCGCCGCTTTCGAAAAGCCTGAGCGTCCAAAACAGTCCGGCGTGCCCGCTCACGCTGGCAAACGGATTTAGCGCGTGCCCTGCCGTCGCTCCCGACCTCTTTGCCATCGATCCGAATTCCCAGGTTGGATACGCGCAGAACTGGAATCTGATCATCCAGCGCGACCTGCCCGCCTCGATGCAACTGACGGCAACCTACCTCGGCATCAAGGGAACGCGCGGCCTGCAGGAGTTTTTGCCGAATACGTATCCAGCTGGCGCGCTGAACCCCTGTCCTGCGTGTCCTGCGGGGTTCACGTACTTTGCTTCGAACGGCAATTCAAGCCGCGAAGCCGGCCAAATTCAGTTGCGGCGACGGCTCGAGAGCGGCTTTACGGCAACTCTCGACTACACCTACTCGAAGTCGATCGACGATGATTCGTTGCTCGGCGGCCAAGGAGCCACGGCGGCGCAAAGCTCGACCGCCTTGCCGTGGCTGATGCCCGGCGCCGGCGCTTCGAACGGCGCAGCCCAGGGCGCCGCCACTATCGCTCAGAATTGGCGGGACCTCGCCGCCGAGCGCAGTCTCTCGTCGTTCGATCAGCGCCATCTCGTGGATGCGGCGCTGCAATATACAACCGGCATGGGCCTAGGCGGCGGAACATTGCTGAGCGGATGGAGGGGAATACTCTTCAAGGAATGGACTTTCCTCACCCAGTTTTCTGCAGGCAGCGGTCTGCCGGAAACGCCGGTATATCTAGCGCCGGTAGCGGGCACCGGAGTGACGGGAAGCATTCGCCCCTCTTACACCGGCGCGCCGCTCTACGCGGCCCCGCAGGGCTTGTCTTTGAACCCCGCGGCTTACGCCGCGCCTCTGCCGGGTGAATGGGGAAACGCGGGCAGGTATTCGATTACGGGCCCGGCCCAGTTCAGCCTGGACGCCTCGATCGGACGCACGTTTCGTTTGCACGGCCGGTACAACCTTGATTTGCGGATCGATTCGACAAACGCGCTCAACCACCCGACGTTCACGAACTGGATCACAACCATCAACAGCGCGCAATTCGGTTTGCCGGCGGCGGCGAGCCCGATGCGCAGTTTGCAGACGACGCTGCGGCTAAGGTTCTAAAAGCAGTGACGAGTGACTAGTGATGAGTAAAGAGAGATACGGCCGTGCGTCCTTTGTCGGTCTTCCGATGCCCTTTGGCCAGGGACTACGGACAACGGACCGCCAACGATTGAGGATTCGAACAATAGTCGTAGCCATCCTTCTAGGCACGCTCCCCGCTATGGCGCAGCAGGTGGGCCACAATGCGCCGCTGGTGGGGAATCAGCCCGTGACGCTGAAGGTCAGCACGCAGTTGGTCGTCGAGACGGTGTCGGTGAAAGATGCAAAGGGCAATCCCATTCAGGGGCTGAGGGCAAAAGATTTCAGCGTGACCGAAGACGGCGTGCCGCAGAAGATCAGCTTCTTCAAATTCGAAGGGCTGCCGCGGACAACGAGCGCTGCGCCTGTGAAAGCGCCGTCGACCGCGAACATCAAGACCTACTATCAACTCGCCGAGGAGCAGATCGCGCCGGAGGTGCCCGGCGTCACGCGATACAACGACCGGCGCCTCGTCGCGCTCTACTTCGATATGACGGCGATGCCGCCTGAGGACCAGCTCCGGGCCCTCGCGGCCGCGCAAAACTTCATCCGAACCCAAATGAAGCCCGACGACCTCATCGCAATCATGCGCTACCAGGGCGCCGGCGTCCAAGTGCTTTCCGATTTCACGGCCGACCGCGACCACCTGCTGAGTATCCTCCAGACCATGATCGTGGGCGAAGGGCAGGAGTTCGCGGATGCTTATACCGACGATGCGAGTGCTTCCGATACCGGGGCCGCGTTCGGCCAGGACGACAGTGAGTTCAACATCTTCAACACTGATCGCCAGCTTGCCGCGCTGCAGACGGCGGCGGAAATGCTGAGTCATCTGAGCGAAAAAAAAGTGCTGGTTTACTTCGCGAGCGGCCTGCGACTGAACGGCCTCGACAACCAGGCGCAACTCCACGCCACAATTGACGAGGCGATCCGGTCCGGCGTGTCGTTTTGGCCCATCGACGCGCGGGGCTTGGTGGCCGCGGCTCCTCTCGGCAATGCCACGCAAGGCTCTCCGGGAGGCGTGGCCATGTATTCCGGCGCTGCGGCGTTTGCGCTCGAAAATAACTTACAACGCTCGCAGGATACCCTTTATGCGCTGGCCAAAGGTACCGGCGGCAAGGCGCTATTCGATTACAACAATCTCGCCAAGGGAATCGGACAGGCGGAGCAGGCCGTTTCCGGCTACTACATGCTCGGCTACTACCCGAGCAACACCACCGCGAACGGGAAATTCCGCCGCATTAAAATTTCGCTCGCCGATAATCTCGCAGCCCGGCTGGATTACCGTCATGGCTACTACGCTCCCAAAACCTTTCGACGCTTCACTCCGACGGACAAGGAGCGGCAGCTTGAGGACGCGCTGATGCTGCCCGACCCAATTACAGATCTCACGCTGGCCATGGAGATCGACTATTTCCAGTTGAATCGCGCCGAATACTTCGTGCCGATCGTCGTGAAGATTCCCGGCCGCGAGCTCGCGCTCGCTAAACGCCGCGGAGCGGAGCGCACGCTCCTCGATTTCATCGGCGAGATCAAAGACGAGTACGGCACCACAATCACCAACCTGCGCGACAAGGTGAACGTCAAGCTGAGCGATGAGACCGCGAGCGAGCTCGCCAAGCGGCCCCTGGAATACGACACCGGGTTCACCCTGCTTCCCGGAAAGTACGTGATCAAGTTCCTTGCCCGCGACGACGAGACCGGACGAATAGGAACGTACGAAACTCCATTTGTCATTCCTGATCTCAATCGGGTCGAGAGGCGGATTCCAATCAGCTCGGTGGTGTTGAGCAGCCAGCGCGTCGAGCTTAAGAGCGCGCTCTATAATGCGCTCAAAGCTAAACAGGAAAACCAGGAAGCGGCGGTCAACCCGCTGGTCCAGCAGGGAGAGAAGCTGATTCCCAGCGTGACGCGGGTGTTCAAGAAGGATCAGAAGATGTACGTCTACCTTCAGGCTTACGAGCAGGGGGCGATTGATTTTCAGCCGCTCGTCGCGTTTCTGACTTTCTATCGCGGACGAAGGAAGGCGTTCGAAACGCCGCCGACTGAAGTCACCGACGGGCGCGAAAATCGCCTGCGGACCGCACCGCTTGTATTCAATGTCGCCCTCGATCAGCTTCCTCCCGGCGACTACGAGTGCCAAGTGACGGTGCTCGACCCCAAAGGCCAGAAAGACGCGTTCTGGAGAGCTCCCATCGTGCTTCTGCCATAAGCCGAGCGATCGTCATGGCGCAATGTAAGCAGGAATTCGCTCTTCATCGGCAATATGGCGGGCGTCCGGGCGCAGGAATCGAGCGGTAAAGTGGAAGGTGCTGCCCTGGCCGGGCAGGCTCTCGACCCAGATCCGGCCGCCCATCATTTCCACGAGCTGAGCGCAGATGGCGAGGCCTAATCCCGTGCCGCCGTATTTGCGCGTGGCGGAGCCGTCGGCCTGCTGAAACGCTTCGAAAATCAGCGATTGTTTGCCGGCGGGCACGCCGATCCCGGTATCGGCGACACTCACGTGAAGCACCGCGCTCTCCGCATCGCGGCGTTCCGCGCGCACGTCCACCTTGATCAAGCCTGCCTCGGTAAACTTCAGAGCGTTCCCGATGAGGTTGGTGATCACCTGGCGGAAGCGCGTTGGATCGCCCACGAGCGCCGCGGGCACCTCTTCCGCGAGCTCCCACGAAAACTCCAGCTTCTTCTGCTGAGCCTGCCACCGGAAAAGCTTCAGCGTGTCGTTCAGCAGCTCGTGCGCGTCAAACTCGATGGACTCCATGGTGAGCTTTTTCGCCTCGATCTTAGAGAAGTCGAGAATGTCGTTGAGGATCGCCAGGAGGTTCGAGGCGGAGAGCTTCACCATTCCGAGGAATTCGCGCTGCTCGTCGTTGAGATCGGTTTCGAGCGTCAGCTCGGTCATGCCGATCACCCCGTTCATCGGCGTGCGCAGCTCGTGGCTGGCATTGGAAAGGAATACGCTCTTGGCCTGGTTCGCCGCGTCGGCCGCGGTTTTGGCCTTCTGCAAATCGTCGAAGGACCGCCGGGCGGCGGCCGCCACGCGATTGTACGCTGACGCCACATCCATCAACTCGCTGACCGAACCTCCCGTTGAGACGCTCTCGGGAAACCCGCTTCCCCGTTCGCCTACTCTCAATTGGGCCACCAGTTCCCGCATGGGCCGGGAGAGCGAGCGCGACGCCACCAGGGTGAATGCCAGGGCCAGCAGGATGCCGAAGCCTCCTACCCCGGCCAACATGCCCGCCCATCCGGTGGTGAATTCGCGCGCGGCTTTATCGAGCGAGCGGAATTCCACCATCCGGTAGCCGGAAGCGAACGCGGATTCCTTCACAGCCAGAGCCAGGAAATTCTCACCGCCCCAGCGC
>JBOGKE010000104.1:0-20972 GCA_050745265.1 Terriglobia bacterium
TCTTCGAGCCCCGGGATGGCCCCGACACCCCCTTCGGCGCCCGTTCCACACGCACGGCTCGGGGCCGGTGGCCATCACCCATCCCCGGAACGATTATCACCATGACCGGAATGGCCATCACGATCAGGCCGGAATCGTTATCACGATCATTTCGGAACGCCCATCACGATCGTTTCGGAATGGCCATCACGGTCCGCCGGATTCCACAATCAGAGGGCGGCTTTCACCACGCGCTGGCGCGGCATGGCGCAGAGGGCGCAGCAAGCAGCGCCCTACGAACTCCTGAGAATCGTCGGATGACCCGGTCCGCGGTCCGGAGTCGGTGACCAGACACTGAACACGGCTTGGTGCTCCGCGAGACGCGCCATCGGCAACTTTATAATCTCCACGTCCGCAGTCACGCAGAATCGTATCAGAAATTGGAAAAACAGCTTGACAGCCTCACGTGAGAAGTATAAAGTCGTGGTATAAAGTGGCTAAAAAAGGGCTGAAGTAGAAGTCCAAGACCACTCTCAGCGCTTTTGCGTTCTTTTGGGGACGGAGAATGCTGCGGGGCAGATACACCGCGACGGTGGACACGAAGGGTCGCCTGAAGATCCCCACAGGATTCAAGGCGCTCCTCGACGAGAGTTACGGCCCCGATTTTTACATCACGAGCTTCGACGGCAAGCACGCGAGGCTCTATCCCTTGTCTGAGTGGCAGAAAATTGAAGAGAGGCTGGCGGCTCTGCCCGAAACGGACAAGACGAAGGATAAGATGCTGGTTCGCACGAGCTACTGGGGCCAGATGGCGCGCATGGACGCGCAAGGCCGCGTCTTGATGCCCACTCAGTTGCGAGAGGACGCGGCGGTACGCGGCGAAGTTGTTGTCATGGGTTATCTCAAGTACCTGCAGGTCTGGAATCCTGACCGGCTTCGGGAACACCTCGAGCAGGAGCCGCTGACGGATGATGACCTGGAAAAACTCAGCGGCAGGAATATCTGATCCGGCCGGGGCTGTAGCGACGAACTGAGTCCGACGCCCCGGGTAGCCGATGCATACTCCGGTTTTGCTGCGCGAGGCGGTCGAGTTTTTGAACGTGCAGCCCGGCGGAACGTATATCGACGCGACGCTGGGGGGCGGCGGCCATGCGGAAGCGATCCTGGCATCCCTCGGTTCGGGAAAGCTCCTTGGCATCGACCGCGATCCCGAAGCCCTCGATAGGGGTCGCGAGCGCCTGGCGCCGTTCAAAGAAAGGCTGATTCTCGTGCACGGTGATTTTGCCAGAATCGACGAGCTGCACGCTGCAAGCGGATTGCCACCTGCGAACGGCATTCTCGCCGATCTGGGTCTCAGCTCCGATCAGCTCGAAGATGCGCAGCGCGGTTTCAGCTTCGACCGCTCCGGGCCCCTGGACATGCGAATGGATCCGAATGAGCCGCTCCGCGCGGCCGAGATCGTCAACCGGTTCCGTGAAGACGAATTGGCGGATTTGATCTTCCGCCTCGGAGAAGAGCGTTACTCGCGCCGCATTGCGCGAGAGATTGTGAAGGCCCGTCCGATCCAAACAACTGCCGAACTGGCGCAGGCAGTGCGAGGTGCAATCCCTTCGCGGGCGGGCCTTCACAATCTTCACCCGGCCACTCGCACATTCATGGCGCTCCGGCTGGCTGTGAATCATGAGCTCGAGAGCTTGGACGAGTTTCTGGCCAAGGCTCTTGGCGTGCTCGCGCCGCACGGGCGCCTGGTGGTGATCAGCTTTCATTCGCTCGAAGACCGCCGCGTCAAGCAGGCGTTCGTTCGCTGGCGGAACGAGGGCCGCGCCGGCATCCTCACCCGAAGAATCGTAAGGCCGGGGGAAGAAGAGATTCGAATGAATGCAAGATCGCGGAGCGCAAAGCTGCGGGCGGCTGAGGCGGCGTGAGCTCGGATCATTCAGGCACGTGCCAGGAAGCAATAACCCACGCCGCATAAATCGTGCCGCGAGCTTTTCTTCGATCCTGGCAACAACTCACGGCGCATCAATCGTGCCGTGGCAACCACTGCCGCAAACGGAGCAGGCGGAGGAAGATTACGATGGCGACCGCACCGGTTATCGTTCCAGATTCAAACCAACGGCCGCGCCGGACGGCGATGCGCGTGGCGCGGCGCTCAGGCTACCCCGATGTGTGGTACGAGCGGGAGATCCTGAACCACACTCTGATGCGCGAGCCCGACCTGAAGCAGCGCCGGAAGTGCATTCGCGTCGCAGCCGTGTGCGCGACGGTCTTCGCGATGATTTTCGGAGTCGCTCTGCTGCACTCCAAGTGCATGACCTATGGTTACGAAATATCTGAACTCCAGACAGAGCGCGCCGAACTGAAGGAAGCCAACCAGCAACTCCGGCTGGAGCAGGCCCGGCTGGCCGATCCGCAGCGCATCGATCAACTGGCGCGCCAAGAGCTAGGACTCGCGCCTTCGATGCCCCAGCAGGTGATCCCCTTGACTGGGCCGAACGCGCAGCCCATCCCTCCCAGCACAGCACCCATCATGGCGCGCAACGACACAGCCCTGGCGCCAGTCTTACGAGGAACTCCACGGGAGCCTTAGATGCTCCGTCCCGCAGGCCCCGATCCGGCCGCGAGGCCGGAAGCCTCGCTCATGCTTCGCCGAACGCTGATCCTGGCGGTAGGGTTCGCGTTCTGGATGCTCCTCATCGCCGGCCGCCTGTACTACCTGGACATCATTGAATACGTTCATTGGCTCAACCGCGCCCAGCACCAGCAGCAGCGGACGGTGGAACTGGCCCCGCAGCGCGGAGTGATTTACGACTCGCACATGCGCCCGCTGGCCATGAGCCTTCCGGTGGATTCGGTCTACGCGGTGCCCTCACATATTGCGGACCCGGCGATGGCGGCCCGGCTGGTCGCTCCCGTGCTGGGACTGAATGCGCAAACACTGCACGCCCGGTTCGACACCTCCCGCACATTCTGCTGGGTGAAGCGCAAGCTTTCCGCCGGGGTGTCGGCGCGAATCGAGGCGCTCGGCCTCAAGGGCATTTACTTTCAGAAAGAGATGAAGCGCTTTTACCCGATGAACGACCTTGCCGCGACCATTGTCGGCTACGTCGGCATGGATGACTCGGGCCTTGGCGGGCTCGAGCAGTCGCTCGACCGGCTGATCCGCGGCCAGCCCGGTCACGCTCTGGTGATGGAAGATGCGCGTCGGCAGACCTTCTCAACTCGCGCTGATCCCGGTAAGGCCGGCATGAGCGTGGTGCTCACGCTCGATTCCGCAATTCAGTACATCGCCGAGCGGGTGCTCGATGCGGACGTCGCGAAATGGCACGCCAAGGGCGGGGTCATCGTTGTCGAAGACCCCGACACCGGCCGAATCCTGGCGATGGCGAGCAATCCGAGATTCGACCCGAACAATTATGAGCAAAGTCCGGCCGAGGATCGGATCGACAAGGGCGTCGCGTGGATTTACGAGCCGGGATCGGTATTCAAGTCGGTGACCATTTCTTCGGCGATTCAGGAAGGGCTGGCGAGGCCGACGGATCTTATTAATTGCCAGATGGGGGCGATCGAGCTCGGGGGGCGGACGATTCACGACGTCCGCGACGCAATCCGCCATGAGCTGGCTGGGCCGATGAGCGTGAGTCAGGTGCTTGCCTACTCAAGCGACGTGGGCGCCGTGAAGATCGCTCTTCGGCTGGGCGAAGACCGCTTTTACCACGACATCCGAAAGTTCGGGTTCGGCTCGAAAACCGGGATAGGGTTGCCCGGCGAAGAGCAAGGACTCCTCATGCCGCCGGATCAATGGTCCGGAGTATCGATTGGCGAATTTGCCATTGGGCAGGGGATTGGCGTGACCCCGGTGCAGCTTACGGGCGCCTATTCGGCGATCGCGAACGGCGGCGAGCTCGTGGAGCCTCGCATCGTGAAGGATATTTTCCGAGGCAACATGCGCGAGCCCATTCCGCCGCAGTGGGCGCGGCGCGTGCTGAGTCCCGAGACCGCGGCCAGCATGCGCCAGATGTTGAAAGGCGTCGTGGATTATGGATCGGGCGTGGCGGCGCAGCTCGATGGATATTCGGCGGGCGGCAAAACGGGTACCGCGCAGAAGGTGGAGAACGGCCGCTACTCTCACAGTCACTATGTCGCTTCGTTCATCGGCATGGCGCCGATCAACCGCCCGGCGCTGGTGATTCTTGTGTCGATTGACACGCCTCAGGGCGGCATCTATGGAGCCGAAGTCGCGGCCCCGGCGTGGCGCGAGGTCGCGCAGGCGTCGTTGAGCTACCTCGGCGTGCCGCACGATCAGCCGCTCGAGCCGACGAAGCCGGCGACGCTTCTGGCGGCCAATCCGGCGCTTAATCGGGATCCTGCGAATGCGGGCGGCGCCGCCGGCATCGCCGGTAACGCCCATTCGGCCCTCGCGCCCGAGCCCGCGTCCGAGCTCGACTCGCCGTCGGGCGCGCCTGCGCCCCCTGCGGCACGCCCGTCGGCCGGTACCGTGGTGATCAGCACGGGGCCGCTCGTCAAAGTGCCGGATTTTTCGGGATTGGACCAGAGAAAGGTGGCGGAAGAGTGCCAAGCCATGGGTCTTCGACTGACGCTGACCGGTTCCGGTCTGGCGGCAGCGCAGGACCCGTTACCAGGCCTGAAGACGCCCCAAGGCTCCACGGTCAGCGTGGCGTTCGCGCGCTGAGTTTCTGAGGGCCGTTGCAGCGGCGATCGGCGAATTGTGGATGTATTGCAGCGGCGATCTGCGATCGCCGACTGTCCAAGTTGGCGGCGCGGTGAGCGGCTCTGCCGCATGACTTGCAGAAAGCCTGGAGCGTTCCGGCCAAAATCGCGTCCCTCTAGTTCTCGCTGGGCGGAGGCTGAGCCTTCGCCCGCGGCGAAAAATCAGGTTACGAAGTGGGCGGGTCGACGGAAGGGCAAAGCCCTTCCGCAAGTCAGGCGGCAAAGCCGCGCTTCGCGTCCAGGTGAGCAGACGCAATTTGGAGAATTTCGAGCTGCAATCGCCGAGACTTGCGGATTCCACGCGGTATACTGGCACAGAACATGATCCTCGAGGCGTTGCTGCGAAACACGAAAATTGTGCGGCGGCACGGCGAGCCGGACCTCGAAGTACGCGGGCTAGCCTACGACTCTCGCCAGGCGGGGCCCGGATTCTTGTTCTTCGCCATCCAGGGCGAGCACGCCGACGGGCACCGCTTTATCGATGCGCTGATGAACGCCGGGTGCGCGGGTGTGGTGAGTGAGCGCCCCGCCCCGACGCAGTTTCCGGGAGCGTGGATTCAGGTTGAGAAAATTCGGCGCGCGCTCGCGGAAATTAGCTGCGCCTTCTACGGGCATCCCGAATCCCGGCTGCGGCTTATCGGCATCACGGGAACCAACGGAAAGACCACCACCGCCTATCTGCTGAATTCGATTCTTGAAACCGCCGGATACAGCACGGGACTTTTTGGAACGATTGAATACCGGGTCGGCGGCCGCTCCACACCCGCGATTCACACGACCCCGGAATCGCTGGACCTTATCCGATATTTTGCGGAGTTGTCGGGCGCCGGAGGCCAGGCGGCGGTGATGGAGGTTTCCTCGCACGCCTTGGCGCAAGAGCGCGTGTGGGGACTCCATTTTGCGGCGGCGGTCTTCACCAATCTAACCGGCGATCACCTCGACTATCACAAGGACTTCGAAAGCTATTTCGCGGCGAAGCGCCGGCTGTTCGAAGGCGAGGGAGCGGCTCCGCCCGATGCGGGGTTGATCAACGCCGACGACCCGTGGGGTGAGCGCCTGCTCCGGCTCGCGCAACCGCGCCCGATTTCCTACGCCATCGACGCCAGCGCTCAGGTCAAAGTGAAGAATTTCACGCTGGGCCCGGACGGAATCCGAGCCGCGATCTCGGGCCTGCAAGGGAAACTCGAGATTTCGTCTTCGCTGCTCGGGCGAGCCAATCTCGAGAATATTCTCGCCGCCGTCACGACCGCGGAGGCGCTCGGCGTCCCCGCCGGGGCCATTCGGCAAGGCGTTGCGGCGTTGCGCCAGGTGCCCGGACGATTTGAGCGGGTCGACGAAGGCCAGCCGTTTATCGTGCTGGTGGATTACGCTCATACGCACGACGCGTTGCGCAACGCGCTGAAGATCGCCCGCGAGCTCACACGCGAGCGCTTAATCGTGGTCTTCGGGTGCGGGGGCGATCGCGATCGCACGAAGCGCCCGCTCATGGGCGAGGCCGCTGGAGCGCTCAGCGATCTGGTCGTGCTCACGTCGGACAATCCGCGCCGCGAAGATCCCATCCTGATCATGAATGACGCGATGGTGGGTCTGCAAAAATCAGGAAAGCCGTACACCGCCGAGGTGGACCGCGAAAAGGCGATTCGCATGGCTCTCGATGCTGCTCGCCCGGGAGACGTCGTGCTCCTGGCGGGCAAAGGACACGAGACCAGGCAGGTGCTCAGGGACCGCACGCTGACCTTCGATGACCGTGAAGTGGCACGCCGCGTGCTACACGAGATGGGGTTCAGCAAGCAGCATCAGGCGTAGAGACAAGCGCCGTTGGGCCTTCAATGCAGCTTTCGACCTCCGAGATTGCGGCCCTGTTAGGATCAGACGATCGGCCGGCCCCGGCAATTGCACGGGGCGGCTCGATTGATTCGCGGTCGATCCGGCCGGGAGAAGTCTTCTTCGCAATCCGCGGCCCTCGATTTGACGGGCACAATTTTGTGGGTCAGGCGCTCGAGGCAGGCGCGGTCGCGGCGGTGGTGCAGAAAGGCTTTCTGCCGATGGGCCCCGAATGGCTGCCCGCGCTCATCGGCGTGCCGGACACCACCCGCGCGCTGCAACAACTGGCCGGCGCCGTGCGAGATCGATGGACCGGCCGCGTGGTTGGCATTACCGGCAGCGCGGGAAAAACCACCGTCAAAGAGATGGTGGCGGCCGTCCTTGAGCGGCGCTTTCGCGTGCTCAAATCGGCCGGGAATCTCAACAACCACTACGGCGTGCCGCTAACCCTTCTCGGTCTCGATCCGGAAATCGAAGTGGCCGTTTTGGAGCTTGCCATGTCGGCGCCGGGCGAGATTCGATTCCTGTCCAGGATGGCGGGCCCGCAAACCGGGCTCATCACCAATGTGGCGGCGGCGCACTTGGAGTTCTTCGATTCGATCGATTCCATCGCGCGCGCCAAGCGCGAGTTGATCGAAAACTTGCGTCCTCCGCCGGCTGCGATCTTGAATAACGACGATGAACGCGTGCGGCGCTTTGCCGAAGGTTTCAGCGGGCAGGTGGTGACCTATGGGTTCTCGGAAGGATCCGATTTCCGTGCGGTGGCCCAGCGCGCGGTGAGCGTTACGGGGAGCGCCATTCGGGGCGCGGAGTTTGAGGTGCAAAGCCCCACCTTCTCAGCTTGCTTCACCATTCCGCTCGCGGGCCGCCATAACGTAGAGAATGCGCTTGCGGCGATTGCAACGGGGAGTCTCTTTGAGGTGGCGCCGAGCGAGATAGGGACCGCTCTCGCTTCCTTGCGCCTTCCCGCGCAGCGGATGGAGGTGCTGAAGCTGCCGGGAGAGATTACGGTGGTGAATGATTCATACAACTCAAACCCCCGCGCCATCGAGCGCATGATTGAAACCCTCGCCTCATGGCCCGCCGGGCGCAGGATTGTTGTGGCGGGCGAAATGCTCGAGCTCGGACGCTCATCACCGTCGTTGCACCGGAGGATCGGGCGGGAATGCGCGCACGCGGGAATCGACTGGCTTATCGCGGTGAAGGGCGACGCAAAGTTCTTCATCGAGGGAGCGCGGGAAGCGGGTCTCGCCGCCGAGCGCACGGCTTTCTTCGTCGACGCACGGGAAGCCGGCCGGTTCTGCCGCGCTCTGCTGCGGCCCGGAGACGTCATCCTGGTGAAGGGCTCGCGAGCCGTCCGGCTGGAGGATGCGATTGACGAACTCCGGCGCGAGCCCGCAGCTCCGTGATAAATCTGCGGAGGGCGTCGCCGTGATGGGCCGCGGCCAGCCCGGATCGAAACGATGTTCTATTACCTCAACCTCAAATTCCACAGCCAAGTCCATGTCCTCAATCTCTTTCGCTACATCACCTTCCGAACCGCGGCCGCCAGCCTGACGGCGCTCGTGCTCTCGCTCGTTCTCGGCCCGTGGCTGATCAAAAAACTGCGCGCGTTTCAGATCGGCCAGTACATCCGCGAGGAGGGACCGGAAACACACAAAGCCAAGGCGGGCACGCCCACGATGGGCGGCGTCCTCATCGGGCTGTGCATTGTGGTGCCCACACTGCTGTGGTCCGACCTCAGCAACGTCTTCGTCTGGTTGACGCTCGGCGTCACGGTCGGCATGGGCGCGATCGGCTTCTGGGATGATTACCTGAAGGTGCGGCGGCGGCGCAATCTGGGGCTGCGAGCGCGGTCGAAGCTCTCGCTTCAGGTGCTCGCCGGGTTGCTGCTCGCGGTGGCCCTGGCAATTCTTTCGGGGCGCGGGCTCTATTCGACAAAGCTGACGTTTCCATTCGTCAAAAATCTGCGTCCTGATTTCCTGATCGACAGGTTCCTGCGGCATCACTGGCTGTACCCTCTCGCATTTCTGCCATTTGCGGCGCTCGTCATTTTTCTGGTGGTCGGATCATCGAACGCCGTCAACCTGACGGACGGCCTCGACGGCTTGGCGATCGGCTGCGTCATCGTCGCGGCCTCGGCCCTGACGGTCCTGGCGTATGTCGTCGGGAACCTGAAGTGGGCGACCTATCTCGATCTCGAGCACTTGGCGACGTCAGGGGAGCTGACGATCTTCTGCGGGTCGATGGCCGGGGCAAGCCTCGGATTTCTCTGGTATAACGCGTATCCGGCGGAAATTTTCATGGGCGACGTGGGATCGCTCTCGCTCGGAGGAGCGATCGCCGCGGTGGCCGTGATCGTAAAGCAAGAGCTCCTCTTGCCTTTCATCGGCGGCATTTTCGTCATCGAGGCGCTCTCCGTGATCCTCCAGGTGGGATCCTTTAAGCTCCGCCACAAGAGAATTTTCCGGATGTCGCCGCTCCATCACCATTTCGAGCTGCTGGGGTGGAAGGAGTCGAAGATCATCGCGCGCTTCTGGATCGCGGCGCTCGTGTTCGCGCTGTTCGCGCTCACCACGCTGAAGCTTCGCTGACGGGGCGCCGGGCTTCACAAATTCCTTTGACATCTTTTTTTTGTGCGCATAAAATACGCACTTAACCACGGCGCGACGACGTTGATTCGGCGCTCGGCGCCCTTGAGCTGACAGGGCAATCATGGCGAGGCCCAAATCTTTTCGAAACCCGACGCGCGTGAGCCTGACGCTCAATCGCGAAACCATCATCGAGGCGCGCCGGCTGGCGCGGCGGAATCGCCGCTCGCTCTCCGAGCTAGTCTCGGAGATTCTGGACTCGCACTTCCGCAAGAATGGCGGGAAATCGAAGCGAGGCCTCACGTGATGGAGCTTCGTCACAAGCGTGTGCTCGTGGTGGGGCTGGCCCGAACCGGCCGGGCGGTAGCTCAGCGCCTCAGCCGGGAGGGGGCCGCCGTCACCGTCACCGATGCGCGAGGCCCCGCATCGTTCGGCTCAAGCCTTCAGGAACTGATGGCGCAAAAGATTGGCCTCGAACTCGGCGTGCACCGTCCCGAGACGTTCTTGAGCCACGACCTAATTGTGGTCAGCCCCGGTGTTCCCTGGGACATGCCCCAGCTCGACGCGGCCCGGAACCGCAAGGTGGCGGTGGTGCCGGAAGTCGAGGCGGCTAGCTGGTTCTTCCGCGGAACTCTGGTCGGAATCACCGGCACAAACGGCAAGACGACCACCACGACGCTCCTCGGTAAGATGCTGGAGGCTTCCGGCTTCCAGACCTACGTGGCCGGGAACATCGGCGTTCCTCTCATCTCGGCGGTGGACGTTTACTCGCCGGAGTCGGTGGTGGCCGCGGAACTCAGCAGCTTCCAGCTCGAAGCGATCCGAACCTTTCGCCCCCATGTCGCGGTACTGCTGAATATCGCTCCGAATCATCTCGACCGCCACCGGACGTTTGAGGCGTATGTGAGCGCCAAGGCGCAGATCTTTCGCAATCAGCAGCCGCGAGACTACGCCGTCCTCAATGCGGATGACCCCGTGGTGATGGGTTTAGCCTCCGCCGTCGCCAGCCGGAAGCTCTTTTTCAGCATGGATCAGGATTTGCCGGAGGGAGTGATGCTCTCCCGCGGCCGCGTGCTTTACCGCGTGGCGCATCTCGAGAGGGTGCTCTTTGAAGAGCGCGAGATGCAGCTTCGGGGCGCGTTTAACACCGCAAACGCCATGGCCGCGGCCGCCGCGGCGTGCGTTTTAGGCGCGGACTTCAAGGCGATCCGCAGCGCGGTGCGCGAGTTTACGGGCGTCGAGCATCGGCTCGAATACGTGGCAACGATCCGCGGCGTCGCGTTTTACAACGACTCCAAGGCCACCAGCGTGGATGCCGCCGCCAAAGCGCTTTCGACGTTCGAGCGTGGAGTGCATCTCATCCTGGGCGGTAAAGATAAAGGCGCTCCGTACACGCCGCTCCGGCCGCTGATCGAGACTCGCGTCGAGTCAATTTATCTGATTGGAGCGGCGGCGGACAAAATCGCCGCGGACCTCGAAGGCGTGAGCCAGTTTCGGGCCGGTGATCTCGAGTCCGCCGTCGCGATGGCTTTTCAACGCGCGGTTCCCGGCGATATCGTGCTGTTGTCTCCCGCCTGCGCGAGTTATGACCAGTTCCGCGACTTTGAGGAGCGAGGTCAGGCGTTCAAGCAGATCGTGCAGCATCTCGCTGAAAAACCCATTCCGGAGTGGGCGCCTCCCGCGCCAGCCGAGCCGAGGTCCCGCGTCGCTGTCGAGCCGGAGCCTGCATCGCCCATTGCGGAATCCGGAGCGGCCCCGGCGATCATTATTGAACGCGCGACCGAGCCGCTCGCCATCGGACCCTTCACTGATGCTGATTCGCAGGATCAAGAGGCTCCCTCCGCGCCGAAGGCGTCCGCCGGACTCGAATACATTTACGAAGTGGGCAGCGAAGAATTGCCGCCCGGCGAGCCGGAATTGAGTTCTCTCGATTCCCGAGACGAGCCTGCGCTCGAAGACACTCTCATCGAGGAGGATGCGCCCACGCTGCCGCACGAAGCGGGCCGGGGAGAGGCCGCAGCGCAACCGGACACGGGTGCAGCCCGCAAAAACGACTCCGGGGATGCCGCCCCCGAAGGCGAACGCAAGGCCAACCAGGAAAGCCAGGCCAGCTTATTTGCGGGCGAACGTAAAGACAAGCCGTTTGACGAAGGAGCTTGATCAGCGATGGCGCGGAAGCTTCAAACCGATCTCGTGCTGCTGGCGTCGATTCTCGTCCTGGTGGCGGTTGGGCTGGCGATGGTGTTCAGCGCGTCGGCGGTTGTCGCCGCGGAGCAGTATGGATCGAGCTTCCATTTCGTGATCCGCCAGGCGATCTGGGCGGCCCTTGGCCTCGCGGTGATGTGGAAGCTGATGAGCTTCGATTACCGCCGGTTGCGTAGCGCGCGCCTGATCTTTCCGGCCCTTTCGCTGCAGCTTTTCCTGCTCGCCGCCGTCCTGCTGATGCCGGTGCGGCATGCGACGCATCGCTGGTTCTACAGCGGCCCGCTCAGTTTCCAGCCGTCGGAGCTGGCAAAAATCATGCTGCTGGTGTTCGTCGCGTACTTTCTCGACCGCCAGCGCCACGTCATTAATGACTTGCGCCACACGCTGGCGCCCATCGGACTTGTGATCGTTCTGATGGTGGCGCTGGTGCTCAAGGAGCCCGATCTCGGAACGTCGCTCGCTCTCGTGATGATCGCCGCGGCGATGCTTTTTGCCGCCGGTCTGCGCTTCCGGTATTTCGTGGGCGCGGGACTCGCCGCGCTTCCCGTGCTCTATCTTGCCGTCACGCACGCTGCTTACCGCACCAATCGCCTGATCGCCTTCCTGCACCCGGAAAGCGATCCGCTGGGGAAGGGGTTTCAGATTCTGCAATCCCTCATCGCAGTGGGCTCGGGAGGCATTTTGGGCGTCGGTTTAGGGGAAGGCCATCAGAAGCTCTTTTTCCTGCCTGACCCGCAGACGGATTTTATTTATGCCGTGGTCAGTGAAGAGTGGGGTTTCATCGGGGCCGTGCTGTTGCTGCTGCTGTTCGGGGTGCTTCTATGGCGCGGACTGAGGACGGCCGCTGCCGCGCCAGATGGATTCGGGAAGCTGCTGGCCATTGGACTCACGGTGCTTCTCGTGGGGCAGGCGCTCGTAAACATGAGCGTGGTGATCGGCCTCGTCCCGACCAAGGGCATTCCGCTGCCGTTCGTGAGCTATGGAGGATCATCGCTGCTGATCGACCTGATCGCGGCGGGACTGCTGCTCAACATCTCTCAGCAGAGCAGCGGGAATAGTGTGTTTTAGCTCGTAAATTGCACTGGCGTCACGGTAACAGAAATCGCTGTAGCGGCAATCGAAGCCCGCCCTGACGCAGGACGGGATCGCCGTTCATCGTTCTCCGAGAATTCCGGCGATCATAGATCGCCGCGACAGCCCGCCTGCGGTTCGTGCGAGGGACTGATGGAAACGCCGCGGATCTTGGGACGTGAGGTCCGCGCTGACGAGGATGGCGGGCGCTTGGTACGTGCTGCCCGCAGACTTTCAATGCGGGTGTTGATAGCAGCCGGAGGCACGGGAGGGCATATCTTCCCCGCCCTGGCGGTGGCGGAAGAACTCCGGTCGCGCTCGACCGCGCGAGCGGCTTCGAAAGATTCGCCGTGCCGCATCGAATTTGTCGGCGGCGGACGCGAGCTTGAAGCTCGGCTCATTTCGGCGGCGGGCTTTCCGCTGCATAGGGTGGCCGCGCGAGGACTCAAAGGCATCGGCGGATGGCGGAAGCTGCGCAATTTTGTGGTGCTGCCGCGCAGCTTTTGGGACGTGATGAAAGTGTTGAGGGTGTTCCGACCGGATGTGGTGGTCGGAATGGGCGGATATGCCGGCGGGCCGGTGATGCTCGAAGCGTCGATCTGGCGCACGCCAACTTTGTTGATCGAACCGAACGTTACGCCGGGCTTCACAAACCGGGTTCTCGCGCCGCTCGTTCGCCTCGCGGCGGTTGGGTTTGAAAGCGCGGGCGCCGTTTACGGACCTAAGGCGCGCTTCGTCGGTCATCCGGTGCGCGCAGCATTCCATCGGATCGCACCGAAGGTCCATGCGCCGCCCTACACGGTTCTGATTTTAGGCGGCAGCCAGGGATCGAAAGCCATCAACGACGCGATGATCGGGACTTTGCCCCTTTTCGCCGGCTGCGCGAACCGCTTCCGGATTGTGCATCAGGCGGGGAGCGCGGGCGCGCAGAGGGTGCGTGAAGCGTACGCGGGCGCCGGCGTGGACGCGGAAATAACAGAATTTATCGACGACGTGCCCCGGGCATTTGAAGCCGCCGACCTGGTGGTCAGCCGGGCGGGGGCCTCCACCGTCGCCGAGTTGGCTGCAGCGGGGAAGGCGGCGCTGCTCGTCCCATTTCCGGCGGCGGCGGATGATCACCAGCTCGCGAACGCGCGCGCGCTGGAGCGTGCGGGCGGAGCGCGAATCCTCGAGCAGCGCGACCTCACACCTCAGCGGCTCTTCAACGAGGTGTGCGAGCTCTGCCGGCCGGAGGCGCTCTCGGGGATGGACCGGCGCGCGCGCGGGCTCGCCCGTCCCGATGCCGCCGCGGCGATCGCTGATCTCGTCGAAGAGCTGGCAGGCAGCAGGCACAGAAGATGATGTTCGGTAAAATTCGCAACATCCACTTCATCGGGATCGGCGGCATCGGCATGAGCGGCATCGCGGAGCTCTTGCTGAACCAGGGCTTCGCCATTTCGGGCTCGGACTTGAAAGAGACGACGGTCACTCGCCGTCTGGCCGCGCTC
This sequence comes from Terriglobia bacterium, assembly GCA_050745265.1. Classification (GTDB taxonomy): domain Bacteria; phylum Acidobacteriota; class Terriglobia; order UBA7540; family UBA7540; genus RH2-MAG17b. The sequence goes on from JBOGKE010000104.1 coordinate 13,889, forward strand.
GGCGCCAAGGTCTTTACGGGGCACGCGGCAGTCAATGTCGGGGACGCGCAGGTGGTCGTAACCTCCTCCGCAGTTCCTGCGGCGAATCCCGAGGTGGTCGAGGCGCGGCGGCTCGAGGTTCCCGTGATCCCGCGCGCTGAAATGCTCGCCGAGCTGATGCGGATGAAATTCAGCGTGGCGGTCGCCGGCGCGCACGGCAAAACCACCGTCACTTCGATCATCGCAGTCATGCTGACCGAGGCTGGGCTCGATCCCACAGCCGTGATCGGGGGGCGGCTCGACGTTTTCGGTTCAAGCGCCCGCCTCGGCAAGGGCGACCTCATGGTGGCGGAAGCCGACGAAAGCGACCGGTCGTTTCTGCTTCTGCTGCCCTCACTCGCGGTAGTCACAAACATCGACCGGGAGCATCTGGACCATTATCGGGATCTCGACGAGATCAAGGAGGCTTTCGTTTCGTTCATGAACAAGACGCCGTTCTACGGCGCCATCATCGCCTGCGTTGATCCGCCGTGGCGCGAGACGCTCGAGTCGATTCGCCCGCGCCTGCGGCGCCGCCTGATCACTTACGGACTTGAGCCGGGCGCCGCGATTGGCGCGGCGGGCATCCGGCCCTGCGGCCGCGGATCAGCGTTTCAAATTACGGAACACGGAACGGCCTTGACTGAGGTGATTCTCGCCGTGCCGGGCCGTCATAATGTCCAAAACGCTCTCGCCGCCGCCGCCGCGGGTCTCGAGCTCGGCTTAGATGCGGAGGCAATCCGCCGCGGCCTCGAGCGCTTTCGCGGAGCGGACCGGCGCTTTCAGATCAAGGCGGAGATCGGCGGCATGACCGTAGTCGACGATTACGGGCATCACCCCGCCGAAATTCGAGCCACCCTTGATGCGGCGCGTATGTGGGGCGCCAAGCGCATCTGGGCCATATTTGAGCCGCATCGCTACACGCGGACGCTTGCCCTCATGGATGACTTCGCGGGCGCCTTCGCGGGCTGTGAGCGAGTCTATGTGCTGGAGATTTATCCGGCGAGCGAAGAACCGATTCCGGGCGTCACCTCGCGGCGTCTCGTGGAACGGATGCGGGAGCTCGGCTGCGCTTCTGCACGCCTTGCGCCCTCCGCAGACGAGCTGATCGATGAGGTGATCGCCGATGCTGGTCCCGGGCTGATGATCCTCACGATCGGAGCGGGAAGCGTTTGGAAGGTCGGAGAGGACTTGGCGGAAGGACTTCGGGCCGCGAGCGAGGCGAAGAGCCGCGCCCGAGTTTGAACCCGCGCGCCGGCTGTTATGAACACCTGTTATCGTACTCCGGCTGTAGCGGCGATCGGAGCCTGCCTTGACGCAGGAAGGAATCGCCGATTTCCCTACTCGGAGCCTCGGCGAATACAGTTCGCCGCTGCAGCGGCCGGGCGTATCGTCGCAACGAGGGAGCTGTGATCGCACCCGAGCAGATTACGCATCAGGATGAGCTCACCGTGGAGGAGCCGAACCCCTACCGGCGCCGCCAAAAGGTGATTAAGATCCGGCGCGGAGAAGGCGTTCAGAGTCGCCTGGTGAAGTTCCTTCTGGTTGGTATCCTGCTGCCGCTGGCATTGGTTGCCGCTGGATACGGCGCGGTTCGCTGGGTGCTGTCGTCGCCGTTGTTTTATCTCCAGCCGGAGAAGGACGTGCGGCTTTCCGGAAACCGGATCATTTCGACCGCTGATGTGCTCAGCGCATTGGCTCTGGGCAACTCGGCGAACGGCCGGCCCGTGAGCCTGTTTCGGCTGGACCTGGACGCCATGCGCCGCCGCGTGGAGTCGGTCCCCTGGGTCGCATCGGCCACAATAACCCGCGTATTCCCTCACCGCCTCGACGTCAGCGTTGTCGAGCGGACGCCGGTTGCCTTTGCCGACGTGGGCGGGCGCGTGGAGTTGGTCGACAACGGCGGAGTGTTGCTTGAGCTTGTAGAAAAAGCGCCGCTCGATTATCCCGTGCTTTACGGGTTGGGCTCCGGCCGAGACTTGGCGCAAAGGAGGGCGATGCTGGCGCAGTACGAGCAGTTTCTGAGCGACACCAGCGAGGCGGCGCTCGGGTCAGGGTGGACGATTTCCGAGGTCGACCTGAGCGATCCTGCCGATCTTCGCGTTCTTCTGGTCCAGGGACGCGAGACGGTGCTGGTGCACTTTGGCGAACGCGACTACGGGCAGCGCTTCAGGACGTTTGTGAAGGTGGCCCCTCAAGTGCTCGCAAACAATCCGAGGATTGACTCGATGGATCTCCGCTTCCGGGATGAAGTGGTGGTCGATCCGCAGCAGGAGGCGGCGCTTTCGAATGCTGCAGCGAAGCCGACTCTCGCCGCGGCATCGAGCCCTGCGGCTCCCCACGCCAAAGCGGCCCGTGGCAGGAGGCGCCGCCGGGCTGTGCGCCGCTAGACCGAGGTTGATCAGGAGCCAATCGCCAGCGATGAGCGAGGCGCATCAGGCCAGCATCAGCATCGCGGCGGCAGGCCCGCTGCGGATCACTCGCCGTCGCAGCCGCTTTGACAAATTGAAATGGCTGAACCGTGCATCTTCGGACTCGACCTCGGCAGCACGAAAACCTGCGCCTTGGCCTGCGAAGTACTGGATAATGGCCGCCTGCGCGTGGCGGGGTTCGGAGTGGCGGAGTCACGCGGCTGGCGGCGCGGCGTCATTGTTAACCTCGACTCGGCTTGCCTCTCGATCAAGAAGGCGATCGAAGCGGCAGAGGACGCTGCAAGCGTTCCGTTGGACAGCGCGTACCTGGGCGTCGGCGGACCGCATATCCGCGGCGTCAATTCGCGCGGCGGACTGACGCTGTCGAAAGGCTCGCGCGCGGCGCGGGAAGTCACCAACGAAGACGTTCGCAAGGTTTTCGAAGCGGCGCAGGCAATCACCCTTCCACCGGACCGCGAAGTGATTTACGCCGAGCGGCAGGAATATCTGCTCGATGCGCAGAACGGAATTCGCAACCCGGTGGGCATGGCCGGGGCGCGGCTAGAAGTTGACGTGCACTTGGTCACGGCTTCCACCTTGGCGCACGAAAACGTGATTCTGGCCGTGAACCGCAGCGGGCTGAAAGTGAACGCAACGATCTTCGAGGCGCTTGCGTCGGCCGAGGCATGCCTCACTCCCGACGAGCGTGAACTGGGAGTGGCGCTCATCGATATCGGCGGAGGCGGCTCGAACGTGGTCCTTTACGATGAAGGCTGCCTTCGCTACAGCGGAGTGATTCCCATCGGCGGAGATCATTTCACCAACGATATCGCCGTGGGTTTGCGCACGCCGATTCCTGAAGCGGAGAAGATTAAGGTCGAGTGGGGGCAGCGGGATCCTTCCGCCGACGAGGGAAAGGCGCTCGAGGTCGCCTGCGTGGGCGAGCGTCCGTCGCGTACCGTGAGCTACGGTGTGGTAGGCGAAATCATCGAGCCTCGCGCACAGGAACTGCTGGAGCTGATCGCGAAGGAGCTCGAACGCTCCGGGATGCAAAAACAACTGGGAGGCGGCGTCGTTCTCACCGGCGGCGGGGGCAAGCTGGGGGGCCTCGTGGGGATGGTGGAAAACGCCCTGGAGCTGCCGGCGCGCATCGGCGTGCCCTACGGTCTCGAAGAAATGGGAGACGTGCTCCCGGACGCCGTCTACGCCACCGTCGCGGGGCTGGTGATCCACGGCTATCGGTTGCGGCGGCTGCACGACGCTCGCGGGCCGGGCGTTGCCAATAAACTTTGGGGGATCTTTCGGGCCCGGAACTGACGCGCCGGCGGGGTTCATCGCGCAGAAGAGCCGAAATATGAAATCTGAGATCTGATATTTGAATTGGAAAGGAGCACGATGAGCGCAGAAAACGGCGGCAACGGAATTCGCTTGGATTTTTCGGACGAGCTGCGGCGGGGAGCGAGAATCAAAGTCATCGGCGTTGGCGGCGGCGGCGGCAACGCGGTAAATCGGATGATTGACGCGAGCGTCGAAGGAATCGAGTTTTGCGTCGCCAACACAGACCTGCAAGCTCTCAGCATGTCGAAGGCGCCGATGAAGATTCAGCTCGGCGCGAAACTCACCAAGGGACTCGGCGCGGGAGCGAATCCCGAAATTGGACGCCAGGCCGCGATTGAGGATACCGAGAAGGTGCTGGACGTGCTGAACGGCGCGGACATGGTCTTTATCACCGCCGGGCTGGGCGGCGGCACCGGTACGGGTGGAGCGCCGATTGTGGCGGGCCTGGCGCGCGAACTCGGCGCGCTCACCGTGGCGGTTGTGACCAAGCCCTTCGCCTTCGAAGGGAAGAGGAGAATGACCCAGGCAGAGCAGGGCCTTTCGGAGCTGGGCGAAGCGGTCGATACTGTGATCTGCATTCCGAACGAGCGCCTCATGCAGTTTGTGGACAAGGGTACGAGCTTCTTCGAGGCCTTTCGTATTGCGGATGACATCCTGAGGCAAGGGGTGCAGGGGATTTCGGATATCATCACGATCACAGGGATCATCAATCGCGATTTTGCCGATATTAAGACGATTATGCAGGGTATGGGATATGCAGTGATGGGCACCGCGTCGGCGGCCGGAGAGAACCGCGCTGTCGAGGCGACGAACCGCGCGATTTCGAGCCCTCTGCTCGAAGACGCGTCCATTAACGGCGCGCAAGGCATTCTCCTGAATATCACCGGCTCGACCAAGCTCACGCTGCACGAAGTGCACGCCGCTTCCACCATCGTGCAGCAGGCGGCAGCGGAAAACGCGAACATCATTTTCGGCGCGGTGCAGGACGAGGCGATGGGAGACGAGGTCAAGGTCACAGTGATTGCGACGGGGATCCGGAACGAGAAGGCGGGCTTCGGGTCGCGCGCGGGCGCGGCGGTCGCACGGCCCGCATTCAAGGCAGCGGCCGCGGGTGCTCGCAGCGACCGGCTGCCGATTGAGGCGGTCTCCGCAGAGAGCGGAGCGGAGGCGCCGGGCGACGACTTCGAGGTGCCGGCTTTCTTGCGGCGAAAGAAAATTGAGGCGAAGTAAGCTGTGTTGCGTCAGGTGACGGTGAGCGAGACGGCGCTCGCAGCCATGCGCGAGCACGCCGCGAGCGATTTGCCGCGCGAATGCTGCGGTCTGTTGGCTGGCCGTGAGGGGGCGATTACCCATTGGGTCCGCATCAGCAACTCGCTCGCGTCCGAACGTGAGTTTTTTATGGACCCGAGCGAATTGATCCGGGCTCTGCGGAGTTTCCGCGAACTCGGGCTGGGTCATCTCGGCATTTATCACTCCCACCCCTCCGGCGCGAGCTTTCCATCCCGACGCGACGTGGAAATGGCGTTCTATCCCTCAATCGCCTACTTCATCATCTCGCCCGCGTCTGCGCCCAAACGCCAAGTGCGCGCCTTCAGCATTGTCGAGGGAATCGCGGCTGAGCTTGAGCTGCGCGTCACGCATGCACGCAACGCGGATCTCCAGATTCAGGCGCGCGGCTTGTGAGGAGCTGCGCGAGCGCCACCGACGAGATCGACGGCGCGGTCGGCCGCGAGGTTTGACATCGCAACAGGCTCTGACTAACCTGGATTTCCGGGAGCCATGGACATTTACGCTGAAATCGCGCGCCTGCGTAAAGAAGGGCGCCGCGCCGCGCTCGCGACGATCATTCAGGTGCAGGGGTCGATTCCGAGCTACGAGACGTCGAAGATTTTGGTGCGCGATGACGGATCGATCCTGGGAACGGTCGGCGGCGGGTGCGTCGAGGCAGAAGTGTGGGCCGTGGCGCGAGACGTCATGCGCGAGGAAAAGCCCCGGCGCTTGCACTTTAACTTGAATAACACGCCGGACTACGACCAGGGGCTGGTCTGCGGCGGCTCGCTCGATATCTTTGTCGAGCCAATCCTCGCGACGCCTGCGCTTTACCTTTTCGGGGGCGGGCACGTCTCCCTCGCGCTTTCGAACGTGGCGCGCCCCGCGGGGTTCGATATCATTGTCGCCGATGACCGCGAAGCCTTCGCGAGCCGCGAGAGATTTCCTGAGGCTTCGGCGCTCTTCACCGGCCCGTGGGAAGAAATCTTCCCGCGGCTTCGGCCGAACGAGTTTTCCTATCTCGTGATCGCGACGCGCGGCCATAAGAGCGATCTCGACTGCCTCCGCTGGGCCGTCGCGGCGCCGGCGCGGTTTGTGGGCATGGTGGGAAGCCGGCGGAAGCTGGTGGAGTTTTTTAAGGTTCTTCGTCAGGAAGGCGCACCGCTCGAAACGCTCGAGCGCGTTCGCTCGCCGGTGGGTCTCGAGATCGGCGCGCTCACGCCGGAGGAGATCGCCGTCTCGATTGTCGCGGAGATGATCGCGGTTCGCCGCAACACAAAAGCGACTGCGCCCTCACTCGCTTTCCATCCCAAGTCACGTCAAACCGCATGATTCCGATTGCCGGCGTGGTCCTCGCGGCGGGAGAATCGCAGCGCATGGGCCGAGATAAACCGCTCCTCACCTATCAGCAGCGCCCCTTTCTCGAAGCGATCCTGGAAAAGCTTGCCGCGGCAGGCATCACCGAGCGGATTGTTGTACTGGGCTACCACGCGGACAAAATTCGAGCCGCGGTGCGCATGCAAGGCGCCAAAATTATTGACAACCCGCATTACCGGCTGGGGCAGACCTCTTCTCTGCAAGCCGGATTGCGCGAGATCGGCACAGGCACGGCCGCCGGCGTCTTGCTCTGCCTCGTCGATCATCCCGCCGTGGAGCCGCGCGTGATTTCCGAGCTCGTCGCCGCCTTCGAACGCACCGGCGCGCCCCTGATCGTTCCCGTAAGCGAGGGCCGGCGCGGCCACCCCGTCCTGATTGCGCGCGCTCTTTTCGCAGAGCTTCTGGCCCTCACGCCGGACTGCGGAGCGAACGTGGTACTGGCAAAGTATCGCGATGCCGCGTGCGAAGTGACGGTTCAAGATCGAGGCATTCTGCTGGACATCGATACGCCGGAAGATTACCGGGCGCTCGCGGAGCAAGACCGCTCGCCCTACTGAGGAGGCATCAATGCCAGCATTGCGTTGAAAAATTCCGCGCCTTGTTGTGTCTCGGCCAAAGGCCGGGGGGAATATGCCAGGATGCAACGGTACCTTCCGCCGCTTGCCACCAGG